>NZ_JBMMGT010000092.1:0-203 GCF_049366555.1 Avibacterium volantium | reverse complement strand
TTATATCACTATTACCACTCCCTCATCAGCTTGAAAGTCTCTTCAGTTTTCAGCTTGTTTTTACATTGTTAAAGAGCAAATCGCTAAAAAATTAGCTTTAAATGGCGTCCCCTAGGGGATTCGAACCCCTGTTACCGCCGTGAAAGGGCGATGTCCTAGGCCTCTAGACGAAGGGGACTACATATAAAGGTAATCTCTATACG
>NZ_JBMMGT010000091.1:0-214 GCF_049366555.1 Avibacterium volantium | reverse complement strand
TGAAGAACCTATCATTGTTTACTGAATAAAATAGGTAAACAAGGCGAACCGGGAGAACTGAAACATCTAAGTACCCCGAGGAAAAGAAATCAACCGAGATTCTGTGAGTAGCGGCGAGCGAAAGCGGAGGAGCCAGTAAGTGATAGCATGTGATTTAGGAGAATTAGCTGGGAAGCTAAGCGACACAGGGTGATAGCCCCGTATCTGAAAAATC
>NZ_JBMMGT010000090.1:0-215 GCF_049366555.1 Avibacterium volantium | reverse complement strand
GCTAATCCATTGATTCCATTATGATTAAATTTCGCAATCCAACGTGCTAACGTGCTTTGGGGAAGCTGAAAATACTGGCGAGTAAGCGAACGGTTTTTTCCATTTTGATGATAAAAGTCGAGCACTTGTTGTTTGAAACGTTGAGTATATTTAGTCATAAAAAATCTGCACCTTAATCAATTGGTTGTTTAGTCCAACTTTTGGGGTGCAGATCA
>NZ_JBMMGT010000089.1:0-222 GCF_049366555.1 Avibacterium volantium | reverse complement strand
TACTAATTGCCCGAGAGGCTTAACTATACAACACTCAAGGGTTTTGGCTTGTTTTTGTTGAAGACATAAATAACGAATAGAAAAGACATAAAGAAAGATAAAGAATCTAAAGGATACAAAGAATTATCTTGGCGGCGCTAGTGCAGTGGACCCACCTAACTCCATGCCGAACTTAGAAGTGAAACGCTGTAACGCCGATGGTAGTGTGGGGAATCCCCATGT
>NZ_JBMMGT010000088.1:0-227 GCF_049366555.1 Avibacterium volantium | reverse complement strand
CACAGCACACATTTTGCTGAAAATCATAACCACATTAATGGAATTGAGAATTTTTGGAGCCAAGCAAAACGCCATTTACGCAAATTTAATGGCATTCCTAAAGCCCATTTTGAGCTTTATTTAAAGGAATGCGAATGGCGTTTTAATTACAGTGACATAAAAACTCAAATTTCCATTTTAAAACAATTAGTTAAAGGGAGCTTAGTCTAGTTATCTAGGACAGCCCC
>NZ_JBMMGT010000086.1:0-240 GCF_049366555.1 Avibacterium volantium | reverse complement strand
GTATGTAGTTAAGATGATTAAGATACAAATCGCTCAATTTCTTCCGTTTTTTCACCGCACTTTTTTCCACCACTCTTTGTTCCACTGATTTTTTATAGTGAACCTGATTTCAGCATTAATCATCTCGGTGAAAACTTTTCTCTGCATTTCTTGATCACCTTAGCAATCGGATTGCCACCTAAAATAGATACCACGTTTCAAAATACAAAAAACCTTAGCTATTTGCTAAGGTTTTTTACT
>NZ_JBMMGT010000085.1:0-245 GCF_049366555.1 Avibacterium volantium | reverse complement strand
CCTATCGGGTTTCCCCATTCGGACATCGTGGGTTAAACGCTTCTTATCAACTCACCCACGCTTTTCGCAGATTAGCACGTCCTTCATCGCCTCTGATTGCCAAGGCATCCGCCCTGTACGCTTTCTCACTTAACTATACAACCTCAAGGATTTTTCCCCGAAGTTGTTCTCTCATTGAGAACGCTTACTTGCTTTTGTTCAAGTAAGTCTTTTACTCAGACTTTTTCAATTTAATAAGAAAATGG
>NZ_JBMMGT010000084.1:0-246 GCF_049366555.1 Avibacterium volantium | reverse complement strand
CTTGGTAGGCCTTTACCCCACCAACTACCTAATCCCACTTGGGCTCATCTTATGGCAGGTGGCAAAAAGTCCCACCCTTTAATCTTCCGATACTATGCGGTATTAGCCATCGTTTCCAATGGTTATCCCCCTCCATAAGCCAGATTCCCAAGCATTACTCACCCGTCCGCCACTCGTCAGCATCGAAAGCAAGCTTTCAACCCGTTACCGTTCGACTTGCATGTGTTAAGCCTGCCGCCAGCGTTC
>NZ_JBMMGT010000083.1:0-291 GCF_049366555.1 Avibacterium volantium | reverse complement strand
CAAGGCTCTACCTAAATAGATTTCGGGGAGAACCAGCTATCTCCCGGTTTGATTGGCCTTTCACCCCCAGCCACAGGTCATCCGCTAATTTTTCAACATTAGTCGGTTCGGTCCTCCAGTTAGTGTTACCCAACCTTCAACCTGCCCATGGCTAGATCACCGGGTTTCGGGTCTATACCTTGCAACTCAACGCCCAGTTAAGACTCGGTTTCCCTTCGGCTCCCTTATTCAGTTAACCTCGCTACAAAATATAAGTCGCTGACCCATTATACAAAAGGTACGCAGTCACCC
>NZ_JBMMGT010000082.1:0-332 GCF_049366555.1 Avibacterium volantium | reverse complement strand
AATGCGCAAACCACTACATTGGTGATCGACACGGTTGCAGGTGATGATAATCAACTGAGCCTAGAAGAAGCGAAAGGCGACAATGTGCCTGTAGCAGGTCACGTTGAAGGCGAATTTAAAGACGGCGACAAAGTGGTTGTGACGGTTAACGACAAGCCATACGAAACCACTGTGAATGATGAAGGTAAATTCACTGTTGATGTGCCTGTAAGCGAGTTGCAACAAGACGCTGATAAGAAAGTGGAAGCGAAAATCACCGCGACAGATGAAGCGGGTAATAAAGGTGAAGTGTCTGCGGAGCCGAAAGATTACACGGTTGAAACGGATACTAC
>NZ_JBMMGT010000081.1:0-361 GCF_049366555.1 Avibacterium volantium | reverse complement strand
GTAAGGCATTTACGATGACGGCTTTTTCTGCATTTTTTGTTGGTTGAGTTCCTGCAACTTTTTTAGCATTGCATTCTCCGCTTCTAATTCCAAAATTCGGTAACGCAAGCGTTCTTCTTCTGTTTTGGGCGTTGGTGGCATTTTAGGTGAGTTGAGTTTCATACTTGGACGACCTTTAGGTTTGAGTAATAACCCATCTATACCTTGTTTTTCAAAGCGTTGCAACCATTGACTAATTATCCCTGAACTGGGGATATCAAAGCGAAAGCAGGCGGCTTCAGCGGAGCACTGGCCTTTTTTGATAGCTTGAATAACCTTTAATTTAAACTCAACAGAATAATATCGTTTTTTACCTAACACA
>NZ_JBMMGT010000080.1:0-361 GCF_049366555.1 Avibacterium volantium | reverse complement strand
AGTGTTAGGTAAAAAACGATGTTATTCTGTTGAGTTTAAATTAAAGGTTATTCAAGTTATCAAAAAAGGCCAGTGCTCCGCTGAAGCCGCCTGCTTTCGCTTTGATATCCCCAGTTCAGGGATAATTAGTCAATGGTTGCAACGCTTTGAAAAACAAGGTATAGATGGGTTATTGCTCAAACCTAAAGGTCGTCCAAGTATGAAACTCAACTCACCTAAAATGCCACCAATGCCCAAAACAGAAGAAGAACGCTTGCGTTACCGAATTTTGGAATTAGAAGCGGAGAATGCAATGCTAAAAAAGTTACAGGAACTCAACCAACAAAAAATGCAGAAAAAGCCGTCATCGTAAATGCCTTAT
>NZ_JBMMGT010000079.1:0-362 GCF_049366555.1 Avibacterium volantium | reverse complement strand
AAAGGGGTAAACATTAACGCAGGGCAGTTAGTGCGCCTTTTGAACATTCCTTTAATCGAAGCCAATCACTTACACGGCTTTGCCAATAACAAAGCCCACGCCGACCACCTGAACGAAGCTAGCCTAAATCATTATGGCGTAGTCGGGCGGGAATGGATCAAATACATTGCCGAAAATAAAGCCTTTATCAAAGCAGAATATCAACGCTATAAAACTGAATGGGCAGAACGCCTTGCCAATAACACCGCCGCACAGGTGCAACGGGTAGCAAGCAATTTTGCCATATTAGAAACCGCTTTACAGACCGCACGGCATTTAACCTTATGGGCGGAAGCGGATAATCGGGAATGCTTAATTCAATC
>NZ_JBMMGT010000078.1:0-363 GCF_049366555.1 Avibacterium volantium | reverse complement strand
GGGGGCGATACCAAAACCCGAAGCAGTTATAAACCCTCTCTATTAAGCGTAAATGCAAGTGTTTATTGCCCTAATTGCGGACAGTTAAAGGCACAATTTGTGGGGCAACTTTACGAAGTGAAAAGAGCCGTTTATATCGATTGCCCAGAGGCGCAAAAGTGGAATGAAACGGAAAAAGAACAAATCAATAAAGGCACGCTAAAAGCCGTGAGCAATCAAGAACGGCTAGACAGCCTAATGAAAAAGGAAGAGCCACAACAGAAATTCAAATTTTAGCCAATAAAAAAGGCTTACTTTCAAGATGTAAGCCTTTTATTGGTATCGATTAAATCATAATGGAACTAAATCATTCATAACGAAAGG
>NZ_JBMMGT010000077.1:0-386 GCF_049366555.1 Avibacterium volantium | reverse complement strand
CGGGGAAATATGCCCTTTTTCTGGTGTGCGGTCGTGCTGGTTAATATCCGTTTGGCTTGGCATTGGTACGCTAATCCCTAGCGCTTCGCCTTTGTGTTCTGTTGTTTTGATGATATTGATTAAGCCTAAAAATGGTGAAGTTTCTAGGGATTTAAAAAATTCCTTTTCTACTTTGCCTTCTAAATCAAAAACGGCTAATGCACCGTCAATATTGATTTTAAGCATTGTAGATAAATGTTGGATATAGTTGTTATATTGTTTTGCTGTGAAGTTTTCCATTGTTTTTATTCCTAATGTAAGTTATCAATTAATTTTTTGAAGCCTGTTTTTGTTGTGGCTTGTTCTTTACTTTCTTTCTCTTTTTGTGCCAATGTTTTTAATTCATA
>NZ_JBMMGT010000076.1:0-386 GCF_049366555.1 Avibacterium volantium | reverse complement strand
GATGAATTAAAAACATTGGCACAAAAAGAGAAAGAAAGTAAAGAGCAAACCACAATAAAAACAGGCTTTCAAAAATTAATTAATAACTTATATTAGGAATAGAAACGATGGAAAACGTTACAGCAAAACAATATAACAACTATATCCAACATTTATCAACAATGCTTAAAATCAATATTGACGGTGCATTAGCCGTTTTTGATTTAGACGGAAAAGTAGAAAAGGAGTTTTTTAAATCCCTAGAAATTTCACCATTTTTAGGCTTAATTAACATTATAAAAACAACAGAACATAAAGGCGAAACGCTAGGGATTAGCGTGCCAATGCCTAGCCAAACGAATATTAACCAGCACGACCGCACACCAGAAAAAGGGCATATTTCCCCA
>NZ_JBMMGT010000075.1:0-389 GCF_049366555.1 Avibacterium volantium | reverse complement strand
TTTTTCTATGATTATTCAATGAGTTATAGTAAAAATCAATTTGGGATTTTCAAGGGAAATTTTGGGATTTTTTGCCCCAAAATTTGGGATTTTAATAAAATTGACTGTTTTTTATTCGTTTTTATGTGAATGTGCTGCTTTTTCCAAATTGGGAAGAAAAACGCCATTTTTGGGAATATTTTTAGCATTTTGGGAAAGAGTGGGAAAATTATTTTTCTATAACTTGTTGATTTATATGTAATAATATATATATTCAATACTATTTTCCCACTTTCCCAATTTATTTTATCTATCCTAGTAAAATTTTATTTTATAGCTTGCTTGGTGTTGTAAGATTTTGAGCAAAAAAAAGCCAACTTGTAAAAGCTGGCTTATTGAGTAAGTGCGGT
>NZ_JBMMGT010000074.1:0-390 GCF_049366555.1 Avibacterium volantium | reverse complement strand
GCCGAAGTATTATGGCGTGATTTTTTAGTGCATAATCCAACCAATCCAAAATGGTCAAACCGCGATAGATTTGTGTTATCAAATGGACACGGTTCAATGTTAATTTACAGCCTTTTACATTTAACGGGCTATGATTTAACCATTTCAGATTTACAACAATTCCGCCAATTACATTCTAAAACCCCAGGCCACCCTGAATATAGTTGCTTTTTATTATTTTGAAAATAGCTTATGAAAGCCATTTAATGGATATACTTTTAATATGGAAAAAGTATAAAGCTATGAAATAATTAGTTAATAGAAAAAATAAAACTGCACCTATTTATAAGTGCAGTTTATATAGAAAACTTAATAGAAATAATTTATTCAACAATGGGTGTAATTATATTT
>NZ_JBMMGT010000073.1:0-396 GCF_049366555.1 Avibacterium volantium | reverse complement strand
GAAGAATAACCCGAATCCTTGAGGGTCTGTAGCTCAGGTGGTTAGAGCGCACCCCTGATAAGGGTGAGGTCGGTGGTTCAAGTCCACTCAGACCCACCACTCAAGTGATGCGGAGAATGATTGGGGATATAGCTCAGCTGGGAGAGCGCCTGCCTTGCACGCAGGAGGTCAGCGGTTCGATCCCGCTTATCTCCACCAAATCATTAGTAAGTTCTTTTAAATTAATCCCCTTAAACATATAAGCCTAGTTTAGGGAAGAGAGTGAAAGGGAAGTAGAAAGAATTTAGTAATGATAAGACGCAAAGCGTCATATCTAATTTGCTCTTTAACAATATAAAAACAAGCTGAAAACTGAAGAGACTTTCAAGCTGATGAGGGATGGTAATCGTGATAGAG
>NZ_JBMMGT010000072.1:0-409 GCF_049366555.1 Avibacterium volantium | reverse complement strand
ATGAGGTTTTGAGTGGGTATAAAGGATAATTTAACCGCTATATCTATCTATAAAGACACACCTACTAAAAAATAACAAAATCGCTCTGATAAAATCTTTTTCGTTCCTCTTAAGAAGAATAGAGATTTTACTTTAACTTTTCAAAAATTAATTTCAAGCCAGTTTAATTTACTTTAGCTAATAACATAAATAGCCCAATTCTCCTATATTCTCTTATATATCTATGGATTAATGCATTAATAATATCCATCTAAATTTAAGAGATAAGCTAGTCAAGCCGTCGTTCTAGGGAAAATCCAAGTGGCTATAAAGAGAAGATAAATTAAGACAGGCAAGATTAAATTAATCGAAAAAAACACCCCAAAATAAAACCCAAAATAGGAGATATAAAATAAAACCAATAAAAAAA
>NZ_JBMMGT010000071.1:0-423 GCF_049366555.1 Avibacterium volantium | reverse complement strand
AATACTATCAGGCTTTACTTGCTCTCGAATAATAGGTAACAAGGTGGCTGATTGAGTATTCGGAACCGCAACGGTATAAACCTTACCATTGCGTTTAAGAAGCCCGAATACCGCGATTTTCCCTGCCGCACCACGACCACGTTTACCTTTGCGGGCACCACCAAAATAACTTTCATCGGCTTCAATTTCACCTTCAAACATTTCTAAGTGTAGGCTATTTTGATAGATGAGCAGGCGTAAGCGATGAAAGTAGTATGCTGCTGTCGTTTTATTTACATTGGCCAACTCCGCAGCAGTCCTTGCTGTAATCCCTGCGACAAAGAGCTCAATGAGTTTATTTTGTTTATGCTGACTTAGACGACTTTTTCTCATTGGTTCATTCTAACCTAAATAGAGTTTTTAGTCGTTATCTAGGACAGCCCC
>NZ_JBMMGT010000070.1:0-432 GCF_049366555.1 Avibacterium volantium | reverse complement strand
CTTCAATGATTGGCACATTGATTACGGCACAGGCGAACGGGAAGAAGAAAAAATCATAGAGTTCTTTAATGGCTGGCTTGACGAAAACGCAGAAAGCGGCTTTATTCAAGTGCCTGAACCTGCCACGCAACGGATTATTCAAAAAATCTTGGGCTATCGTGTTTTAGAGGTATTTAACGGCGAACCAGAGCATTTTTATATTCACCCCAAAGCCTTTAAAGACGTGATTAAAGAAAGCGAATTTCCCCGCAAGTTAGTTTATGAAGCAATGGAAAAACACAAAATGCTTAGAACGGGAACGGAACAACAGCAAAGACCCTATCAGCACAAAGTGCCTACAAAATTAGAGCGGTATATCAACAGCAAGGGAAAACGCTTTTTTATCGTCTATCCTGCCTTAATCGAAGAAACAGAAAAACCCGAAGAATAATC
>NZ_JBMMGT010000069.1:0-432 GCF_049366555.1 Avibacterium volantium | reverse complement strand
TTTCAATGATTGGCACATCGATTACGGCACAGGCGAACGGGAAGAAGAAAAAATCATAGAGTTCTTTAATGGCTGGCTTGACGAAAATGCAGAAAGTGGCTTTATTCAAGTGCCTGAACCCACCACGCAGCGGATTATTCAAAAAATCTTGGGCTATCGTGTTTTAGAAGTATTTAACGGCGAACCAGAACACTTTTATATTCACCCTAAAGCCTTTAAAGACGTGATTAAAGAAAGCGAATTTCCCCGCAAGCTGGTATTTGAAGCAATGGAAAAGCATAAAATGCTAAAAACTGGCACGGAACAAAATCAAAGACCCTATCAGCACAAAGTACCTACAAAATTAGAAAGGTATATCAACAGCAAGGGAAAACGCTTTTTTATCGTCTATCCCGCATTGATCGAAGAAACCGAAAAACCCGAAGAATAATT
>NZ_JBMMGT010000068.1:0-482 GCF_049366555.1 Avibacterium volantium | reverse complement strand
TTAAATAAACCAAAATCTTAGCAAATAATGATGAGAAAGCCTCTATATAACACATAGAGGTTTTTTATTGCCTAATTTTTAAGTGCGGTTGTTTTTTAAGAAAAATTCATCAAAATTTGACCGCACTTTAATTTTCTTTGTGCAGCTATGTAATGAATAATTTATTGGGAATTTAGGGGAAAGGGGAAAGATAAATGATGGTGCCCCAACAATCCTTGACTTCAACCATAACAATTTAATTAATAAGTAAATTTTATTTTCAGACTATTACCTAGGGGAACTATTGGGGATCTGTAAATGCCATTTTTTGCCATTGTTTCATTCCATTATCATTCATCAAACATCATCAGCATAATGAAAAATTTTAATATTCTAGGTTACTAGCCAATAAGCAAAAAAATTTTTCTAGCAGCGTGAAAAAAAATTTTTTTGTCTGAGTGTAGAAAACAATTGGGAAAGTGGGAAATTGGGAAAAATCGCCG
>NZ_JBMMGT010000067.1:0-488 GCF_049366555.1 Avibacterium volantium | reverse complement strand
ATCAAACCAAAGTGCGGTGTAATTTTGCCAGATTTTTCTTATATATTTTCTAAGTACATCTATATACTCATTTAAATGATACTTATAGCTGCTTGAACTTTCTCGAAGCCAACTTATTTAAATAATTCTGCTTTAATATTAAATAAATGATAAAAATAAGTATATTTAGAAAAGTAAAAATGGGAGATATAAAGCACAAAAAGTCTAATTAGGTTCTTCTCCCAGCTTTCCCTAACCAATAATAACGCCCCAAAATAAAACCCAAAATAGGAGATATAAAATAAAACCAATAAAAAAACGCCACCGAGTTCCCTCAATGGCGTTCTTCTTTCATTCAAAACCTGGCGGTGTCCTACTCTCACATGGGGATTCCCCACACTACCATCGGCGTTACAGCGTTTAACTTCTAAGTTCGGCATGGAATTAGGTGGGTCCACTGCACTAGCGCCGCCAAGATAATTCTTTGTATTCTTTAGATTCTTTATCTG
>NZ_JBMMGT010000066.1:0-530 GCF_049366555.1 Avibacterium volantium | reverse complement strand
AGACAGTATCGTTGTGAAAGCAACGAAAAAAAACCGAAAAAAAAGACCGCACTTGCGGTACCCTTGTGGGTCTGTAGCTCAGGTGGTTAGAGCGCACCCCTGATAAGGGTGAGGTCGGTGGTTCAAGTCCACTCAGACCCACCACTCATTGCTGGGCAATATCCATGATTGAGTGAAAGAGGGGCGGTTTAGGAATGGAATTGGGGATATAGCTCAGCTGGGAGAGCGCCTGCCTTGCACGCAGGAGGTCAGCGGTTCGATCCCGCTTATCTCCACCAAATCTTATTCCTAAGTGTTTAGTATCGTTGAGAGAACTAAAGATTTAGGAATAAGATTATGATAGCCTAATAGGATTTATCATACTTAATTTGCTCTTTAACAATAGAAAAACAAGCTGAAAACTGAAGAGACTTTCAAGCTAATGAGGGAGTGGTGAGAGTAATAGAACTGCTTTCTAATTAAATTGAAAAAGTCTGAGTAAAAAGACTTACTTGAACAAAAGCAAGTAAGCGTTCTCAATGAGAGAACAG
>NZ_JBMMGT010000065.1:0-549 GCF_049366555.1 Avibacterium volantium | reverse complement strand
TTGTTCTCTCGTTGAGAACGCTTACTTGCTTTTGTTCAAGTAAGTCTTTTACTCAGACTTTTTCAATTTAATTAGAAAATGGTTCTATCACGATTACCACTTCCTCATTAGCTTGAAAGTCTCTTCAGTTTTCAGCTTGTTTTTACATTGTTAAAGAGCAAATTCGATAATTTTCATTATCATTGGTAAATATTCTCTCTTACTCGGTTATGTAATATGAGAATACTTAGCAATGATTTTATTAAATGGTATGATTTGGTGGAGATAAGCGGGATCGAACCGCTGACCTCCTGCGTGCAAGGCAGGCGCTCTCCCAGCTGAGCTATATCCCCAATCATTAATCCCTATGTCACTCGCTCGAGTGGTGGGTCTGAGTGGACTTGAACCACCGACCTCACCCTTATCAGGGGTGCGCTCTAACCACCTGAGCTACAGACCCATAAGGATTTATCAAAAGTGCGGTCAGTTTTTACCGTCTTTTTTCATTTGCTTCTTATTGTCTAACAACCATCACGACAATCTGTGTGAGCACTCATCTATTCTATTAGG
>NZ_JBMMGT010000064.1:0-553 GCF_049366555.1 Avibacterium volantium | reverse complement strand
AGGCAAGTTTCGTGCTTAGATGCTTTCAGCACTTATCTCTTCCGCATTTAGCTACCCAGCAGTGCCTCTGGCGAGACAACTGGTACACCAGTGATGCGTCCACTCCGGTCCTCTCGTACTAGGAGCAGCCCCTCTCAATTCTCCAACGCCCACGGCAGATAGGGACCGAACTGTCTCACGACGTTCTAAACCCAGCTCGCGTACCACTTTAAATGGCGAACAGCCATACCCTTGGGACCTACTTCAGCCCCAGGATGTGATGAGCCGACATCGAGGTGCCAAACACCGCCGTCGATATGAACTCTTGGGCGGTATCAGCCTGTTATCCCCGGAGTACCTTTTATCCGTTGAGCGATGGCCCTTCCATTCAGAACCACCGGATCACTATGACCTGCTTTCGCACCTGCTCGACTTGTCTGTCTCGCAGTTAAGCTTGCTTATACCATTGCACTAACCTGACGATGTCCGACCGTCATTAGCAAACCTTCGTGCTCCTCCGTTACGCTTTGGGAGGAGACCGCCCCAGTCAAACTACCCACCAGACACTGTCCGA
>NZ_JBMMGT010000063.1:0-697 GCF_049366555.1 Avibacterium volantium | reverse complement strand
AGCACCGTCTGCCCCGACAGTTGAGATTCAAGATGGCAATGATGGTTATCTGAATAAAGCTGAGGTAGAGGCAGGTGTAGAAGCGAAAATCACCTTTAATGGTGAAGAGGCGACTAAACCGGTTGCGGGCGACACCTTAAAAGTGGATTTTGATAATGATGGCGTTGTGGATAAAGAAATCATTTTAAGTGATGAAGATATCCAAAATGGTGTTATGGTAACCATTCCGGCAGATAAAGTACCTGCTAATGGTAAATTGACTGTGTCGGCAACAGTGGTTGATCAAGCGAGCAACCCAAGTCAACCAGGCACAGACAGCACAATCGTGGATACCAAAGTACCAGGTGGCAATGATGGCAATGGTGATGGTAAAGGTGATAAAGCACCAGAAATCACATTCCCAGAAGACACTAATACTGACCACACATTGAACAAAGATGAAGTTGGTTCAGACAATCAGACACCAGTGAAAATCACTGTGCCTGAGGGTACAGAAGTGGGTGACACATTGGTGGTTGAGATTAATGGTGAGAAAGAAGAAATTCCAGTAACACCAGAAATCATCAAAGATGGCTACACCAAAGACGTACCGACAAATGGCATCGACAACATCGACGTGAAAGCCAGTGTGAAAGATCCAGCAGGCAACGAATCAGCTGAAGGCACTGGCAGTGTGAAAGTGGATACCACTGCACCA
>NZ_JBMMGT010000062.1:0-713 GCF_049366555.1 Avibacterium volantium | reverse complement strand
GGGGCTGTATTAGATTAGCCCTAAATTTCACACCATTTTCTCAACGTTTTAAGTTGCTCTTTTGGTGTCCCGAAGTTAAACCGAAATTCACATTCTTTCAAGAATAAAGGAAAACTTTTTCGGTCAATTCCATTATATTTTCGGAGTATCCGCTTGGCTTGACTCCAAAAATTTTCAATGCCGTTGATGTGATTTTGTTTCACTGCAAACAGCTCCGAATGGTTAATTCGTTCGTGGTGAAATTCGCTTACATCAAGGGCATCATAACTACGATAAGTATCTGTGTAAACCCAGCTATCAGGCTTGATTTTCCTTGCTATAACGGGCATTAGCGTTGTTGCCTTCGTATCATTTACGACCACAGTAAACACTTTACCTTGTCGTTTTAATATACCAAAAATAGCCACTTTTCCTGCAGCTCCACGACCTCGTTTTCCTTTACGATGCCCACCGAAATAGCTTTCATCCAACTCAATTTGTCCCTCAAATACTTCATCTGCTTCAAGAGCTAAATGATAGCTGATAACCTCTCTGATTTTGCGGTAAAACAGTGCAGCAGAGTTAGGATTTATCTCTAACAAATTTGCTGCAGAACGGGCTGTTACTTCTAATACAAAAAATTCAAGGAGCTTTTTCTGTATGGATTTCTTTAATTTACAATGAGTTATCTTCATTTTTATAGACTAACATACTTGCTAATCTAATACAGCCCC
>NZ_JBMMGT010000061.1:0-832 GCF_049366555.1 Avibacterium volantium | reverse complement strand
AAAAAGTTAGACTATATTCTAATTTAATTCAAGGACTGAGTTCTGTATTCCACAGGGCTTAGTCCTTTGAGCTTCACTTGAATACGCTCATTGTTGTAGTAATGAATGTACTCGTGAATCACTTTTTCAAGCTGTTCAAAGGTTTCAAACCGCTTGCCAAAGTAACATTCCGTCTTCAATCGCCCGAAAAAGCTTTCCATCGCACCATTATCAAGGCAATTGCCTTTTCTCGACATACTTTGCTTAATACCGTATTTTTTCAATATCTCCCGATAACCCATCATTTGATACTGCCATCCTTGGTCGGAATGCAGTATCGGTTTTTCCCCCGCTAATCGGTTCACCGCCTGGGTCAACATTCTGGTTATCTGCTCAAAATTCGGACTTCTCGCCACATCATAAGCAATAATTTCGTTATTAAACAAGTCTTTAATCGACGATAAATACACTTTGCCTTCCGCACATTTGAACTCGGTGATATCCGTTACCCACTTCTCATTCGGCACCGTTGCCGTAAAATCCCGTTGCAACAGATTATCGGCAATTTGTCCCACTTTGCCTTGGTAAGAACGATATTTTTTCTGCTTACTTTTTCCTTTTAACCCCAAACGTTGCATTATCGCTTGCACCCTTTTGTGGTTGATAATCAAGTATTTCCTTAATTCCAAGGTAATTCGACGATAACCATAATTTTCGTCATTTTTGCGATAAATTTCCTCTATTTTCTGTGAAATCGCTACATTTTTATCCGACTTTGGCTTGAGATGATAAAAGAACGAACTGCGTGCCAATCCGATTAGCCTGAGTAACAATTCCAACGGGAAACGCGAGC
>NZ_JBMMGT010000060.1:0-863 GCF_049366555.1 Avibacterium volantium | reverse complement strand
CATTTTGATGAACTAAAAATGACATAGAGCAGCGTTTAACAATCGATCAAGCGTATAATCGAAATGGTTTTATATTCATCAAAATTGAGGTAAAAAAATGAAAAAATTTATATTTCCAAGCTTTTTAACTGTGTTGTTAGCAGGTTGTGTTCACACTCCACACGAAGCAAGCCCCCATTCCCATTGGGGATATAGTGGAGAGGCTGCTCCGCAACATTGGGGGCAATTAAGTGCAGACTACCAATTATGTGAACGAGGCAAAAATCAATCGCCAGTTAATTTGACCAACGCAGTAACCTCGCATAACAGCGTAGAATATCAATATCAGCCGAGCAGCGTTAGCCTAGTCAATAATGGACATACTTTACAAGCCTCTCTACAATCAGCAAATAATCAATTAAAGATTGATGACAAAACTTTTACGTTACAGCAATTTCATTTCCATACACCAAGTGAACATCAATTCCAAGGTAAGCATTTCCCTGTAGAAATCCATTTTGTACATAAATCTGAAGCTGGTGAGCTTGCTGTGCTGGCGGTAATGGTGAAAGAAGGAAAAGCAAATTCTGTGCTAGAAGAATTACTGCATAACCCTTTGAATGTTAATGAAAAAATGGCACTGGCACAGCCATTAGACATCACAAAATTGCTGCCGCGAAGTAAAGGACATTACCGTCTTAATGGCTCGCTCACCACGCCGCCTTGTAGCGAAGGGGTAAATTGGGTGGTTTTACAGCAACCTATCAGTGCAAGCAGTGAGCAGATTCGATCATTATCACATACACTAGGGAATAACAATCGCCCTGTACAACCAATTAACGCTCGAATTGTCGTAAGCGAATAAATGTAAAGAGGGCATTTTT
>NZ_JBMMGT010000059.1:0-1027 GCF_049366555.1 Avibacterium volantium | reverse complement strand
CTGTTGGGTAGGGGAGCGTTGTGTAAGCGGAAGAAGGTGATTTGAGAGGATTGCTGGACGTATCACAAGTGCGAATGCTGACATAAGTAACGATAAAACGGGTGAAAAACCCGTTCGCCGGAAGACCAAGGGTTCCTGTCCAACGTTAATCGGGGCAGGGTGAGTCGGCCCCTAAGGCGAGGCTGAAAAGCGTAGTCGATGGGAAACGGGTTAATATTCCCGTACTTGGTAAAGCTGCGATGTGGGGACGGAGAAGGTTAGGTTATCGACCTGTTGGAGATGGTCGTTTAAGTTGGTAGGTGGGTGAGTTAGGCAAATCCGGCTCACCGTTAACACTGAGAGATGATGACGAGGCACTAAGGTGCTGAAGTAACTGATACCACACTTCCAGGAAAAGCCACTAAGCTTCAGGCTTTACTAAACCGTACTGAAAACCGACACAGGTGGTCAGGTAGAGAATACTCAGGCGCTTGAGAGAACTCGGGTGAAGGAACTAGGCAAAATAGCACCGTAACTTCGGGAGAAGGTGCGCTGGCGTAGTGTGAAGTTCTTTACGGATGGAGCATGAACCAGTCGAAGATACCAGCTGGCTGCAACTGTTTATTAAAAACACAGCACTCTGCAAACACGAAAGTGGACGTATAGGGTGTGATGCCTGCCCGGTGCTGGAAGGTTAATTGATGGTGTAATCGAAAGAGAAGCTCCTGATCGAAGCCCCAGTAAACGGCGGCCGTAACTATAACGGTCCTAAGGTAGCGAAATTCCTTGTCGGGTAAGTTCCGACCTGCACGAATGGCATAATGATGGCCAGGCTGTCTCCACCCGAGACTCAGTGAAATTGAAATCGCCGTGAAGATGCGGTGTACCCGCGGCTAGACGGAAAGACCCCGTGAACCTTTACTATAGCTTGACACTGAACCTTGAATTTTGATGTGTAGGATAGGTGGGAGACTATGAAGCGGTAACGCCAGTTATCGTGGAGTCGTTGTTGAAATACCACCCTTTAACGTTTGATGTTCTAACGAAG
>NZ_JBMMGT010000058.1:0-1033 GCF_049366555.1 Avibacterium volantium | reverse complement strand
GTTTTTTGACAACTTGGCTTAGTTCTTGGTCTTCAAGTATTTCCTGAATAACCGCAAAAAGTCGTGGATTAACGCAATAAAAAACGGGTTCATTTCGGTTTAAGATAGCGATTGCGCCTTCTTCTGCCGTGCCTTCTGATACGATCCCCATAGGATTTTTTTTCAAGTCGCTAATGCTTGCCGTGTGGCGGGTTAAGATTTGATGAATTGCCATTGTGCTGTTCCTTGTTGTGTTTAATTCGGCTAAATATTAGCACCATTAAAAACCTTATAAAAGACTTTCACGCCTCGAGGTAATAAAAAAGGGCGGTGAGGAAACCGCCCAAAACTTACTGCGCAACGAAAGCTAATCTATGATATTGATGTTTTCAATTAATGCTACGGCGTTGTAGTCTTCGATAACAAAATCAGCCACTAAAGAATTATAAATATCTAGGCGATCTTTGGCTGGGTTGCGTTCCATTATGCGGCGAATTGTGCCTTTTTGTACATACAGGGAAAGATTATCAAGACGAGTAATTAAAATGCTGTCTGCGGGGAAATAATCCACGCCAACCGCTTTTAATCCGCCGATCAGTTTTTGCGATACGGTCATTCTTGGTGTTGATAATCCCGCATCAATCGGGAAATCTGAAAGCACGTTGCGTCCGCAAATCGCAATCATATCCCCGCCGCCTTTGATTGGATCGCCAATTTTGGCTAATCCAGCTTTCACTAGATAATTAAGGTTTTTATATTCTTGATCAGCCCCTACGTTTGCCGCACTAATTAATTTATCTACGGCGTTTTCTCGAATTTTTTGTAGCCAGCCTTTTTTCACATCTTCAGCCAATTTATTAATCACTGGGTTAGAGGTTTGAAGGCGGTTTTTACCATTCCAGCCAACTAATAATAAACTTAATAAAATTTCAGTCGTTAGGTGTTCTTCGAATTTTCGGCTGAAATCAACTTCTAGCACGCCAGCAATGCGATCTAATTTTGGATAGCTGATAGAGGTATCTAAATCAATTTGTTCACAATGGAATTTCTGCGG
>NZ_JBMMGT010000056.1:0-1088 GCF_049366555.1 Avibacterium volantium | reverse complement strand
AAATAGAACAAGCGCAGAAGTATTAACAAGCAAACGCGTTGTCCGATAACCTAAGTAAGGTCTGAAAGGCGAGAGTTTTTCGCGTTCCTTTTCCAAACGTTGAGCAATAGTCTGTTGTTTATCTTCAACCCAAGGCTGAGTTTTAATCTGTTTTGCACACCAATCGCTTAAATACTCATTGAGTTCTGCAAGGGAAGAAAAAGTGAGTAAAGGACGAAAAAGTCGTTTACGTAAGGTTTGGACTTGTCGCTCTACTTGCCCTTTCTCCCACCCAGAGGCAGGTGTACAGGCAACAGGCTCAATCAGAAAATGATTCATCATCGCTAAAAACCCCTCATTAAAAGCCCGCTCTTTACCTCGTTTTATCTGTTTGACGATAGTCTTAGGATTATCATAAATCCCCCGTGATGGGACGCCACCAAAATAGGCAAAGGCATGATTATGGGCATCCATGAGCATTTCTAAGGTTTGCCTAAAATAAGCACGAACATAATAAGCTCGAGAATGGCATAATCGAAAATGGGCAACATTAACGCTTGTTTCCACTTCATTTAAGATGACTTTCTCGATACTCCAATCAAATTGATAAGATTCTCCGAGCGGAAATTTTTGGGGAATAAAGACGTTTGTAGCTGAGGGAGAATACGTTGCTTTATAGCGTTTAATAAAACGAGAGACGCAGGGATATTTTCCTTCAAACCCCAAACTTTGCAGGTACTCAAAATGGCGAACAGCCGTTAATCGTTGAGCAGGTGGTTTACTCATCTCTTCTTGAAGACGCTCAATTAACAGCACCTTATAAGGACCTAATTTAGGCGCATCTGTGTGTTGACGTTGGTACTGTGGCATCTCAATAGTGTTGAGATATTTTTTTACAGTACAACGGCTAAGTCGAAGTTTTTCAGCGATTTTACGCTGTGAAAGGCCATCTTTATGATAAAGACGGCGAATTTTTAAGATAGTTTCCATACAAAGCATACCAGGTTATTCCCTGTTTAAATAACAAGGAGTTTATCAAAAGACGCAGTGGATCACTTTTCGATGATCTTACCGCGTCTACCTGGTTCATTTTTGCATGATCATTAACA
>NZ_JBMMGT010000055.1:0-1353 GCF_049366555.1 Avibacterium volantium | reverse complement strand
GATTCTCACCGTTATAGCGTACCTTGCCACCTATGTGGAAAAGAGGTGATTGCTCAAATTGGGGCTCAAGAGGTCGTGCTTGTTTACCAAAACCAAATTGTTTCTCGTCATCCGCGTCAATTTACTAAAGGCGGAACCAGCTATAATCCTCTTCACTATCTCTCTGCGTTAAAACAAAAGCCCGGTGCATTACGTCATGGGGAACCTTTTCAAGGTTGGGCGCTTCCTCCTGCCATTAAAACCCTTCAACACCATTTACTTAAACAACCGCGAGGCGATAAAGCGATGGTAAAAGTATTAAGCTTAATTGCGGATTTTGGTGAAGAGGTTGGGGTAACCGCTGCAGAACTTGCTTTAGAGCAAGGATTACCGACAGTCGAAGCGGTTCTCAATATTATTTTAAGGCTAACTGAACCGACTATTCCTAAAATTGAGAGTAAGCATGTGGCTCTTTCTTGCCCGCCTAAAGCGAATCTCAGTCAATTTGACCAACTTTTGCAATATCGCAGAACCACTTCTTTTCCCCCACTAAAATAAAGCTATTAAGGAGATAATAATGGAAAGACAAGACTATATTGACTTACTTCAACAACTTAAACTTCCTACTATGGCAACTGAATTTGATGACATCGTGATTGAGGGAGTAAGACGTAAACGCCCAACATTAGATATTCTTGCTCGATTGTTGAATGTGGAGATAACACAAAGAAAGATTAACCAAACATTAGGGCGGATAAAACGAGCCAAATTTCCGCAGCAGAGAACCTTTGCAGAATTTGATTTTACTCATAGCCCCTTAGATGAAGCGCATCTTCGCTTACTATGCGAGGGAGATTATATCAAGACAAAGCACAATATTATTTTAGTCGGTGGACCTGGAACAGGGAAAACCCACTTAGCAACAGCCTTAGGACTACAGGCGGCAGAGCAAGGCTATAAGGTCCGCTTTTGGAATGTGTTGGATTTAGTCAATCAACTTGAGTTAGATAGCCAAACTAAGCAATTTAAGCTTGTTTCTCAAATGACCCGCCAGGATGTCATTATCCTGGATGAACTGGGGTATTTACCTTTTAGCCAAAAGGGGGGAGCGTTGTTGTTTCATTTAATGAGTCAACTTCATGAACATACCAGTGTAATAATCACGACAAATCTTGAGTTTTCAGAATGGGGAACATTGTTTACGGAGGCAAAGATGACGAATGCACTTTTAGATAGACTCATTCATCACTGTTATATATTGGAAACAGGGAATGAATCTTATCGATTTAAACATCGTAATTAACTCATTGAGGATAATTGAAGTGGATCACTTTTGATGGATCTTTGTGGTTCAATTTTAGAAGATCATTGACA
>NZ_JBMMGT010000054.1:0-1399 GCF_049366555.1 Avibacterium volantium | reverse complement strand
ACAAAACGGGCATTTAATGTTAATTGCCATTGCGTTTCCTATTGGTTAGTTTGGGTTTCGATATATGCGAGAACTTCATCAGCTTTATAGCGATTCAATCGCCCTATCTTGATAGGCTTTGGAAATTCACCATTTTTAACAGCCTCATAAAGAAATTGGCGAGATACATCTAACATTCTGCAAATGGTTTCAGTTGAATAAAATTGCGGTGTGGTTTGTTGTTCCATTCTTTTCCCTGTGATTGTGTAAAATAACGTTAGCCTGTGTTCGTTTTGTAAATTTGTTCGTCGGGGGAATGGTAGGCGGGTGAGCAAATAGAAAAAATGGAAATAATCCTTTATTTCTTAGAAAAAAGGATTATTTCCATTAAGGATAAAGGAAAAAATTTATTTTAAATCAATGATTTTTAGTTTTTTAGTATCTCTTTCAAAATCCTTTCCTTTGTAACCTATTTCTAATTCTTTAAGCCAATTATCGTAGGTTTTAAGGGTTGGATTAGGGTGAATCTTCATCACATTTTTAGCATATTCCCTAATTGCTTTTGCTAGTGCGTTTCTAGAATATTTTGGATAGATTTGAAAGGTAGCTTTTGCAATTCTTAAAATATCAAGTTTATTTGGGTGTTCAATTCTTCCTTTATTGGCTGAAATCGCTTTTGCTATGTAATCTCTATGCGCTGTGCCATTAATTAGATTGTCAAGGTCTTTATCTACAATATATAAATCATCTAGCGGCAAATAAATATCTTCACTATGTTGAATGTTAATTTGAGCGATAACCTGCCCTAAATCTTCATCAATAAAAGACAAGTAATTAAAAAATCCATTCATTAAAATACCTTTTTCTTTTATCTCTCTTTCTTTTATTGGGCTAGTTTCAGTAGTTACATAAATATTCATAAAGCCAATGATGTAAATAAAATCTTTCAATTTATTAGAATAGGTTTCCATCGTTGAGATTTTATTTGAAATCGTGAATTTTGCACCTTTTTGAATTAAAAAAGTATCAATATCAATTTTTTTCTCGGGGTATTCAATTAAATAAAATCCTATTCTATTAAATTTATAAGTGTTTTTATTTTGAGGGTGTTTAGAAAATGTAAGGCTACCAATAGTTATCGTTGCGGGATAACGTTTAATAAATACAGATAAATCTAATTTTCCTAGAACATAAAAATGTAATAAATCATCAATAGTAACTAGTTCACCGCTTTCCCTTGTTAATTTTTCTGCTGCTTGCTCTAGGCTATACCATTTCCTAGGCGGTAAAGTTATTTTTTGCTGTGCCATTTTGATTTAATCCTTGATTTATTTGATTGTTATTTGATAGCAAAAAAGCCCGTTATTGGGCTGTTATAGGTCATCTAGGCTAACTTTTACAGGGTCAATGGTTGCAAGGT
>NZ_JBMMGT010000053.1:0-1438 GCF_049366555.1 Avibacterium volantium | reverse complement strand
GCCTTGCAACCATTGACCCTGTAAAAGTTAGCCTAGATGACCTATAACAGCCCAATAACGGGCTTTTTTGCTATCAAACAACAATCAAATAACCATCAAATAAATCAAGGATTAAATCAAAATGGCACAACAAAAAATAACTTTACCACCTAGAAAGTGGTATAGCCTAGAGCAAGCAGCAGAAAAATTAACAAGGGAAAGCGGTGAACTAGTTACTATTGATGATTTATTGCATTTTGCAATAACTAACCGCTTACAAATTTGTGCTAAATTTTATTATATTGAGAACATTGGAATAAAAATAGGAAATCATTTTATAGAATTAGATGAAAATAATACTGTAAAGTTAGCAGGGATAAAAGGATTCCCACCTAAATTAGAATCTTATCATTCTTTTGTAAGAACAAAAATAGGGCTCCATTCAATACTTGGGTTAACAATACCAAATGAATTTCAATTTGAAAATAAACAGACTCAAAAGAAACTAAAATCAAATTTAGATGTTTTATATGGATTTATCAGCTTTTACCTTGATTCTTTCATTATTCCGAAAGATATATTTTTAGATAATTTCATATATGTAGGGAAAAATAGCAAATTACACACTCCGCCAACAAAAGAAAGTGAAAATATCATCGTTTTATTTTGTAACTTTGAAAATAAATATAATCAGCTAAAGCTAGAACGTGAAGAGCTTTTTATATTAAATGATGATATAGAATTATTAAAAATGAATTTAACTTGGTTAGATAAAAGTCAAATTGTGAGAGAAGAAATAAGAAAACTTGGAAGACCAGAGAACAACTCAAAAGAAATAGCTAGACTCATTGCTGAAGAAACATTTTCAAAAAATCCGAAACATTCCAAAAATGCAATAGCAAATGCAATAAAGCGGTATATAGAAAAAGAATATCCAGAAAAACAGAAAGCTGATATTAAAACTTATACACTTTGGCTTAATGAATGGGGGATTGGATACAAAGGCGGCGATTATGCTAGAGATCCGCACAAAATCAAGATAATAGACCCGTTAAAATAGCTATTCTTTAATGGAAATAATACTTTTTTCTAAGAAATAAAGGATTATTTCCATTTTTTCTATTTGCTCACCCGCATACCATTCCCCCCGAACAAAAACACGCTTAAAGCACAGAACGAACAAAAAGAACTTTTTTCAACCAACCAAAAACCACAGGGGAAACTATGACCGAAACGATCACATTATCCCGCTATGCCAATGCCAAAGAAGTTTGTGCGTTGCTTGGCATTTCAAAAACAGCCATTCATAAATACAGCAAAAGCGGCACATTTCCAAAGCCAATCAAGATCGGCAACTGCTTGCGCTGGAATATGGAAAGCGTGCGGGCTTGGATAGCGAAACAAGAACAACCAACCAATAGGGGAATTAATGGCAATCAATATCAAATGCCCGTTTTGC
>NZ_JBMMGT010000052.1:0-1646 GCF_049366555.1 Avibacterium volantium | reverse complement strand
GTTTGCTTTCTTCTTTTTTGTCTTTGCCACTCGTTATGACTTTATAGGCAACATAGGCAATGACTGCTTTCTTAACTATGCTGCTTTTCTTTTTAGCTTTCTCTTTTGCTAGTGCTGGATTTAATCCGCCGAATAGTAAGGAAAGAATAAGCCCGAATGTAAGAAGTTTTTTCATTCTTTTAATCCTTAATGAAAGTTGAATATGTTAAATAATCATCTATTTCTAATGGTTAAAAAGCAAGAAAAATCATATATGACTGTTATTATTAAATTTATATTCAAAAATAGAATATGAAAATAATTCATATATAAAAACTAGCTCATTTTTATTGTATTTATATACAGCCATCAAAAACGCTATAAAACGCCCATTTTGGGGCGTTTATTTTAGCTTAGTCTATTTACATATTTTTTATTTTCCCTTCTTGATGGGCTTCTAGTTGCGCTAAACGCTGGAAAAAGCACGGCTGAAAAATCGCTAGCATACCCTCGCCACGCCCGCGCAGTAAATGTAGTGATTTCAACGCAAATTGCGGTGATGGTTCAAGCCTTGCCCTGCCTGGTATGAATTAAATTCATAAACCACGTTTATTTAACGCAAATCAACGCAAAAAAACGCAAAAAATTGTGCTTTTAGTTATAAGAAAGTGCGGTGCTTTTTGGCTAAATTTTGCCCTTATCACATTTCTAGCCTTATTTTTGGCATTGCTACATAAAAAATAAGCCTGATTTTGTGGGCTTCACCTTCACAATTTAAACAAAATGACAAAAAAACGCCCCTTTTTTATCCTTAACACGAACCAAAACGAACGCCAATGAAACAGGGCGGAAACAAAAAACAAGGGGCTAAAAATGTGAGTGAAAACCAAAGAAAACAGCGATTTATCAGCCTTGAGCAAGTAATTGACCGCACAAGCCTGAAAAAAACGACCATTTACACATTAATGGCAAGAAATGAATTCCCGCACGCTATCAGCATTTCAGCAAATCGCCGTGCTTGGCTGGAAAGTGAAATAGAAGACTGGATAGAAAGCAAAATCAACGCACAAAAAGAGATTTAACCAATGGAAAAACCAAAAACCGAATTTCAGCAACATAAAACGAAATATCTAGCTGAAAAACAAGCCTTAGATAATCTTCTGAAAGAAAAAAGCAAAACGCAGAATATTATTGCCGCACTTCAGCAAGATTTAATCGAACAAGCGAATAATGCAGAAAACAAGCTAGAAAAAGAAAATTTTATTTCAGCTGATGATTATGTTGCATTAAAACAGGCTGAAACGGGTATAAAAACACGAATTGAATATTACCAAGCCTATTTAGAAGAAATAGACGCTAAAATATATCAACAGAAAGAACATTTATTTAACGAATATCAGCAAATTTTGCAAATGCGAGAAAAAAGCCTACTAGCTGAATTTAACGCATTATTTGAAAACTTCTTAAATGAACAAAAAGACACCCTAACCCGCCTTTATTCATTGCTCAAATATAGCGGCGTTGCGCAACCTAATCCCCTTGATGACAGCTACAAAGGCACGCTTGAATATGCCGTAAAACAAATGCTACTTAATAAGATTGAAAAAGGGATAAATAGCGAAATTCCGCTAGATAATGAATGGGAATTGCCTATTTTTGTGAACCGT
>NZ_JBMMGT010000051.1:0-2676 GCF_049366555.1 Avibacterium volantium | reverse complement strand
GGATTGCAAAAAGCCTTCTACGTCTTTTTCACCCGTTGAAAGCGCGGTGATTTTCCAGCGTGAAAGCTCATCATTGCCGCCTTCTTTCATTCCTTTGGCCCGCCCTTTTTCATTGAAAAGTGAATAGGCGATATTTTCCACATCATAAATCTTTTTGGCTTGCCCCAATTCATCAAGGGTAATAAAGCCGTCATTTCTAGCCGCGGCTTCGTTGCTTAAGGCGGTGGCGGTAGTGTTCCAACTCAAATCAATTAAATCAGGGTTGCCATAAAGACTATTGGCAATGTTAAGCGTGGTTGTTTTCCCCTTACTTGAAGAATTGAATAAATGAACGCCAAAACTTTTTGCATTAATCAGGCGTAAAAGTGGGCTAGCTAAGGCGGTAGCAATGCCTAACATCATAGACGTGTTTTTGTTAGCATAGCGGGCAATTTCTTGTTGCCAGCTTTCAAGCGTGCCTTTGGTGTCATAGCCGCCCGCATTGGCGCTTTTGTTTTTGAAGATAATAGGTTGGCTAGGTTCGCCCAAAATCTCACCGCTAGGCAATAAATACGCCCCATTATGCCAACCTGTGGAATGCGTAACCGCCCAACATTGCACATTCAGCCCCAAGGCGTGAAAATGCTCAACAAGGTTTTGTGCAATCCCTGTTTTCGGTGTCATTTTAAAGCCTTGATTTTTGAGCAATCGCCAAGCGGTATCAGTGCCAAAATCACCGCAATTTATGGCTTCAATGCGGGGTTCTTTTTCATCTGGGTTGTGCCATTGGAAAATATAGAAATAATCGCCGTTTTCGTTTTTACCTTTGCCGACTAATTCCAGTTTATCGCAGATCCATTTCAAATCTTCTCGCAGCACCTCGCCTGTGTCTTTATCTAGCTTAGGCACAACATAAAATAGCCCCTCAAGTAGCCCATTCTCTCTATAATCAATGTAAGGCGATGTTTTCGGGCCGTTTTGGTCAATGCTGGCTTGTGCGATGATTTTTGCCGTTTCCGCTTCGCCTTTGCGTATGCGCTCAATATAGGGGCTGAAGTTTTCGATTAATTCCCCAGTTGCAACATTATGCAAAGAAACCACTTTTGCGGCGGTTTTTGTGGCCAAATTATGGCAAATTGCTGTGCGTTGTTGCTCGCTTAATTGCCCGCATTCAAACAGTTTAATGTATTCTTGCGTTTTTGGTGCAAGGGTAAGTGCGGGAATATTTTTAAGCGGATTTTCACCAAAAATATAAGGCTTGAAATCGCAGCCTAATTTAAGCAAGTTTTCATTGAGCATTTGCCATAATGTGCCATTTCCGTTATCCCACGCTTGCCACGCTTCATCACCAATTAGAATGATTTGATCTTCTTGCGGTTTTGGTTTGCTTGGTTGATATTTTCTTTTTCCGTTCATCATAATTTCTAACCTTTTTTGCGTTGCTCACCGCCTTAAATGAATAAGGCGGTGAATTAATTAAGCGGGTAATTGAGCCGTTTTGTTCCGTTGTGGCATTGTTTTATTTGCTTGCCTTCCGAGACTTAAGCGATTGGCGGCTTTTTCCGTTGGAATATGTGCGGCTAAATAAACAACCAATAAAGGCAATTTTGTGTACGTCATTATTGCCCCCTTGTTCTGCGTCTTGCCTGCTTTTGGCGTTGTAGGTGCTTTCTGCGGGCTTTTTTCTGGTTGCGTTGGATTTCTTTTAGCTGCTGCAAGCGTGCCGCCCGTTTTTGGGCGATCTGTTCGGCGTATTCTGGCAACATTAACGCCATTTCTTCCGTATTATTGGCGAAAAACTCAATAAGCGTGCCATCTGGTAGGGTAATGCGTTTAGTGATCATCATTGCCCCCTTGCTCTAATAAGAACGTGCTGAATTGGTCGAACTCTCGTTCTAAATTGTCATTCAGTAATTGGGCGATAATCATCAAATCAAAATGAATGCACTGCTTGGCGTAAATCAGTTCCTTATCTTTTGAAGTCATATACTCTTGAAAATTGCGATCCATCACTTCAAAAAGCGAGTTGTTTAAGCCAATTAAGTTAGATAAGGCTTGCAATTTTTCACTTAATCCCGTTTCTTTGTTGGGTTGTGGGCGATAGTGGCGCATTAGGTTTTTAATGCGTTGTATGCTTTTTTTATTTGAATTAGACATATAAGCCCCCTTTCATTCTTGCCACAAAAACGGCTTTTTCACGGCTTAAATTTAAGAATTGGCGGGCTTGTGCTTCGCTTTTGGCATAGGTTGAAATGTGTAGGCGTGTGCCTAGCAATTGAAATTTGTAGATCATTGCTGATAGCTCCATTTGTTGAATAATTTGGGCTATCGCTAAACTTCTCACGGTTTGGCGATAGCGTGTAGCAGGGTGAGAAACTGCGACAAATGGAACGCAGCCAACCGCAAAGGGTTGCCCACTACACGCCATCATAGAGAGAATCACCGCTGGGCGGTTTTCTTTGGGGGTGTGAAATCTACGAACAAAAAAAGCACGGGTTGGCGTGCTGTTCGCCATTTGTTTATTCAGCTTCTCACGGCTGGCTTTCGATTTTGCGAAAGCGAGAATACTGTAATTTTCAAAGGTGTTTTCTGTCAAGCAAAAATCTGCAAAAAAAGCACCGCACTGATAAAAAAATGACGTGAATGCCTTGATTTTAAGGCGTTTTGGTGTATTATGAAATTTATTCATAGCCTTTC
>NZ_JBMMGT010000050.1:0-2716 GCF_049366555.1 Avibacterium volantium | reverse complement strand
AAATGCTATGAATAAATTTCATAATACACCAAAACGCCCGAAAATCAAGGGCTTCACGCCATTTTTTTATAAGTGCGGTGCTTTTTTTGCAGATTTTTTCTTGACAGAAAACGCCTTTGAAAATTACAGTATTCTCGCTTTCGCAAAATCGAAAGCCAGCCGTGACAAGCTGAATATACACAAGGCGAACAGCACGCCAACCCGTGCTTTTTTTGTTCGTAGATTTCACACACCCAAAGAAAACCGCCCAGCGGTGATTCTCTCAATGATGGCGTGTAGTAGGCAATCCTTGCGATTGGCTGGTTTACCTTGTGTTCCAGTTTGTCACCCTGCTACACGCTATCGCCAAATCGTGACAAGTTTAGCGATAGCCCTTAATCACTCAACACAAGGACTATCAGCAATGATCTACAAATTCCAATTAGTCGGCTCTCGCCTACACGTTTCAACCTATGCCAAAAGCGAAGCGCACGCGCGCCAATTCCTAAACCTCACTCCACAAGAGGCGATTTGCTTTGCCCGCATTAAGGGGGTGAACAATGCCTAATTTCACTAAAGCCGATCTTTTAGATGAGTTATCAACAATAGAAATTTTGCTTAAACAAGCAAAGCAAGCCTTATCAAAAGACAATCTCAACAGCGCATTTAGCTCACTTAAGGAAATTAGAGAAGCAAGATATAGCAATTCTGCCTTAAGTGAGTATTCAAGCCAACAAACCTTAAAAGCGATGATGAAAATCATAGAGCAAGGAATAAAAACAACCACGCCAATAGAAAAGGAAGATAAAGGGGGCGACTATGTGCATTAAAAATAACCTTACAAGCATACAACGCATTAACAACCTAATGCGCCACTATCGCCCACGCCCAAGCGAAGAAACGAACCTAGCAGACAAATTGCAAGCTTTAGAGGGCTTAATTGGCTTAAATAACTCACTTTTTGAAGTAATGGATCGTAATTTTCAAGAGTATATGACTTCAAAAGATAAGGAACTGATTTACGCCAAGCAGTGCATTCATTTTGATTTGATGATTATCGCCCAATTGCTGAATGACAATTTAGAACGAGAGTTCGACCAGTTCAGCACGTTCTTATTAGAGCAAGGGGGGCAATGATGACGTACACAAAGCTGCCTTTATTGGTTGTTTATTTAGCCGCACATATTCCAACGGAAAAAACCACCAATCGCTTAAGTCTTGGAAGGCAAACAAACAAAACAATGCCAAAACGGAACAAAACGGCTCAATTACCCGCTTAATTAATTCACGCCGCCTTATTCATTTAAGGCGGTGAGCAACGCAAAAAAGGTTAGAAATTATGATGAACGGAACAAGAAAATACAGACCCACAAAACCTAAACCGCAAGAAGATCAAATCATTCTAATTGGTGATGAAGCGTGGCAAGCGTGGGATAACGGAAATGGCACATTATGGCAAATGCTCAATGAAAACTTGCTTAAATTAGGCTGCGATTTCAAGCCTTATATTTTTGGAGAAAATCCGCTTAAAAATATCCCCGAACAAACCCTTGCGCCGAAAACGCAAGAATACATTAAACTGTTTGAATGCGGGCAATTAAGCGAACCCCAACGCACAGCAATTTGCCATAATTTAGCCACCAAAACCGCCGCAAAAGTGGTTTCTTTGCATAATGTTGCAACTGGGGAATTAATCGAAAACTTCAGCCCCTATATTGAGCGCATACGCAAAGGCGAAGCGGAAACGGCAAAGATCATCGCACAAGCCAGCATTGACCAAAACGCCCCGAAAACATCGCCTTACATTGATTATAGAGAGAATGGGCTACTTGAGGGGCTTTTTTATGTGGTGCCAAAGCTAGACAAAGACACGGGCGAGGTGCTGCGAGAAGATTTGAAATGGATCTGCGATAAACTGGAATTAGTCGGCAAAGGTAAAAACGAAAACGGCGATTATTTCTATATTTTCCAATGGCACAATCCAGACGAAAAAGAACCCCGCATTGAAGCCATAAATTGCGGTGATTTTGGCACTGATACCGCTTGGCGATTGCTCAAAAACCAAGGCTTTAAAATGACACCGAAAACAGGGATTGCACAAAACCTTGTTGAGCATTTTCACGCCCTGGGGCTGAATGTGCAATCTTGGGCGGTTACGCATTCCACAGGCTGGCATAATGGGGCGTATTTATTGCCTAGCGGTGAGATTTTGGGCGAACCTAGCCAACCTATAATCTTCAAAAACAAAAGCGCCAATGCGGGCGGCTATGACACCAAAGGCACGCTTGAAAGCTGGCAGCAAGAAATTGCCCGCTATGCCAACAAAAACACGTCTATGATGTTAGGTATTGCTACCGCCTTAGCTAGCCCGCTTTTACGCCTGATTAATGCAAAAAGTTTTGGCGTGCATTTATTCAATTCTTCGAGCAAGGGGAAAACCACCACGCTAAACATCGCTAATAGTCTTTATGGCAACCCTGATTTAATTGATTTGAGTTGGAACACTACCGCCACCGCATTAAGCAACGAAGCCGCGGCTAGAAATGACGGCTTTATTACCCTTGATGAATTGGGGCAAGCCAAAAAGATTTATGATGTGGAAAATATCGCCTATTCACTGTTCAACGAAAAAGGGCGAGCCAAAGGAATGAAAGAGGGCGGGAACGATGAACTTTCTCGCTGGAAAATCACCGCACTTTCAACGGGTGAAAAAGACGTAGAGGGCTTTTTACAGTCT
>NZ_JBMMGT010000049.1:0-3498 GCF_049366555.1 Avibacterium volantium | reverse complement strand
GGAAGATAAAATGAGGTAATACAATAGCCCTTTAATTACAAAAACTTTGCAAAAAATCACCGCACTTATTTTAGAATGAAATCAATAAAAACAAGAAAGAAAAGATAAGATAAGTATCAATAAAACAAACCCCATCATCTGATGGGGTTATTCTTGGTGGATTAACTATTTTGTGCAATAAACGCTGCTAATTGATTTTTAGGCAATGCGCCTACTTGCGAAGCAACGGCTTTTCCTTCTTTAAACATTAATAAAGTTGGAATGCTGCGAACGCCAAATTGGGCTGGTGTTGCTTGGTTTTCGTCAATGTTGATTTTCACGATTTTCACTT
Source organism: Avibacterium volantium (assembly GCF_049366555.1). Classification (GTDB taxonomy): domain Bacteria; phylum Pseudomonadota; class Gammaproteobacteria; order Enterobacterales; family Pasteurellaceae; genus Avibacterium; species Avibacterium volantium_A. The sequence goes on along the minus strand of NZ_JBMMGT010000049.1, from coordinate 3,167 downwards.
TATCGCCTAATTCCGCCGCTAATTCATCAAGAATTGGGCCAACCATACGACAAGGGCCACACCAAGGCGCCCAGAAATCTAATAATACAGGCACATCTGATCTTAAAACATCAGCTTCGAAAGTAGCGTCAGTGGTATGTAATACTTCACTCATTTTATTTTCCTTATTTTCTATTATCTAATTCGCCATAGGCTATGGCGTTTTCCTTAATATGGGGCGATGATAGCATAAATTCAAGCTATCATCACTAATCAATGTAATTGTTAAAAGTTAAGATAGCAGCACTAAATTTGGGCAAGGTTTGCCTGTTTTTAGGCTGTAAATATTTTCTAAGGTTACGTTAGAAATACTGGTCAGCGCTTCTTCCGTTAAGAATGCCTGATGCCCTGTGAGCAACACGTTATGGCACGAAGATAAACGGCGGAAAACATCATCTTGAATCACTTCATTTGATTTGTCTTCAAAGAAAAGATCTCGCTCGTTTTCATACACGTCCATTCCTAACGCCCCGATTTTACGCTGTTTTAACGCATCAATCGCTGCCTGTGTATCGATCAACGTGCCGCGACTGGTGTTAATAATCATCACGCCATCTCGCATTTTCGCAAAGGCTTCACGATTCAGCAGGTGATGATTTTCAGGGGTTGCGGGGCAATGTAGCGTAATCACTTGCGAACGGGCATATAATTCGTTTAATTCCACATATTCTGCCCCCAATTCTTCTGCAACAGGATTTTTAAACGGATCGTAAGCCAAAATATGCATACCAAACCCTTTTAAAATCCGCATTACGGCAATGCCGATTTTCCCTGTGCCAATCACCCCGACTGTGCGCCCGTGCATATTGAAGCCTGCCAATCCTTCAAGGGAAAAATTCGCTTCACGCGTACGTTGATAAGCGCGGTGAATGCGGCGATTTAGGGTAAGCATTAAACCTACGGTATGTTCTGCCACCGATTCTGGCGAATAAGCTGGTACACGAACCACTTGAATACCTAATTCTTGTGCGGCTTTGAGATCCACATTATTAAAACCAGCGCAGCGCAAGGCCACCATTTTTACTCCAAGTGCGGCCAATTTTTCCAATACTTTTCGGCTGCCATCGTCATTCACAAAAATGCACACCACATCGCAATGTTCTGCCATTTTGGCGGTAGATTCCGTGAGCATAAAATCAAAGAACTCAAGCTCAAATCCATACTTCACATTGACTAATTCTAAATATTTGCGATCGTAGCTTTTGGTACTATAAACAGCGACTCTCATTTTATTCTCCCTGTTTTGTTATTTTAACTGGGCGAAAGCTTGTAACAGATCCGCTTTGAGATCTTCCACATCTTCTAAGCCCACTGAGAAACGTAGCAGACAATTACACACACCACGCGCAATACGTTCCGCCTCAGGAATATCCATATGGGTTTGAGTCGCTGGATAAGTGATGAAACTTTCTGTGCCGCCAAGGCTTTCTGCAAAGGTAATGAGTTTAATCGCTTTTAAGAATGGATTAACCCAAGATTCATCTTGCAAACGGAAAGAGAGCATTCCGCCTTTATTTGGATAAAGTACATCTTTCACTTGTGGCTGTTCAGCAAGGAATTTCGCGAGTTCTTGTGCATTTTTTTGATGACGTTCCATACGCAATGCCAAGGTTTTCATTCCACGAATGGTCAAAAAGCTATCAAATGGCGAAAGCACAGCACCCGCACCATTTTGGATATAAAACAGACGATCACAAAGCTCTTGCCCATTGGCGACTACCAAGCCCACTAAGGCATCATTATGCCCTGCGATATATTTTGTTCCGCTGTGGATCACAATATCCGCGCCACATTCCAAAGGACGGAATAGCACCGGCGTTAAGAATGTATTATCTACGATAAGTAATAAATTGTGCTTTTTCGCCAATTTTGCAATGGCTGGGACATCACATTCTTCCATTAATGGATTTGACGGCGTTTCCACAAAAATCGTTTTGGTATTTGGTGTAATCGCCTGCTCAATGGCATCAAGAGAGGCCGTATTCACATAAACTGGCTTCACTCCGTGAGTATTTTTATAGGCAAAATCTAATAAACGATAAGTGCCGCCATACACATCGCTAGACACAATCCATTCATCGGGCGCAGCGAATAATTGCATAATTAACTGAATTGCCGCCATACCAGAAGCGCAAGCGAAACCGCGTTCCCCGCCTTCTAATTTAGCAATGGTTTCTTCTAAAACAGTACGCGTAGGGTTTTTCGTGCGGGTGTAATCGTATCCCGTGCTTTCCCCAATACCGTGATGACCATAGGCGGTAGAAAGGAAAATAGGCGTAGATACTGCGCCTGTTCTTTCATCTGTGCGATTGCCTGCTTGCGCGAGTAGTGTTTCGATTTTGTATTGCTGTGTCATATTATTCCTCGTAAAAATTGCAAAAAATTTCACCGCACTTTTATTCAGCAAGAGAATGATGCCGTGCAGTATGGATAAATAGCATTGCCACATTTTGGCACAAAGGATCGCCTGTTTAAAGTAGATTTTAAATTTAGTTTTGCGATGATATAAAAAGATTAAAAACGATCTAAAATTATCCATAAATCGCTTTGTTTTAAAGCATATTTACGCGTCTTGCATTTTTTTTCATCAATCAATAATATTTTTTCATATTTTTAATTGACAGCGTTCAAGAAGTCAGTAAAATGCACGCCACTGACAGCGAATGTGTTGCAGCGAAAGCGGGAATAGCTCAGTTGGTAGAGCACGACCTTGCCAAGGTCGGGGTCGCGAGTTCGAGCCTCGTTTCCCGCTCCAATTTACGCTACGGCGTGTTAGCAAAGCGGTTATGCACTGGATTGCAAATCCATGTAGCTCGGTTCGACTCCGGGACACGCCTCCATAATGCAACCGCAGTCAGCAATATCACTCAGCCCGAGTGGTGAAATCGGTAGACACAAGGGATTTAAAATCCCTCGACTTTCGAGTCGTGGCGGTTCAAGTCCGCCCTCGGGCACCATTTAAAATCAAGTCTTAAGTTATTGTTGTAAGATAAGATTTTCTCAATATCTCTTCTTTATTGTAAGTTCAGCTAATACTTTCTTATCAATCTTTTTGTATAAGTGAGTATGATTATGAACATTAATCAACATTCTATAAAAAAACCGTTCATTATTACTATTGCCTCAAC
>NZ_JBMMGT010000048.1:0-3676 GCF_049366555.1 Avibacterium volantium | reverse complement strand
ATCGGGGTTCCCTTTTCTTTTCTTTGCTTCCTTTCTTTTGGGTAAGCAAAAGAAAGGAAGTCGCCAACGGCGCAATCCGTCATCAATCCCAACGAAAAACAACAATCACCCAAATAACCTAACACTATTCCCCCAAATCCGTGCTTCAATCTCATCAGGGTTTTCTGTCCTTAATTCACATAACACCTTGAATGTTTCTCGCACGCGCATTGGGCGGTTGGGTTGGCCTTGGAAGCCGAATACGGGCATATCAGGGCTGTCGGTTTCGAGTAATAAACTGTCTAGCGGCAGGCGTTTGATAGTTTCACGGGTTTTGTTGGCGCGGGCGTAAGTGATAACGCCGCCTACACCGATTTTATAGCCTAAATCGACAAAGCGTTTGGCTTGTTCATAGCTGCCTGAAAAGCCATGTACCACGCCGGTAACGCTAAGCTGTGCGCTTTTTAAGAAGCGATAAAGATCTTCGTGGGATTTGCGTGAATGTAGATTAACAGGTAGCAGATTGGCTTTGGCTAGGCTCAGTTGCGCTTCAAAAAATTCGCATTGCTTTTGCCATAATTCAGGGATTAATAACTCTGGCACGCCTTTTTCTAAGCCGATTTCAGCCACGGCAGTGAGATTTTTAGGGCGATTAGCAAGACGTTGCGCCAATAAGTCTAAATCCGCCACGCGATGCTGCTTGATATACAATGGGTGCAAGCCCAAGCCATAGTAAAGCTGCTCAGGATAAAGTGCGGTGATTTTTTCAATATTTTTAAAATCTTCTGCTTGCACCGCCACCACAAGCATTTTCTCAACGCCAGCTTGTTGGCTTTCTTCCATCAGTTCTGCCAACGGCTGTTGGGTTGTCGCAAGTAAATAATCAAGGTGGGTGTGAGTATCAAAAAATGGCACGGGAATTCCTGTTAATCAAAAATGGTCTGCCAATGCTCGGCTTGGTGTGCCTGAAAACACATTTTTATTTGTGCTTCAGTGGTTTTGCCTGTCGCCAAAGGAGGTAAGTTGTGTAAGGAAAAATAGCCACTGGCTAAGGTTTCGCTGTTTGGTATAAATTCTCCCCCTGTAGCTCGACAGTAAATAAACACTTTGCACACATTATGCGCGAGAGCTGGTGGATTATTTTTCGCGTGATCTTGCAAGGCGATAACAAATTCAGCAACGGCATCTAGCCCCGCTTCTTCCTTGACTTCTTTCACCACATTTTCTTTTACCGTGGCAATCACATCACACCAGCCACCGGGTAATGCCCACAAGCCATTTTCTTCTTGCACGAGCAAAATTTGATCATCTTGAAAAATTGCCGCTCTGGTATCAATTTTTGGCGTTTGATAGCCCGTTTCGTTACAAAATAACTGGGTTACGCGCGCTAAAGGCAAATCCGATTGGGCTTGCAACATTTCTGCACTGATTTCTCTGATACGCTGAAAACGCTCCAAATCAAATTTATTGTTAGAATAAAACAAGCCCGCTTGTGCCAAGCCTTGCAATTCGATTATCCATTGCAACCATTTTTCATTTTGCATCGCGATCTCCTTAGAAAAGTGCGAGAAAAGTGCGGTGGAAATTTTGGCTATTTTAAAAGGAGGCAAGCCTCCTTTATTCATCAATATTCGTCAATCTTATTCTACGGTAACAGACTGGATTACCACATCGTCCACTGGCACGTCTTGGTGAAAACCTTTGTTGCCTGTTTTCACGCCCTTGATTTTATCCACCACGTCCATTCCTTCAATCACTTCACCGAACACGGCATAGCCCCAATCTTGCACCACTTCTTTGCCGAACATTTCTTTTGAACGATAATCCAAGAACGTGTTGTCTGCCACGTTAATAAAGAATTGCGCCGTTGCAGAATGTGGATCAGAGGTGCGCGCCATTGCGATTGTGCCACGTTTGTTGCTTAGGCGATTGTTGGCTTCATTTTTGATTGGTGCGTTGGTATTTTTTTCACGCATACCCGCTTCCATTCCACCACCTTGGATCATAAAACCATCAATAACACGGTGGAAAATTGTGTTATCATAAAAGCCACTTTTGCAGTAGTTTAAGAAGTTTTCCACGGTGTTCGGCGCTTTTTCGCTGTTTAATTTAATTTTGATGTCGCCCAAATTTGTGTGTAATGTAACCATTGTCATCGTAATATTCCTCTTGTGTATCAAAGGCGGTTATTATTTCACAAAAGTGCGGTATAATTCCAGCTCATTTATTTTGTCTAATTTCATCACTTCAAGAGAAACAAACAAATGCTAAAAATTTTCAATACCTTAAGTCGAGAAAAAGAAGTTTTTACCCCCATTCACCCGAATAAAGTGGGAATGTATGTGTGCGGCGTAACCGTTTATGATTTATGCCATATTGGCCACGGACGCACCTTTGTTTGTTTTGATGTGATTGCACGTTATTTGCGCTATTTGGGTTACGATCTCACTTATGTGCGTAACATTACCGATGTGGACGACAAAATCATTAAACGCGCCTTAGAAAACAAAGAAACCTGCGATCAGCTTGTAGATCGTATGGTGACAGAAATGTACCGCGATTTTGATGTGCTCAATATTTTACGTCCGAATGTTGAACCGCGCGCCACCCACCATATTCCAGAAATCATTGATATTGTTGAGAAATTAATTCAACGTGGACATGCTTATGTGGCAGAAAATGGTGATGTGATGTTTGATATTGAAAGTTTTCCACAATACGGCAAGTTATCGCGTCAAGATCTCAGCCAACTGCAAGCAGGCGCACGAATTGAGATTTCAGAAATCAAGAAAAACCCGATGGATTTTGTGCTATGGAAAATGTCTAAACCGAATGAACCAAGCTGGGATTCCCCTTGGGGCAAAGGTCGTCCGGGCTGGCATATTGAGTGTTCCGCAATGAACAGCAAACAGCTAGGCGATCATTTTGATATTCACGGTGGCGGTTCCGATTTAATGTTCCCACACCACGAAAACGAAATTGCCCAATCCTGCTGCGCGCACGATGGTGAATATGTCAATTATTGGATTCACTCGGGAATGATTATGGTGGATAAAGAAAAAATGTCGAAATCTCTTGGCAATTTCTTCACCATTCGCGATGTGTTAAATCATTATAACGGCGAAGTAGTGCGTTATTTCTTACTCACCGCCCATTACCGTAGCCAGCTTAATTACAGCGAAGAAAATCTTAACCTTGCGCAAGGCGCATTAGAGCGTTTATATACAGCATTACGCGACACCGATGCCACTGTCGCCCCACAAGGCGGTGAAGAATTTGTCGCACAATTTAAAGAGGCGATGGACGATGATTTCAACACGCCAAATGCCATTTCTGTGCTATTTGAAATGGCGCGTGAAATTAATAAATTGAAAGGCGAAGATAAAACTAAAGCAAATCAACTTGCTGCACGTTTGCGTGAATTAGGCGATATTTTAGGCTTATTGCAACAAGATCCTGAAAGTTTCTTACAAGCAGGCGCTGACGATGATGAAGTGGCAAAAATCGAGGCCTTAATCAAACAACGCAACGAAGCCCGCGCTGCCAAAAACTGGGCCGCCGCCGATGAAGCCCGCAATCAGCTCAACGCAATGGGCATTGTGTTAGAAGACGGTGCAAATGGTACGACTTGGCGTAAGCAATAACCCCAGCCCACAATTTCAATTCACAAATGGCACGGTTTAGACTGTGCCATTTT
>NZ_JBMMGT010000047.1:0-4660 GCF_049366555.1 Avibacterium volantium | reverse complement strand
CAATGTAATTTACGTTGCCTGGTAAGTCCTGATATATATTGCCCCTATCATTAAATATACGAGTGTAAGCGATAACTGTGCGTCCATTTGTGTAGCAAAAGTTACGTTTATGAACTACAGTTTCACCTTCATTAACATCCCATTCTGCACCGTTTTCATTGTCATCTCGCATTGATACAAGCCAACGGCATTGCGACTCACTAAATCCTGCGGGCAAAGGTAATGTTTGATTATGATTGATTACCCCAGTCAATACAGCAACGTCTCCAGCTAATGCCACTGTCCCCGCCCTAGCAGGCAAAAATATCTCGTGGCTGCCTTCATTCCAGAATTTCCATCGTCTGTCCGGCAAGGCTTCAAGCCGCATCCTGAAATCGCCTTGATTGCCCGAGCGGAAAAAGTCTATCCCTGCACACCCATCATCTATTGCTTTGAGGCTAATATAATTCCCTTCCCATTCTAGGATATTTGGTTCGCTGTTATAGTTGATATCTTTTCCTAGGCAATAGGAAGCATTACCAAATGCCACAAACCCTTTCGTTGTCTCGGTGGCTGATTTGATTTTAACCGTGTGGACAATGGCATCATCACCGATAAAGGCATCATCACCAATTTTGATGTTATTTGCACCATTGTTATTACTGGTAACTTCAAGCATTGGGACGATGAGCTTGCCTGTCATCGTATCGCCAGATTTATTGACTTTTTGGGCATTAACCCAACTCTGATAAGCCACCGTTTCATTTTTATCCAATTTGGGAAAAGCTATATAACGCTGCTCGCCACTTGCAGAGCGATAGACATAATTAAATCTTGGGTCAGCTGCAGATGCAGGATTAACCTCCCAGCGCCAATAACTGCCATCGGGCAGCGTAGCTCTTAGTCGCTCCCAGCCATTGCTAGTAGTATTAATATAACCAAGTGCGCCAATCGTGCCTGCAACTTGCAGCTTCTCTATGCCGTTATCGGTAGTTTTGCCTATCTGACTTAAAGTGCAACAAATAAATCAAGTTGCTTTATTTGGGCGAGTTCTAAGCCTAGCTGATATTTTTCTTGCTTTCGTTGATTGAGTAATCGCCCTGCTTCGCTGCCTTTCGATTTAGACAGACGCTCTTTTTCTTTCCAATCAAGTAGCTTTCTTTTCACTTCATCACGGCGGGCAATGCCTTCCGTCCAATAATCCCATAGTGCTAAGAAACATTCTTCCTGATATTCCTCAAGGCGTGTTTTTAAATCAGCACGCACTTTATTTGGATTAATGCTAAATAGCCAACCATTTAATTTTTTGATTGGCATACAGAGCATTTCGTATTTCTTGCCGTCTTTTCCAGTTGTAGTCATATAGTAACAACTGAATTTTTCGCTATGATCGACTAGCTTTTTATATTGTGGCTTCCAAGCTAAACCAATTCCTTCAATAATTTCACGCATTGCCACATAAGCAATGCCATTATTATCCACTAACGTAATTTCTTTACCTAAAAATTCTGCAGTTAATGCTTCCATTATTTTCTCCTTATTCTCCACATAAAAAAGCCTGTAAGAAACGGTGAGTGGAGAAAGGAAACACCGCTTTCGAGTGTACTTTTCTATCTTACAGGCGATAAAAAAACCCGACCATTTCTGATCGGGTTATATTGTTTGTTAGATTCAGACCACGCCAAAAGCCGCTTGTGGAAAACCACAAGCGGCTTTTGGCGTGCGGTGATTTTTAGCTCAATTTTTAGAAATTCGCTAATCGTTTTGGTTGTGGTTGTTCGTCAAGCAAGCTTAACATTCCTTTAATGAACATAATGCGTTCGCTTTTAGCTTGAACATATTTTCTCGCTTTGGTTAAAGCGTTTTCGGTTGACATATTGAGGTTATAGAGGTAATGCCCTCCGATAAATTTGTCTATATCTCTGCCAAGATGTGGGTATTCCTTGCGTATTTTCTCGTCCATCTCAAACGCTCCATTCAGGGAGTGGTACAGGTTGGCGATAATACGGATTGCTTCTTCGTCTGCTTCCACTTCAGCAAGAGGTAAAGGTTGCTGTTTTGGTTTATTCCAGTAATCAAACAACGCTTGGTAGCATTCTCTTTTGTAGGTGATGAGTGTTTTTCTGATTTCAGGTTTCACCCGTTTTACGTCAATACCAAATAACCAGCCGTTGAGGTATTGGATTGGGAGGCATAATGTTTGTTGTTCGCCACCATTTGAAGGTGTTGTTATGATGACAACACCTTGAGCAAGCACTTCATCACGCTTAATTCTTGAATATTGTGCTGCCCAATCTAAACCGATGTTTTCACAGATAGGACGCATAGCAACGTAATGAACGTTATTTTGTTCAAATGTGGTTAAAGTGCGGTTGTAAAATTGGATTGTTTGAAGTTGAGTTTGATTAGACATAATAATTAACCTTATATTTGCGAAATTTATCCAATTTAAAGGTGTTCTTATGATGCGAATACCTTTTGAAATTGGTGATCGAGAGGTTCGCAAGCCTAAGGCTAGGCTGGAGTTATTTCCCTTTCGGGTATTGTATTCCTCGCCCTCTCGATCATTGATTGTTATTTACCGTTTTTGTCAAATTTGGCTGAGAAAAGGAGAAACACCAAAATTTAGATACAAAAAAACCGCAATGGATTTTAGGTCTTGCGGTATGACCACCTTTAGGTTGCGACACCTATAAGGTAAATATTACTCTAGCTATTTCTCAACGTCAATATAAATTCAGCAATGGAAGTCAATAAATTTGGCACAAGCCAGCTCATCGCAAAAATAAATCCTAAAATCAATACCACATAAGCAAAAGTTCGGGCTTTATCAGATTTATCAATTACTTCTATCATTTTACAAATCCTCTCTAACTAGGTTAAAATCTATCTGCATTAGTGGTTCTCCATTACAACATAGATTAAGAATGAAAGAAACGAACACTCGCAATGTTGGGGGTGTTGTTACGGTAGTAAGTACAGTGCTACTTATCCACTTTTCTTTTATAGGATTCTATTTCTTCTGCTAATAAATCCAAATTATAACCTTTCGTTACTATGATAAGGTGAAGATTATTCTGTTTACATTTTCTTTTCTTCAATTCATCCCTTTTCTGTGTCTTCTTAAAAGCTTCAACTCCGCCAAAAAAATCAATTGGTTTAAAATGTTGCTCTCCATGATACTCAACACCAATTCCCCAATCCTTGAACCAGATATCTAAATGCTGTCGTCCTAACCAATCTGGTTTTCCATGTTGCACAATTTCTGTATTGGGGAATAATTTCAATAATTCATGATAAAGTAAGGTTTCAGATAGCCAGCCTTCGCCAACACCTTTTAATCCAACGTTTTTTCTAGCTCTAGACTCTGCTTCTCGTTGAAGAATTTTGCAGATATTGTTAAAATCTGAATTCGTGTAAAGGCAATATGAAGGAAATGGTGCTTTAATTATTTTTCCATTTGGTATTCCATCGAACATATTAAAATCATAGGTATTATGAAACAACCCATGTTTTTCCATAACCTTATACCACCCACCTCTCGGGAGTGCATATTCAGCAAAAACACTATCTAACATATCTAAATATAATTCATTATTTGCTGTAATAAACTTGCTTTTTCTTGCTTCAGTTAACCTAACTAAGTCTATTGCTTGCGGCTCTTTATTTGCTTGAAAATACACATTAATTGCATGATTTGCAAAATGTGTACTAGTGCTTATAATTCTATCTTTCTCATGAATTGACATATACTCATCAAACTGTGATGTCATAATCCGACAATCTTGAGCTAAACTTTGAAAAAATGAGCCTCCCCAATCATCCTTATAGTGTAATTTCTCCATATTAGAGAACAATCTAAGCAAGAAATAAAAATCCATATTTTCATCAATTATATTTGCTACAGCAACGTAAATAAGAAACTTGTCATCTCTATTAAAATTGATGGCTTTATTCTCTAGAATTTGTTTTTTTATATTAACTACACGCTTTAAGTCTTCATTTGACAAACCAAATGAGATTTCTGACTGAATTTCAATGAAATTATTAAGATCTTGTCTTTTTGAGTCTGCCTGTATCGTTCCATCTCTTTCCTTTTTGTTCAATTCATTTTCTATTAGTTTTTTTAGCTGTACCAATACATATAGGATACCTTTTACTAGTTGTTGAATAATTTTTAGCATATTAGAACCAATAAATAACTTATTTGAAATGAAATTAATGAGTTTATAGGACTACTATACCTTCTTACATTAGCTAACAAAACTAAAATCAAAAAATATTTCAATTAAGGGCTAACTTTTGCATCGCCCTTAATGCCTGCTATTTTCGCCAACCCTGTTATCCCTCGTTGTTTTTGTATCTCTGTGGGCTTTCCTGTTGCCGCTTTTCCAACATTAGCTTTGGTTTTACCTGCCTTGCCTTTTGCACTCGGTGCGGTTTTTTCTGCGGGCATTTCTTCGGTTCTGAGGGTAACTTTATTGATTTTGCGAAATTCAGCCGTAATATTTAACCGTTCACCATCATCGCTATTGCGTTCAATCTCAAGGCTTTCAATAGCAAAATCCTCATACACATCAAGCCCCGTAACAATGGTAATCAACTCACGGCGGCCGTGTAGCTCTCGCAAAGTTTCTTTTGCTTCAATTAATTTGTATTTGCCAAGGCTGATATTAAATAA
>NZ_JBMMGT010000046.1:0-4984 GCF_049366555.1 Avibacterium volantium | reverse complement strand
AATTGAGAGCATTTTTCTTATCCCAACAACCCCAAAACCTGTTCAGGAATCACTTTCGGTGTAAGGATAAAAATTTGTTTATGGCGGTTAAGTTCGCCTTTTTCGATGAGAATACTGCTTTTTGGCACTTTAAAGGTTTTGCTTAGGAATTTAAGCAAATGGGCGTTAGCTTGACCGTCAATAGGTGGGGCGGTGATGGTGATTTTCAGCTCGTTGTCGTGTAAGCCAACAATTTGATCTTTACTGGCTTTCGGTTGCAGAAAAATCCGCAACCGAAGTCCTTGCGTGCTTTGCTCGATCGCATTCATTAGGCAAATTGCCATAAGATAGGGGCAATGTCGTACATTACACGGTTGGCGTAAAATAATAAAAACGCCAATAACATCGGGGAGAAATCAATCATTCCCGTGTTCGGTAAAATACGGCGAATCGGGTTGAGCAAAGGTTGCGTGAGCTGATAAAGGGTATATTGCAACGGATTTTGCCCACGGTTAAACCAGCTTAAAATGGCTTGGAAAAACAACACATAAATCACTGCTTCACCCATAGTGCGCAAGGTATGCAATAACCCAATGTAAAGATAAAGCAAAGGATTTGCCGCCACTTGCGCTGATCCTAATAAATCTAGCAAAGGATATTTTGCCACGCCTAATGCCACACACAACGCCAATGCCGCGGTATTTAAGCCTTTCACCGCAGGTAAAAACTTTTGCAATGGCGCAAGCACAGGTTGGGTGAATTTCACCAAAGTTTGCGAAAAAGGATTATAAAAATCCACGCGGCTATATTGAAACCACGCACGCAAAATTAGCACGAAACTAAAAACATTAATTAGGGTATAAACTAAAAATTGAAGGGAATTTAAGCCCATTATTTTCTCCTTAAAAATTACAACCAGCCTTTACGTTTAAAATAAATATAAGGCGTAAGCGCCGCAACGATCATCAAACCAATCGCCATAGGATAGCCATATTTTAAATGCAATTCTGGCATAAATTCAAAGTTCATTCCGTAGGTGGACGCCACCAAGGTTGCAGGCAGGAACATCACCGATACTACGGAGAAAAATTTCATAATTTTATTCTGCTCAATATTGATATAACCCATTGCCGCTTGCATTAAGAAATTCACTTTTTGGAATAAGGATTCATTATGCGGTTGCAGGGATTCAATATCGCGTAAAATATCGCGCGCTTGCTCTAGCTGATTGGCTGGCAGACGTGTTTTGCGCACCAAAAAACTCAATGCACGTTGCGTATCCATCAAACATAAACGCACTTTGGAACTGGCATCTTCTTGCTCCGTGAGTGTAGCAAGGGCTTTATCAAAGGCTTCGCCCTGCTTGCCTTCCAAAATAACGTGACTTAATTTTTCCAAATCTGCGTAAGCATTTTCGATCACATCGGCGAGCTGCTCGATTTTGGTTTCAAATAAATCTAACAGCACTTCATAAGCGTTACATTCCACCAATCGTTGGCTGCGCGAACGCATTCGATAAAGGCGAAACGCTGGCAATTCGCGATCACGCAGGGTGAACAAACGCCCATCACGCAAGGTAAACGCCACGCTGGCAATGTCGGCATAATCATTTTCATCTTCACAATAGAAAAAAGAGTGCAAATGCAAGCCGTCTTCGTCTTCAAAGAAACGCGCAGACGCTTCAATATCTTCCAATTCTAAGAAAGATGCCAAACTTTGCCCTAAGCCCTGTTGCAACATTTCACGTTCTTCGCTTGATGGCTCAAGCAAATCAATCCAAATGGCGGCGTTGAGATTCTCATCACCCTCATCTAGCCGAATTAAACGCGCATTTTCCAGTGCAAAAGCATTAATCATTTTGTCATACTCCTTGAGGGATTATGAACAAACCCGATGAACAAAAGAAAACTAAATAATCAGCACAAAAGTGCGGTGCAAAATTTTCGATTATTTAATTAAAGATACCTAATAATTGAGGTAATGAAACTTACCTGCGAAATCTCGCCGATAAGTGGAGGACGAGATTTAGATCAACGATGAATTGGGTATCGACTATGACTGTCCAAAGTGTGTGTCCTCTTGTTGCTAAATCGTGCGGAATGTTACGCTTCAATGGGGTGTTCGTCAAGGGGATCTGTAGGAAAAGAAAGCGATAAAAAGTGCGGTGCAAAAATTCTGATTTTTTCCACCGCACTTAAAAGAAAGGCTATTTCACTACTGTAATTGTCCATTTCGCATCGCCAATTTGGTCAAAATGGGTCACTTCATAGCCTTCTTCTGCCGCCCAGTTGGGAATGGCCTCTGTGGCTTGCGTGCAATCAAATTCAATTTCAATGCCATCACCTGCGTTTAATTTTGCCATTGCGGCTTTTGCTTCTTCTAATGGGAATGGGCAGACTAGCCCCGCGGTTTCTAATTTTACGATCATCTTAATTTCCTTCTATGTGAATAAATCTTATGCTGCAGCGTTCGCTAACGCTAATCTGCGCGGACGAATAAATAAAACGTGTGCCATTGTCCATACTCCAAGAATCGTGAAAACAAGGGCAATCCAGCCTTTAGAACTCATCACTGCTGTGGCTGTTAAACCGTTTCCAATGGTGCAACCGCCTGCCAATGATGCCCCCACGCCCATCGCAAATCCACCAATCACACTGTGGTAAAGGGTTTTCGTGTCGGGTAAGCGCCATCTAAACTCACGGCTACCTTTTGCGGCAAGATAAGAACCAATAAAAATCCCGATCACCAAAAACACGCCCCAATTTAACCGCTTTTCATCGCCCGTTACTAAAAAATGGATAAGATTTGCAGAAGGTGTTGTGATCCCCAAGCCACCAGCGCGCCCCGTGCTTTCACTGGAAGGCCAAGCAACCAGTGCAATAATGCCAATAGCCAGCGCGGCGACAAAAGGGTGATAGCGCTTTTCAAACAACCAATGGCGTAACCCTTGATATTTTTGCGGCAATGTTGCCACTTTATTTTTAGGGCGTTTGCTCAATGTTTGGTATAAACCAAATACTACGGCGATTGCCAATAAGCCAACCAACCACCACACGGAGATCCCTAGTTGGGCTGCAAGATTATCATTCATTCTGGTATAGCTAGTTAGCGTGTTTTTGAATTCCACCAACACACCATATTTCATCATTGCGGCACTTAGCATATACATAGCCAACGCCAACCAGCTTCCGATTAATCCTTCACCTGCACGATACCACGTCCCAGTTGCACAACCGCTAGCAAGCACAATACCAATACCGAATAGGTAAGAACCAAAAACCGTCCCAACCAAAGAAAAATCTTCATAAGGAGATGAAATATAACCTAACTCAACAAGCGTCAGCACCCCTACGCTTTGAATTAAAATAGCCAGTAAAAAGGCATAAAACATCTTGTTATTTTTCGCCGTGTACATATCACGAAACCCACCCGTCATACAAAAACGGGTACGCTGTAGCACAAAACCAAAAATCACACCGAGAACACCGCCCGAAATTATTGTCCAAACCATAAATTTCTCCTCTAACGTACTGATTAAGTGCGGTTATTATGCGAGAGATTTTTTATAGCTATCCAATAATTAATTGAAAGGATATATTTCTTTTGGTTATAAAGAGGGAGTTGGCAAGAACTTAACTGGGGAAAACGTGAAAATAGAAAGAAAAATAAGAAAATTTACACCGCTCTTACAATTATAAAAAATCCCGCTAAAAAGCGGGATTAATTTTTGCATTATTTCGCTGGATATTCCCACCAAATATCAAACAGTTGGCTGATTTCAATTTGTTGTAATCCATTGCTTTCTAACCAGTTTTTTACTAGCTCTCGGTGGCTTTCATCACATTTTCCGATTTCTTCTAAGCAGACTAAACCTTCCCAATGTAAATAACCGCTACCTTCATAAGCTAAGCCATTTGGGCGAATGACTTCGTTGATAAAACGATCTACAACTTCATCAATTTTATCAATCGGAGTATTTTCTGCGAATTGCCAGTTTACTAAAAAGCCTAATTCTTGGAATTCTGCAAGGTGCATTTTTTTGCGTTGTCTTCTGTTACGTTGAATAGCCATCGTTTTCTCCTCGTGTTTCTAGGCTGATATTATTCAGTTTTAATAAAATATAAATCCCATACGCCGTGTCCCAAGCGATGACCTCGCTGTTCAAACTTGGTCAGAGGGCGGCTTTCAGGGCGTGGAATATAGTCCTTTGTGGCGGAAGTATTGCGTAACTGTGGATTGTCTTGCAATACGTCTAACATTTGTTCCGCATAATTTTCCCAGTCCGTTGCCATATGAATAAAGCCTTGGTTGACGAGCTTTTGGCAGACAGTTTGCACAAAATGCGGCTGTACAATGCGGCGTTTATGATGCTTCGCTTTATGCCAAGGATCGGGGAAAAAAAGCTGTAAGCCAGCAAGGCTGCCATCGGCAATGCAATCGCGTAAAATTTCTGTAGCATCGTGGCAAATAACGCGTAGATTTTTTACCTTCTTTTCCACAGCATAAGCAATGCACGCGCCCACACCGGGGGTATGCACTTCAATTCCTAGATAATTTTTATCTGGATTTTGCTCTGCCATTTCCACTAGGGATTTTCCCATTCCAAAACCAATTTCTAAAATAACAGGCTTGTCATTGCCATAAATCTTTTTAAAATCAAAAGGTTCTGTTTGATGTGATAAGCCATAAATCGGCCAATATTCATTCATCATATTACGTTGAAAATCGCTTAATCGCCCTGTACGCAACACGAAACTACGCACTTTACGTTTGTAGCGTCCGTCAGCGGTAAATTCAGCGGTTTCAACGGTTTTGCGTTTTTGATCCGCAAAGCTGGTTTGTTGTTCTGTCATTGAAAATCTACTACTCAATATCGTTTATAAAATGAGCTATGCCATTTTTTTAAAGGGCTATTCTATGTTTTAGGGCAAGATCGCGCAAGAAAAAAGTGCGGAAAAAAAATGGGAAAATTTCGATCAAAAATAATAAGAAATGAGGGCTTAAA
>NZ_JBMMGT010000045.1:0-6294 GCF_049366555.1 Avibacterium volantium | reverse complement strand
CAAATGCCCACTTTTTTATTATCCTTATCAGTGTAAAATAAGCGAGCATAACGCATTATAGGCAGTATGATTAATGCAGCTTAATCAAGCGACTATCCGCTCTCAAACTGATCTCAAAAGGACATTCTTATGCAAAACATCTTATTTATTGTGCATTCTTCCCCTTATGGTGATGAACATTTTTTCAGCGCTTTACGCCTTGCCTTGCAGTTACAAGAGCAATATAAAAGTGCGGTGCAATTACGCTTATTTTTTATGTCTGATGCCGTGGTGGGCGGTTTAGCTCAACAACAGCCAGCGGAGGGCTATCATTTACAACAAATGATCGAAATTCTCACTGCACAAGGGGTAATGGTAAAACTATGCAAAACTTGTGCCAATGCGCGTGGCATTCACAATGCACCGCTTGCTGATGGGGTAGAAATTGGCACATTAATTGAGCTTGCAGATTGGACAATGGAAGCAGATAAGGTACTGAATTTTTAATTTATGATGACGACAAAAACGCAAACTCTCAATCCAGCCACAATGCCGTTGCAGGGCGTTAGCCTGATCGAAGCGTCCGCGGGAACGGGCAAAACTTACACAATGGCTTCATTGTATATTCGTTTATTGCTCCAAGCGGGCGAAAATTGCTTTGACCAGCCGTTGCCCGTGGATAAAATTTTGGTGGTTACCTTTACCGATATGGCAACGCAAGAATTGCGGGAGCGTATTCGAGCGAGGATTTATCAAAGCAAGCAATTATTGCTTCAATATCAAGCCAGCAATGATCCGCAGATTTTCATCGCGGGTGGTGATCCCCTATTAGGCGAGCTTGTCAAAACTTTGCCTGATTTGTCGCAAAGTATTCAACGCCTTAACTGGGCGGAGCAGAGTATGGATACTGCCGCCATTTATACGATCCACAGTTTTTGTCGTCGTATGCTAATGCAATATGCCTTTAATTCGGGCGTGCATTTTAATTTAGAATTGGTGAGAGATGAAAGTGATTTGCTCGCACGCTTAACCAATGAATTTTGGCGTGAAACCTTTTATCATCAGCCTGTCATTGTGGCGAAATGGGTTTATGAACACTTAAAATCGCCGCAGGAATTACTGAAAACAATTAGGCCTTATTTAGGCAAAGAAGCCTTTGATGTTGCACTTTCTGCTCCAAGCCTGCTTGAACTTTCTCTTGATGAATTTTTCCAACAACATTTATTGGCTCGCTATCAGGATATTGATGAGTTTAAGCAAGAATGGTTGGCGAATGAGCAAGAACTCGCAGGATTTCTAGAAAAGAATAAAGCGCAAATTAAAAATTACCGTGCAGATCATATGCTAGGACGCTCTGAGAAAATGCGATTGTGGGCGGAAGATCCTGATAATTATAGCTTACCTGATATTCTCATTTATTTTACGGAAAAAGATATTGCTGCCAAAACCAAAGCAGATTTTGAGCCTTTGCAACATTCTTTATTAAGCCAAGCGGAAAAACTGATTGAACAGTCGGAAGGCATTTCCCTCACGTTGCCCATTGTGCTTTACCATTCCATTCAAACTATTCGACAAAAATTATTTGATTACAAAAATCATCACACGCAAAAAAGCTTTGATGATTTGTTGCGTTTAGTGCGAGAAGGCTTGTGTGGCGAGAATGGGCAAGAATTAGCCACGTTGATTCGCAATCAATATCCCTTTGCAATGATTGACGAATTTCAGGATACAGACGCCCAGCAATATCAAATTTTTTCTAAAATTTATATCGAAAATCCGCCGCAACAATCGCAGCCAGCAGCCTCAGGCTTTATTATGATTGGCGATCCAAAACAGTCTATTTATCAATTCCGTGGCGCAGATATTTTTACTTATTTTAAGGCTTCGCAACAAGCCAACCAGCGTTTTACACTGAAAGAAAACTGGCGTTCCACCACCGCATTAATCCAATGTGTTAATGGGATTTTTGATTTTGAACAGCCAGCGCCATTTTTATTTGATGAAATTCAGTTTGAGCCCGTAAAAGCCGGGAAAAATCTACCGCACTTTAACCTTAACGGACAAGATGAGCCAGCTTTAAGTTGCTATTTAGGCGATGCGTATAATCAAGAGCAATTTGCCGAAACCTGTGCCATTTCCATTCAACAATGGTTAAAAAGTGCGGTGCAAAATCAAGCAAAATTTGGTGATGAGCCATTACAAGCCAAAAATATCGCCGTGCTGGTGCGCAGTTGGAAAGAAGCACTGAGCGTTAAAACTGCCTTGCAAAATTTAGGTATTGCTTCAGTGTATTTGTCGGATAAAAGCAATGTGTTTGACAGCGAAACCGCGCAGGAATTGGCGTTAATTTTGCAGGCTTGTTTAAACCCATTGAATGAACGCCGCATTCTCAACGCCATTGCCACCCGATTATTTGGCTTAACCAGTGCGGAAATTTATCAAATCAAGCAAGATGAAAATCTGTGGGAACACTGGGTGGAAGCTTTTTTTGCTTATCAAAAAACCTGGCAACAAAAAGGCATTTTGGTGATGTTGCACCAATTATTGTTGAATGAAGAAAATCCACTCACCCAACGCTTGCTTACCCGTAGCCAAGGGGAGCGTATTTTAACCGACTTCTTGCACTTGGCGGAGCTTTTACAGCAAGCCAGCCGTTTAAATGAAAGCGAAGCCGCCTTATTGCGTTGGTTTGAAAAGCAAATTCAAGGCACAGATCGAATGCAAGAAAGCATTCGTTTAGAAAGCGAACGAGATTTAGTGAAAATCGTGACGATTCATAAATCAAAAGGCTTGGCTTATGATTTGGTGTGGCTGCCCTTTATTGCCGCTCCTGCGAAAGGTGTCAAAGATACCATCGCGACCTATTACGCAAAAGATCAAGTGCTGTGGGATATGGAAAATCAGCAGTCAGCGCTGGTTTTGAAAGAAAATTTGGCAGAAGAAATGCGTTTGCTTTATGTGGCGCTCACCCGCGCTAAATACCAAGTGGTGTGTTGTCTGCCGAAATCCTTTGAGAAAAAATGGAATGGCTTGCTTTATGCACTAAGTGAAGGGACGATTGGCGAAAAGATAACATTATCCGAAGCCTATGACACCCGCTCATTATTGCAAGCCCTACAGCAAAAAGTGGGCGAGCAGAATGTTGCCATTCGCAGTATCGAAGATCTTGAGGCAAGCGCGCCCTTGGTTTCCGCTTCTCACAATCAAATCTTTAGTCCTGCTATATTTAACGGCAACATTGAATATCATTGGGGGGTAACCAGCTTCACCGATATGGTGCATAAGCATCAGCGTAATAAATTGAAATTACAGGAAGAAAATGAAAGTGCGGGGCAAATTTCGTCAGTTTTTGATCAAGGTAAGGATTACGATTTCAACGTGCCACCAATACCAAATTTAGCTGAAGACAATACGCCACCACAAGAAAATGAAAATGCTTATCCGCAAGGTTATAGCCCTTTTGATTTACCAAGTGGCGTGCGGGTGGGGACGATTTTACACCGTTATTTAGAAAAAAATACCGCACAATCCGCCCTTGATGAGCAAAATTTAGCCAAATTATGCCAACTGTTACAGCTTGATGAGCAATGGATTTCTACCTTGCAACAATGGTTTAACGCTATTTATCACAGCCCATTATTGGCAGGGGAAAACTTAACCCTTGCTCAAATTCAACAACAAGATTGCTTAAAAGAAATGCAATTTTATTTGAAATTAAGCAAAGCCTTTGACGCCACGGCGTTTAACCGAGCCTTGCAAAATTATCACCCATATTCTTCGCAAAATCTGATTTTTGAGCGTTTGCAAGGAATGTTGCGCGGCTTTATCGATCTCGTTTTCCGCCACAAGGGCAAATATTATGTGTTGGATTACAAATCCAATTTACTTGGTAACAAAATAGAAAATTATCAGCCTGCGCAGTTGCCTGAAGTGATGAAAAACGGTTTTTATGACTGGCAATATTTGCTTTACACCTTGGCGTTGCACCGTTATTTACAAAGCCGTGATCCAGATTATCAATATGAGCGAGATTTTGGTGGCGTGATCTACACCTTCTTGCGTGGAATGAATGGGCAAGATCAAAACGGTATTTATTTTGATAAGCCAGATTGGCGGCTAATTCAAGCCTTAGAGGAGCTATTTTAATGCTTGGGCTAATTAAAGAACTGAAAGAAAAAGGCGTGTTTAGCGAGGCTGATTACCATTTTGCACGGCTGATCGCCGAGAAACAGCAAGGTAAATCCTATTCCTTGCACCAGCAAAATTTAGCGATTTTATTGGCGGCGTTGTGCAACTATTCTTATTTGCAAGGGCATAGCTGTTTGTTGCTTGAAGAAAATCTGGTGCAGAATTTATTGCCTTACAGCGAAAGAGAATATGCAAACCGTATTAATGAACAAATCGGCTTTCTGCCAGCCAGCCAATGGATTGCAGAATTGCAGGACCATATTGCATTTACCACTGAGCCGAAAAGCAAGGTTTCGCCTTTGGTATTTCAATTTAATGCTTTGTATTTTTATCGCATTTGGCAAGATGAATATCGCGTGGCGGAATATTTTGCCAATGCTATTAAACGTGTCGAACAGGGAACAAAACAGCAAAGTGCGGTGCAAAATTCAGCAATTTTTGACCGCACTTTCGATCCGCAAGCCATCGCCACTATTTTGCAAAAATATTTTTCAGCTTCACCACAGCCAACGCAACTTAACTGGCAAGAAATTGCGGTGGCAATGGCGCAGAAGCAGCTTTTCACCTTAATCAGTGGTGGGCCGGGAACGGGCAAAACCACCACCGTAACGCGCTTGTTACTTGCTTTGCAGGAGTTGTATCAGCAAGGTTTACGCATCAAATTGGTTGCGCCGACTGGCAAAGCCACCGCTCGCTTAAAAGAGAGTATGGACAATTCCTTAGCTCGTCTGAAAGCAGAGCTAGCCTTGCCCGAAAGCTTAATTGCCGCCATTCCGACTCAGCCCGAAACCTTGCACCGCTTGCTTGGCGTTCGTTTTTATGAAGAAACACCACGTCATAATAAACAAAATCCTTTGCTTATTGATGTGCTGGTGGTGGATGAGTCTTCAATGATTGATTTATCCCTAATGGCGAAATTGTTACAAGCCCTAAAACCGAAAACCAAATTGATTTTGTTAGGCGATAAAGATCAGCTTGCTTCCGTGGAGGCAGGGGCGATTTTAGCGGAGTTAGGTAAATTTCTTGCGCAGGGATATAGCCCTGATTTTGTGGCTTATTTACAACAAACTACAGGGCAACATTTGCCAGCGATGGAGAAAGGAAATCCAATTCGCGATCACCTTTGCCATTTAACCCAAAGCCATCGTTTTGATGAACATTCCGCCATTGGTCAGCTTGCGAAACTGATTAATCAAGGCAAAGCCGAAGAAAGCTGGCAGCTGTTGCAAGCAGGGGATTTGGCGAAAAGTGATGTTGTAACAAACTCACCTTTAACCTTAGTGGATTTTATGCAATTTGCCCAAGCGATGGACGTGAATACGGTGGCGTATCAGCAATATTGTGCCAATCTGATTGTGCAAAGTGCGGTGCAAAATTACGCCGATTTTTTGACCTTAATTCAGCAAATTACGGCGCAAAATCAGCCGTTAGATTCAGAAAAAATTCAGCAAATTTTCACCGCATTTAACAAAGTGCGTTATCTCACCGCATTACGCGTAGGGGAGTTGGGCAGTGAAAAACTCAATCAAGGCATTGCAGAGGGGTTGCGTGCAAAAGGCTTGGTGCAGTTTAACCAAGCACGTGAACATTATGTGGGCAAGCCTATTATGATTACGCAAAACGACAGCAATGTGGGCTTATATAATGGTGATGTTGGGTTGTATTTATTGAATTTTGATGAACAAGGAAAGGCACGCGGACATTTTTATTTTGAAAATGGCAAACGGGAGTTAGCCAGCCGTATTCCAAGCCACGAACCCGCTTTTGTGATGACGGTACATAAATCGCAAGGTTCTGAATTTGATCACGCTTTTATGGTGTTGCCTACTGAACCCAACCCGATTTTATCCCGCGAGTTAGTTTACACAGGCATTACTCGCGCCAAAAGCCGAGCCACCGTGTTTAGCACGGTGCAAAGCTGGAAAACGGCAGTGAAAAAGCCAACCAAACGGCAAAGTGGGTTAGCCTTGTTGTTGCAAAAAATGTTGGAATAGTAAAAATAAATAAAATTATTCTTGAAAATAAATGGGTAAAAATTTGTTCTGTTATACACGCTGATAATACGTATTATTTTTTTATTCGTTGAAAAAATCAAAAATAATTGATTGAAAAACGCTCTTATTTTAC
>NZ_JBMMGT010000044.1:0-7683 GCF_049366555.1 Avibacterium volantium | reverse complement strand
TTCTCGTTTATCTTAAATGTGCCATACGGCAAAAATGGTTAAGATTGAAAATAGCGTAGCGAGTCCGTAGAAAATCACGCCTGCGGCTGGAATATGTACTTTAAAATCATGCAAACCTAGGTGAACACGGTGAATGCCACACCAAGCAGGTAAGATTAGTAATGCAAGGAGTGCTAATTTTCCTATCCAAGTACCTGTAAATGCAATGATATTGTCTGGCGAAACCAATCCAAATGGAAGTAAAAAGCCTAAAATCAGCACAAGAACAGGGAAGAATACGGCACTGATTGCACCGCCCGCACCAAATAATAACCATACAACAGGTTCATTTGAACGTTTTGGATTTTGTTTATTCATATTCTTATTTCCTATACGAGAATTAAGGTAATAATGCTAACGAAAGCGGTAATCCCCCAGAATACGCGAGAGATTAATTTGGCATCTAGGCGTTCATTTTTCACAATAATATTGGCCATTTGTGGTGCCATATTAAAGAACGTGTAGCTATTTAATAGCACTGCACCAAGAGTGATGATGTTTAAAATCACCACGATTGGGTTTTGCAAGAAATGAACAAAATTTGTGGCGAATGTGCCATTGCCTAGGCAAATTAAGCCGTAAAATAGCTCTAAACAAAACCATAGGGTTGGAACGGCTGTGCTTTCACGCAATACATAGAATTTGTAAAAATCTAACTTTTTCCACCAAGTTGGTTTCACTTCACGCACATATTTTTTGCGTTTGCTTGCGGTTACTGTTGTCATTTTACTTCTCCTTTAGTTTTGCGGTTTTAACATTGCAAAAACGTAGTCTTTCGCACTTTCGATTTTGCCTTGGTTCACTGCGGAGGCTGGATTAACGTGTTTTGGACACACTTCAGAACAGTAACCCACGAATGTACAGCTCCACACCCCATTATCACCGTTAAGAATTTTCATTCGTTCAGCTTTACCGTGATCACGATTATCAAGGTTATAGCGATGCGCCAATGTAATTGCAGCAGGGCCGACAAATTCTGGATTTAAGCCGAATTGTGGGCAAGCGGCATAGCATAAACCACAGTTAATACACATTGAGAATTGACGATATTTCTCTAATTGTGCTGGTGTTTGCTTAGTACGGCTTTTCGCTAATTCCGCTGATGGGTGCGGTTTGCCATCTAATGGCGGCGCTTCATTACCGATAATATAAGGCTTAATGCTTTCTAAACTTTCGATAAAGTGGCTGAGATCCACCACTAAATCACGTTCAATTGGGAAGTTAGCCAATGGTTCAATACGCATATGACCGCTGTAATCACGCAAGAAGGTTTTGCAAGCGAGTTTAGGCTTATCGTTTACCATCATTCCGCACGAACCACAAATTGCCATACGACAAGACCAGCGGTAAGACAATTCAGGCTCAAGTTTATCTTTAATATAACCAAGTGCATCTAACAATGAGGTTTGGCTATCATAAGGCACTTGGTAAGTTCTTAAATAAGGTTCTTTATCCACTTCAGGGTTATAACGCAGAACCTCAATATTCATCATTGCTTGATTAGCCATTTGTTTGCTCCTTAGCTTTCGCTGCCGCTTCTTGCGCTTCAGCTTCCGCACCATAAACACGTTTTGCAGGTTGAGATTTTGTGATTTTCACTGGGCTGTATTCAATGCGTGGCATACCATCTTCATTGTAGAAAGCCAAAGTGTGTTTTAAGTAATTCACATCATCACGTTCTGTGTAGTCTAAACGTTGGTGAGCACCACGAGATTCTTTACGCTCAATGGCTGAATTCGCGATAGATTGTGCTACATCTAAAATGTAACCTAGTTCTACGGTATAAAGCACATTGGTGTTGAACACGCTTGAGCGATCAGCAATGCGAATGCGTTTATAACGTTCTTTTAGTTCAGCAATTTTATCAACCGTTTGTTGCATACTTTCTTGTGTACGATAAATACCACAACCTTCCTCCATTGAATCGCCCATTTCATCACGGATTTGTGACCAAGATTCAGTACCCTCTTGGTTATATAAATCTTCTAAACGTTGGATCACATCGCGCGCTTGTGCATCTACCGCTGTTTGGTTGGCAGGTGCGGCTTCAGTAGCACGTTTTGCTGCATATTCACCGGCAACACGGCCTAACACCACTAGTTCAGCAAGTGAGTTAGAACCTAAACGGTTCGCACCGTGCAAGCCTGATGAAGCACATTCACCCACAGCAAATAAACCTTTAATACGAGTTTCGCTGTTGAAGTCCACTTCAATACCACCCATTGTGTAATGCACAACAGGGCGCACAGGAATTGGTGCTTTGGCAGGATCAACACCCTCATAAGCGTTAGCAAGTTCACAAATAAATGGTAAACGTTCGTGCAAATATTTTTCACCTAAATGACGTAAGTCAAGGTGAACCACGTCCACGCCTTTTGCGGTTTTTAAGGTGTTGCCTTTACGCCATTCTTGCCAGAACGCTTGCGACACTTTATCACGCGGGCCTAATTCCATATATTTATTTTCAGGTTTACCGATTGGCGTTTCAGGGCCTAGACCATAATCTTGTAAATAGCGGTAACCGTCTTTATTGACCAAAATACCACCTTCACCACGACAACCCTCTGTCATCAAAATCCCAGTATTTGGTAAACCAGTTGGGTGATATTGTACGAATTCCATATCACGCAATGGCACACCGTGGCGATACGCCATTGATAAACCATCACCTGTTACAATACCGCCGTTTGTATTGAAGCGGAATGCACGACAACCACCACCGGTTGCGATAATCACCGCATTGGCATTGATTTGCACCAATGTCCCTTCCATCATATTCATTGCCACCATACCACGAGCGTGGCCATCATCAACAAGAATATCTAACACGAAATGCTCGTCAAAACGTTGAATTTGAGGAAATTGCATTGAAGTTTGGAAAAGGGTATGTAACAAGTGGAAACCTGTTTTATCGGCAGCGAACCAAGTACGTTCAATTTTCATACCACCGAAACGGCGCACATTCACATCACCGTCTTGTTTACGGCTCCAAGGACAGCCCCAGCGTTCTAATTGCGTCATCTCGACAGGGGAATGTTCTACAAAGTATTCCACCACGTCTTGTTCACATAACCAATCGCCCCCAGCTACGGTATCGTGGAAATGTTTATCATAAGAGTCTTCTTCCTTGATTACTGCAGCGGCGCCTCCTTCCGCAGCCACAGTATGGCTACGCATAGGGTAAACTTTTGAAACTAAGGCAATTTTAAGGTTTGGATTTGCCTGTGCTGCTGCAATTGCCGCTCGTAAACCACCGCCACCAGCGCCAACAATTGCAATATCGACATTAACAGTTTGCACGATTTCCTCCAATATAAAGTAGATGAAATGTCTAAGGAAAATTTCAAATCGTTTGAAATTTGTTAGGGTGAGTTTATTTTGCCACGCTTTTATAAAATAAATCAGACTTTTTTATCAAAAAACGGGAGCAAAGTTTCAAAGTGTGATCTAACTCAAAAAAGTTAGATAGAATTCACCCACTTAATGAGAATTTTTCTCTT
This sequence comes from Avibacterium volantium, assembly GCF_049366555.1. Lineage (GTDB taxonomy): Bacteria > Pseudomonadota > Gammaproteobacteria > Enterobacterales > Pasteurellaceae > Avibacterium > Avibacterium volantium_A. Next base: position 4,144 of record NZ_JBMMGT010000044.1, on the reverse strand, counting down.
TTAGAATGAAGACATTGCATAAAAATAACTCATCTTGTTGAAATATTTCAGGTAAAATAACTGCACTTTTTTCACAAAATGGCTCAGACAAATTATGACAGAAAATGAACAATGGCGACCAACGGCCAGTATTCAAAATTTATTAGCCCGTGCCAAAATTATGGCCGAAATTCGCCGCTTTTTTACTGATCGCGGTTTATTAGAAGTAGAAACTCCAATTTTGAGTGAATTTGGTGTAACAGATGTGCATCTTGCTACCTTTAGCACAGAATTTACTTCTCCTTTTAAACATCAATCGAAAACCCTATGGCTTTCTACTAGCCCAGAATATCCAATGAAACGCCTACTTGCCGCTGGCAGTGGGGCGATTTTTCAGCTTTGCAAAGTGTTCCGCAATGAAGAATCGGGCAGAAAACATAACCCCGAGTTCACAATGTTGGAATGGTATCGCCCACATTTTGATATGTACCGTCTGATTAACGAAGTTGATGATTTACTACAACAAATTCTGGATTGCGAACCTGCAGAAAGTATGAGCTATCAATTTGCGTTTCAAGAATATGTCGGACTTGATCCACTTTCTGCTTCTCGCGAAGAGTTAATTGCCAAAGCGAAAGAACATCATCTGGAACAAGCGGAAAATGAAGATAGAGATACCTTGCTACAATTTTTATTCAGCACCGTGGTTGAACCTAAAATCGGGCAAGAGCGCCCTGTCGCTATTTATCATTTTCCAGCAACCCAAGCGGCATTAGCACAAATTAGCTCGGAAGATCACCGCGTGGCGGAGCGTTTTGAGTTCTATTATAAAGGCATTGAGCTAGCGAACGGCTTTAATGAACTCACCGATGCAAATGAACAACGTCACCGCTTCGAGCAAGATAATCGCCAACGTGAAAAGCTTGGCTTGCCAACACGTCAGCTTGACGAACGATTCCTTGCCGCACTTCAAGCAGGTGTGCCAAATTGTGCAGGTGTAGCCCTAGGCGTGGATCGTTTAATTATGATTGCACTTGGTGCTGAAAATATCAGTGAGGTTATTTCATTTAATATAGAAAACGCATAGACACTCAAAAAATGCTTGGAAAACCACCGCACTTTAGTTTCAGATAAAAACTGAAGTGCGGTGGTTTTTCTTTCAAATTGTGATCTTTCTCTCATATTTGAAGAAAATATTCAAATAATTTTATTTTATGGAGCTATTCTTTCATTTCTCATTTGAAGTAATCAAAAAAACATTATTTTTCATATGGTTATAGAGTTTGACTATCTTTCCTTTCTGGAGCATTCAAGTTGAAATCTATTTTTAGATCACATTTTTACTTCATTAGGGAGAGCTCCTATCTTTTTTAACATATTGTTTTTACTAGTGTTTATGAAAGTTGGAAAAAGTTTCCTATTTTTGACAGAAAAAAATAACCTACCTATATTATTTCCAACCGAAATTATTTTGGTTAACTAATATCAGGTTGATGGAAATTCAAGCTTTATTCTGTCGAGCATAATAAGGCCTTAAACAAAGGAAGTTCATTATGAAAAAGACACTTATCGCATTAGCTGTAACAGCAATGGTTTCAGCCACCGCAAATGCCACCATAATCTATGAAAAAGAAGGCACAAAATTGATTTAGATGGACGTATGCACTTTGAATTGCGTAATGATTCAGAGCAGCGAAATGATTTGCGCGACATTGGCTCTCGTGTGCGCGTAAGAGCATATCAAGATGTTGGTGCAGGATTTAAAGTGTTTGGTGGAGCAGAATTACGTTTTTCTCATGGTAACGGTTCTGCCAGCGCTATTGGTGGAAATCTCAGAACACATCGTCTATTTGCTGGGGTAAGCCAAAAAGATGTGGGTACATTAACCTTTGGTCGCCAATTAAACTTAGGCGATCATATTCCTAAAGCAAATTATACTTATGATGGCGGCGGTAACATTTTCTTTGATGGTCATAAAAAAGCAGCAACATTTATGTCAAATAAATTTGCAGGTTTTCGTTTTGCCGCAGATTATTATTTTGGACAAGCGAATAAAGCAAATCAAACCTCAAGTGGTACAACTGGCTGGGACGAAGGTCAAGGCTACGGTGTAGGCTTCTTCTATGATAATACTTTTGGTGATGTCGCTGTACGTTTTGGCTCAGGTTATTCATCAGTAACGCAATCAGAAGATAGTACAGAAGCAAAAGAATTTAAACTTAAACGTGGTGGTGTAGGCTTTGATATCACTTACGACAAACTCATCACATTAGGTTTTGACTGGGCATTTGGTAAAGTGTCTAAAACGGGGGTAGAAAGCGGTAATATTGGCTTCCAAAAAGTGGCGGGTTATAAAGCAACATTACATAAAAACAACCGTTTCTTAGTTGGCTTAAAAGTAATGGCAACTCCGCAAAATGCAGTTTATGGGGAATATTATTTCGCAACTGGTAAAAAAGCTGATCCAACAGCCGACGCATTGAAAATGCACGGCTGGATGCTTGGTGTAGATCATCGCTTTAATAAAAACTTTGTTGTGTATCTTGAAGGTGGTAAAGGTAAAGTTAAACAAGGTGGTAAAGTGCTTAACAAAAATGGAAAAGCAAATCACCGTGTTGCATTGGGGGCACGCTTCCTATTCTAATGTTAAAATGAGCTAAAATTTAAATTTAGATAAAAACCCGCAAGATAGTTGGCGGGTTTTTTGTAAAATATTTCATTTCATATCAAATTTTTATCAATTTTTGTGATCCCGATCACTGAATGCAGTGAACTTTTTCAGATTTTACGTTGACACTTGAATATTTCTTTGCCAATATAGCCCTGCTTCAAGTGAAGTCAGCTTTGACATTTTCTTTTAAGAAAAGTTTTAGCTTAACTTTAAATTGTTATAACAACTTAATTCTGAAAGGAATTTGATTATGAAAAAGACATTATTAGCATTAGCAGTTGCAGCTGTAGCAACTTCAGCAAGCGCAGCAACAGTTTATAACAACGATGGTACACAAGTTGATGTTGGCGGTCGTTTTGATGTAGCTTTAGGCAAGTTTAATGATGATGAGCGTGCGGATCTTCGTAACGTTGGTTCACGTTTAGAATTCAAAGCGCAACACGATTTAGGTGAAGGCGTTAAAGTAATTGGTTACTCTCGCTTACGCTTCAACGATGGTGGCGATAAATGGGATACTGGTTCTTCATTCAATAACATCAAAACTAACAAATTATGGTTAGCACTTCAAAAAGATGATTTAGGTCGTGTATCATTCGGTAAACAAGATACGACTGGTGATGCAGTAGAAATGAACGATCACTCTTACTTATTCGGTGGTAACAATAACCTATTCACTAGTGGTGATAAAGTTGTTTCTTTCCGCTCAGCAGATTTCCAATTAGCAGAAGGCCAAACTTTAGGTTTCGGTGCTGATTATACTTTTGGTCAAGCTAAGAAACAGAATGAAGCTTCAGACCTTAAATATGCTTATGGTACGTCTGCATTTTATGCAGGTCAATTCGCTGACGTTGGGGTGAATTTAAATGCTGGTTATACTGTAGAAGTATATGACAATGGTCAAGCAGCAAATAAAGATGCAAATCCTGCAGTTCAAGCTAAAAAAACCACAGGAACAGGTCGTAAAGTGCAATCTTGGCGTGTAGCTTCACAATTTGCTTATGGTCCAGCAACTTTTGGTGTTGAATATGGTCAATCTTTCTATAAGGATCACCAAACTCAAGATAAACAAGGAAGAGGACGTTTCTTAGAAGTTGCAGCGAAATACCAATACTTAGATAACGCTTCTGTATATGCTGCGTGGGAACGTAACGAATACAAAGGCTATAAAGATGGTTTGAAATTCGGTAAAAAAGATGCAAACTTCTTACGTACTGTTGTAGGTGGTTTAGCAGTAGCTAAAAATCAGAAGTTAACAGAAAATGTGTACCTAGTTGGTACAGACTACGCATTTAACAAAAATGTAGTAGCTTATGTTGAATATGCTCACTCACGTGTTAAAGGCACTGGTTCTATCGAAGGTGATGATGTAAAAGTTACAGGTAAAACTGAACGTGCTAAAGATAACCGTTATGCTGTAGGTTTACGCGTTTACTTCTAATTATTAAATCAATCTAAGATTGATATGAAAACCACCTCTTAACGAGGTGGTTTTTT
>NZ_JBMMGT010000043.1:0-9572 GCF_049366555.1 Avibacterium volantium | reverse complement strand
ACCCTTATAGGGTAGCCTAAAAACCGCACGTTTTACGTGCGGATTGTTATTTATTAATCTGGAGTTTGATCGGTATATATTTCTTAATGCTCTGCTTGATAATGTAATTGCATCATTTGTGATTCATTTACTTCCAACACACCTTTTATTTGAGATAACTTTGTTTTTAGAGATGACAGCTCTAAATTCTCAGGAATATGCACCGCAATGGCGTTAAAGTTTCGGTATTCGTACAGCAATTCAGCGCCTAATTTTTGGCTAGCTGCGATAAGCTGCGGTGCAGTAGTTAAAGTGCGGTCGTAAAAAATAATAAAATTGCGCGTGGAACTTAAAGTTTGTTCCACTTGTAGTGGGGAAATTTGAGCTGTGGCGATGTTTTGAGCATAAGCCTGACTAACACAGCCAAGCAATAATCCTACCAAGAACAATGAACGTATTTGCATTATTTAATCGCCACCATTGATCCAAAATTAAAACACTGAAACCACAATTCAACGTGAGAAAATCCCACTGATTTCAACCGCGCTTTGTGCGTTTCAATATCATCAGTACGCATTACATTTTCAAGTGCGGTACGTTTTTGGCTCACTTCTAACTCGCTGTAACCATTGGCGCGCTTAAATTCGTGGTGCAAATCAATCAATAGTTCATCAATTTTTTCATCATTAAAACGAAATTTTTCCGACAGTACTAACACGCCATTCGGATTTAGTCCTTGATAAATTTTTTCTAACAACGCGGTGCGATCTTGCGGAGGCAAAAATTGTAAAGTGAAATTTAAAATCACCATTGAGGCATTGCTGATTTCAATATTGCGAATATCATCGCACAAAATTTCAACAGGGACATCGCTATGATAAGCCTGAATATGCTGGCGACAACGTTCCACCATCGGCAACGAATTATCCACGCCAATAATCTTCACATTCGGCTGATGAATGTTGCGTCTGGCCGCAAGGGTTGCCGCCCCACGAGAGCAGCCTAAATCATACACATTAGAATTTGGCGTTACAAAACGGCTCGCCAACATTCCAATGGCGGTGATGATATTAGAATAGCCCGGCACGGAACGCTGGATCATATCAGGGAACACTTCCGCCACATTTTCATCAAAAGTAAAATCGCCCAAATTCTTAATCGGGGCGGAAAAAATGGTATCTTTACTCATTATTTATCCTAAATAGGTTAGCAAAGTGCGGTGAAAATTCACAAAATTTCCCCCGCACTTTATTTTGCCTGCATTTTAGAGCAAGACTGCGGTTCTCACAAATGGAAATGTATCAATCTTAACTTGTAATGACATTGTATATGCAATATAATACAGTCAATTTAACCAATGAGAGATTGATTATGACGACAATGACGAACAATAATGCCGTGGTGAATTTTCGTTTACCACAACATTTAAAAACAGAAGCATTTGAAGTGATTGCCCAATATGGCCTCACCCCATCACAAGTGTTTAATATGTTTTTAACTGAAATTGCTGCCACCAAAGCGATTCCTTTGAGTTTGAATTATTTACAACCTAATGCAAAAACTTTAGCGGCAATGAATGAAATTGAAAGTGGAACGGCTGAACGTTTCTCTCTTGATGACAAAACCGATCTTGCCACCTTATTACAACAAATAGCAGAAGGGAAAAAATAAATGAACCAGCCGTTGCCAATTAAGGAAATTGAAATGGCAAAAGAATTTAAGCGCGATTTAGTACAACTAGCCAAAAAAGCACTGCACTTATTTGTTCATCCCCGCTATTTGGAAGTGATGCACTGCTTAACAAATGGACTGACTTTACCGCCGAATATAAAAATCATCCGCTTAAAAACAATTTGAAAGGTTATATGGATTGCCACATTCTCAATGATCTCGTGCTAATTTATAAAATTGAACAGCAATGCCTAAAATTAGTTCGGCTAAATACACATTCAGAAGTTTTTGCATAACTTCTCAATTAACAATTCTATCCCCCCAAGATTTCCGCTATAATCTTGCGGTTATCACTTTTTTTAGATTTCAATAAGGAAAATATTATGATGCGAACTCATTATTGCGGGGCGTTAAACCGTGAAAACATTGGGCAAGAAGTAACATTAAGTGGTTGGGTGAATAAACGCCGTGATTTAGGGGGCTTGATTTTTATCGATCTGCGTGATCGTGAGGGTATTGTACAAGTCTGCTTTGACCCGAAATATCAAGAAGCACTTACTGCTGCGGCGGGCTTGCGTAATGAGTTCTGCGTACAAATTAAAGGGGAAGTGATTGCCCGCCCTGAAAATCAAATCAATAAAAATATGGCAACAGGCGAAGTGGAAGTGTTGGCGAAATCCCTTTCTGTTTACAATGCCTCTGATGTGTTGCCGTTAGATTTCAATCAAAATAATACGGAAGAGCAACGTTTAAAATATCGTTATTTAGATTTACGCCGCCCTGAAATGGCACAGCGTTTGAAAACCCGTGCGAAAATCACCAGTTTTGTGCGCCGTTTTATGGACGATCACGGTTTCTTAGATATTGAAACTCCAATGCTCACCAAGGCCACCCCTGAAGGCGCGCGCGACTATTTAGTGCCAAGCCGTGTGCATAAAGGCAAATTCTATGCTTTACCGCAATCGCCACAATTATTTAAGCAGTTGCTGATGATGTCAGGCTTTGACCGCTACTATCAAATTGTAAAATGTTTCCGTGATGAAGATTTGCGTGCGGATCGCCAGCCTGAGTTTACCCAAATCGATGTGGAAACCTCATTCTTAACCGCCCCTGAAGTGCGTGCAATTATGGAACAAATGATCCACGGATTATGGTTAGACATTTTAGGCGTAGATCTCGGTAAATTCCCAATGATGACTTGGGCAGAAGCAATGCAGCGTTTTGGTTCAGACAAACCTGATTTGCGTAACCCGTTAGAAATGGTGGACGTGGCTGATTTAGTCAAAGACGTGGATTTCAAAGTATTCAGCGGCCCTGCTAATGATCCAAATGGGCGTGTAACCGTGATCCGCGTACCAAATGGTGCAAACATTACCCGTAAACAAATTGACGAATACACCCAATTTGTTGGCATTTATGGTGCAAAAGGCTTAGCGTGGTTAAAAGTCAATGAGCTTGAAAAAGGCTTAGAAGGCGTGCAAAGCCCAATCGCAAAATTCTTATCAGAAGAAGTGTTAAATGCGTTATTAAACCGTGTGCAAGCACAAAATGGCGACATTCTTTTCTTCGGTGCAGACAAATGGAACATTGCCACTGATGCAATGGGAGCGTTACGCTTAAAATTAGGGCGTGATTTAGGTTTAACCCGCTTGGACGAATGGAAACCGCTTTGGGTGGTAGATTTCCCTATGTTTGAACGTGATGAAGAGGGCAACCTTGCCGCAATGCACCACCCGTTCACCTCACCAAAAGATTTCAGCCCGAGCCAATTAGAGCAAGATCCAACGGCAGCCGTGGCGAATGCTTACGATATGGTGATTAACGGCTACGAAGTGGGCGGCGGATCGGTGCGTATTTTCGATCCTGTAATGCAGCAAACCGTTTTTCGTATTCTTGGCATTAACGAAGCGGAACAACAAGAAAAATTCGGTTTCTTACTGGACGCATTAAAATTCGGCACACCACCACATGCAGGTTTAGCCTTTGGTTTAGACCGCTTAGTGATGCTTTTAACTGGCACAGACAACATTCGTGATGTTATCGCCTTCCCGAAAACCACCGCCGCCGCGTGCTTAATGACCGAAGCCCCAAGTTATGCCAACCCACAGGCGTTGCAAGAATTAGGCATTGCGGTAACGGTAAAAGAAGAAAAAGCAAAATAAATTTTTATAACCTATAAAATTATTTTTGAAATGGACGTAGGGGCGTATCGCATACGCCCCAAAAATACGAAACAATTGAGATAGGTATTGAATTAGATAACAGTGTTATGGAGAAATAGGAATAGATGAGCTACAAAAATCCCCATAGCGTTCTTGTTGTTATCTATGCTAAAAATACGCATCGCGTACTGATGTTGCAACGCAAAGACGATCCCGAATTTTGGCAATCGGTAACGGGATCAATGGAAAATGGCGAAACGCCGAGGCAAACGGCAATCCGCGAGCTTTGGGAAGAAGTGCGGTTAAAAATTTCTGAAAATTCCACCGCACTTTTTGATTGCAATGAAAACGTAGAATTTGAAATTTTTCCCCATTTCCGCTATAAATACGCACCGAATATCACCCACGTGCGCGAACATTGGTTTTTATGCACCGTGGAACAGGAATTTGAACCGCAATTAAGCGAGCATTTGACCTTTAAATGGGTTTCCCCACAACAGGCCGTGCAAATGACAAAATCGCCAAATAACGCCGCAGCGATTGAGAAATATTTGGTAAATAAGGGCTGATTGATTATTTGGCTGGAATAAATTCTGCCAAATCTCCCCTAACCCCTCTTTGCGAAAGAGGGGAATTTAGTAGTTATAGCTCAAAATGAGTTAATCATACGCTCATATCCCCCTCTTTAGAAAAGATGGGTAGGGGGAGATTTGATAGTAGCAATAACTACACACTAAATGATATGACGCCTATTGTGGTGAATATAAGCCGCCAACGGCGAAACCTGATTTATAAAAACAAACAAATTTAATTAAACTCAAGATCAAAAAGATCACAAGAAACAAAAGGAAAAAAAATGGCAGGACATAGTAAGTGGGCAAATATTAAACACCGTAAAGCCGCCCAAGATGCCCAACGTGGAAAAATCTTTACTAAATTAATCCGTGAATTGGTTACCGCAGCCAAACTTGGTGGCGGTGATGTGAGCGCTAACCCGCGTTTGCGTGCGGCGGTGGATAAAGCCCTTTCTAACAATATGACGCGTGATACCATCAACCGTGCAATTGATCGCGGTGTGGGCGGTGGCGATGACACCAATATGGAAACCAAAGTTTATGAGGGCTATGGTCCAGGTGGCACAGCGGTGATGGTAGAATGTTTAAGTGATAACGCAAATCGCACCATTTCACAGGTTCGTCCAAGCTTCACTAAATGCGGTGGAAACTTAGGGACAGAGGGTTCTGTTGGCTATTTGTTCAGTAAAAAAGGGTTGATTTTAATTGCGGAAGCCGATGAAGATGCGCTTACAGAAGCGGCAATTGAAGCGGGCGCAGATGATATTCAACCACAAGAAGACGGCAGCTTTGAAATCTACACCGCTTGGGAAGATTTAAGTGCCGTGCGTGAAGCCATTGAAGCTGCAGGCTTCAAAATTCAAGAAGCCGAAGTAACAATGATTCCATCAACTACGGTAAATCTTGATGCGGAAACTGCACCAAAATTATTACGCTTAATTGATATGCTAGAAGATTGTGATGATGTGCAAAATGTGTATCACAACGGCGAAATCAGTGATGAAGTGGCAGCGTTGCTTTAATTTCTCACATTGATTTGATCGGCGATAAGTTAAAAGGTGCGTGATCTTCAGCACCTTTTTCATTTAGGAAAAAGATGGCAATTATTTTAGGTATCGACCCCGGATCTCGTTTAACTGGATATGGGGTGATTCGCCAAATGGGGCTTAAATTGGAATATTTAGGCAGCGGGGTGATCCGCACTCAAGCAGAAGATATGCCAACCCGTTTAAAGCGCATTTATGCAGGCGTAAGTGAAATTATCACGCAATTTCAGCCCACAATGTTTGCCATTGAAGAAGTATTTTTGGCCAAAAATGCCAATTCCGCCTTAAAACTTGGGCAAGCCCGTGGCGTGGCGATTGTTGCTGCGGTGAACCACGATTTACCGGTGTTCGAATATGCCGCACGCTTAGTCAAGCAAACGGTGGTTGGCACAGGGGCGGCCGATAAAACCCAAGTGCAAGAAATGGTAACGCGCATTCTTAATCTTTCCGCCAAACCGCAAGCTGATGCTGCCGATGCCTTAGCCATTGCCATCACGCATTCTCATTCCTTCGCGCATTTATCGCAAATTAATCAAAATGTGCAAAAAACAGCGGGAAAAAACACCGCACTTTTGCGTCCAAGATATAGCCGTGGGCGTTTCCGTTTATGATGGTTAAGCGTGAAAATTTATCGTTTAAAACTGGATATTTATCCAGTTTTATTTTATCCTATGGCAAATCGTTTTAAGGGGAAATTATGATAGGCCGTTTAACAGGATTATTAGTCGAAAAGCAACCACCAGAAATTTTGCTTGATGTACAAGGCGTGGGCTATGAGCTTTTATTGCCAATGACCAGCTTTTATAACTTGCCAGAAACAGGGCAACAAACGACCCTTTTCACCCATTTGGTCGTGCGAGAGGATGCACATTTGCTGTTTGGGTTTTCCCACAAGCAAGACCGCACGTTATTTCGTGAGCTAATCAAAACCAACGGTGTAGGCCCGAAACTGGCACTCGCCATTTTATCTGCGATGTCTGTCAATGAATTTGCTTATGCCATAGAACGTGAAGAATTGTCTAAATTAGTCAAAATCCCCGGCGTTGGCAAAAAAACAGCAGAACGTTTATTAGTTGAATTAAAAGGAAAATTTAAGGATTTACCACAAGGCGATTTCTTTATTGAAAGCACCCATTTACCAGTGGCAGAAAAATCATCAAGTAAAGAAAATGTTCATATCGATGATGCAATTGCCGCATTAGTTGCACTAGGTTATAAAGCGAGTGAAGCTGAAAAAATGGTGAAGAAAGTCGCAAACCCAGATCTCAATAGTGAGCAGTTAATTCGTGAAGCACTAAAGGCATCGTTATAAATAAGGCATTGTAATGATTGAAGTAGATAGAATTGTCAGCGCAACGGAAAAATTCGATGAAGAAGTCATTGACCGTGCTATTCGCCCTAAATTACTCACCGATTATGTGGGGCAACCGCAGGTCTGTGAGCAAATGGAAATTTTTATCCAAGCCGCCAAACTGCGCCAAGATGCGCTCGATCACCTATTAATTTTCGGCCCACCAGGGTTAGGGAAAACCACCCTTGCCAATATTGTGGCGAATGAAATGGGAGTAAATATCCGCACCACTTCAGGGCCAGTGCTTGAAAAAGCAGGCGATTTAGCGGCAATGCTGACCAATCTTGAACCGCACGATGTGCTATTTATTGACGAAATTCACCGCCTTTCACCAGCCATTGAAGAAGTGCTGTATCCCGCAATGGAAGATTATCAGCTTGATATTATGATTGGTGAAGGCCCTACGGCGCGCTCAATTAAACTGGATCTGCCCCCTTTTACTTTAATTGGTGCCACCACCAAAGCAGGCTCACTCACTTCCCCTTTGCGTGATCGCTTTGGCATTGTGCAGCGCTTAGAATTTTATTCCGTAGAAGATCTCACGTCTATTGTGGCACGCAGTGCGCAATGTTTAAATTTAGCTATTGAACAAGATGCCGCACAAGAAATTGCCTGTCGTTCCCGTGGGACACCACGTATTGCTAACCGTTTATTACGTCGTGTGCGAGATTACGCCGATGTTAAAAATGCTGGACAAATTTCCGCACAAATTGCCAAATCCGCCCTTTCAATGTTAGACGTTGATCCCGCAGGCTTCGACTTTATGGATCGCAAATTATTAAGTGCCATTATTGAACGTTTTGACGGCGGCCCTGTGGGGTTAGACAACCTTGCCGCCGCCATTGGTGAAGAACGTGAAACCATTGAAGATGTGCTTGAGCCTTATTTAATCCAACAAGGCTTTTTACAACGCACCCCAAGAGGGCGTATCGCCACATTGCGAACCTATCGTCATTTGGGAATTGATAAGCTGACTGACTAGGAAAGAAAAAGACGATGGAGTAGGGAAGTGCTCCGTTTTTTCGCAAGCTTTATCGAGATAGTAAAGTAGCAAGCTACAGGAAGTTAATGTAGAAAAGTTGGTAGAAAAACGTATCTTATGCCTAAAAATAAAGTGCGGTGAAAAATCTGAAAATTTTCCACCGCACTTGTCTTTTCACTATTCTGTTATTTCATCGCTAACTGATAAAATCTGGCGATATTTTGCGCTGTTGAAATCAGATTCTCTTTCCCTGAACGCAAGGTGTTTTCCAAACTATCAAGCTGACGAATGATCGGAAAGACCGCATCAATGCCCTCTTCATACACCGCTTCATAATCTTCCCGCAGGCAGCCTACGATAGCAATCACAGGTTTGCCAAATTGCTTAGCAGTTTTGGCGACACCAATCGGCGTTTTTCCGTAAGCGCTCTGTCCGTCCATTCGCCCTTCGCCCGTAATCACCAAATCGGCATCTTGCACTTGATCGCTAAAATTTAAGGTTTCTAACACAATATTTACGCCTTTTTTCAACCGCACTTTTGGTAATAACAGCAACCCACCGCCCATTCCGCCAGCCGCTCCAGCACCTGCTTGATTAGCGATATTAATACCAAGCTGTTGCTGTACTTTCTCGGCGAAATGAGCAAGCGCGGCATCAAGTTGTTGCACCATTTGCGCGGTTGCGCCTTTTTGAGGACCAAACACGGCAGATGCGCCAGTTTCACCACATAATGGATTATTCACATCACAAGCCACTTCAATTTGTACTCGTGCTAAACGTGAATCAAGCTGGCTTAAATCAATATGAGCGGTGTGAATTAACTGTTCGCCACCATCGCCCAACGATTGATTTTCAGCATTGAGAAAGCGCGCACCCAAGGCTTGCAACATTCCGACACCAGCATCATTGGTTGCACTCCCTCCAATGCCGAGAATAATTTTTTTCACCCCATAATTTAAGGCGTTCAAAATCAATTCTCCCGTGCCAAAACTGGTGGTTTTCAATGGATTACGCACTTCCATTGGCACAAGATGCAACCCTGAAGCCGCTGCCATTTCAATAAATGCGGTTTCACCATCACCAGAAAGCCCCCAAAATGCGTCAATTTTATTGCCCAAAGGGGCGGTAACCGTGCATTGGATAAGCTTTCCTTGTGTCGCGTCCACCAAAGATTGTACCGTGCCTTCGCCACCGTCAGCCATTGGGATTTTACAATATTGTGCGTGCGGAAAAATCTTGCGAAACCCAATTTCAATCGCCTCCGCCACTTCAAGCACAGTTAAACTTTCTTTGAATGAATCAGGTGCGATGAGTATTTTCATTGTTAATTCCTGTTAAAAAAACTGTTCTTATACTACCCTGTTGAGCGAAAAAATCCCAAGATATTTATTGCATTTTTTCTCTTAATCGCTACAATTGTTGCTCCTTGTCGGCGCTGAATTAGAGATCGGCGTTTGATGTATGATTAACCCTACTATTGAGGATTTTAATATGTCTCTAAGCACAGAAAAAAAAGCAGCTATCGTTGCTGAATTTGGTCGTGATGCAAAAGATACTGGTTCATCAGAAGTTCAAATTGCATTATTAACTGCACAAATCAACCACTTACAAGCACACTTTGCAGTGCATAAAAAAGACCATCACGGTCGCCGTGGTTTATTACGTATGGTTTCTCGTCGTCGTAAATTGTTAGACTACTTAAAACGTACTGATTTAGCTAAATACAGCGAAACTATCGCTCGTTTAGGTTTACGTCGCTAATTTCCAAATTAGAACAAGAAAACGCTCAAGCAATTGAGCGTTTTT
>NZ_JBMMGT010000042.1:0-10536 GCF_049366555.1 Avibacterium volantium | reverse complement strand
ATATATGGATTTGCCTCAGATAGTGCGCCTATTACTGTTGCAAATATTAGTCGTATGCCAGCGGTGAAAGGGGAAACCTATGCATTTACTCCAGATATAGCCCGCTTGGACGACGGTAATCTCATTTTTGACGATACTGAATATGCAGGCAAAGTAACCGTAACAGTACCTGCGTTAGATGATTTGCCTCTTGGAGAATTTGAGGTGGACTTGCAACGCGTACAAAAACAAGAGGTGCAGTTACAAAATTATATCCATCTGTATGACCCAAATGTTGATGGCGATACAGTTTATAAGCGCGTTAGCTTAAGTAGAGGACCAAGCACGCTCGCATTTAGACAGGGACAAAGGTGGAATGAGATTTATAAATTGGCACTTGCGCCAGAAGTAATTGTCATTAAAGTTGTCGGAGGGGCAATGTCCATCTATGATGAGACAGGAGCGTTATTAACAACAGAGACATACAGTAACGCAATCAGCAAGCTACCGTTAAAAGATACTTACTTATATCGTGTAGATCCGCCACCTGAACGCCTGGTAGATGTGGTCTCTTTACCTCATAACGGCGGATTCGGCTTTAAAGCACCGTTTGCGGGTGATTACCAAATCCGCTTTAACGATGATACCAGTATAACAATCACGCTCGAGGGGGGAAGTCAATTACCAGATGTTGACTATAGACAACGCGTGTTTGTTTATAACTCTCAAGAGTATAGACTAGACAACATTGTATCTATTGATGGTATGCTTGACCGGAGTTAATTTGGTTTTGGCCGCACAAAAGTGCGGTCATTTTTTTGGGGAGAATTTATGAGTAAAAAACATTATTGCACAGGGTGGAAATCCGCACCTGCCGATGTCAATAATTGTTGTCATCAGCACGATCGGGATTATGGTATTAATGGCACGGTATCGCGCAAAGAAGCAGACGAGCGATTTTTGCAATGTATGCTCAAAAATAAACGCCCGATTTTAGGGCGTGTGTTGTATGGATTAGTGAGAATGTTTGGGGGAATTTGGTTTAAAGGAGAAAAATAAGGGCTTTATCATTCACGGATCAGCTACGGATCATTTATGGTTATATTTGAGTTGTATTAAAAATTGAGATAATTCAATAACCCGTTGATTTTAATGCCATAGTTGTATCTAGGTTATATCAAATTTGGTGGAGCTGGGGGGAGTTGAACCCCCGTCCGAAATTACTCTACCTTCAGCACTACACGTTTAGTCTAGTCTTTAATTTCACTTAACCACTGCGGACAGACACGCGATAGTTAAGCTAGCTTGATTCAATTTAACGTTTCGATCCTCAAGCGGAGGCGTCCACGCGATCTCGTTTGGGTTTGACTCCTCTTGATCCCCGTCTTACGAGCGGAAGCTAGGGAGAGAAGGCTATGAGCAGGTTATTAAGCTGCTAAAGCGTATTGTTCGTCGTTTGCGACTATTTTTTTGCGGTTTATTTACGAGGCCAACCGCACCTCGACGTGCACCTTGGGCTTCGCTAATCCCGTCGAATCCAGAATCAGCCCCAAAAACTTGGTAATTCTATCAAGGAATTGATTGAATTTAAAGAGAAATAAAGTAAAAAGGCTAGAATATTTCTAGCCTTTTTGTTCATCACTATGATGACTAAATTATTTAGTTAAACTTTCAACTTTTTCAACAGCAGCGTCTTTCGCTTCAGTTACTTTTTCAACTGCAGCATCTTTTGCTTCTACAGCTGCATCTTTAACAGCTGCGGCTTTGTCCATTGTAGCGTCTTTTACTTCAGCTACTTTTTGTGCTGCTGAATCAACCGCTGAGCTTACTTTTTCTACTGCAGCATCTTTTGCTTCTACGGCAGCATCTTTAACATCAGCAACTTTATCAATTGCAGCGTCTTTTACATCTGCTGCTTTTTCTGCTACTGCATCTTTAGCGCTAGTTACTTTTTCAACTGCAGCGTCTTTCATTTCAGCTGCTTTTTGAGTAGCAGCATCAGCCATAGAAGTTACTTTCTCAGCCGCTGCATCTTTCATTTCAGTCACTTTTTGTGTTGCTGCGTCAGCCATTGAGCTTGCTTTTTCAGTGATTGCATCTTTAGCTTCAGTAATTTTTGATACTGCAGTGTCTTTCACATCTTTTGCTGCTTCAACTGATGCATCTTTAACATCTGATGCTGCTTGAGCTACAGCGTCTTTTGCTTCAGAAACGCTTGATTTTGCATTTTCAACTTGTGCTGAAACTTTGCTTTCTTTATCGAAACAGCCAGTTACAGTTAAGGTTGCGCCTAATACTAATGCGGCTAATAATGATTTTTTCATTTTTACTCCTAAATAAATAATTCAATAATGAGATACAAACCCCACGTTTGCGGTGCATAGTCTGTAACAAAAATGTGGAAAAATAAACTACTATTTACATTTTTTTACGTATTAATTTTGAAAAAATTTAAGTGGATAGATTTAACTCATTGAAATTAAATGAAAAGATGTTTTTTGAGTAATGAATTGTCATTTTATGTAAAGAGTGAAACTTTTGTAAGTGGTGAATTTTATAGCTTAATGCGGTGATTTTGTCATCATTATGCATTTTTTCATAGAAAATTTTGATGTAAAAAAATCTGCGCTTAACCGCTATTTTTAAGGGAAAAGCGCAGATTTAAAGTGCGGTCGGTTTTTTCTGAATTTTTGTTATTGTGTTGCTTGGATTGCTGTTAATGCAATGGTGTACACAATATCATCGACTAATGCACCGCGAGAAAGGTCGTTCACTGGCTTACGCATACCTTGTAGCATAGGGCCAATAGAAACGAGATCCGCAGAGCGTTGTACCGCTTTATAAGTGGTGTTACCTGTATTCAGATCTGGGAACACGAATACGGTAGCTTTACCCGCAACTGGTGAGTTTGGCGCTTTAGAACGTGCCACATCTTCCATAATTGCCGCATCATATTGTAATGGACCATCAATAATCAGATCTGGGCGTTTTTCTTGTGCTAGACGTGTTGCTTCTTTCACTTTTTCAACGTCCGCACCGCTACCAGAGGTACCCGTAGAGTAGGAAATCATTGCCACTTTTGGATCGATACCAAAGGCTTTCGCAGAATCTGCCGATTGAATTGCGATTTCTGCAAGCTGTTCTGCCGTTGGATCTGGGTTTACCGCACAGTCACCATAAACAAGCACTTGATCTGGCAATAACATAAAGAAGATTGAAGAAACAATGGAGTTACCTGGTGCTGTTTTGATAATTTGCATTGGCGGACGGATCGTATTCGCTGTGGTGTGAACCGCACCTGAAACCAAGCCATCAACTTCGTTGGCTTCTAACATCATTGTGCCAAGTACCACGGTATCTTCGAGCTGTTCACGAGCAAGGGCTTCAGTCATACCTTTGTTTTTACGCAGTTCGACTAAACGGGCCACATAGTTTTCACGCACGCTTGCTGGATCAATAATGGTGATGCCTTTGCCTAATTGTACGCCTTGTGCTTCTGCTACACGTTGAACATCTGCTGGGTTAGCTAAAAGCACACATTCTGCAATACCACGTTCTGCACAAAGGGCTGCGGCTTTGATGGTACGCGGCTCGTCCCCTTCAGGTAATACAATGCGTTTTTTCGCTTGGCGTGCTAATTCGGTTAATTGGAAACGGAACGCAGGTGGCGATAAACGGCGTTGGCGAGAAGATTCTGCCACGATTGAATTAACAAAGTCCGCATCAAATTGTTGGCTAGTGTATTGTTTAATGCTTTCAATACGCTCTTTATCATCGACTGGCACTTCAAGGTTAAAGCTTTGTAATGCCAAAGCGGTTTGCCAAGTGTTGCCTTCAATACGGAAAATTGGCAATCCTGTGCTTTCAAAAACAGGTTGGCACAGTTTTTTGATTTGGCTATCTAATTTATATCCGCCAGTTAAAAGCAAACCACCTAATTCAATGCCATTACTTGCAGCAAGGGCAGCAGCAACTAATACATCAGGGCGATCTGCGGAAGTCACTAACAAGCTACCATTGCGGAAGTGTTCCACCATATTTGGTAAACTTCTTGCACAGAAAGTGATGCTACGAATACGGCGAGTTTGAATTTCGCCCTCATTGATAATGGCTGCACCTAAGTGTTTAACTAAGTCAATAACGCGAGTTGCAATAAGTTCTGCATTCCAAGGAATACAAGCAAGCACTTTGATTGGGCTTTTTTCAAAGAGTTTATACACTTCAGCCACGTTGCTATGGCTATGTTGATAAGCGTCAAAAATCTCACTTAAATCAGGGCGAGTACGACCAGATTCATCAATCGGTGCGTTGAATTTATTGATAACCACACCCAGTAAGTTTTTGTTATTTTTACCACCAAATTGTGAAGCAGCGGCTTCTACACGCTCTTTAAGCTGTGCTGGCGTTTCTGTTGAAGGGGCAGCAACCAAAATGATTTCTGCATCTAGCGCTTGGGCAATTTCATAGTTAATGCTGTTGGCATAGCTATGTTTGCGCGTTGGGATTAAACCTTCAACAATGATAATTTCATTGTTTTTAGCTAATTGTTGGTGATTTTCAACAATTTTCTCTAATAAAACATCAGATTGATTTTGTCCGATTAAGCTTTCCGCTACGCTTAGCATAAATGGCTCAGCGGTTTCAATAGAAGTGCTAGTACGAACGATAGAAGTGCTGCGATCAAGTTTATCTTCGCCGGTATTTGGTTGCGAAATGGGTTTCATAAAACCAATTTTCGCGCCTTTTTCTTCAAGCGAACGAATTAAACCAAGGCTAACACTGGTTAAACCAACGCCAGCACTCACAGGAATAAGAATAATTGTGCGAGACATAATAAACCTTCAGGTTAAATGATGAAAAAGAAACTGCCGAATAATTCGGCAGTCTGTTTATAAAATTAGCTACAAAGTTTTGCAGTATCTTGTGCGATTACCAATTCTTCGTTTGTTGGGATAACCATTGCCACAGGGGTGTTATCTGCGGTGATCACGCCTTCGTTACCAAAGCGCGCTGCAAGGTTTTTGTCGTTATCTAGTTTATAGCCGAAGAGTTTTAAATGCTCTAAGGTTTTTTCACGAACAAGTCCTGAGTTTTCACCAATACCACCAGTGAACACGATAGCGTCTAAACGCTCACCGATAACCGCCATATATGAACCGATATATTTCGCTAAACGGTAGCAGAATACATCTAATGCACGTTTTGCTGCGGCTTCCGCATCATAGTTATCTTCAGCATAACGACAGTCGCTGGTTACTTCTGTTAAACCTAATAAACCTGATTTTTTGGTTAATAGGGTGTTGATTTCTTCAACGCTCATACCTAGGTTATCATGTAGGTAGAAAATGATTGCAGGGTCTAAATCACCAGAACGTGTACCCATCACTAAGCCTTCTAATGGGGTTAAGCCCATTGATGTATCAATACATTTACCGTGACGAACGGCAGCTACTGATGCACCGTTACCTAAGTGGCAAGTAATCACATTTACTTGATCCGCAGGCACGTTTAAACGCTCAGCCGCTTGTTGGCTTACATAGAAATGGCTTGTACCGTGCGCACCGTAGCGGCGAACACCGTGATCTTTATATAAAGAATAAGGAATGGCATATAAGAATGCTTCTTCAGGCATTGTGGTATGGAATGCTGTATCAAACACCGCCACGTTTTTATCTTTTAAGTGCGGGAACATTTTGAACGCTTCTTCAATACCGATTAAGTGCGCAGGGTTGTGTAATGGCGCAAATTGGATCGCGTCTTTAATCCCTTGAATAACTTCATCATTGATGATTACAGAAGAAGTGAATTTCTCACCACCGTGAACAATACGGTGACCAATTGCCACAATCTCATCTTTTAATGATGGATCTAATGGGAAAATATTGTTCACAATAAATGCAAGGGCTTCACTGTGTGCTGCACCAGCACCTAATTCTGCATTGCCTTTTTCGCCGTGTAATTTCCACTTAATACGCGCATCGGGTAAATGAAATGCTTCTGCCAAACCAGACAATTTTTCTTCACCTGTTACAGGATCTAAAATTGAAAATTTAAGTGATGAACTACCGCAGTTAAGTACGAGAACTAATTTTTGAGACATAAGTAACCTATCTTTAATTAAGTTAAAAGGAATCCGTCTGACATAGCCTAAACGGAGCGACATATAAAAGTCGTTAGATCCTGTATAGGATACACTGTTCACTCAATAAAATAAATTCTCAAGGTGGAAAAAATGCGACATTTATCAAAAAAATGATTAAAAATTAAAATTTTTTTATAAAAAATAAAATCAAAGTTCAAAGTAAAGAAGAAGGGAAGGAAAAGAATGAGCTATAATGAGCAAATTGATTACCGATCAGCATAACTCAGTATAAACAAGGAAAAAGATGAAATTTTTCACCGCACTTCAACAAGGGCAACAATATCTCAATACTTGGCCGTTAATCCCTAAATTAGGTATGATTTTTCCCGAAAACCGCGTTATCAAAGCCACCCAATTTTCGCAAAAACTGATGCCATTTCTGGCGGTGTTTGCGTTAGTGTGGCAACAAATTTATGCCAAAGGGGATATGGTGGCATTAGCCGCGACCATTTTAACCGCACTTTTTTCCTTGTGTTTACCTTTGCAGGGGCTTTATTGGCTTGGCAAACGAGCCCAAACGCCATTACCGCCACAAAGTGCGGTGCAATTTTCTCAAATTTGTCAGCAATTGGAAAAAGCGGGCAGTGGCATTAATGTGCCAGACAATCCCTCTTATCAAGATTTGGCGTCAGTATTAAAAAAAGCCGAGCAAAAACTGCCCGCAGACTTTTGGCAATCCTTATAATTTTCTTAATGCGTGCTTTGTTGATCCTACCAGGAGCGAGTGATATAGTACGCCACTTTTTAACCCTTAGGATAAAAAACTGCAAATAATGCTACGCAAACGTTTTCGTTTTTTGCTAGAATACGGCGGTCATAAATATCCTATATTTTGTAGAGATTATTTTCGTGAACAATTATTTAGATTTTATCATTATCGGAATTATTGCGTTTTCCATTATTGTCAGCCTTCTACGTGGTTTCGTGCGTGAGGTGATGTCCCTTGCAAGCTGGGTCGTTGCCTTTCTGGTGGCAAATCATTTTTATCCCTATGTCGCCAACTTTTTAACTCAAATTGAATCAGGATATATTCGTAACGGCGCCGCCATTGCCATCTTATTTATTGCCACCTTAATTATTGGCGCAATTGTGAATTATTTAGTTAGCCAACTGGTAGATAAAACAGGTTTATCAGGCACGGATCGCGTATTAGGTGGCTGTTTCGGTTTGTTGCGAGGTGTCCTCATCGTTGCAGCATTATTATTCTTTGTGGATACTTTCACCAATTTCAACCAAAGTGATCTATGGAAAGAGTCAAAATTAATCCCGCACTTTAGTTTTATTGTGGAATGGTTCTTCCAAAAAATTCAGGAAAATTCCAGTTTATTAAACTCAACATTAACTCAATAGGGGATAACACGAAATGTGTGGTATTGTCGGTATTATCGGTCAAAGTCCAGTAAACCAAGCTATTTATGATGGCTTAACCGTGTTGCAACATCGCGGGCAAGATGCCGCAGGAATTGTAACCATTGACGATGAAAATCGTTTTCGCTTACGCAAAGCCAATGGGCTGGTGAGCGATGTTTTCCAACAAGTGCATATGTTGCGTTTGCAAGGCAATGCAGGGATTGGACACGTTCGTTATCCGACAGCGGGAAGTTCAAGCGTTTCAGAGGCTCAGCCCTTTTATGTCAATTCGCCTTATGGCCTAACCTTAGTGCATAATGGCAATTTAACCAATTCGGAACAGCTGAAGAAAACCTTATTTGAACGGGCGAGAAGGCACGTTAATACCAATTCAGATTCTGAAGTGCTACTTAATATTCTCGCTTACCACCTCGACCACATTTACACCCAACACCTTTCCGCCGAAGACATTTTCCACGCCATTAAAGCTACGAATAATGACATTCGTGGGGCTTATGCTTGTATAGCAATGATTATCGGACACGGAATGGTGGCTTTTCGCGACCCGAATGGCATTCGCCCATTGGTACTAGGCAAACGTGAGGAAAAAGGCAAAACAGAATATATGTTTGCTTCTGAAAGTGTCGCGTTAGATGTAGTGGGCTTTGAATTTGTTCGAGATATTCAGCCGGGCGAAGCGGTGTATATTACCTTTGACGGCAAACTTTATGCCCAGCAATGTGCAGACAATCCAAAGCTCAACCCTTGTATTTTTGAATATGTTTATTTTGCCCGCCCAGATTCTTACATTGACGGCGTATCCGTTTATGGAGCAAGAGTACATATGGGGGAACGTCTAGGGGAAAAAATCGCCCGTGAATGGCAAGATCTAGACATTGATGTGGTGATTCCCGTGCCTGAAACTTCTAATGATATTGCCTTACGCATAGCCCATATTTTAAACAAACCTTATCGCCAAGGCTTCGTGAAAAATCGCTATGTGGGTCGCACCTTCATTATGCCGGGGCAAACCCAGCGAGCCAGTGCGGTACGCCGTAAACTCAACACCATTTCTTCTGAGTTTAAAGGGAAAAATGTGCTGTTAGTGGACGATTCCATTGTGCGTGGCACAACCTCGCAACAAATTGTGGATATGGCACGGGCTGCGGGAGCGAAGAAAATTTATTTTGCCTCTGCCGCACCTGAAATTCGCTATCCCAATGTGTACGGCATTGATATGCCAACCAAGCACGAACTGATTGCATACGGGCGTGATGTGGATGAGATCGCGAAGCTCATCGGCGTGGACAAATTGATTTTCCAAGATTTAGATGCTCTTACTCAATCCGTACAACAAGAGAATCCAGCCATTAAAGGCTTTGATTGTTCTGTGTTTACAGGCGAATATATTACAGGCGATATTACCGCCGAATATCTTGACCAAATTGCGGATTTACGCAATGATAGTGCAAAGAAAAAGCGTGAAAAAGACGCAACCAATCTTGAAATGCACAACGAGAGCTAATGACAAAACAACGTTTAATTATTGGGATCACAGGGGCTTCTGGGGCGATTTATGCTATACGCCTGCTTGAAGTTTTGCGATCCCAAACCAATATCGAAACCCACCTGATTATCAGCAATGCTGCCAAACAAACCCTCACGGCAGAAACGGATTATAGCATTCAAGCGGTGAAAGCCCTTGCGGATAAAACCTACGACGTGCGAGATATTGGCGCGGCAATTTCTTCAGGATCATACCGCACTTTAGGAATGGTGATTTTACCCTGCTCAATCAAAACCTTATCGGGCATCGCTCATAGCTATACCGATGATTTAATCACCCGTGCCGCTGATGTGTGCTTAAAAGAACGCAAACCGCTTTTCCTATGTGTGCGAGAAACCCCGTTGCATTTAGGGCATTTGCGTTTAATGACCCAAGCGGCTGAAATTGGGGCAACCATAATGCCTCTAATGCCCGCCTTTTACCACCGCCCCGCAAGCCTTGATGACATCATCAACCAAAGCATTAACCGCCTATGCGACCAATTCGGCATCGATCTTGAGCGAGAACTTTTTCAGCGTTGGGGAGAACATTCGTTTTAGCATTATTGATGTTTATAATCCTCCCAAACTGAACGCAAAAAGAGAATAGCGTTACAGGCTCAACAACACATAAGCATTTGCATCAGGTGTAACTTATTTTAACCTACGATAGCTTGTATTTTTTATCTTTTACGCTTTTTATTGTAAGGCGATTAAAATTACAGGCTAATCCACCGATATTTTCATTACCATTTTTAGCATTTCCCCACCCTTAAATTTAGATTAAATATTCAACAATTTCAAGGGAGTATACTCCCTGTTGTTTTCTCTCTTTACAGAGAAAACAAAACCCTTTGCCGAAAGGAAAATTTTTATGTTCTCTAAATAATAAGGAGGCAAAATGTCTGAGTTTGAGGAATTGTTAAAAAAACAAGATTCTATCGGTTAACAATATTAGCCAAGCAAGGCATAGCAGAAGCACAATACAATTTAGGCGTGATGTATAGAGATAGGCTGGTAGATATTTTTTATCCTGATAATGGAGAATCATCGTACTGGTTCAAAAAATCTGCTGAACAAGGTGTTGCGTTTGCGAGCAAAAAAATGAAAGATGCGTATAAAATTGATTATTAAAAATGAAACTTAGTATCAGAGAAAATGATATTTTATTAGTTGATTTAGATAATACACTGGTTTTTACTGATGAAGCTAATAATGCAGCTTATATTGAAGCAATTAGATATTATTTGCCTAATTTTGAGTTTGATTATTCAGAAAGAATAACTAGAGAACATTTACCTAATATTTTAAATTGTTTTTCTGATGATAGCTTGATTTCTAATATTGTTGCTTTAAAAGAAATGATTTATGAGAAGCATCTTTTTAGAACCTTATTAAATGAGGAAATATATTGTTGTGTAAAAAGTCATAATCCAGAATTATGCTATTTAATTACAAATGCAAAGCTTGAAAGGGTAAATAGTATCTTAAATCATTATAGTATGAAAAATAATTTTAAG
>NZ_JBMMGT010000041.1:0-12434 GCF_049366555.1 Avibacterium volantium | reverse complement strand
TGAATTGCATAAATATAAAAAAGTAGACGTATCATCATCTTCTAGTGGTGATAACCTTTGTATTAGTATAATTATAATTATTATTATCTTGTCATTTTTAATTTTATAGAGGTTTTTAATATGAATAAAAAAAGTATCGGAAAATCAAAGCGTCCCATATTCATTCCAGATAGAGAAAATATTGGCGTAATAGAAAAAAATATTGAATTTGATTGGCATATGGGGATGAGCTCAGAAGTTAGAAGACGTTCTATACATAGCCTACATAATGAGGCGAAAAAATATGGCTATAAAAAAATATTAGAGGCTTCAAGTAAATCTGAACAAGAAATTGGTATTCAATTAAGTGCATTTTTTCTCAGAAATATCAAGGGATATCCTGTTGAAAATCTCTTCCAAAGTAGCAAGGTATTTGAAAATGGAGGGCCATACAGAGATTTGTTGACAGTTACACCAAGGGAAGCTAAAAAAGATCAAAGATTAAAAGAGAGTGGAAATCTCATTAATTTTACTTTTAATGGAAAAGATTACCCTCTTGAACCTAAAAGCTTATTTTATGATTGGCTATATCTTAATGTTTTATTTTCTGATAGAAATGTAGAGTTAAGGGATTCATTATTTGATCAAAAATTTGATGCTTTTACAGATATTGAATTTAATCCCGGTAAGTCCTTTAGTTGCCAAGCGAGAACGTTAGCTTTATGCGTTTCTCTTTATGAAAATGAAAGCGTGAAAGATTTTATTCAAGATCCTATAGGTTTTTCAACAGAGTTTAAATTATACAGAGCAGGAAATTCTATTTCGGAAGAAAATAAGAACCTTACACTTTTTTAATTTTTACTATTAAAGATTTTATGTAAGTTTATAGTTCATTATAAAAGTGAGAGTTTTCCATTTTAAATGTGAGTTAGAAAATCAGTCTAAATTAAAAAAGAAGCTCTCATATTTTATAATTTAATTTGTAGAAATTATTTCTCTTAATTTTCTAATGTGTTAATAAGATTTTCATCAAAATCTAAAAATAATTCAAGAAAGTTTAAATCCGCTTTAGGTTTAAAAGGGCGTAAAATAGCATCACCATTTTTACCTTGTAGAACCTCTATTGTATCCAGATCTAAACGAAAGCTTGAAGGAATTTGTACTGCTTGGCTATTTCCACTTTTAAATTGAGAACCAATTAATCCCCTACAAAGAAGATTGGCATTTCGATAGTTATTTTGATTAGTCAAAAAATAAGGCTAACTGAAAAGTTAGCCTTTGGTGTTACAATAAATCACATCTTCTCAACAGTCTTAATCCCCAACAGATCCAACCCTTGTTTTAAGGTTTTCTCTGTCAGCAATGCCAATTTCAAACGGCTGAGTTTAATGCTTTCATCTTCATTGTTAAGAATTGGGCAATGTTCGTAGAAACTGGAGAACACGCCAGCCAATTCATAAAGATAGGCGCACAGAATATGTGGTGAGCCTTCTTTTGCCACTTGTTGGATTGCTTCTTCAAACTGGAGCAATTTAATGGCTAAAGCACGCTCTTTTTCATCGACCACTTTGATTGGCGCATCTGCAAGCTGTGCAGGGCTGATACCGGCTTTGTTGAAAATGGAACGAATACGCGTGTAAGCATATTGCATATAAGGCGCGGTGTTGCCTTCAAAGCTAAGCATATTATCCCAATCGAACACATAATCCGTGGTGCGATTTTTGGATAAATCCGCATATTTCACTGAACCAATTCCCACCGCTTCGACCACGGCGGCTTTTTCTTCTGGAGAAAGTGCGGTGCTTTTTTCGCTAATTAATTTATCCGCGCGTTCGATGGCTTCATCAAGAAGATCGGCTAATTTTACTGTGCCACCGCTGCGTGTTTTGAACGGTTTACCATCTTTACCAAGCATCATTCCAAAGTTTTTATGCTCTAATTGGAAGCTCTCTGGCACATAACCTGCTTTGCTAGTAATCAACCACGCTTGTTGCATATGCTGGCTTTGACGAGTATCCGAGAACACTAATACGCGATCGGCTTTTAAGGTTTCATAACGATATTTGGCGGCAGCGATGTCTGTGGTGGTGTATAAAAATCCACCATCTTTTTTTTGCACGATCACGCCCATTGGATCGCCATCTTTGTTTTTAAACTCATCAAGATAAACCACTAATGCACCATCATCTTCCACGGCCAATCCTTGCGCCTTTAAATCTTCCACAATGGCAGGGAGCATCGGGTTATACAGGCTTTCGCCCATCACATCTTTTTCTATTAAGGTAACGTTTAAGCGATCATAATTGCGTTGATTTTGTTGCATTGTAATATCAACCAATTTTTTCCACATTGCGCGGCAATATTCATCGCCACTTTGCAATTTCACTACATAACCGCGGGCTTTTTCAGCAAAGGCTTCATCGTTGTCGTAATGCTCTTTCGCAGCACGGTAAAAGGCTTCTAAATCGCTTAATTCCATTTCACTGGCGTGTTCATTTTCCATTTTTTCTAAATAGGCGATGAGCATACCGAATTGCGTTCCCCAGTCACCAACGTGGTTCGCACGGATCACGTTATGCCCTAAAAACTCAAGGGTGCGCACTACGGCATCACCAATAATGGTGGAACGCAAATGCCCAACGTGCATTTCTTTTGCTACATTAGGTGAAGAATAATCCGCCACGATGGTTTCTTTTTTGTCCGTGTGAATGCCAAGGTGATCGTCTTTTAATGCGGTTTGCACGTTATCCGCAAGCCAAGTTGGTGAAAGAAAAATATTAATAAAGCCAGGGCCTGCAATTTCAATTTTGTCGGCAATCGGGCTAAGGTCAAGATGTTCTAGCACTTTTTGCGCAAATTCACGGGGATTTAAACCTAATTTTTTCGCCGCCGCCATAATGCCGTTAGCTTGATAATCACCAAATTGTGGTTTGTTAGATTGGCGCACTAGGGCTTCGCATTGCTCATCAGCGCCTGCTTGGATCATCGCGTGCTTAATTTTGTCAGATAAAATGGATTGAATATTCACGGTTTATCCTTAATTTTTAATTGTGAAAATAAAATAATCCGCTATGATACCTTCTTTCTGAATTAAGACAAAGATAAAGCAAGAAAAAATGACAAGTGCGGTGCAAAATTTTTCATTTTTTGACAACCCTTTCTTTTCCTACGATGAGTTTGCCAAATTTGAGCAGCATATTTTACAGCTAGCAGAAAAAATGGCGTTGCCGTTGCAAGATTATGTGATTGATCATCTTGCTGTGCGAGTGAACAGCGAGCAATCTGCACAATGCTGGCTCAGTGAGTTATTAAAGTGCGGTAAAATTTTAAGCGATAATTTAGTCAATGGGCGAAAAATCTATCTTATTCAATTAGATACGCCATTAATGTTTGCCAATCAGCAAGTGCAAATCGTGGAATTACCGTTCCCGAAAAATAAACAATATCCACAAGAAGGTTGGGAACATATTGAAGCGGTTATGCCTTTTTTGCCTAAGGAAACAGCAAATGCGTGGATTGAACGGATAAATTCACATTTTTTATGGAACAAAATGACAGATGTGCGCGTCAAAGTGAGTGAACCTAAGGTAGAGGGGGAAACTCTCCCAAATCCTTCAATTGCGGTGAGTGGTGATAACGGCGCGTGCATTAAGGTGCATCCTTATCATATTAAGACGATTGTGGCGTCTTGATAAGGGAATAAAGATAATTAGTTAAATAAAGGTGTATTTCTTATGAAAAAAATGAGTTTAGCATTAGCGATTTTAATGAGCTTGGGCTTAGCAGGTTGCGCAAATCAGGATATTTACAGTGGAGATGTGTATTCTGGCGGACAAGCAAAAGAAGCGCGTTCAATCAGCTATGGCACAATCGTTTCTGTAAGAGCAGTGAAAATTCAAGCGGAAAATGAAGGCGTGATCGGTACAGTTGGTGGTGGTGTGCTTGGTGGTATCGCTGGTTCTGGCATCGGCGGCGGCACAGGTCAAGCTATTGCAACGGCTGTGGGCGCAATCGCGGGTGCGGTAATTGGTAGCAAAGTGGAAGAAAACGCAAGCCAAGTGAATGCACAAGAATTAGTGATCCGAAAAAATGATGGTAAGCAAATTGTTGTTGTACAAAAATACAACGAAAAATTTGTTCCGGGTGCAAAAGTTCAAATCGTAGGCGATTCAAAACTTAATGTATCGGTGATGTAATTTTTTCTTTTAACAAAGTGCGGTGATTTTTCACCGCATTTTTTATGCACTAAAAATGTGATCTAGCTCTCTAATCTCGTCAAACTCTGTTTACAATTCATTAACACTTCCATATCTTCTTTCAAGATGGTTGATTATTAACCGCATTCGTTTCTTTTTATACTATGCTATGGAGGTCTGATTTATGGATAGCGCAACGCTACTTCCTTTGGTGGGTATTCCCATTGTTGTAATTGGGTTTGCCTTACGTTTTAATCCCCTACTTGTGGTGGTTGCGGCAGGTTTAGCCACAGGTTTAATGGTGGGAATGGATTTTGGTTTGTTGCTAGAAACCTTCGGTGAAAAATTCATTAACAGCCGTTCTCTTGCCACATTTATCCTGATTTTGCCGGTTATTGGATTATTAGAATATTACGGCTTGAAAGAACGCGCTCAGGCTTGGGTGGCGAAAATGGCAAGTGTTACTTCAGCACGTATTTTAATGCTTTATTTTGTTATGCGTGAAGCCACCGCAGCATTAGGTTTGATGTCTTTAGGGGGACATGCGCAAACCGTTCGTCCTTTGCTTGCACCGATGACAGAAGGGGCAGCGGTCAATAAATATGGTGATTTACCACAACATATTCGCGATAAAATCAAAGCCCATTCCGCCGCCTGCGACAATATTGCCGTATTCTTTGGAGAAGATATTTTTATCGCCTTTGGTGCGGTATTGCTGATTGATGCTTTCTTGAAAGAAAACGGTATCACCAATGTAGAACCATTACACATTGGATTATGGGCAATTCCAACGGCGATTGCTGCATTAGTGATTCATATGTTCCGCCTCGTACGACTTGATGCCAGCATTCATCGTGATGTGTTGGCGTGGCAAGCGCAAGCAGGTAAAGTAACAGAGGAGGCGAGCAAATGACCTTAATCAGCATTAATTCCGTTTATTATTTAATTGGCATTATTGTGATGATGCTTGTGGTAATGACATTGCGCGATAAAGCAAATGCTAAACGATTTACCACCGCACTTTTCTGGTTCTTATTTGGTTGTATTTTCTTATTTAGCGATTTAATGATCGCAACCTTAGGAAAAGCCCTCACTTACCGCATTGTTGGCGCCGTTGTGATTGTTATTGCACTATTGGCTGGACTTGGCTTAGTGGGCAAAGGCGAATACCCAATGGCAACTGATGCGCAACGCGAAGCTTCATCAAATAAATTGAAAAACTGGTTATTCTTGCCCGCAGTGTTGATTCCTGTGGTTACAGTGATCGGAACGATCTTCCTGAAAGGCGTGTCCATCGGTGGCGTATTCTTGCTTGATCAAAAATATCTCACCCTCGCTGCATTATGCTTAGCTTGTATCACTGCGTTATTAGTCGGCTGGAAACTC
The DNA here is from genome assembly GCF_049366555.1 of Avibacterium volantium. Lineage (GTDB taxonomy): Bacteria > Pseudomonadota > Gammaproteobacteria > Enterobacterales > Pasteurellaceae > Avibacterium > Avibacterium volantium_A. The sequence continues at coordinate 6,873 of NZ_JBMMGT010000041.1, read as the reverse complement.
ACAGGCGGTTCGCCATTGCAAGCGGTCAGCCAATCCAGACGTTTGGTAGACACCATTGGCTGGGCAGCAATTTTACCGCAAATGTTAGCAATGCTAGGCGGCGTATTCGTGGCGGCAAACACGGGGGAATCGGTGCAAAAAGTGGTGAGCTTGTTTATCGATCCAAATAATCGTTTCTTACTCGTTGCCACTTATTGCTTAGGAATGGCGCTCTTCACAATGATTATGGGTAACGCCTTTGCTGCTTTCCCAGTGCTAAGTGCGGGGATTGCCCTGCCGTTTTTAGTGACGATGCACAATGCAGATCCAGCACCGCTGTTTGCGATTGGTATGTATGCGGGTTATTGCGGTACATTAATGACCCCAATGGCAGCAAACTTTAATATCGTGCCTGCCGCATTGTTAGAATTAAAAGATAAATATCAAGTGATCAAAGTGCAGATTCCTTCTGCGGTATCCATTTTGATTGCCAATATTATTCTGATGTATTTCATTATTTTTTAGGGAGCAAGTATGAAACTCACTCAACAACAGGCGGCTGAATTTGCCAATATGCCCTTGCAATTTTTACGTCAAGAATATCCAAATCATATAATGCACCTGCTTAATTCTGACGCCGATGTGCAATCACCGCGCCAGTTACACCCGATTTTTTACGGTTGTTTTGACTGGCATTCTGCGGTACACGGTTATTGGCTTTTATTACGCTGTGTAAAAATTTATCCTAATTTAGACAGCAAAGCGGAGATCGAAAAATTATTCGCCGAACATTTCACAGCGGAAAATGTAGCGCACGAGTTGGCTTATTTTCACGCACCATTCCGCGCGTCTTTTGAGCGTCCTTATGGTTATGCGTGGATCTTAGCGCTTGCCCAAGAGCTTAAACAATCCGACTTACCGCGGGCAGAACAGTGGTATGAATTATTGCAACCGCTCACCTTGGATATTCGCCAAAAATTACTCGATTATCTAGGTAAATTAAGCTATCCAATTCGTGTTGGAACGCATTTTAACACTGCCTTTGCACTGGTTTTGGCACTGGATTATGCAAGAGCAATGCAGGATCAAGAATTGGAAAATGCCATTTTACAGGCAACTGAACGTTATTATCGGCAAGATAAAAATTACCCTGCCAATTATGAACCCGCTGGGGACGATTATCTTTCAGGGGCATTAACGGAAGCCTTATTAATGAGTAAAGTGTTATCGGATTTTCCAGCTTGGTTTGCGGAGTTCTTGCCTGAACAACAGCTCAACACCTTGCTAAGTCCGGCAGAAGTGAGCGATCGAGCTGATCCAAAAATTGCCCATTTAGATGGCTTAAATTTGAGCCGTTCGTGGTGCTTCAAACATATCGCAAAAGCGCTACCTGCGGATCACGCCTTACAAACCGCACTTAAAAATGCCATTCAACAGCATCTTCAAGCAAGCTTAGATCACGTTGTCGGCAGCCATTACAGCGGTGCGCACTGGCTTGCAACCTTTGCTTTGTTGGCGTTGGAATAATCCATCACGTTGCTTTCGTTTAAAAAAGCAAACGATAAAAACTTGAGAAAAAATAACCGCACTTTGAGCGAACAGCCAACGTTGCGGTTTTCTTTTGATCAGAAATAAAATCCCCTTTTCTTTTTCTTAATTCTCCCCGCAATTTGGTATATGATAGGCATAAATTTTTATCGTAATCAAAAACGGATTTATGGCGAAACAATACCCCTCAAGCTCGAAAGATAAAAAAGTTGAGCAGATTAACATTCCTCCTCATTCCATTGAAGCAGAACAAGCGGTCATCGGCAGTATGTTGCTGACAGATGCCCACTGGGACGCCGTATCTGAACGCATTATTGCCGAAGATTTTTATACCTTTGAGCATCGTTTAATTTTTCAACATATAATGAATTTGATCCGCAACAATAAACCTGTGGATCTTTTAACCTTAGATGAAACCTTAAAAGCCGCTGGCGTGAGCGAAGAAGTGGGCGGTTTTGCCTATTTAGCCGAGCTTTCAAAAAATACGCCAAGTGCAGCGAACGTGCTGACTTATGCTGATATTGTGCGAGAAAAAGCGATTTTGCGTGAGCTGATTGCGTCCAGTAACAAAATTGCTGAAATGAGCTATCAAACCAAAGGGCGAGATGTTAAAGAAATTCTTGATGATGCCGAACGCGAAGTGTTTAGCATTGCGGAAAAGCGTACCACGGCGACCGAAGGGCCACAAAATATCATTGATATTTTAGATAAAACCATTGATAAAATTGAATTGCTAAGCGCGAGCGAAACCCATAACGGGGTAACAGGGGTAACCACAGGATTTATTGATTTAGACCGTAAAACAGCGGGCTTGCAGCCTTCGGATTTAATTATTGTCGCCGCACGCCCTTCTATGGGGAAAACCACCTTTGCGATGAACTTGTGTGAAAATGCCGCATTAGCCAGCGATAAACCTGTGTTAGTGTTCAGTTTAGAGATGCCATCAGAGCAAATTATGATGCGTTCCTTAGCCTCTCTTTCTCGCGTGGATCAAACGAAAATCCGCACAGGGCAAGGTTTAGATGAAGGGGATTGGGCGAAAATTGCCAGCACTTTAGGGGTGTTTAAACAAAAGCCAAATTTGTATATTGATGATTCTTCAGGCTTAACGCCAACCGAATTGCGTTCTCGTGCAAGACGAGTGTACCGCGAACACGGTGGCTTGAGCCTGATTATGGTGGATTATTTGCAGTTAATGCGTGCGCCAGCCTTTTCTGATAACCGTACCTTAGAAATTGCAGAAATTTCGCGTTCCTTAAAAGCCTTAGCCAAAGAGCTAGAAGTGCCAGTGATTGCCCTTTCTCAGCTTAACCGTACCTTGGAAAATCGCGCAGATAAACGCCCGGTAAACTCAGATTTGCGTGAATCAGGCTCCATTGAGCAAGATGCGGATTTGATTATGTTTATTTATCGTGATGAAGTGTATAACGATAATTCGGAAGAAAAAGGCATTGCGGAAATTATTATTGGTAAGCAACGTAATGGCCCAATTGGTAAAGTGCGGTTGAAATTTAACGGACAATTTTCCCGTTTTGACAACCTTAAAGATCAGCCAGAGTATATTCACGAGTAGGCATTATGATTGATGTAAAACCTGCAACAGCAAAAGTTAGTTCGCACGCATTAAAACATAACATCGAGGTGATCAAACAAAAAGCGCCAAATAGCAAAGTGATCGCGGTAGTAAAAGCCAATGCCTACGGACACGGCGTGGCGTTTGTGGCGTCCGTGTTGGAAGAATTGGTTGATTGCTTTGGTGTGGCGCGTTTAGAAGAAGCGCTGACCTTGCGTTCCAACGGCATTACCAAGCCCATTTTATTATTAGAAGGCTTTTTCCGTGCCAAAGATTTGCCGATTATCGCGGTGAATAATATCCAAACTATCGTGCATAACAAAGAGCAATTAGAAGCTTTACAGCAAGCTGACTTACCTAACCCAATTAAAGTCTGGCTTAAAATTGACACAGGAATGCATCGCCTTGGTGTTGCCTTAGATGAAGTGGAAGTATTTTGCCAAGCTCTTGAAAAATGTCCAAATATTGAACCGCACTTTGGTTTCGTCAGTCATTTTAGCCGTGCTGATGAATTAGAGTCTGATTACACGCAAAAACAACTTAACGCCTTTCTTCAAGCTACCGAAAACAGAGCAGGAGAGCGTAGCATTGCGGCATCAGGTGGCATTTTATTTTGGCACGAAGCGCATTTAGATTGGATTCGCCCCGGCATTATTTTATACGGCATTTCGCCGAACAATGTGCCAAGCCGAGAATACGGACTAATTCCTGTAATGACGCTAACTTCATCACTGATTGCGGTGCGCGATCATAAAAAAGGCGAACCTGTGGGCTATGGCGGAAAATGGGTGAGCGAACAAGACACCAAAATTGGCGTGGTCGCCATTGGCTATGGCGATGGCTATCCAAGAGATATGCCAATGGGAACGCCGGTTTATCTGAATGGCCGCCTTGTACCAATTGTGGGCAGAGTATCAATGGATATGCTCACCGTTGATCTTGGACAAGATAGCCAAGATCAAGTGGGCGATGAAGTGATCCTATGGGGTAAGGAATTACCTATTGAAGAAATCGCAGCAATAAGTGGCATTTTAAGTTATGAATTAATAACAAAACTCACCCCACGAGTTTTGACGGAATATGTTGATTAATTTTAATTAAACTTGATAAAAGGAAACCCAAATGAAAAACATCAACCCAACCACCACTAACGCGTGGAGAGCCTTGGAGCAACACAAAAGCAACCTAGGTGAAACTACGATCCAGCAATTATTTGCACAAGAACCCAATCGTTTTAAAGATTATTCCTTAACCTTTGATAACGAGATTTTGGTGGATTACTCAAAAAATAATCTCACCCAAGAAACCCTAGGGCTATTACGTCAATTAGCCGAAGAGTGTGGCTTGCAAGAAGCAACAGAAGCAATGTTCAAAGGGGAAAAAATTAACCGCACAGAAAACCGTGCCGTGTTACATACCGCATTGCGTAATCGCTCAAATACCCCTGTATTAGTGGACGGCAAAGATGTGATGCCAGAAGTGAATGCCGTGCTTGCCAAAATGAAATCTTTCTGCGACCGTGTGATTTCAGGCGAATGGAAAGGCTACACCGGCAAAGCTATTACTGATGTGATTAATATCGGTATCGGCGGTTCAGATTTAGGGCCTTATATGGTAACGGAAGCCCTACGCCCTTACAAAAATCATCTCACTATGCACTTTGTGTCTAACGTGGACGGCACGCATATTGCTGAAACTTTGAAAAAAGTGAACCCAGAAACCACCCTAGTGTTAGTGGCATCAAAAACTTTCACCACGCAAGAAACAATGACCAACGCAAATTCTGCCCGTGATTGGTTCTTAGCTAGTGCGAAAGATGAAGCGCATATTGCAAAACATTTCGCCGCACTTTCAACGAACGCAAAAGAAGTGGAAAAATTTGGCATTGATACCGCAAATATGTTTGAATTCTGGGATTGGGTTGGCGGACGCTATTCCTTATGGTCAGCTATCGGTTTATCTATCGCCCTTTCTATCGGCTTTGAAAACTTTGAAGCCTTGTTATCAGGCGCGCACGAAATGGATAAACATTTCCGCAATACACCACTGGCTGAAAATATCCCAGCAACTCTTGCCTTAGTGGGATTATGGAACACCAATTTCCTTGGCGCACAAACAGAAGCTATCTTGCCTTATGACCAATATTTACACCGTTTCGCCGCCTATTTCCAACAAGGCAATATGGAATCAAACGGAAAATATGTGGGACGTGATGGCAAAGTGGTGGATTACCAAACAGGCCCAATTATCTGGGGTGAACCAGGGACAAACGGACAACACGCGTTCTATCAATTAATTCACCAAGGTAAAATTTTAATTCCTTGTGATTTCATTGCTCCAGCGCAAACCCACAACCCACTTTCAGATCATCACCTGAAATTATTGTCTAACTTCTTCGCACAAACTGAAGCACTTGCTTTCGGTAAAAGCAAAGAAGAAGTGCAAGCAGAATTTGTCAAAGCGGGCAAATCCCTTGATGAGGTGAAAGACATCGTGCCATTTAAAGTGTTCACAGGTAACAAACCAACCAACTCAATTCTATTGCAAAAAATCACCCCATTTAGCTTGGGCGCACTCATTGCAATGTACGAACACAAAATCTTCACCCAAGGTGTGATTTTCAACATTTTCAGCTTTGACCAATGGGGCGTAGAGCTTGGTAAACAGCTCGCCAACCGCATTTTACCAGAGCTTGAAAACAACAACGAAATCACCAGCCACGACAGCTCAACCAACGGTTTAATCAACCAATACAAAGCGTGGTGTTAATTCATCGTTAGATTGCAAAACAAAAGTGCGGTGAAAAATTGCGGTATTATGTAGCAGCCGCACAAAGCCGAAAATAAATATTGAGATAGAAAGCCTTTTTATCAAAGAAAAGGCTTTTCTTTGTTCCTAATCGTTATATAATCCATACCTCAATAACTTATCACTTTTAGATTGATTACCTTATATCAAAAGGGTAACAGTATGTGTGTAACTGTAGCTATATAATTATTTAAGTGATGTAACATAAAAGTACAATTTAATTTTAATAATGAAAGCAGAATATATAAAATCTCCAATGAATTACATGGGAGGAAAATTTAAACTTCTTAAACAAATAACACCATTATTTCCCAAAGGAATCGATACATTTGTAGATCTTTTTGCTGGAGGAGTTAATGTCGGCATAAATGTACCTTCAAAAAAGTTAATAATAAATGATAATTTAACTTATCTAATAGAGTTATATAGATACTTTAAATTAAATAGTAAAGAATACATATTGGAATATATAGAGAAAAGAATTTTAGAATTTGATTTATCAAAAGAAAACCAAGAAGGCTATTTGAGATTAAGAAAAGAATATAATAATAAAAAAAGACCATTAGATTTATTTGTATTGACTGCTTATTCATTTAATCATCAAATACGATTCAATAATTCTCATGAATTTAACACTCCATTCGGTAAAAACCGAAGTAGTTACAATGAGAAAATGAGAGGAAATTTGATTAGTTTTATTGATTCATTACATAAAAAAGAGGTGGAAATATATAATCTTTCTTTTGAGAGTTTTAATTATGAAATTTTAAGTTATGATGACCTTGTTTATTGTGATCCCCCATATTTAGTTACTACAGGGACTTATAATGATGGAAGGCGAGGATTCAAAGGTTGGGGGGAAAAGGAAGATATTGAATTATTAAATATTCTAGATAACTTAAATGAAAGAAATATTAAATTTTCCTTATCCAATGTTTTAGAACACAAAGGTAAATCTAATTATA
>NZ_JBMMGT010000040.1:0-16820 GCF_049366555.1 Avibacterium volantium | reverse complement strand
CCGTAGGACCAATGTTAAAATTGGCAATGATAGGTTCTTTTGTTTCAACTCCTGTATTTGCGTGGTTGAACCTATCGTTGGTGATGAAAGGTGAACATCGTGTAAGAGGTTTCCTATTATGGTTATCTTTAGTCGGATTGGTTTACCTTGCTGGTTTCACATTGTTATTTATTGCTTCACATTTTGGTTGGATAAACTAAAAAATATTGATAAAAAAAGCCGCACTTTTAAAGTGCGGTCTTTTTTTCGCAGAATTTTATGCAATGCCTTTGTGTCTTAACAAAGCATCTAATTGCGGTTCTCTGCCGCGGAAGCGTTTGAACAACGCCATTGGCTCTTCTGAACCGCCACGGGTAAGAATTTCATCAAGGAAAGATTGCCCGGTTACAGGGTTGAAAATGCCTTCTTCCTCAAAACGCGAGAACGCATCTGCCGATAGCACTTCCGCCCATAAATAGCTGTAATAGCCCGCTGCATAACCGCCGGCAAAAATATGGCTAAAGCTATGCGGATTTCTTGCCCAATCCACACCTTTGATGACGGCAACGTCATCTTTTACCTGTTTTAAGGTGTCTAAAATTTGGTTGGGTTGGTTCGCATCAAAATAATGATGCAAACGGAAATCAAATAACCCAAATTCAAGCTGACGTAACACGAACATTGCTGCTTGGAAGTTTTTCGCTTTAAGCAACTGTTGCAATTTTTCTTTTGGTAGCGGTTCGCCAGTTTCATAATGCCCTGAAATAAAGGCAAGCGCATCTTCTTCCCAACACCAGTTTTCTAAGAATTGGCTTGGTAATTCTACCGCGTCCCAAGGCACGCCATTAATGCCAGCCACATCTGCGACATCAATTTGTGTGAGCATATGATGAATGCCGTGTCCAAACTCGTGGAATAAGGTGGTGACTTCATCGTGAGTGAATAATGCGGGTTTATCACCCACTGGTGCGTTAAAGTTACAAGTGAGATAAGCCACTGGTTGTTGAATTGTGCCATCGGCCTTACGGCGGCGACCAACACAGTCGTCCATCCACGCACCGCCACGTTTATTTTCACGGGCGTATAAGTCTAAATAAAAACTACCGCGCACTTGATCTTGGCTATCAATCAAATCAAAGAAACGCACATCTTTATGCCAAGTATCCACATCAAAACGTTCCACGGCGCGCATATTAAATAGGCGCTTGATTAGCTCAAATAAGCCTGAAAGTACGCGATCTTCTGGGAAATAAGGGCGAAGTTCTTCATCATTAATGGCGTATAAATGTTGTTTTTGTTTTTCGCTGTAAAACGCAATATCCCAAGGCTCAAGTGCGGTAATATTAAAGTGCGTTTTACAAAACGCTTCTAATTCCGCTAATTCTTGTTGTCCTTGTGCTTTGGAACGGCTTGCCAAATTATCGAGGAAATCCAACACTTGTTGCGGATTTTCAGCCATTTTAGTGGCAAGAGAAAGTTCGGTGTAATGCTCAAAATCAAGCAATTTCGCCAACTCAACGCGCAAAGTTAAGATCTCTTGCATTATGGCAGAATTATCCCATTTGCCCGCGTTTGGCCCTTGTTCTGAAGCACGAGTAACGAAGGCACGATACATTTCTTCTCGCAAATCGCGATTTTCACAATAGGTCATCACCGGCAAATAGCTTGGAAACTCAAGGGTGAAGCGATAGCCCGTTAGCCCTTTGCTTTCCGCAGATTGTTTTGCCGCTTGCAAGGCACTTTCTGGTAAGCCTGCTAATTCATTTTTATCCGTGATCACCTTATCCCAGCCCATTGTGGCATCTAGCACATTATTGCTAAATTGTGAGCTTAATTCGGATAAACGCGCCACGATTTCACCATAACGTTTTTGTTTTTTTGGTGGAAGCGAAATACCAGACAATTTGAAATCGCGCAACGCATTATCAATAGCTTTCTTCTGTGCCACGCTGTAGGTTTCATATTCTTGGCTATTTTTAAGCTGTAAATAGGCTTGGTATAAGCCTTCGTGTTGCCCTAACCAAGTGCTATATTCAGAAAGCAATGGCAAGCAAGCTTGATGGGCTTCACGTAATTCAGGGCTATTTTTCACCGCATTTAAGTGGCTCACAGGCGACCACGCTTTGCTTAAGCGATCGCCACTTTCAGTAAGCGGTTCAATAAAATTCAGCCAAGTTAAGTGCGGTTGTTTTAAAACCTGTTCTACGGTATCTCGATTTTCTTGAATTAATTGACTAATTGCAGGTTGAATATGTTCAGGTTTAATTTGCGAAAACTGCGGTAAGAGAGTTTCGCTTAACAATGGATTTGACATAAAAGCTCCTTGCTTTTAAAAGAAAGTATTAAGCTAACAAATAAGGCAAGATTTTATAATATCAAGGTTGAGAAATCTAAAAAAATATGGATAATTGAGAATAATTTTTATTTGGAAAGAAAAATGAAAGCAATTTACATCATTTTAGGATTTATTTCACTGGCGCTTGGCATTATTGGTGCATTTTTGCCCCTACTGCCGACCACGCCTTTTTTGTTGCTCACCGTGTTTTGCTTTGCGCAAGGTTCTGAACGCTTGCATAACTGGATTATTCAAACGGAGCTGTACAAAAAACATCTGCAATCTTTTAGCGAACAACGGGCTTTAACCTTAAAAACCAAAATCCGTATTCTTATTTTATCCACCACAATGCTGGCCATCGGCTTTTATTTCACGCCGACTATGTTTGGCAAAGCGGCGATTTTGCTTGGCTTGTTGATTCATTATTGGGTGTTCTTCTTTTGGATTAAAACCCTGAAAGAATAATGCGCGCGAACGGAAAGAATAATTGGTAATCAAGGGGCGTTTTTGTATAATGCCCCTATTTTTACATCAGCCTTTAAGCCAATGCCATCATTTAAACTTCCTACTATTTTGCCAAGTGCGGTGCTTTTTTGTGCAATTTTTTTCTTAACCAGTTGCGATCAACCAAAACAGGTTGCGATCCCTAATTCCGCACCAACACAAATGCCTACCACTGAGCCTGAAGTGCGTATCCCCCACTTAGTGCGCGGTGTTTATGGCGATTTAGTGATCTCTCCAGAAAAATTGCAGAATGATGAACAAGCAAATTTTTTGCGTGATATTTTAGAAGGCTTGGTGATTTACGATCCGCACGGCAATGTGATCCCTGCCGTTGCGCAGAGCTGGCAAACGAAAGATAACAAGGTGTGGACATTCACCTTGCGTGAATCAGCAAAATGGTCAAATGGCTTGCCTGTAACCGCTGATGATTTTGTGCAAAGCTGGCGAAAATTAGCCACATCAAATAGCCCGCTAAAAGAATACTTAGCCTTTATTAATCTTCAGCAGGCCGTGGAAGTTCTGCAAGGTCAAGCCGATGCGGAACAGCTCGGCGTGCAAGCCTTATCCCCACAACAATTACAAATCCGCTTAGAAAAAGCAACGCCCCATTTGCCCGCAATGTTGGCGCACCCAGTCTTATTACCGCGGTATTTTGGCGAACAGCAAGGCTTTGTGAGCAATGGCGCGTATTATGTGAAAGATCAGCAAGGTGATGAAATTCACCTAGAGCAAAATCCTTACTATTGGCAAGCAGAGAAGGTCGCCTTTTCCTTGGTTGATTATAAAAAACTCAAGCCAAATCAAGACTTAACGGGCATTGATATTGTTGCCAATCCCAAACAAAGCAATGCGCAAGTCACCTATTTGCCAAAACTTTGTACTTATTACTATGAATTTAATTTTAACGATCCAAGGCTAGCCAAAAGTGCGGTGCGAAAATCCTTAGTTTTTCTCGCTTCTGCACGAAATTTAGTGCGTGGCGAACAGCAAGCGCGTCTTGCTAGCAATCATTTTCTGCCCCAATCAATGCAAGGCGAACCTGAAAATGCGTGGTCGCCCGTACTAGTGGAACAGCTTTTACAGCAAAATGGTATCACCGAAAAATCCCCACTGGTGTTGCGCTTAACCTTTGATCAAGAAGGCTTTAATCACACCATCGGACAACGTTTAGTGCAAATGTGGTCGCAATCAGATCTCATTCATATTCAAGCTGATCCCGTGCCTTGGCAAACCTTATTGGAAAAACGCGCCAAAGGGGATTTCCAAATTATTCGTTCAGGCTGGTGTGCTGATTACAACGATCCTTCTGCATTTTTGATGAATTTTTATTCTAAAAGCCCAGATAATAAAGCGGGTTACCATAATGAAAAAGTGGACACGTTGCTAGAGCAAAGTTTACAGCCAATTTCTACGCAAAAACGCACCGCACTTTATCAGCAAATTAGCCAATTATTGCAGCAAGATAATGTGGTTTTACCCGTTTTTCAGTACACCACCCCAATTTATTTTAGCCCCAACTTACAAGGCATTGATAAACAAAATCCGACTAATGTGATTTATAGTAAGGATTTGAGATAAATAGCCCCAATAATTTTTATGAGGTTTTAAAATTATTTTGAAAAAATAATTTGTCTAATTTCACTAATTTGTGAGGCATTTAAGCCATCATCCCTAAAAAAGCTCTTGAGCCAATTTGTTTGTGTTTCTAACTTATTAGGGTGATGCCTTTTTTCGAAGCTATTTAATTTTGCTTTGGCACGATCAACATAGCTTTTTAATTTTGTTGGTTGAGCAGGAGAAAAATCCACCATTTTTATTAGGGATTTAACATCTTTTTCTGCCAGATTCTCTGCTTTTAATAAAGAGTTCACCCAATTAAATTGACTTTGAGGTTTACTTGGTAAACTTTTCGGAGAGATTTTGTTTATTTTATCAATTTGCTCCTGTATTTTTGAGGCAAATACAGTCATATTTTTAGTTTGTCTATTATCTATTGAATGCTGATTGGCTTGGGGAATATGATCTATGCTATCTAATCGCTCAGCTTGTTTGATCCGCTCTTTTGTAAGATAGTAATGAATAATAGAATCAAAGCCCTTATCTTTGGAAATAATATAAAGAGAATCAAATTGAAATTCTGTGGTAATACGCGCCATTTCATCAACAATAATAAAATCTAACGCATTTTTTCCAGCTTTTGGGCATTCAATAATACGGCAATTTTGTCCGAACATCATCAAAGATTTAATCAGCATAACAGGCAAGAGTTTTTGGTTTTCACCAATACAAAGCACAATAAAATGATCATTCGGTGATAAATAGTCTAATGTTTTAGGTTGGACATTTTCATAGTCAATAAAGATTAGTTTCATTGCATTATCTTATAAAACCTAAGAATATTTTTAATTTGCAGGCATAGCCTCTTCCACTGGAGCGGGCTGAGCACCTAAAGTTGAGGGTTTTAACACGTCCCATAGGCTTTGTCGTTTCGGTTCTGGTGCGGCTTCTCTTGATGCGGAGCAGAAAGATTGGTTACGCTCTGCCCACACTGGGATTTGCCGTGCGCTACTGCAATCCCAACCGCCATAGCTATTAATGCCGACCCATTTAATGCCTGCTGGGGTTGATGGGCGTAAGGTTTTCGCCTGCGTGCGTTGCAAGTAGTTTTTATACACCTGCAATGCGCCTGTTGCGCCTGTTAATCGCGTTTCTCCATTGTCATCACGGCCAAGCCAAACGGTGGCCACATTTTCACCGTCAATCCCCACAAACCAAGTATCGCGCGCAGAGTTTGTCGTCCCGGTTTTACCCGCTAGACGTAAATGAGCAAATTGATTTTGCAAACTGCGTGCCGTACCGCGTTCTACCGTTTGCTGCATTGCAAAAAGGGTTTCATAAGCGGCTTGCGCTGGCACAACTTGTTCTGGTTGCATTGGACGCTGATAAATAAGTTCCCCTTGCTGATTAGTAATGCTATCAATGGTGGCAAGAGGAATATTTCCCCCTTGGTTTGCAATGGTTTGGAACAATTTCGTTACTTCATAAGGAGAGATCGAATAAGATCCTAGCAACATTGCTGGCACTTTTGGAATTTTCACTTTATCCCAGCCCATCGCTTTTTGGGTTTCAATCACTTTGCTTAGGCCCACTTTCATTCCGATATTCACCGTTGGAATGTTTAATGAGCGAGCGAGCGCGTCCATTAGCATCACTGATCCACTATAACGGCGATCATAGTTGCGCGGCTGCCAAGGTGGGCTGCCTTTGGTGCGAATGGTAATCGGCTGATTTTGAATTGGCGTATTTAAACGAAATTCGCTCGGTTCAGTAAGTGCGGTCAAATAAATTGAAGGTTTTACTAATGAGCCAATTTGTCGTCTAGCATTTAACGCACGGTTAAAGCCCGCATAGTTGGTTTGCAGACCGCCCACAATGGCTTTGATCTCACCATTGCGATAATCTGCCACGATCATTGCTGATTCTAAATAAGGATTTTTATATTTTAACTGCAATTCAGAAACCGCATTAATCACCGCTTGTTCTGCATAGTGCTGCTGTTTAATATCCAAGGTAGAAAAAATGCGTGTGCCAGATAAACTACTTGCGTGATTTTCGCCTAACTGCTGGCGAAGTTCTGCCTGTAAGGTTTGAATAAAGGCAGGATATTTACGGTTAATTTGCCCACGTTTTTGTACGCCAAGAGGGCGTTTGCTCAACATATCATAAAGTTCTTGCCCAATCACTTTGTGTTCAAGCAATAAACGCAACACCACATTACGGCGTTCAAGGGCGTTTTCAGGATTGCGCCAAGGATTATACAGCGAAGGGCCTTTCACCATTCCCACCAATAAGGCGATTTGATCCAAATTAATTTCACGAATTGAGCGGCCAAAATAAAAATGGCTCGCTAATTCAAAACCGTGAATTTGCGTGTTGCCGTTTTGCCCGAGATAAATTTCGTTGAGATAGGTTTCTAAAATGCGGTTTTTGTCATAACGCCAATCTAAAATCAACGCCATCAAGGCTTCGTTGATTTTTCTTGTAAAGGTGCGTTCGTTAGAAAGGAAAAGATTTTTAACCAACTGCTGAGTTAAGGTACTTCCGCCCTGCACACGATGGCCAGCTTGAAAGTTTGCCACCATTGCCCTTGCAATGCCTAAAGGGCTTATGCCTTCGTGTTCGTAAAAACGGCGATCTTCGGTTAAAAGTAAGGTATCAATCAATAATCTTGGGTAATTTTGCAAAGAAAGGGTTAAGCGCTCTTCTTTTTCTGATTGCAACATTGCGATTAATTTTGGTGCAAGCGGAAATTCATCAATGGCTTTCACATTCACCAAATCTTCAATCACCGCTAATTTATTGTCTTTAAAGCGTAAGCGAAAAACACGCTGTGCTTCAGGTTGAACAGGAAATGGAAAAGCACCACGCAACAAAACAATGGTGTTATCTTCAATTTTGAAATCCCCTGGTGCAGCCACCATTGTGGTTTGGCGATAATCATTTTCGAGCAGGCGTTGCTTCACTTGTTCAAGGCTAAGATCATCGCTTAAACGAATGGATTCAATACGGCTATACACTTCCGCTGGCAACTGCCAGATTTGGCCGTCCATTTTGGAACGAATTTGCCCGTCTAAATAAATGCCGTAAAAAATGATGTAACACACCACGACAAACGCAACTTTTAGCAAAAAATTACGCAAACGCTTTTTGCGTGAGGGCTTGCCCGTTTTATTTGTTTCAGCCGTTGGTTGTGTTTCTGGCGTTGAGTTACTTTCTGACATTGCTCTGTTATACCTAGTTATCTGGCCCGAACCTTAGCGATTAAAGGATAAATAAGATTGTAAAAACTGCTCAAAATCTTCCAAACCACAAAAAGCTAAACTTTCTTCATCATAATAATGGAAATCTTGTTCAAGTTCTTGCTGTTCATCAATAGAAAGATTATTCGCACGCACCATCACTTCATCTGCGCTGATAAATACGCTGTATTCTGCACCGAGCAATTTAAAATCCTGCATTGGCGCTTGGCGTGCTTGATTGATAAGAGAAAGTGCGGTGGAAATTAGCTGAGAATTTGACCGCACTTCTGTATTAAGCCAATTTGCCAAGGCTTCGTGTCCCATTGAACACTTGGCTGAAATTTGTCCGCCTTGGGCAAAAAATTGATAATCCATTTTGCGAATTGGGTTAGATGCTGAAAGATGAACCGCAACCACAAGTGGTTGTGGCGTTAGGGTTATTTACCACAAAACGCGAGCCTTCCAGCCCTTCGGTATAATCCACCGTGCCGCCAATTAAATATTGCAAACTCATTGGATCAATCACTAACTGCACACCAGAATTCTCAATGGTGAGATCGCCCTCGTTTACTTTTTCATCAAAAGTAAAGCCATATTGGAAACCGCTACAACCGCCGCCTGTGATATAAACGCGTAATTTAAGCTCGCTATTTTCTTCTTCTGTGATCAAGGCTTTTACTTTATTAGCAGCCGCATCGGTAAAGGTTAAAGGGATTGCCATATCTGTCATCATTTATCTCGCTTCTATCCTTGTAAATTGTAAGTTGGCTATTATCTAATAACCAAGTAAACCATTCAAGAATTTATCAAGGATTTTTCCACGTAAAGGTGGTAAAATAGCGCACAAAATTTTTGTCAAGGAGAAGTTATGGCAATTCCAATTAGAACAGAACAAGAAATCGAAAAACTGCGCGAAGCCTGCAAATTGGCTTCAGACGTGTTAGTAATGATTGAACCCTATGTGAAAGCAGGCGTTACCACAGGGGAATTAGATCGCATTTGCCACGAGTATATGGTGGAACAACAAAAAGTGATCCCCGCTTGCTTAGGCTATCACGGCTTCCCAAAAGCTACTTGTATTTCCATTAACGAAGTGGTGTGCCACGGCATTCCAAGTGAAGGAAAACAGCTAAAAAACGGTGATATTGTGAACATTGATGTTACCGTGATCAAAGATGGCTACTACGGCGATAATTCCAAAATGTTTATCGTTGGCGAACCAAGTATTCGCAGCAAAAAATTAGTGGACGCCACCCAAGAAGCCCTATATATCGGTTTACGCACGATCAAACCGGGTATTCGCTTAAGAGAAATCGGCAAAGCAATCCAAAAATATGCGGAATCGCAAGGCTTTAGCGTGGTGCGTGAATATTGCGGACACGGTATCGGCACGGAATTTCACAACGATCCACAAGTGCTACATTATGACGGTGATGACGGCGGTGTAATCCTGAAAGAAGGAATGGTGTTCACCATTGAGCCGATGATCAACGCGGGCAAACGTGAAGTGCGTTTAATGGGCGATGGTTGGACGGTAAAAACCAAAGATCGCAGTCATTCCGCACAATTTGAGCATCAAATTGTGGTTACCGCCGATGGCTGTGAAGTGTTAACAATCCGCGAAGAAGAGGAAAAAGCAGGACGTATTCAGCGTTTTATGGTGAATGTATAATCTCCCCTAACCCCTCTTTTTCAAAGAGGGGAATTTCCTAGTGGAGATAAAGTGGAGATAACTCAAAGTGCGGTAAAAAATTATCAAATTTTCCACCGCACTTTATCTATAACAAACCTGAATAGCCCCAAAGGAACAATCCCAAATGTTTACCTACTCGCCCACAACCCCACTCAGTATTCAATCCGTCAAACAGCAAAAAGAGCAACTAAAAAACTTTGAGTTGGCTCAGTTCCAGCAATCTTCCGTCTATCAATTACTGGAAAATCGTACACAATTTTATGACGATTTATTGCGACATCTTTGGGCGCATTTTAGGCTGGATCAACATCAGGATCTTAGCCTGATTGCGGTGGGCGGTTATGGGCGTGGGGAAATGTTTCCATTGTCTGACTTGGATTTCTTGATTTTAGCGCAATCACAACCTCGCGAAGAAATTCAACAACAAATCCGTGAATTTGTGCAATTTCTATGGGATTGCGGTTTTGAAGTGGGACATTCCGTTCGCACCTTGGCAGAATGCGAACAAGCTGGGCGAGAAGATATTTCTATCGCCACCAATTTGCTTGAAAGCCGTTATTTATGCGGTAATGAAAAATTATTTGAAAAACTCACCGCACTTTTAATGCAACCTGATTTTTGGCGTCTGGCGGATTTTTATCAAGCCAAAATCGCCGAAAAAAATGCGCGCTATCAACGCTACCACAATACCAGTTATAACCTTGAACCTGACATAAAATACAGCCCTGGTGGTTTGCGCGATCTGCATTTGTTATATTGGCTTGCCCTGCGCCACACGGGGGCAAAAAACTTGCAAGATATTTTGCAAACTGGCTTTATTTATCCTGAAGAATACGATTTATTACAAGAAAAACAACAGTTTCTGTTTAAAGTGCGGTTCGCTTTACATTTAATTTTAACGCGTTACGACAACCGATTGTTGTTTGATCGCCAAGTGAAAGTGAGCGAATTGCTCGGCTATCAAGGGGAGGGCAACCAAGCAGTGGAAAAAATGATGAAAGCTTTTTTCCAAGCCTTACAAACCATTGCCACGCTCACCCACATTTTAACCAAGCATTATCGGGAACATTTTATTGATAAACCAAGTCAGCAAACTTGTTTTTCGTTGGATAACCATTTTCACCTTGCCAATAACGCCATTTGCTTAACGCAGAAAGACTGTTTTCATCAGCAGCCTGACAGTATGCTCGATTTGTTTTTCTATCTTACGCAATATCCAACGGCGGAAATTCATTCCAGCACGTTACGCCAATTAATCCGCACGATTGAAACATTTCAGGGCTATTTAAGCGACAATACGCAAGGTAGAGCAAAGTTTTTACGCTTATTTGAACAGCCTCATTGCGTGCAACGGGCTTTTTTGCCAATGCACCAATACGGCGTGTTACGCATCTATTTACCGCAATGGCAGCATATTGAGGGGCTGATGCAATTTGATTTATTTCATAGCTATACGGTTGATGAACATAGCTTGCGCGTAATGCAAAAATTAGAAAGTTTTACTCAGCCAAAAAGCCAAACAGCGCACCCGATTTGTTATGCCATTTTTGCCCAATTACCACAGCGCACTTTGCTTTATCTTGCTGGATTATTCCACGATATTGCCAAAGGGCGCGGCGGTGATCACGCTGAACTTGGTGCGCAAGATATGGCGGATTTTGCTCGGCTACACGGCTTTTCGAGCCAAGAGAGTGAATTAATGCAATGGCTTGTGGCGCAGCATTTATTGATGTCCGTTACGGCACAACGGCGCGATATTGACGATCCCAATATCGTTCTTGCCTTTGCCGAAGAAGTGAAAACTCAGCAACGCCTTGATTTGCTCACTTGTTTAACCGTGGCAGATATTTGTGCCACCAACGAAACCCTTTGGAATAGCTGGAAACGTTCTTTATTAACAAGGCTTTATCAATCCACCACGGCACAATTTAATTTAGGAATGGCCAGCTTGTTGGATAATCAAGATAAAATTGCACAGCATAAAAATCAGGCTTTGGCTTTATTACAAAAAGCCCAGTCCGATCTTGCGCAAGACGCGATTGAACAATTATGGCAGACTTTCCCACAAGATTATTTTTTACGCAACAATCCACAGCAAATTTGCTGGCACACTGGACTAATCGCCGAAAGCCGCAAGCAAAGTGCAGGGCAAAATGTGGTAAAAATTAGTAATCGTTTTTCTTCAGGTGGCACGGAAGTGTTTATTCATTGTGAAGATCAAGCCAACTTGTTCCATAAAGTGGTGAGTACCATTGGCGCGAAATGTTTCAGCATTCACGATGCGCAAATTCTCACGGCGGAAGACGGCAAGGTGTTCGATAGTTTTATTGTAACTGAATTAGATGGTTCGCTTGCCAAATTTGATCGCCGCCGTGAGCTAGAACACGCCCTGCAAAAAGCCTTGAGCGCAAACAAAATCGCCAAAGTCAGCACGATGAAAAATCATCAACTTAAGCCATTTCGGGTAAAAACCGAAGTGCGATTCTTGCATTTGGCCAAAACCACGCACACAGAAATGGAGCTATTCGCCTTAGATAAAGCAGGGCTTTTGGCAGAAATCAGCCAAATTTTCACCGCACTTCAGCTTAACATTCAAAATGCTAAAATCACAACTATTGGCGAAAAAGCGGAAGATTTCTTTATTTTAACTAATCGAGATGGCAAGGCGCTGTCGGAGCAAGAAAGGGAAGTGTTAGAACAGCAGATTTTAGCATCTATATAATAGAACACCGCTTTTTGAAAGAGCGGTGCTTTTTTGCTTATTTTTTCGCTTATTATTTACGCAAATTTTCTAAGGCTACGGCGGTGATGATGATTGCGCCACCGAGTAGCATTGTGAGGGTTGGGACTTCATTGAGCCACAGCCACGCGATTAAAATGGCGTAAACGGGTTCAAGGGAAATAATCATTGCGGCGGTTCTGGCGCTGAGTACATCAAGGCTGGAAACAAACAGGGTGTACGCAAGACTGGTACATAGCAAGCCAATGCAGGCGATCCAAAACCAATCTTGCAATGATACTGTCGGTAATTCGTTGGCATAAAACGGTAAAAGCACGATAACGCCCACTAAATATTGCCACCAGCTGGCTTGGCTGCCTGAAAGTATGCCGCGATTTTTACGGTTTAGCACCGCAAGCAAGCCGTAAATGGCGCCTGAAAAAATGCCCCATAACAGGCCTTGTGTGGATTGATTGCCAAATTCAAAAGCGGGCGTAACAAGGATTAAACCAAGCGTAATGGCGAGCAATAAGAAAAACTCGCGCAATTTCAACCGCACTTTAAAAATCAGCATTTCAAATAAGCATACAAAAGCGGGGAAACTGGCAAAGCCGAGCGTTCCTACTGCCACGCCGCCCACTTTAACCGCAATATAAAAGGTAACCCAATGGGCGGTGAGCAAACTCCCCAACACAAATTGTAACAAAATGCCTTGTGGGGAAAGTTTGGTTAAGGGCGTTTTCTTATACAAGAAGAACAGGGAAAGTGCCGCCAGTGCGATAAAAACGCGTCCTAGCACCAACACGCCTGCGCTGCTTTCAATAAGCACGCCTAGCACGCCGGTTAAACCAAATAACACCGCGGTGCTATGCACTTTGAGCAAAGCCAGCTGATATTGTTTGTTCGCGTTTTCCACTTTCCCCCCTATTCTTGGCTATTTTTCGTTACGCCGTTTTCATTTCAGCGAAAGCCTTATCGGCGGCTTGTAAGGTGCGTTCAATATCTTCATCGCTATGCGCTAAAGACATAAATCCCGCCTCATAAGCAGATGGCGCAAGATACACACCTTGTTCAAGCATTTTATGGAAAAACTGTTTGAATTTTTCCGCATCACATTTCATCACTTGCTGATAAGTGCTGACTTCAGGCTGATCGGTGAAGAAAATACCAAACATTCCGCCCACATAATTCACCACAAATGGAATGCCGTGTTTGTCGGCGAGTGCTTTTAAGCCAAGGGCTAATTTTTCTGTTTGCTCAGCCAGACGCTGTTGATTGCCTGCTTTTTTCAGCTCGGTTAAACAAGCCAGCCCTGCCGCCATTGCGATTGGGTTGCCTGAAAGCGTTCCTGCCTGATAAACAGGGCCCGTTGGCGCGATATATTGCATAATTTCTTTTTTACCGCCAAATGCGCCCACGGGCATTCCACCACCGATCACTTTACCAAGGGTGGTTAAATCAGGGGCTACACCATAATATTGTTGCGCACCGCCTAATGCCACACGAAAGCCTGTCATCACTTCGTCAATAATTAACAATGCGCCATATTGATCACAAAGTTCGCGCAGTTGTTGTAAAAAGCCAGCTTTTGGTGGAATACAATTCATATTGCCTGCCACTGGCTCAATGATCACACAAGCAATGTCATCAGGATATTGCTCAAAGGCTTGCTTAACAGAATCAATATTGTTGTATTCGCAAGTTAAGGTGTGTTTAGCAAAATCTGCTGGCACTCCGGGGGAGCTTGGTTGACCAAGGGTTAGCGCGCCAGATCCTGCTTTTACCAGTAAACTATCAGAATGGCCGTGATAGCAGCCTTCAAACTTGATGATTTTATCTCGTTTGGTATAACCACGCGCCAAACGAATGGCAGACATTGTGGCTTCCGTTCCCGAACTCACCATTCGCACCATTTCGATCGAAGGCACAAGCTGACAAACCAGCTCTGCCAAGTCAATTTCTAACGGCGTAGGCGCACCAAAGCTTAAGCCTTTTTCTGCGGTTTTTAACACCGCACTTAAAATGGCTGGGTGGTTGTGGCCTAAAATCATCGGCCCCCAAGATCCCACATAATCAATGTACTGCTTGCCGTCTGCATCAAAAATATAAGCGCCCTCAGCGCGATCAATAAATACTGGCGTGCCGCCAACCCCATTAAACGCACGAACAGGGGAATTCACTCCACCAGGGATCACTTTTTGCGCTTGGGAAAAGAAATTTTCTGAATGGTTCATTGTTTGTCCTTTATCTTGTTTAAGAGAAAAATTGAGTAAAATTGTGGGCTATTGTACTGTAAAACTATCAGCAGCCCCAAAAATTTATAAAAATATTTATGCGCACTTTTGCCTTTATGGTATGCTTTCGCCACTCATTTTTTACTGAAATTATTCATTATGTTGTTGAGTTTTCTGCTCACATTTCTCGGCGCACTGCTCTCTTTATTCGCAATGCGTCCGATTGCGCAAAAAATCGGTTTAGTGGATAAACCAAATTACCGCAAACGCCATAAAGGGGCAATCCCTCTGATTGGGGGCATTTCGCTATTTATCGGTAACTGCGTGTTCTATTTTTTAGAATGGGATCAAATGCGGCTGCCAGCGCTCTATCTTTTCAGCATTTTTGTGCTGTTAGCCATTGGTATTTTAGACGATCGCTTTGACATCAGCCCGTTTATTCGCGCAGGAATCCAAGCCTTTCTCGCCATTTTAATGATCGATATGGGCAATATTTATCTTGATCATCTTGGACAAATTTTAGGCCCGTTCCAATTAACGCTCGGCTCAATTGGCTTGATGATCACGGTGTTCGCCACCATCGCAGTGATCAACGCGTTCAATATGATAGACGGCATAGACGGCTTGCTCGGCGGCTTATCCAGCGTGGCGTTTGGTGCGATTGGCATCTTGCTGATAATGGATAACCAAATGGATCTCGCCTATTGGAGTTTCGCCTTAATCATCGCTATTTTGCCTTATTTAATGCTCAATCTTGGTATTCCTTTTGGCACAAGATTTAAAGTGTTTATGGGTGATGCAGGCAGCACGTTGATCGGCTTTACCATTATTTGGATCTTGCTACTTAGCACGCAGGGCAAAGGTCACCCAATGAACCCAATCACCGCACTATGGATTATCGCCATTCCCGTGATTGATATGATCGCCATTATTTACCGCCGCTTACGCAAAGGCAAAAGCCCATTCCGCCCAGACAGGCTGCATATTCACCATTTAATGGTGCGCGCAGGGCTAAGCTCACGCCAAGCCTTTTTATTAATCACCTTTATCGCCGCGCTATGCGCAGGTTTTGGTATTTTAGGCGAAGTGTATTACATCAATGAATGGATAATGTTTGTCGGCTTTATTCTGTTATTTTTCATTTATGTCTTTTCTATCGCCAGAGCGTGGCGCATCACCCGTTGGGTAAGAAGAATGAAACGCCGCCATCGCCGTTTAGCACAACAATAGGAGAAAAGAATGCAATCACAAAATGCAGCAAAGAAATCTTTTATCATTATTTTAGTAACGATCATTTTTGCTTTAGCTGGGTATGGCGCAAGTTTCTTGCAAAAGCCACAATGGAAAGCAGAAGCAAAGATCTATCAACCAACCACAAATCAATTAGGCAACTATTATGCCTTAGCTTCAATGTATCAATTTATCCAAGGTAAAAACGAGCCTGAAACATTGTTAGTAAATAAAGTGTATGATGAGTTTAAACGTCAGCTTTCTGCTTACGATAATATTCGTCAATTTTGGCTAGAAAGCTCTTACTATAAACAAAGAGAAACAGGGAATGCACAAAATGATGAGGCGTTGCTTGAGCAGTTGGTAAAAACAGTAAAATTTTCCACCGCACTTAAAGGACAGGCTGAAACGCTTTCTATACAGTTAGACAATCCTAAGCAAGCCTTGGAAATGCTCAATGCATTTATAGCACAAAGCAATCTTGCTGCAAGAGAGGTAATTTATAATGAATTGATAGGGCAGTGGAAAAATTTATTTAATCAGGTAAATAGTGCTGCCCAATTAAAGTTAGGGGCAACCTTGCAGGGTAACGCACTTGGTACACAAGATTGGCAAGGAAAATTGAATATGATGAAATCAGTTAATCCCCTTGATAATAATTTGACTGCTTACCGTTACCTTAAATCCCCAACTCAGCCACTCAATCCTGAACGTTCTGTGTTATATTGGGTGTTGTGTGCGGTAGGATTGGGGTTAGTTGTTGGAATGTTCCTAGCAAATACATTCACAAGAAAGACTAAAAAAGAAAGCGTGGAAGAATAGAAGAGCGGTTGGATTTTTAAGAGTTTTATAAAAGATAGACAAGTATTTTATGTTTTATAAACAAATTGAACAAAAAACTGTCTTGTGATAAAAAAAATAAAAAAAATACTAGACAAGCTATTTGGAAACTCTTAATATACGCCCCGCAACGACGCAGTGAGATATAAAACGCGTTCGTAGCTCAGTTGGATAGAGCGTTGGCCTCCGGAGCCAAAGGTCGCAAGTTCGAATCTTGTCGAGCGCGCCAGAGTCAATGCAATGCAACAATGGTGGCTATAGCTCAGTTGGTAGAGCCCCGGATTGTGATTCCGGTTGTCGTGGGTTCAAGTCCCATTAGCCACCCCAATTCCTGTCGGCGAGTAGCGCAGCTTGGTAGCGCAACTGGTTTGGGACCAGTGGGTCGTAGGTTCAAATCCTATCTCGCCGACCACTTTTGCTCTTTAACAATCAATCAGACAATCTGTGTGGGCACTTGTTGATTCTGGAAAAACTTAAAAGATTTAGA
>NZ_JBMMGT010000039.1:0-17709 GCF_049366555.1 Avibacterium volantium | reverse complement strand
AATCTGAGCCATGATCAAACTCTTCAGTTTAATCTTCTCAATTCGTACACTAACAAAGCTCTGTGATTTCATTTAAAATCACTATGAATTTCAGTTAAGCACTAATTGTTCTAAATCTTTTAAGTTTTTCCAGAATCAACAAGTGCCCACACAGATTGTCTGATTGATTGTTAAAGAGCAAAAAACAACGACGCGATGTGTATCTTTCAATTTCTACAACGTCGCGTCGTTGTGTGCGGCGTATTATAGGCATCTGAAAAATCTTTGCAACCCCTTTTTGCAAAAAAATGGCAAAAAATGCGAAAAATCATTTCGACTGATTATTTTGAAATCACACCGCTGAATTATCAGGCAAAGTGCGGTGAAAAATTAGTAAGTTTTGCCTATAAACTCTATAAATTTATAAGATACTATTTAGTATCCTTTTTAGATCTCAATTTAGATCCAGCCTTTTGTGCGAAATTCTTTCCATACCTGAATCAAATATGCCATCTCTTCTGGCGTTCCTAGCGTTAATCGGTTGTAATTCGTTAATGGTGGGAAAGGACGACCAACCACAATATTGTATGCTTTCATTCTCTTAGCGTATTCAACACTATCACCTTTGATGCCATGAAAAATGAAATTCGCACTGCTTACCACATAAGTAAGTCCTAATTCATCGAGTGCTTTCATCACCATACGGCGAGATTCATCTGTAACGCGACGGCTTTCTTGTAAAAAGGCGTTATCCGCTAAGGTTGCACGCGCCGCTACTGCCGCAGTTAAGTTGGTATTATCAGCACTTAAAAATTGGCGTAAATAATCCATTTCTGATTTCGCAGCCACCATATAACCAATCCGCAAACCGGCTAAGGCATACAATTTAGAAAACGTTCTGGTTACAGCCAAACGTTCAGTGCCTTTACGCGCCCATTCTATCGCACTGGTAAATTGCGGATCGCCTTCTGCATATTCTGCATAAGCCTCATCAATCAACAAACGATGATTCGCTGGGATATTATCTAACCAAGGGGCTAACTGGCTATTTGGTGTTAGCAATGCCGTTGGGTTATTCGGATTACAAAGATAAATAATGCTAATCCCATCAAATTGATCTGCCTTGGCTCGAATCGCATCAAGATCAAATGAGAGATCTGCTTTTAGTGGCACTTTTACCACTGGTACATTGCGGGCTACAGCATAATCTTCATAAATACCAAATGTTGGATCGGGTGCAATCACTTGTACCGCTTGTTTTTTATCATTCGCTTGTTGAATCCAGCCTGAAATCACAGCCTCAATGGCTTCAGAAGAACCATTACCTAATCCCACATTTTCTGTATTAAGATTGAAACGCTTAGCAATATCTTCAATCAAGCCTTCACGTTCACTGTCAGGATAGCGATTGGATAAATTAAGATGATTAATCACAGCTTGACGCGCAGAGGCACTCATTCCCAATGAGTTTTCATTGAAGTTTAATAATAAAGGATGTTCAGCACTTGGTAGCGTGAACGTTGCCTGTGCGGTAATCGGTTGCGTTTCGGCAAGCACTTTATGATTGAAAAAACCTGCGGCAACACCTGCTGCAGCAAGCTGTAACATACGACGACGATTGATTTGCATAATTATTCCTTATTTAGTTTTAGTCATTAAATTTCAAAACTACAAAATAAGCATTTTAAACATAATAAATATGCTTATTCAAAGTGAGTTAAATTTGTAACATTTCAGCTAACTTGTCAAGTAACAAAATACGAAATTTAAATTTATATGCATAAAAAATGAATTTTAATTCATCTTAAGGCGTTTTACTGTCGTATGAGAAATGTTTTCTTGTAGGAAAAAAGAAGGAAACTGAAAAAACATTTTTTGAAACGCCAATATTGCAACGTAAAATACATTTGTCCCTTTATACAAAGTGCGGTGGAAATTTTTTGAATTTTTCCACCGCACTTTCTTTTAGCTAATTTAGCTAATTTATCTGCTTTATCTGCTCTGCAAACGCCGCCACTTTTTGCCAATCGGTATATTCAACTTCTTTACTGATGTCGGTTTCGCCGCCAGTGATTTTCATAATAAAACGAATCATCATTCGGTCGAACCTGCCATAGCGGGGATACAGCAATGCGCCAGCAAACACCGCCGCACGAGTGGGTTTCCAAGCAATGCGTTGTAGAAATTTCCGCACATAGACATTTGTTTCTGGGGTATTTTTATCCGCTTTGCGTGCAGTGAGATTAACACCAAAAAATGCCGTTTGTTTGTGGTTTAAAAGTGCGGTGTTTTTTTCGATAAATTTATAGAGTAATTTATTGAAGTGTCCATAACGGATCGAAGCACCAATAATGATACGATCAAATTCCGCTAAGTCAGCCACATTCTCATTAATACTACGCATTTCTGCTCTTAACTTTTCTGCCAAAAATTGGGCGATTTTTTGTGTTTGCCCGTCATAACTAGAATATAAAATCAAGGTTTTCATTAGGTTCTCCAAAAGGTAGGGCTAAATAGTACTAACAATGAGAAAACTTCCAAACGACCCGCAACCATTGCGAAAGAAAAGACATATTTTGCGCTGTCAGGCACATCAGCAAAACTGGTGCTAATTATTCCCAAACCTGGGCCTGCATTGGTAATCGCGGCAAAAACTGCACCAATGGAATCAAATGCTCCCATCCCACATAAAATTGCAGCAAAAACGCAAAGCCAAAACGTCAAGAAAAAGGCAATCAAAAATGCCCAAATGCGTTCAATAACGTGCATAGACAAAAGATTATCGCCCAATTTCACGGGAACCACTAGGTTAGGATGCACAAGGGATTTTAACTCTCGTTTAAATTGTAGCCATACTACTAAAACGCGGATCATTTTTAGTCCACCAGAGGTTGAACCTGCACAGCCCCCCAGCAGCCCTGCAAAAACTAACATCATTCCTAAAAAAGATGGCAACTGATTGAAATCAAATAAGGTGTAACCTGAAGTCATCGCCATTGAAGCAGATTGCGCACTCCCCTGGGCGAAGGCATCAATTAAGGAAAGATTATCGTAAGAAATATAGAGCCCGAAAGATATCACTAAAATAAAGAAACCTTGTACTAAACAGAAAAAACGGAACTCTGGATCGTGCCAATAAGTTTTCCAAATGCTTTGATACTGAATTTGTGTAAATGCCATTGCATGCAAACCAAAGTTACATCCCGCAGCTAGCATAAAAATACTGGACAAAAAATAGATTGTATTGTCCTTAAAATATCCTAGATTAGCATCGTGTGTAGACATTCCGCCATTA
Source organism: Avibacterium volantium (assembly GCF_049366555.1). Classification (GTDB taxonomy): domain Bacteria; phylum Pseudomonadota; class Gammaproteobacteria; order Enterobacterales; family Pasteurellaceae; genus Avibacterium; species Avibacterium volantium_A. Next base: position 14,435 of record NZ_JBMMGT010000039.1, on the reverse strand, counting down.
GATACAGTAGAAAAGCTATGGCATAACGCATCAAAAAAGGACATTCCAGCCCACCAGTAGCCAAGGGTACTAATTATTGTTAATAAACAATATAGAAGCCATAATAATTTTGCGACTTCGGCAATACGAGGTAAATTTTTTTGATCTTTCATAGGGCCTGATGATTCAATGCGATAAAGCTGGGTACCGCCAATACCTAAAATTGGGATAACCGCAACAACTAACACGATTAAACCCATTCCGCCTAACCATTGTAAAAACTGGCGATAAAATAAAATGGATTTAGGTAAATTATCTAGCCCCGACATCACCGTCGCACCCGTTGTAGTTAAGGCAGAAAATGCCTCAAACACCGTATCAGCAAAATCCATATGCACTTCATCAAATAACAAAAATGGGATCACCGCCAATAAACTGAGCAATACCCAGAACGACACCACAATGAGGAACCCTTCTCTCGCGCGCAATTCCTGTTTATGCTGATGGCAACTCCACCACAACAACGTACCAAAAGAAAAACTGGCGATAAAGGCTTGCATAAAGGCTTTTCCCCCACCATCGCCATAAATTAACGCCACAAAAGCCGGCACAAGCATTGTGGCTGAAAAGCACATCACCAAAATGCCGATAATTCGAAAAATAGATAATATATGCACAATGTTCTCTCTTATTTTATTGCGATGATGTTCAACTGCCCTGCCGAGCGTTCGGTTAACTCTCGTTCAAACGCAAGGCGTTTATCAGGACGTATTGCCAACACAAAATGCACTTTTTCTTCAAAATCTTGCGATTCAATCAATATATCTTGCTGTTCGCACAAATGTTGTAGCCAGTTAATTTGGTCATAATCACAAGTTAAACGAAAATTTTCTCGCTCCACTTTCATTGTGGTTTCGAGCAATTTTAACGCCTGTTGCACACCGTTGCCATAAGCGCGCACTAAACCGCCCGTGCCGAGCAAAATTCCGCCATAATAGCGCACCACAACAGCACTGATTTCACCAATCTGGCTACCTAACAAGGCATTCAGCATTGGTTTGCCCGCCGTGCCTGCAGGTTCGCCGTCATCAGAAAAGCCCAAGGATTGGGAATCCGAAGGCTTACCTGCCACCGCTGCCCAACAATGATGACGCGCATTAGGGTGCAGAGTACGAATTTCCTGCCAAAAGACTTTCGCTTGTGCTAAGCCTTCTGTATGTTTAAGATAAGTGATAAAACGACTTTTCTTAATTTCTTCTTCAAAAACCACCGCACTTTGCGGGATTAAATATTCCATAATCCTGTCATTTTGACCAATTTTCAATTGAACGGTATTATACGCACAAAATCACTTCAACGAAAAATAAACAATGAACGAAATTCATATTCACCAACAATTAGACACCCAAGGGCTACGCTGCCCTGAACCCGTCATGCTCGTGCGCAAGCAAATTCGCCATATGCAAGAAGGGGAAGTGTTGCTCATTCTTGCTGATGATCCCGCCACCACAAGAGATATTCCGAGCTTTTGTCAATTTATGGATCATCGCTTACTTAAAAGCGAAACAGAAAGCACACCGTTTAAATATTGGGTGCAAAAGGGGCAGTAAAAAGCAAAATAAAAAGGTGCGTTAAACGCACCTTTGTTTTGTCAGAACAATTATAGATAGAATTTATCTACAAAGTTTAATTTGTCATCAAGTTTTAACACTAACGGCTGACCTGTTGGAATTTCAAAATCCATAATATCTTCATCAGAAATGCCGATAATGTGTTTTGCCAAGGCGCGCAATGAGTTACCGTGCGCAGTCACTAATACGCGTTTACCAGATAATAATGCTGGAGCGATTTGATCTTCCCAGAAAGGTAACACACGCTCTAAAGTAACTTTTAAATTTTCGCCATCTGGCACGACATCTTGTGGGAGAAGTGCATAACGACGATCATTATGCGCAGAATGCGGATCATTTGGATCAAGTAATGGTGGTAAAGTATCATAAGAACGGCGCCAAATATGCACTTGTTCTTCACCATATTTCTCTGCGGTAGCTTTTTTATCTAAACCTTGTAACGCACCATAATGACGCTCATTTAAACGCCAGCTTTTCACTTGTGGAATCCAAAGTTGGTTAGATTCTTCTAACACGATGTTACAGGTTTTAATTGCACGAGTTAATACAGAAGTAAAGGCAATATCAAATTCATAGCCCGCATCTAATAATTTTTTACCTGCGGCCTTAGCTTCTTCCACACCACGTTCGGTTAAGTTCACATCGCGCCAGCCAGTAAATAAATTTTTCGCATTCCACTCACTAAAACCGTGACGGATAAACACTAATTCCATAGAAAATCTCCTAATGTTAATGAAAAAATACTGGGCATTTTATAGCAAAAATTTCAATCTTTTAAAAGGAAAAAGCGTTACTTTCCTGATCTTTCGCAAGGATTTGCTAGGTTGTGATTTCTCCCTAAGCGAGGATTTTCAGATTTGTACAAAAATTTTCCGCTGAACATTTAGCGACTTGCGCAAATAATGGTATAGTTATGCACATTTTTAGCCGCCAGTTTTAGTTTCTAATTTTATTAATGAGAGAAAAAACGTTGAAAAAAATCACCGCACTTTTCTTGTTTGCCTGCGCACTGCCTTTCGCCGTGCAAGGCGCGGATCTGTCTGCGATTCAAAAACAGATCAAACAGCAAGAACAGAAAATTGCTGAACAAAAGCGTGAACAAAATAAATTGCAATCCACCCTAAAAAATCAAGAATTGCAAATTAACGGCGTGGTCGGCCAACTGCGCAAAACAGAATCTGACCTGAAAGCAATTCGCAAAATGATGGCGGATACAGATAAACAAATCAAGCACTTAGAAAGACAAGAAAAAAATCAGAAAGAAAAACTGGCTAAACAAATCGATGCAATGTACCGCTCGGGGATTAATCCTTCAATGTTGGAAAAACTGTTTTCCGAAGATGCCCAAAAAGCGGAACGAATGAAGGCTTATTATGATCATATGAACCAAGCTCGCCTTGCATTAATTGAAGATCTGAAACAAACGCAAGCACAGCTTAAGAAAGAAAAAGCCAATATTCAAGATCAGCAAAAAGAGCAACAAAATCAGCTCAATGAGCAAAAAAAGCAACAGCAAAGTTTGCAAAAAGTACAGCGCGAACGCCAATCCACGCTCAATCAGCTAAATAAAAGTTTAGCCAAAGATCAGAATAAATTGGACAGCTTAAAAGCGAACGAAAATGCCTTACGCCAACAAATCCAGCGTGCGGAACAGCAGGCTCGCGAGCAAGAAAAACGTGAACGTGAAGCCTTAGCACAGAAAAAACGCCAAGAGGAACAAAAAAGCCAAAAACCTTACACTCCAACGGCGCAAGAAAAACAGCTTATGGCAAGCAGTTCAGGGCTGGGCAAACCACAAAGACAATATCAATATCCTGTGTCAGGAAAAATTCTTAACCGTTTTGGTTCAACGCAAATGGGCGAGCTTAAATGGAAAGGGATCGTGATTGGCGCAAATGCAGGGGCGTCTGTACGTGCAATTGCCGATGGGCGTGTGATTTTGGCAAGCTGGCTACAAGGTTATGGGCTAATGGTGATCATCAAACACGGTGAAAATGATCTGAGCTTATACGGCTACAACCGCGCCGTATCAGTCAGAGAAGGGCAACTAGTGAAAGCTGGGCAGAAAATTGCCGAAGTGGGATCATCAGGCGGACAATCACGCTCAGGCTTGTATTTTGAAATTCGCCGCAAAGGCGTTGCGGTCAATCCAACAGGTTGGTTGCGATAATGAAAAACTCTAATCAACAACAACACGTGAAAAAACAATTCATAAAGAAACCAAGTGCGGTCAAAAATTTGTTTATTTTTTCCACCGCACTTTGCTTGAGCCTACTCCCCACAATTGCGTTCAGCCAATCGCGTCTTGCCATTGTGATTGATGATGTGGGCTATCGCCCGAAAGAAGATGCCGCCATTTATGCAATGCCGAAAGAAATATCGGTGGCAATTATTCCTTCAGCACCTTACGCCAAACAGCGCAATGATCAGGCAAAACAGCAAAATCGTGATGTTCTTATTCATCTGCCAATGCAGCCTATGGGAAGCCATAAAATTGAAGCTGGCGGGCTAAGCCTTGGAATGTCGCAACAAATTGTGCGAGAAAAAGTGCAAAATGCGAAGAAAACTGTTTCTGCCGCCATTGGCTTAAACAACCATATGGGCAGTGCGGCAACGGCGGATCAAGATTTAATGACAAAGTTAATGATCGCATTGCAAGAACAGCATTTGTTTTTCTTAGATAGCCGAACCATTGGTCGTTCAGTGGCAAGTAAAACCGCAAAGCAACAAGGCGTAAAAGCCCTAGATCGCCATATTTTCTTAGATGATAGCGATGCGTTCGCCGATGTTCAACGCCAATTTCAGCAAGCCATTACCTATGCACGCAAACACGGCACTGCGATTGTGATTGGCCACCCACGCAAAAACACCGTTGCCGTGCTACAAAATGGTTTACGCACTCTGCCGAAAGACATTCAATTGGTTAATATGGGCAGCTTATGGCGTGGCGAAAAAGTGGTACCAATCAAGCCGTTTATTATGCTATTTAACACTACCCCAGCGCCAACTTCCGTTGCACCTTTTCAAGATGTGCCGTTATTGCGGGGCATTCCAAGATAAATGAAATGAAAAGAAGTGGCGGAAGACAATGGGAGTCGAACCCACCCAAGATTGCTGGCAACCTTAACAGGATTTGAAGTCCTGCCGTTTCACCGGAAACGCCTATCTTCCGAAAGTGTGTTCACTTTAAAGGAAATCGGCTGATTATTCAAGGTGTTGCTGGGGAAATTTAATCAATACAACACACTTGATAAGTTAGGGCTGAATTTTCAACAAAAAAACAGTATGATTAAAGCTAATTTTCCTAAAATGGCATAAATGACAGATAGGACAGCACAATGAACAGCCTATTCCAACAACTTCCTTCCATTGATAAATTACTAAAGCAGCCTGAAATTGCGTCTTTGATCGCAGAATTTGGGCGTAGTGCGGTGGTGAAAATTTGCCGCAGTTTGCTTGAAAATGCACGCGCTGAAATAAAAAATACGCAAAAAATACCGCACTTTTTTCACGATAATTCCACGCTAATCGCGGAAATTCAACGACAATTACAAACTCAGCAGCAAGTGAAAATTCAGCCTGTGCATAACTTAACAGGTACAGTGCTGCATACAAATTTAGGGCGCGCATTGTGGGCGAATGCTGCACAGCAAGCGGCGTTATTGGCGATGCAAGAGAATGTGGCATTGGAATACGATTTGGCGGAAGGCAAGCGTAGCCATCGAGATAATTATATTAGCGAGTTATTATGTGAACTCACGGGGGCGGAAGCTGCTTGTGTGGTGAATAATAATGCGGCGGCGGTGTTGTTGATGCTGGCTACCTTTGCGAAAGATAAGGACGTGGTGATTTCCCGTGGTGAACTCATTGAGATTGGCGGCTCATTCCGTATTCCAGATATTATGCAGCAAGCAGGTTGTAAACTGGTGGAGGTGGGAACAACAAATCGCACCCATTTGGCGGATTATCGCCGCGCGATCAGCGAAAGTACTGCTTTTTTAATGAAAGTTCATAGCAGCAATTATCAAATTTGTGGTTTTACACATTCTGTCAGTGAAGCGGAATTAGCACAACTGGGCAAAAAAATGAATGTGCCTGTGATGACGGATTTAGGCAGCGGTGCATTAGTCGATCTCAGTCAATATGGCTTGCCCGCTGAACCCACTGTACAGGAAAAATGGCAACAAGGTGTGGATTTAATCTCATTTTCTGGGGATAAATTGCTCGGCGGCCCACAGGCTGGCATTATTGTTGGGAAAAAAGATTTTATTGACCAATTGCAATCTCACCCACTGAAACGGGCATTGCGTTGCGATAAAGTGATTTTAGCGGGCTTAGAAGCGACCTTGCGTTTATATCTTCAGTCTGAGAAATTGGCGGAAAAACTTACCAGTTTACATTTACTCACCCAGCCTGTGTCAGCATTACGCCTGCAAGCGGAAATACTCAAAGTGCGGTTGGAAAATCAGTTAAATTTTGCCTATACAATCCGCGTGGAAGAAAGCCAAGCACAGATTGGCAGTGGCGCGCAGCCTTTAGCGAAAATTCCCTCTGTGGCGGTAACCCTTGAAGAAAAAACCTCGCAAAAATTGACCGCACTTATCCAGCGCTTTAAACAGCTTCCTCAACCAATTATTGGTCGAGTGGAACAAAATAAACTTTGGCTCGATTTGCGTAGCCTTGCCAATTTTGAGCGCCTACTAAATACCTTGGAGCAACTATGATTATTGTTACCTCAGGCCACGTTGATCACGGAAAAACCGCCTTATTACAAGCACTTACAGGGAAAAATGCGGATCGGTTACCCGAAGAAAAAAAACGTGGAATGACCATTGATTTAGGCTACGCCTATCTTCCGCTGAAAGACAAAAGCCTCGGCTTTATTGATGTGCCAGGACACGAAAAATTTCTTTCCAATATGCTCGCGGGGCTAGGCGGTGTGCATTATGCAATGCTAATCACCGCCGCTGATGAGGGCATTCAACCGCAAACGCAGGAACATTTAGCCATTTTGCGTTTATTGCGTTTTGAGCAAATTATCGTAGTGATCAGCAAATCGGACAATGCCGAAGAGGCCAAAATTTCCCAATTAAAACAACAAATTACTCAACAATATCCGTTTTTAACCGACAGCCCATTTTTTATCACCTCTGCCCGCACGGGGCAAGGCATCGCAGAATTGCAGGATTATCTCGCCCATCTTCCCGAACGGGCGGAGCGTGATCGTCCGTTCCGCTATGCCATTGACCGAATTTTTACCATAAAAGGGGCCGGAACGGTGGTAACAGGCACGGCTTTTAGTGGACAGGTTGCAATCAATGATGAGCTTTATCTTTCCACTGGGCAAAAAGTACGTGTGAAGAATATCCACAGCCAAGATAGCCAAGCTGAGCTTGGTGAAGCGGGACAGCGTTTGGCGTTAAATATTCAAACCGAGGTTTCACGAGAGGCAATTCAGCGTGGGGATTGGCTTTTTTCTCAACCGCCACTCTCGCCAACGGATCGGATTACTATTGAAGTAGAAGCCGCACAAAACTTGCAAGAAAGCCAAGCAGTGCATATTTATCACGCGGCATCTCGCACCACGGGAAAACTCACATTATTACAAGCTAAACAGCTTGCCCCGCAACAAAAAGCCTTGGCTGAGCTAATTTTGCAAGAACCGCTATTTTTAACCTATGGCGATAAATTAATTTTACGCACCGGTGATGCAAAATCCTTATTGGCGGGCGGTAAAGTGGTCGAAATCCATTCACCAAAACGTTATAAACGCACCGAAGTGCGGTTGAATTTTTTACAAAATTTACTTACCGCACAGCATTGCGCTCAACGCTTGAACTATTATTTACAGCATCGTCCTATGCAGTTGGCTGAATTGGCTTGGCTGGAACAAATGGAAGAAACCCAACTCAGCGCCTTGATTGCCGATAATCAGGCGTTGGCTTGGCAAGGTTGGGCGTTTAGCCAAGACTATCAACAAAGGCAATCAGATAAACTCATTGAAACCTTGGCAAATTATCATCAACAACAGCCAGACCAGCTGGGATTAAGCAAAGCGCGTTTATATCGCATTGCGGCCATTAATCAGCCAGAGACCTTGATTTATCATTTGATTGAAAAGCTTTTGGAGCAAAATAAAATTCAGCAAACGCGCGGCTGGTTACATCTTCCTGAGCATAAAATTCGTTTTACTGCTGAAGAACAAGCCTTATGGCAAAGAGTGCTAGCTCACTTTGAGCAGCAACAAGGACAAGCTCTTTGGGTACGCGATCTAGCTAATTTGCTCGATCTTGAAGAGAGTGAAATGCGCAACTTTCTCTACAAAGCAGGCAAACTAGGCTATCTCACCCCCATCGTGCGTGATCGTTTTATGCTCACCGAAACTCTTTATGCTTATGCTCGCTGGATTAAAGCATTTATTCTGCAAAATGAGGTGATTTCTGTTAATCAGCTGCGTGATGAATTGCAATGGGGAAGAAAAATGACGGTACAATTAATGGAATATTTCGATCGATGCGGATTCTTACGCCGCAAAGGTAATGTGCATTTATTGCGTGATAGGGATTTGTTTGATTTGTAATTCACGGAAAAACAAGTGCGGTGGAAAATCTCGACATTTTTCACCGCACTTTTGTTTTTATTCTGTAAAAAGCAGAAATTAGATATTTACATTGAATTTATCGTCAATAAAGCATTGATTCATTTCAAAAGCTGGCTTGGCGGCTTTGTCTTTGCCAATCGCTTTTGATGGCACGCCTGCTACGGTGGTGTATTCTGGCACGGCTTGCAACACTACAGAATTTGCGCCGATTTTGGCGTAACGGCCAATTTCAATATTGCCGAGAATTTTCGCGCCTGCGCCAATCATCACCCCCTCGCGTACTTTCGGGTGGCGGTCGCCAGATTCTTTTCCTGTTCCGCCAAGAGTAACGCCTTGCAAAATAGACACATCATTTTCAATCACTGAGGTTTCGCCCACCACAATGCCTGTTGCGTGGTCGAACATAATACCGCAGCCAATTTTTGCCGCAGGGTGAATATCCACATCAAAGGCAACGGAGATTTCATTTTGCAAATAAATGGCCAGCGCCTTGCGGTTACGCTGCCATAAATAATGGGTTATGCGGTAGCTTTGTAAGGCGTGAAAGCCTTTTAAATAAAGCAACGGCGTTGTCCATAATTCCACCGCAGGATCTCGTTGGCGCACCGCACGAATATCGCAAGCAGCGCTGCCGATAATATCAGGCTCAACTTGATAGGCTTCTTCAATAATTTCACGCAGGGCAATGGCTGGCATAATGGGATTGGCTAATTTATTCGCCAAAATATAGCTCAACGCATTGCCAAGGTTTTGATGTTTAAGAATGGTGGAATGAAAAAAGCTGGCGAGCATTGGCTCACATTCTGCTAATTCTTTCGCTTCTTGACGGAGTAATTTCCAAACTTCAGCAGGCATTTTATTCTCCTTTGCGCTCGCGTCCAAGCAGGCTTAATGCCACATCTTGCGCATTTTTGCCACAAAACAGTACTTGATAAATTTGTTCGGTAATCGGCATTTCTACCCCGTGGCGCTGAGCGAGTAAATAGGCTTCTTTGGTGTTGTAGAACCCTTCCACCACTTGTCCAATTTCAGCCAAGGCTTCTTCGGCATTTTTGTCTTGTCCAAGCATTAAACCAAAACGGCGGTTACGCGATTGGTTGTCGGTACAGGTTAGCACTAAATCACCTAAGCCAGACATTCCCATAAAGGTGTTCGGATTTGCTCCAAGGGCTTCACCTAATCGGCTGATTTCCGCCAAGCCACGGGTAATCAAGGCGGTGCGTGCATTTGCGCCAAAGCCCATACCATCAGACATTCCAGCCCCAATGGCGATCACGTTTTTAATCGCGCCACCAAGCTGAACGCCGATCATATCCTGATTAATATAAACACGGAAATGCTTACTGCAATGAATACGCGCCTGAAACTCTTCCGCGAAAGCCTGATCGTGTGAAGCCAGCGCTATCGCCGTAGGCAATCCTGCCGCCAGCTCTTTCGCAAAGGTTGGGCCAGAAAGCACCGCAAGGGGATATTGCGTACCAAGTTTTTCTTCCACCACTTGTTGCAATAAACGCCCTGTATCACGCTCTAGGCCTTTGGTTGCCCACACAATGCGGTGATGGGGTTGTAAGTGCGGTCGGATTTTTTGTAAAACTTCGCCAAAAACGTGGCTTGGTACAACGATCAATAAATCTCGCGATTTTTGCACCGCACTTGCAAGATCGCTTTCAATCTCAAGCGCACTTGGGAAAGGGATATTCGGTAAAAAGGCTTGGTTGCAACGTTCTTCATTTAAGCGTTGCATATGTGCGGGATCGTGTCCCCAAAGATAAGTCGGCGAACCATTACGAGAAAAGCTGATCGCTAATGCCGTGCCATAGGATCCTGCACCAATAACGCTAATCGGTGAGTTTGAAATGTGGTTGTGCATCAATAATCCTTATAATTAAGATAAAGGTGAATCACATTCACTGTTAATGCCTTGAGTTTAACCTACTTGAATTAGACTGAAAATAGAATTTTTACAGAAGTGAGTTAGTGGTGGGGTGTTACATAAAGTAGTTGGATAGATTACCTTGCCCAAGTGTATCTTATTGGATACAATTTTTTGTGAAAGGTGCTATGAAAAAGATGTAAGAATGATGATCGAGGATTAACATAATGAAATTAAAAGCAAATATTAAAACAAGTCATTTTGACGCAGCAAAATACCTTACTACGGAAGAAGATATACAGGCTTATTTAGCTGAAACCCTAAAAAGTGGAGATCAAGAAGAATTTTTAACCGCACTTTCAACAGTCGCAAGAGTAAGAGGAATAACGGAGCTGGCTAAACAAACTGGTTTAGGGCGTGAAAGTTTGTATAAAACCCTATCCAAAGGCAGTAAACCGAGATTTGAAACCATACAAAAAATTCTCGCGGCGTTTAATTTGGAACTTGTACCAACAATTAAAGTGCGGTGATTTTTTCCATAAAAAAAACGTCATAAAAAAGTGGGCATTTCACCCACTTTTCTGATTAATTCACGGTTTCTGGTTGCTCGCTTTGTGCTTGCTCCGCTTGTTGGCGCTCTAGATATTCCATAAAGAGTGCATCAAAATTTACTGGAGAAAGATTTAATGGCGGGAATGTGCCGCGGTTTACAAGGCTGGCAATTAATTCACGCGCATAAGGGAAAAGCATATTTGGGCATTGTGAGGTTAAACAATGAGCAAGTTGAACCCCTTCAAGACCACTCACAGTAAATACGCCTGCTTGTTTTACTTCACAAATAAACGCTACATCACCACTTTCTTCAAGGGTGGTTTCGGTGGAAATGTTTAAACATACTTCATAAAGATCTTCACCCAATTCAACCACTTCGGTGTTTAAATCGAAAGAAAGTTGTGGTTTCCATTCTTGTTGGAAAATATGTGGAAGATTTGGTGCTTCAAAAGACACATCTTTAATATAGATGCGTTGAATTTGTAATACCGCCTCTGTTGCTTGCTCTTGTTTTTGCGCTGCAACTTCTTGATTTTGCTCAGTCATTTTCTATTCCTCTGTGAGTTATTTATCTTTTTTCACTAATGGCAAATTCGCTGAACGCCAACCTGCAATCCCTTCTTTTAATGCGTACACTTCGCTAAATCCTTGTTTAGCCAAAAGCTCTGCGGACGCACCAGCTGCCATTCCTGTGGCACAAACCACCACAACAGGCTTGTCTTTATGCTGTTCAATTTTACCAATATTTTGATTTTTAATTTCGCTTGGTAGTAAATGAATGCTGTGAATAATATGCCCACGTTCAAATTCATCAAGGGTGCGCACATCGATCACGGTGGCATCTTTATTATTCATTAAACTAACCAATTCCGCATTCTCAATGGTTTTCACTTTGGTGGTGAATGCTTTGAAATAGGTATAAATAACGAGAAAAAATACGGCTATCCAAGAAATAACCATTAATGTGTGATTTTTGGCAAAAGCGGTTGCCATCGGTAGAAATTCTTGCATTTTACTCTCTATGTTTTAGTTCAAAATAAAGGCTTAAGTATAACCGCACTTTATTGATCTTTCAAAGGAAGTCTGTGAAATTCCTGTGTCGTTATTCAATAATTTATTCTAAATCAAGAGATAAACAAAAATAGTTAGCGGAAATATAGCGATAATGACACTTTATTGCTATATTAGCGCCGATTATAGGGGTATCCCCTTTATGTGGACATTTTCTTTTGGCTATTTTCAAAAAGAAAATCATTTTATCTTTTATCGTTTATAAGAGGTCTTACTATGTTTTTTCTCCAATTTGCCATCGTATTGGTGTGCATTTTGATTGGTGCGCGCATTGGCGGTATCGGCTTGGGGGTAATGGGCGGCGCAGGGCTTGCTATTCTCTCTTTCGGCTTTGGCTTACAACCAGCGGGCTTACCAATCAACGTAATGTTAATGATTATGGCGGTAGTTTCTGCAGCGGCAGCAATGCAAGCGGCAGGCGGTTTAGATTATATGATCAAAATTGCTACCAACATTTTGCGTAAACACCCGAAATACATCACCTTTATTGCACCAGCGGTAACTTGGACATTCACCGTATTAGCGGGAACAGGTCACGTTGCCTATTCTGTATTGCCTGTAATTGCTGAAGTCAGCCGCCACAACGGCATTCGCCCAGAGCGTCCACTTTCAATGGCGGTAATTGCATCACAATTTGCTATCGTTGCTAGCCCAATCGCTGCAGCAGTGGTGGCTGTGGTGGCTTATCTTGAACCACAAGGCATTCACCTTGGTGATGTATTAATGGTTACAATGCCATCAACTATTTTAGGTTTAGCGGTTGCTTGTATTTTCGTGAATAAAATGGGTAAAGAATTAAAAGACGACCCGAATTATCAACGTTTATTACAAGATCCAGACTATGTAAAAGAAAACCACACTGACGTAAATCCAGACAACATTCAATTAAAACCAACGGCAAAATTGTCTGTGGGATTATTCCTATTTGGTGCATTACTTGTGGTATTAATGGGGGCATTCCCAAGCCTACGTCCAGCTTTTGACGGCAAAGCAATGGGAATGGCACACACTATCGAAATCGTAATGCTTACCGTGGGGGCGTTAATCATCTTAACCTGTAAACCAAACGGCAATGCTATTACACAGGGTTCAGTATTTCACGCGGGTATGCGTGCGGTGATTGCCATTTTCGGGATCGCGTGGTTAGGTGATACTTTAATGCAAGCCCATATGACCGAAGTGAAAGACACCGTGAAAGTGTTGGTAGAAACCGCACCTTGGACATTCGCCATCGCCTTATTTGTGCTTTCTGTGTTAGTAAATAGCCAAGGGGCAACGGTTGCCACTCTTTTCCCTGTAGGGATCGCATTAGGCATTCCAGCGCCTGTATTAGTTGGGGTATTTGTGGCAGTAAATGGTTACTTCTTTATTCCAAACTACGGCCCAATCATTGCGTCCATTGACTTTGATACCACAGGCACAACCCGCATCGGAAAATACATTTTCAACCACAGCTTTATGCTCCCAGGCTTATTAAGTATGGCATTTAGCTTGGCATTCGGTTTATTATTCGCCAATATTTTATTGTAAATTTAGACCGCACTTTCCTTTCTAAACTGAGCGATATCATCGCTCAGTTTTTTTATCTAGTATTCCCCCGTAAACTTCCGCATAATATCGCCACTTGACCTAACAAAAGGAAAATCACAATGACCATTTCAAAACAACAAATTCTTGAGGCTTACTATTTCCGCCACGCGTGCAAACAATATGATCCAAGCAAAAAAATCAGCGATGAGGATTTCCGTTTTATTTTAGAAACTGCCCGTCTTTCGCCGAGTTCTTTCGGTTTTGAGCCGTGGAAATTCTTAGTGATCGAAAATCAGCACATCAAAGAGCTGATCCGCGATAACGCGTGGGGGGCGAAAGATAAAGTGATGGATTGTAGCCATTTTGTGGTGATCCTTGTCCGCCAACCGCAAACTCTTTTAGCCGATGGCGAATACGTTCCACATATTATGCGTGATGTGCATCATATCCCTGAAGATGCGCTCAAACTGCGTCAAGGCTTCTACCGCAACTTCACCGAAAAAGATTTTGCTCTAACTGAAAATCCCGTGGCATTTTACAACTGGGCGTGCCGCCAAAGTTATATCGCGCTCGGCAATATGCTTACCAGTGCCGCAATGATCGGCATCGACAGCACCCCGATTGAAGGTTTCCCGCTGGAAAAAATGAATGATCTGTTCGTGGCAGAAGGCTTATACAAAGCCGATGAATACAAACTTAGCGTAATGGCAGCCTTCGGCTACCGCCTAAACGAACCACGCGAAAAAACACGCCAAGCCTTTGATGACGTGGTGGAGTGGGTGAAATAAAAATCCGCAAAAATCGCACCGCACTTTCGTTTTTGCGTACACATTTTCGTTCTCACAAAGACAAAGTGCGGTGTAAATTTCTCAACGTTTCTTTTCTAAAAAATCTCGGAACAATTATGCTCATTTCATTTATTCTGATTGCACTATGTGCCGGTGTCGCCCTTGCCACGCAAGCCGCCATTAACAGCCAATTAGCTGGTTCATTAATGGGGCAACCTGTTGTTGCCGCCTTAATTTCCTTCGCAACAGGCACATTACTGCTCTTTTTCATTTGCTGGTGGAAAGCCGATCTTTTCACCGCCTTACAACAAGTGCCAAAACAACCCTTGTGGAAACTTCTCGGCGGCCCACTGGGTGCGCTTGTGGTTTTCACCACCATTTTCCTTGCACCGAAAATGGGCGTAACCAAT
>NZ_JBMMGT010000038.1:0-18922 GCF_049366555.1 Avibacterium volantium | reverse complement strand
ATCAAAATGGATAAAAACAATCAAAAGAAGTAAGTGCGGTGCTTTTTTCACAAATTTTAGACAAAAAAATAGGGCAGCTTTTGCTGCCCAACAACTTTATTTAATTTGTTGCTTCACAAATTCTACTAATTGATCTTTGTTAATCATCTGTTTTTCACCTGTTCGGCGATTTTTATATTCAATTTCGCCATTTTGTAGGTTTTTCTCACCGATGACTAACATATGCGGCACGCCAATGAGTTCCATATCCGCAAACATTACCCCTGGGCGCTCTTTACGATCATCAAAAATCACTTCAATCCCTTCAGCGCTTAAAGTGCGGTATAAATTTTCGGCAAATTCTTGTACGTTTTCAGATTTGTGCATATTCATCGGTACGATTGCTACGGTAAATGGCGCAATCGCATCCGTTGGCCAGATAATTCCGCGTTCATCGTGGCTTTGTTCGATCGCTGCGGCAACCACACGACTCACACCGATACCATAGCAGCCCATAATCATTGTTTGTGGACGGCCATCTTCGCCTTGTACGGTGGCTTTCATCGCTTCAGAATATTTTGTGCCGAGTTGGAAAATATGTCCCACCTCAATACCGCGTTTGATTAACAATGAACCTTTGCCATCAGGACTTGGATCACCTTCTACCACGTTGCGTAAATCCGCCACTTCTGGCATTGGCACATCACGTTCCCAGTTGATATTGAAATAATGTTTGCCATCAATGTTTGCACCCGCTGAAAAATCGCTCATTAATGCTACGCTACGATCAATAATGGCAGGGATCGGCAAATTAACAGGGCCAAGAGAGCCAACACCCGCTCCAATTTTGGCTTTGATTTCCGCTTCATCTGCAAACTCAAGCGGTTCAGCCACTTGCGCTAATTTTTGCGCTTTGATTTCATTCAAATTGTGATCGCCACGAATGATTAAGGCAATTAATGGTTGTTCTTCATTTGCGCCTTTAACAATCAGGGTTTTCACCGTTTTTTCTACTGGCACATTAAATTGTTCCACCAGCTCATTAATGGTTTTAGCATTTGGCGTATCCACTAATTCCATTGGCTGAGTTGGCGCGCTACGTTCGCCCTCTGCCACGGCTTCGGCAAGTTCAATATTGGCTGCAAAATCCGATTCAGTAGAAAACACAATATCATCTTCGCCACTTTGTGCTAACACTTGGAATTCGTGTGATGCGCTGCCGCCGATAGAACCGGTATCCGCCTGCACCGCGCGGAAATCTAAACCTAGACGGGTGAAAATATTGCTGTAGGTTTGGTACATTATGTCATAGGTTTCTTGCAAGCTTTCTTTTGTGGTGTGGAAAGAGTAGGCATCTTTCATTAAAAATTCACGACCACGCATTACCCCAAAACGTGGACGCACTTCGTCACGGAATTTGGTTTGAATTTGGTATAAATTCAGTGGAAGTTGCTTATAAGAACTCACTTCACGGCGAACTAAATCAGTGATCACTTCTTCGTGTGTTGGGCCAAGCACAAAATCACGTTGTCCACGATCTTGGAAGCGTAATAATTCTGGGCCATATTGCTCCCAGCGTTGCGATTCTTGCCATAATTCGGCTGGTTGAACAACGGGCATTTCCACTTCAATCGCACCGCTTTTATTCATTTCTTCACGCACAATATTTTCCACTTTTTTCAGTACACGCAAGCCTGTAGGCAACCAGTTGTAAAGCCCTGACGCTAAAGGACGCACCATTCCAGCACGCAACATTAATTGATGGCTCACCACCTGTGCATCATTCGGGGTTTCTTTTAAAGTAGCAAATAAATATCGACTCGCTCGCATTGTTGTTTCCTATATTAATTATTTAAGACAAAAATTGGCGTTAGTTTATCATTGAGTAGGGTTCACTCAAAGAAGAAAGGGCTATTTGTGCCAATATTTTGTGGAAAGCCTTGGAAAGCATATCTAAAGAAAGGGGGGTAAATGTTGTGTCTTAATAAAACTCGTTTTCACCCGAACCGACTAAATCGGCAAATTCTTCACTTTGAAAACCGTGTGAAAGCATATAGCGCCAGATTTTTTGTTTCATTTTGAAATCTTGCTCTTGCGCATAATGGGGGAATTTTTTGCGTAACACAGAATGCGCAATCTCAAACCAATCAATGTCCATTTCTGCTAATACATCTTCCACGATCTCTGAAGAAATGCCTTTAAGTTGAAAAAGCTCTTGTTTAATCCGATTCAATCCATAGCCTTTTTGTGATCGGTAATGTAAATAATTTTCTGTAAAACGGCGATCACTTTGCCAGTTTTTTTCCTGACAAAGCGCTAAAGCCTGTTCAATTTCAGCTTCTGCAAAGGCTTTTTCTTGCATTTTGCAACGCAATTCATATTCACTATATTCGCGGCGAGAGAGCAAGTTCACCACATAATTTAATGCCAATGATGCCATTTTTTCTCACTGATTCCTAAATTGCTGTTAGAAAAAGTGCGGTCAAAAATTACCGCACTTTTTTTAGAGATGATTTAATCAAAGGGATTAAAATTCAGAATCCATTTCTGC
Source organism: Avibacterium volantium (assembly GCF_049366555.1). Lineage (GTDB taxonomy): Bacteria > Pseudomonadota > Gammaproteobacteria > Enterobacterales > Pasteurellaceae > Avibacterium > Avibacterium volantium_A. Next base: position 16,392 of record NZ_JBMMGT010000038.1, on the reverse strand, counting down.
GATCTCTTTATTTTGATCCGCTTCAATATCCGCAATGAGAGATTTGTCTGGGTTTGCTAAAAGCTCTTCGCGTAATTTATTTTCTAATTCTTCGGCTTGTTCAGGGTGTTCTGCCAACCATTTCATTGCATTAGCTTTGCCTTGACCAATTTTTTCTCCGTTATAAGAGAACCACGCACCAGATTTATCAACTAATTTATGTTTTACACCTAATTCAATTAACTCACCATTACGTGAAATGCCTTCACCGTAAAGAATTTGGAAATCAACTTGACGGAATGGTGGGGCAACTTTGTTTTTCACCACTTTCACACGGGTTTCGTTACCAATGATTTCATCACCATTTTTAACCGCACCTACACGGCGAATATCTAAACGCACTGAAGAATAGAATTTCAATGCATTACCGCCAGTGGTGGTTTCTGGGTTACCAAACATTACGCCAATTTTCATACGAATTTGGTTGATGAAAATCACCAAGCAGTTTGAGTTTTTGATTTGTCCAGTGAGCTTACGCAGAGCTTGTGACATTAAACGCGCTTGTAAACCAACGTGCGCATCACCCATATCCCCTTCAATTTCTGCTTTTGGCGTAAGGGCGGCTACGGAGTCCACAATCACCACGTCAATCGCGCCAGAACGAACTAAGGCATCACAAATTTCTAATGCTTCTTCACCGTTGTCAGGCTGAGAAACAAGCAATTCTTTGACATCAACGCCAAGTTTGGCAGCATAAATTGGATCTAAGGCGTGTTCTGCATCAATAAAGGCACAGGTTTTGCCTAATTTTTGTGCTTGCGCAATAACAGAAAGGGTTAATGTGGTTTTCCCTGAAGATTCTGGCCCGTAAATTTCTACAATACGTCCCATTGGTAAACCACCAATACCTAAAGCAATATCTAACCCCAGTGAACCTGTGGAAATAGACTCAATATCTAACTCTTGGGTTTCCCCTAATTTCATAATTGAACCTTTACCAAATTGTTTTTCAATTTGACCTAAGGCCGCAGCAAGGGCTTTTTGTTTTTCTTCTTGATTGGTAATTTGCACTTTCTCACCTTTTTTTGCTTTATCTTCTTTCGCCATTTTGTTTGATCCTATAAAAAATGGGAAAGCCCCGTTTGTTTGATGATTTAATTGCTTTGCATAATATAAACTGTATTGATATACAGTATCAAGTGAAATTTTTATCTTTTTTAAATTTTTATAATTTGATTACTCTTATTTACTTCTTTTAGTCCCTATTTTTTGTTCATTACACAGTATCCTACAACAAATTTCTTGCAAATCTCATTCAATTCTTTTTGCTTTACCTCTCTTTTATTCTTGCTATGATTTTTTTGTCTTTAGAAATAAACTATTTTCTAAATTTTGCATAGATATTTAAGGAGAATATTTATGGCGATAGGATTATCATCTGATATGATTCGGATCTTACAAGTTATTGCTAAAACAGGGAGTTTTAGTGAAGCTGCCAAAGTGTTACATCGCGTTCCATCAGCAATTGGATATACAGCAAAGAAGATGGAAGATGATCTTGGCATTAAGTTATTCTCTCGAACTAATGGACATATTCAACTTACCCCAGCAGCAAGATATATTTTAGAAAAGGGAGACTGGATTTTACAAGGATTAAATGAATTACAATGTAACGCCGCACAAATTGATAATGGCATAGAAAAACAGTTTACAATCGCCCTCAATTATATTGTTAATCCAGATCCAATTCCTAAACTTCTTTCCTCGCTTTCAGAAAAATTTCCAGCCACAGAATTTTCTATCCGTACCGAAGTTTATAACGGTGCTTGGGAGGCATTATATGAAAATAGAGCAAATATTGTGATTGGTGCTCCGCAGAATCCCCCATTTAATCAAGGAAATATCAGTACAGAATATTTAGGAGATATTGAATGGATATTCTTAGTCTCTCCTTGTCATCCTTTGGCAAAAGAAAACTCTATTTTACAAGCTTCTCAACTACGTCACTACCCTGCTATCGTTGTTCACGACTCATCTATAGCGTTACAGCAAAAGAAAACTTGGGCATTGAAAGGGCAAAAAGTTTTTTATGTGGCTGATTTAGAAATGGTACTTTCAATGATTGCTGAAGGGGTTGGTATAGGCTTTTTACCAGCACGAATAGCAATCCCTGCTTTAACCTCAGGCAAAGTGATAACAAAAGTCATTGCTGAGCATAAACAACCTGTGAGGGTTTACTACGCTTGGCAAAATCAACAACAAAGCCAAATTCTGAACCATCTATTAACCATACTCTGTACGGATGAATATCGTTCACAATGGTTAAATTAACTACAAATAAGGAGAAAAAATGAACGTTAAACTATTTACTGCCGCTGCCGAAGGCAATATTGAACAGCTTCGTTTACTACTTGAAAATGGTGCTGATATCAATGCAAGAGATAAAGGAAAACGAACCCCTATACTTATCGCAGCACAAAACAAGCAATATGATGCTGTGCGTTGGTTAGCGTCGAATGGAGCGGATATTAATACTCAAGATAACAAGTGTTTTAACCCTTTTATTCAGGGATGTATTCATAATGACTTAACGCTTGTCAAGCTTATGGTAGAACTAGGCTGTGATTTAACTTGTCTTACGCGATTCGGGGGAAATGGTTTAACCCCAGCGGCCGAAAAAGGACACGAAGAGATTGTACGTTTTCTGTTAGAAAATACGGATATTAATGTCAATCTGACAAATACTGTAGGTTGGACTGCTTTGATAGAAGCTATTATTTTGAATGATGGCGGTGAAAAAATGCAACGGATTATTCGTTTATTATTAGACCATGATGCTGATCCAACTATGACTGATGAATGGGGGGTATCTCCTTTAGAACTCGCTTATCGTAAAGGCTATCACGAAATTGCGAAAATTATCGAAGAATATTTATAAATAAGGAGACGGCTATGCTACTACTTAATCAGTTAAAACCAAATACATACTTTGATTCCGTTACATTAATGGCAATTTCTACAAAAGTTAATCAATTAGAAGGGGTTATTCAAGCTCAAATTGCGATGGGCACACCAATGAATAAAGCAGTTTTAAAAGAAGCACATTTATTTGATAGTCAGTTAGAAAAAGCTGGGCCTTCAGACTTAATGATTGCATTGTCTTTGGAAAAGGGGGCTAGCGAACAGAAAATACTATCAGAAGTTGAAAAATTATTAATTAGAAAGCCTTTTGATGATACACAGGCAGAAAATGACATTTTTCATAGTATTAATTCGGTTAATGAAAAACACCCAGAAACAAATTTAGCCATTATTTCTGTAAATGGTCTTTATGCTGCAAGAGAAGCTGAAAAAGCTTTAAATCTAAATAAAAATGTTATGTTATTTTCTGATAATGTTTCTATAGAGCAAGAATTGAAATTAAAGCAATTAGCTCATCAAAAAGGTTTATTAATGATGGGACCAGATTGTGGTACAGCCATAATTAATGGCGTTGGTTTAGGCTTTGCGAATAAAGTTCGAGGTGGCAATATTGGTATTGTCGCAGCTTCAGGGACTGGAGCTCAAGAAATTTCAGTAAGAATACACGAATTTGGAGGTGGCATTTCCCAATTAATTGGAACGGGAGGAAGAGATCTTAGCGAAGATATTGGGGGCATTATGATGTTAGATGGATTACAAATGCTTGCTGAAGATCCCAACACAGACATTATTATTGTCGTATCAAAACCGCCTGCACCTACAATCGCGAGAAAAATCTTATCCACTTGTGAACATATTAATAAACCTATTTTTATTTGGTTTTTAGGCTATAAAGAGGAAACGAAAACTGCACCACATATTCATATTTATTCTCATAGCAAACCAGCTGCAATGGCGGCGGTCATTGCCTCTGGTATTCCAGAAGAAAGTATCGATAAACACGCATTAAATTTACCTTTAATTAAAGAGGTACAAAAAAAACTTAACCCACAGCAACGCTACATTCGAGGTTTATTTTGTGGTGGAACCTTATGTGATGAAGCCCTATTTTCTGCTTTAGAAAAGTATCCTAACGTTTACTCGAATATTCAAACAAACCCAGCTTATCAATTACAAGCCAGCGATAAATCAATCGAACACACATTTATTGACTTTGGCGATGATTCTTTTACCAATGGTAAAGCACATCCAATGATTGATCCAAGCTATCGCATAGAACGAATTTTACAAGAGGGACGTGATCCAGAAGTTGGTGTTTTATTGCTTGATTTTGTTCTAGGCTTTGGTGCAAATCCTGATCCTATAGCAGAAACATTGCCTGCACTTCTACAAGTAAAAAGAGAAGCACAACAATCAGGACGGCATTTGGAAATCTTAGCTTATGTATTAGGAACTGAATTAGATCAGCCTTCTGTACAGAACCAGGTTGCACAACTTGAAGCGGCTGGCATTACTATCGCCTCTAGCTCAACTAACGCTGGTTTGTTAGCTAGAGAATTTGTAGCAAAAGGAGAATAATAATGAGTAACTTATTTAATCAACCATTAAATATTATCAATATAGGATTAGCACGTTTTGCTGAAGATTTAATAAAGCAATCAGCTAAGGTATATCAACTAGACTGGCAACCAGCAGGTGGGGGAAACTTACCATTAATTGAAACATTAACCTATTTAGAACAAACAGAAATTGCACAAAAAATAGATTTTGCAAATCAAGAAGCTTTTCAACGCATAACACAGGCAAGTCCCGTTTTAATTGGCTATGGAAAAGCCAAAGAGGTAATTCCTGGAATGCAAGACAAAATGCTTTTGCACGCAGGTCCTCCTATTAACTGGGAAAAAATGAATGGTCCTATGCGTGGTGCAATTACAGGTGCAATCGTTTTTGAAGGATGGGCTAAAAATCTCACTCAAGCTGAAGAGCTTGCTGCAAGTGGTGAAATAAAATTCTCACCTTGTCACGAACATCAAGCTGTTGGTTCAATGACAGGCGTAACTAGCCCATCAATGTATGTGCATATTGTTGAAAATAAAACTCACGGTAATTTTGCATTTACTAATTTATCAGAACAACTGGCGAAAATCTTAAGAATGGGTGCAAATGATCAAAGTGTTATTGATCGCTTAAACTGGATGCGAGATATTCTTGGACCAATGTTAGAAGAAGCAATGCTATTTTGTGATGAAGGGATTGATTTACGACTTATGCTTTCTCAGGCTTTGCATATGGGAGATGAATGTCATAACCGTAATATCGCTGGTACAGTTCTATTAAATCAAAAACTCACCCCCTATATTTTAGAAACTCACTTTAGTAACAAAGATAAAAAAGACGTTTTTAATTTTATCGCATCATCAGACTATTTTTCAGGCCCAACTTGGATGGTGTGTTGTAAAGCAGCATTAGATGCAGCTCAAGGCATTCCTTATTCAACGGTTCTGACAACAATGGCAAGAAATGGCACGGAATTTGGTATTCGTGTTGCTGGATTGCAAAATCAATGGTTTACAGGACCAGCTCAACAAGTTATAGGCCCAATGTTTGCGGGGTACAAACCCGAAGATTCAGGTTTAGATGTTGGTGACTCTGCAATTACAGAAACCTATGGAATAGGTGGCTTTGCTATGGCTGCGGCTCCTGCGATTGTATCTTTAGTAGGTGGAACGGTTAAAGATGCTATACGTTATAGTAAAACAATGAATCAAATTACGATTGGAAACAATCCAAATATTACTATCCCTTCACTCAATTTTATGGGGATACCTACGGGGATTGATATTAGAAAAGTGGTGGAAAATAACCTATTACCCGTCATTAATACGGCAATAGCCCATAAAGATGCTGGTATCGGAATGATTGGAGCTGGAATTGTTCATCCGCCAATGGAGGCATTTCAAAAAGCCTTATTTGCCTTTGGTCAAACTTACGCAAAATAAAGGAGAGACGATATGAAAACGCAATTTTGGAAAAAAGGAGATTGGGCTGCCTTTTTTGGCTTATTTAGTAATAATCTTACCAATCTTCTTACGATGATTGCTTTACTTACTTTAGTTGTAGGCATTCCTTCAGAAATTGTTTTCGGCCGCATTGTTCCTGCATTTGGCTTAGCTGTTCTTTGTGCTAGTATTTGTTATGTTATTTTTGCAAGAATATTAGCAAAACAGAGCAATCGGTCTGATGTTGTTGCCTTACCTTCGGGACCTAGTGCCCCCTCTATATTTACTGTTACTTTCTTAGTCCTTTTACCTGTTTATCAACAAACTCAAGACTATGAACTAGCATTAAAAATTGGTTTAGTGTGGGGATTTGTCGAAGGATTTATTCTCTTTGTTGGATCATTTATGGGAGACTGGTTAAGAAAAGCCGTTCCAAGAACTGTCTTACTTTCTTGTTTAGCTGGGTTAGGTTTATTGCTATTAGCAATGAATCCTATGCTGCAAGCATTTCATACACCTCTTGTCTCATTCGTTGTACTCGTTTTGATTTTTATCAATTGGTTTGGACGTTCACCCATCTTCAAACAAGTTCCAACAGGGTTACTCTTATTAATTGTTGGCACAACTTTAGCTTGGCTTTTTGGATTACAAGATCCAAGCAAAATTGGACAAGCCTTACACAGTGCGGGATTTAATCCACCAAAACTGCATCTATCTTCTTTTATTGAGGGATTAAGTATCGCCGCACCTTACCTAGCTTCGGCAGTTCCTTTAGCACTGGCAAATTATGTCTTCGACTTAGAGAATATCGAAAGTGCCCACGCTGCAGGCGATCCTTACCCAACTAGACGCGTAATGATTGCCAATGGTTGCTCAACAATGTTTGGTGCATTAATGGGAAATCCTTTCCCTGTTACCGTTTATGTTGGACATACGGCTTATAAAGAAATGGGGGCGGGTATTGGATATACTTTAGCAACAGGTATTGTTATGTTCCTCGTCTGCCTATTAGGATTAGGAGGTTTTTTACTCTCACTTATCCCGATGGCAGCGATCGCTCCTATTTTGATTTTTATTGGTATTGTTACAGCTAATCAAGTAGTAAGGGAAACTCCGAAATTAGAAGTCCCCGTGATTTTTGTATGTCTTTTTCCTTGGATTGGCGCTTGGGCATTGACAACCGTTAATAATACACTCAAAAGTGTTGGTACAAATGCTAATCAATTAGGTTGGTCAATCTTAGAAAAGAGCGGTGTAGATTTTACAGGATTATTTCATTTAGGTAGCGGGGCCCCACTGTCATCTTTACTCTGGGGTTGTATTGCTATTTTTGCGATAACTAATCAACCAACAAAAGGTGCAATTAGTGCTGGTTTAGCTGCTATATTGGCATTTTTTGGTATTATCCATCAGGCCCACCCAGTTATTGGTGGTGATTCTCCTACGATATTCCTAATTTCCTATATAATGATTGCAGGATTATTTATTCTAAAATATCTATTAGATAGAAGAGAACAACCCATAGCAAATTAATTACCTTAACGTGATCTAATTGGTGAAAGAATTAGATCACGTATTTCACCCCACCTCCTTTATTTTCAATGCTATACTAAAAAAGAATTAGAAAAGGAGAACAGTATGCCCCTATCCCCCGATGTTTTAAAACTCATTCATACTATTGCGGAAACAGGAAATTTCTCCATTGCAGCAGAAAAATTATACAAAGTGCCTTCCGCAATTAGTTACACTATTAAAAAAGTTGAAGACGAACTCGGCGTTATTCTTTTCGATCGTTCAGGAAGGCAAGTCAAGCTTACTGAAGCGGGGAAATATTTTATTTGCCATAGCCAATGGTTACTACATTCTTATGAACATTTAATCACACAGACTAGAACCATTGAAAATGGCGTTGAACGGACGTTTACTATTGTGGTAAACAATATTATTAACTACGATGCTCTTGCAAAATTAACCGAAAAAATAACCGCACTTTTTCCAGCAACAGAACTTTCAATCCATACCGAAGTTTATAACGGGTGTTGGGAAGCCTTATATAAGAAAAAAGCCGATCTTGTTATTGGAGCACCACATACAGCCCCCAAAATCGAAAATATCGTTTATCATCCAATTGGAAAAATAGAATGGGATTTTGTGGTAGCTCCTCATCACCCTCTTGCCCCGTTCACAACAGTGCTGACTTCAGAACAATTACGTTTATATCCAGCTATCGTGGTAAAAGATACTGCTTTTAATATGAATAAGCAGGTTTCTTGGGCATTAGAAGGGCAGAAAGTGATTTACGTTTCCGAACTTTCAACGGCAATTAACCTTATTATTGCGGGATTAGGAATAGGATACATCCCTCATCATCGAGTAAAACTATTACTTGATCAAGGAAAAGTATTAAAAAAACCAATTTCAGAACAAAAACAACCTACACAATTATTTTATGCTTGGAATAGTAGTGTACAAGGAAAAGTATTAACTTGGTGTCTAGATTATATTATGCAACCTCATATACAAAACATTTGGTGCCAGTAATTTTTTAATTAATAAATTTTGAATTTATTATTCAATTCTTTTGAATCATAAAAATATCTTGTGATTTCGTTCACAATATATTTTTTTACTGCCGTCATATCACGCTATTTTCAATAAATTTCCTTTTAATTCATCAATTTATTTTTCTATGATTAAGGAGGTTTTCTTTATATTATCCCTTCAAGAAAAATAAATTGTTATCAACAAAAGGAGATATTCATTATGTTAAAACAATTCCAAGCTGAACCTTTCCCACTATCCTTTAATCCTCAAACAACAGCATTATTAATGATCGATATGCAACGCGATTTTGTTGAGCCAGGTGGATTTGGAGAAGCCTTAGGTAATGATGTCAATCTCGTTCGTTCAGCAATTCAACCTTGTAAAAGGATGTTATCTGCCGCTCGTCAAGCTGGGATATTTGTTCTCCACACTCGTGAAGGGCATCGTGCTGATTTAAGTGATTGTCCTCCAGCAAAATTAACACGGGGCGGGAAAACCTTTATTGGCGAATGTGGACCAAAAGGGCGTATTCTTATTCGTGGAGAAGAAGGACACGATATTATTCCTGAACTCTATCCTATTGCAGGAGAGCCGATCATAGATAAACCAGGGAAAGGTGCATTTTATCAAACCGATCTACACTTAATCTTACAAAATCGTGGAATTAAAACACTTATTGTCTGTGGAGTAACCACCGAAGTTTGCGTAAACACGACGGTTCGCGAAGCAAATGATCGCGGTTATGAATGTATTATTCCTGAAGATTGTGTTGGCTCATATTTCCCTGAGTTTCAAGAATATGCACTGAAAATGATCAAAGCACAAGGGGCTATTTTCGGTTGGGTTTCAACATCAACAGAGATTATCAACGCATTAATGTCATAGGTGAGAAGATGGCTATCCAATATTCAATATTACCGAATCTTTACCAAGATTCCGTTTCTTTAATGCAAATTTCTGCCAAACTTTTACAAATAGAAGGAATTACGCAAGCTTCAGTAGTAATGGGGACACCCGCAAATTTGGCCCGTTTATTAGAAGCTGAATTTCCACCAATTAATGCAAAGCCCAATGACTTGATCATCGCAGTGAAAGGAAGGAAAGAGGAATGTGAAAAAGCAATTAATTTTGCAAAACAATCATTTTTTTCTTGCTCAGAACAAACAACGACAAATAGTGCAAAGACACAAATAGTAAGCCTGTCAAATGCGGTGGAAAAAAACACCGCACTTAATTTAGCACTTATTTCTGTACCCGGTGAATATGCTGCAGCTGAAGCGATTAAAGCCCTCAATACTGGATTAAACGTTATGCTTTTTAGCGATAATGTTTCTCTTCAAGAAGAAAAACAGATAAAAAGGCTTGCACAACAAAAAGACAGATTGGTTATGGGACCAGATTGTGGTACAGCAATAATCAATGGCATCCCGCTAGGTTTTGCCAATATTGTTCGTAAAGGTCATATTGGTATTGTTGCTGCCTCAGGCACTGGGCTACAAGAAGTCACCTGTGGTATTGATAAACTTGGCGAAGGAATATCTCAAGCAATAGGTACAGGAGGGCAAGATTTGCACCAAGAAATTGGTGGACTTTCGATGCAATATGCAATGAACTTATTAGCACGGGATAGCTATACAGAAGTCATAGTATTGATCTCTAAACCACCTGCATCAGATATTGCAAATGTAATAAAAAAACAAGCAGAACAGATAAACAAGCCTGTTGTGATCCATTTCTTAGGACAAAGCACTGATGCTAATAGTGGGAGTAATCTTTATTATGCTGAAACCCTAGCACATACAGCAGAAGTTGCGGTTGCTTTGTTAAGAAAACAACGTATTCCCTCTTATATCCCACCTAGTTTTCCAACGTATCAATATTCCTTAAAAAGAGAGCAAAAATATTTACGCGGTGTTTTCTCTGGCGGAACATTTTGTTTTGAAGCTCAACAAATTCTGCATAAAGCTGGGTTACCTTTGTATTCCAATACACCTATTGATGAAGCAACGATGTTGAAAGAGATAAATAGAAGTACACAACATACATTATTAGATCTTGGTGATGATTTCTTTACTCAAGGAAAACCTCATCCAATGATTGATCCAACGTTACGCAATCAACGCCTTTTACAAGAAGGTATGGATCCCGAAGTCGCGGTACTCCTTTTTGATCTCATTTTAGGCTATGGCTCAAATCTGAATCCAATGGAAACATTACTACCTATTCTTCAAAAAATTCGGCAACAGAACTCACCACCTTATCTCATTGCTCATATTTGTGGTACAGCTCAAGATGTCCAAGATAAATTCTTGATCCAAAAACAATTACAAGATATGGGCGTGCTTATTGCAAACAATAATGCAGAATCTGCTTATATGGCATTAGAAATCTTGCAAAGGAGAAATATCAATGAATAATCTTTTTCAGCAGCCTCTTTCAATCATTAATATTGGATTAGAAAACTTTGCACAAAATATTCAGCAAGCAGGGGGAACAGTTCAGCACTTACATTGGCAACCTCCAGCTCAGGGAGATAAGCAAGCTGGATTAACTTTAGCAACGTTGATTAATTGCTCAAAAATCAATCAAGCCAATCAAATTGCGCTCTCTCGTTATTTAGCTTCACAGCCTGTTTTAGTCGATATTTTACCAGCGGGAAAAGCGATTCCGCAGTTAATAGAGAAAAAGCGTATCCTCCATGCAGGTCCCCCTATACAATGGAATGCGATGTGTGGTCCAATGCAAGGTGCAATTATCGGAGCGATTTTATTTGAGGGATGGGCTAACACAAAAGAAGCTGCTAAATCACTGATTGAACAAGGAGAAATTGTTTTTGAACCTTGCCATCACTATGACGCAGTTGCCCCAATGGCAGGAATTATTAGTCCTTCTATGCCTGTATGGGTTATCGAGGATATGGCACATAATCATCACCGCTGTTTTAGTAATTTTAATGAGGGATTGGGTAAAGTATTGCGTTTTGGTGCCAATAATCCAGACGTGATAACACGATTAAACTGGATGAAAACGGAACTTGCCGAAACATTATCTGCCACACTTAAGTTAAGTGGTCCCATTGAGTTGAAACCTATAATGGCACAAGCTTTACATATGGGGGATGAAGTTCATAATCGTAATGCTGCAGCAACAGGATTATTTCTTAAAAAAATCCTACCGTTCTTACTTAAAATTAACCAACCTTTAGAACACATTGAACGTACTATCCAATTTATCACTAATAATGATCATTTTTTCCTCAACTTATCAATGGCAGCTTGTAAAACAATGTTGGTAGCAGCAGAAGGCATACCTCACAGCACAATGGTAACCGTAATGGCAAGAAATGGTGTTAATTTTGGTATCCAAATTTCATCAATGAAGGGACAATGGTTTCAAGCTCCAGCAAATTCAGTCAATGGATTATTTTTCCCTAATTTTGATATAAACGATGCTGCCGCAGATCTTGGTGATAGTGCAATAACCGAAACTGCAGGCGTAGGAGGCTTTGCAATGGCATCCTCCCCAGCTATTGTCAAATTTGTAGGAGGAAGCACAAATGACGCACTTAATAATAGTGTGATGATGCAAAGCATTAGCTTAGGGCAAAATCCCGCATTTACCTTACCAACATTAAACTTCATACCAACCGCAGCAGGTATTGACATTCGAAAAGTGGTAGATACGGGAATTCTACCTATTATAAATACAGGCATTGCACACAAATTGGCAGGTATAGGGCAAATCGGTGCTGGAATTACAACTGCACCAATGCAATGTTTCACCCAAGCTTTAAATGCGTTTTATCAAAACTACTCTACTTATAGTGAATAAGGAGGTCAAAATGTGTGAACAAATTTTATTTGCAGTAAATGGAACATTAATGCGAGGGTTAGAGCTTAATCATAATTTACTTAATGTTGGAGCTCAATTTATACGTGAAGATAAAACTGATGAATACTATCGTTTATGGTCAATCAACGATATTCATCCAGCAATGCAAAGAACAACTCAAAAAGCTTATGCTGTTGAGCTTGAAATTTGGGCAATAAATCCAACCGCACTTGCTACTATTCTATTAAATGAGCCAAACGGATTAACCATAGGCAAAGTACACTTAGCTAATGGGGATCAAGTGTTAGGTGTTTTAGGTGAGAATTGGCTTACCCAAGGACAAATCGAGATTAGCCATATGGGAGGTTGGCGTTATTATAAGAATCAACATAAGGAGAAACACAATGGCTAACAAAAAGTGTTCTAATCCCACATCTTATGCCTCAGCTATTCAAATCTCAATGATTTTGCTGGGAATTCTAATTACGCCTGTATTATTAGCTTCTTCAAGTCTAGGGAGCCAACTCCCTTTTTCTAAAATGCTATTTGCTATTATTGTAGGAAGTTCAATATTAACATTGCTCGCAATAATCAATATGTCAATAGGTGTTAAAGCTCGCTTGCCCACTTACGGAATTATTAAATTTACTTTCGGTTCTCAAGGTGCGACTGCGATCAATATGTTAATGGCAATCAGTTTATTAGGTTGGATTATTGTTACGGCTAATATGTTTGGACATACCGTACAAGATTTTCTACTTACTCAATTTAATTTATATGTTCCTTTACCTATAATTGTTGTGTTTGGTTGTTTCATTTTCGTGAGTGCAACTACATTTGGTTTTGATTTTCTTAGCAAAGTTGCTCAATGGGCTGTTCCAATTATAGCTATGCTAATGTTTTTTATTCTATATCTTACTTTAAAAAGCAAGTTTTCTATAAATACAGCACTACACACAATGAATATTGGTGCAGCAATTTCTTCTGTTGTAGGAACAATTATTGTTTTAGTTACTACTTCTGTTGATTTTGGTAGTTTTACGCAAAATAAAAAACAAGCTATTACTGCTGGTATTTTAACCTTTAGTATTGCTTATCCTTTCCTTTTTATCATTGGTGCAACACCAAGTTCATTAACAGGCAAAAATACATTACTTGATGCAATGCTAATTATTGGTAGTTTATTACCAGCTTATATTGTACTTATATTTGCTTGCATAACAGGAAATGCTGGGAATATGTTTCAAGGAACATTAGTTTTTTCTACACTGTTCCCTCAGTTGAAAAAATGGAAAATTACAATTGTATTAGGTATCATTACCGCATTGATTGGTAGTATAGATATAATGGCTTTATTTATTCCATTTTTATTATTTCTTGGTATAACAACGCCTCCTATTTGTGGAATTTATATTACAGACTACTTTATAAATAGGAAAATGGGCTATGATGAGAATAGTATTAAAAACGAAGCGAAAGTTAAATATCCTGCATTTTTTGCTTGGCTTATTGGTTCCCTAATAGGGTTTCTCACCGTAAAAGGCTTTTTTACATTAACTTTTATTCCATCTATTGATTCTATTTTGATGGCTTCACTATGTTATTTGTTACTCACAAAATATTCTAAAATATAATAATCAAAAGGTTTCGTAATGAAACCTTTTATATTTTATGAAAAAGATCTCTGTTATTAATATAATCAAAAATACCATATAATAGATCAATACCGGAAGAGGAACCAAAACTCATCATATTATTAATATACTCTCTATTTTCTATTTCTCTCATTAAGTCTAAAATCTCTTGTTTAAATAATCTACGGCTAGCATTTTCAATATAATTTGCACTAATCTCATTTGTACAATATTTAGCTAAGATTGCTATTTCTTCAAATGGCTTAAAAACTCCTTTATTTTCAGCATAATATGCTGCCATATAGCCAACAATATAATCATCTCCACTGGGCGTAAGTCCTCGGCCTAATCCCAACATTTCTTTAAGTTTTGCAGTTTTTCTTCTTTGTTGAAAAACAACTTCAAACATATCTTGAGGTCTTATAATTTCCTCTAAAAAAGTTGAGATGTTTTTTGCTGTTAATAGGTTATTTTGAGGAAATAGCGTACAATCAAATTCTTCTACAGAAAAATAAGGAATAAAAAGCGTGTTAGAAATATTATTTTTTATAGATAAGAATAATTCATTCTCTAATATTAAACTATAAGGTGCGGGCTTTATTTTTTGATTCATTATGGCATAAATTTTATTACCTTTTTTCAAATTAACCACTTGTTCGAAAACACTAATAACCTTATATGTACAATTTAATTCAAAATTTTTGTCTTTATAGTTCATATTTTTTCTCTGGAATTTGCATTAAATATAAGTATATTATTGTATTATTAAATAAATTAAAAGAAAAATCGTAGTTAAACATAGAAGGAGGAAAAAATGAAACCTAAAATTGTTATCGCCTTAGGCGGGAATGCCCTATTAAAACGAGGGCAAAATATTTCTTATAAAAATCAGCTAGACAATATAAAAATAGCAGCGAGAGTCATTGGAAAATTAGCACAAAAATACCAAATTGCTATTGTACATGGTAATGGTCCTCAAGTGGGCTTACTATCTCTACAAAATGAATCTTTCCAAGAAGAATCAAATTTCCCATTAAATAATTTAGTTGCTCAAACACAAGGAATGATTGCAACAGTTTTAACTCAAGAATTGCGTAAAATTGTTAGTGAACCTATTCTATCTTTTCTTACTCATGTTGAAGTAAAACAAAATGATTTTGCATTTTTAGAACCAACAAAATTTATTGGTGCTGTTTATTCACATCAAGAAGGAAACAAATTAGCGAGTAAATATGGTTGGAAACTCAAACAAGATGGGCAATATTATCGCCGCGTTGTAGCATCCCCCCAACCAATGTCAATCATAGAACATCAAGCTATAGAACTTGCATTACAAAATGGTTATCTTGTTATTTGTTGCGGTGGTGGAGGCATTCCAGTAACAAAACAAGAAGGCTCATTAACAAATATAGACTGCGTTATTGATAAAGATTCAACAGCGGCTCTATTAGCCCAACAAATTCAAGCAGATTATTTTATAATTCTTACTGATGGTGATGGAATTTATTTAAACTGGGGAAAAGAAAACCAACAGAAACTCGATCACATCACTATCGAGGAACTTTCAAACTATAAATTTGATAAAGGCTCAATGCAACCTAAAGTTGATGCAATTATCCGTTATCTTTCCCATCGTAGACAAGGTATAGGCATTATTGCAGATTTACATTTAGCACTAGAAGCGATTAAAGGGCAAGCTGGAACAAGAATTACTGCTAGATAAACTTAATGAGGGGCAATAAAAAGAAAGATATTGCTCCATTTTCCTCTTTTCCCTCTTTCCTCTAGCAATTACACCTTATACCCCCTAAAATACGCAACATTAATTGATGGCTCACCACCTGTGCATCATTCGGGGTTTCTTTTAAAGTAGCAAATAAATATCGACTCGCTCGTATTGTTGTTTCCTATATTAATTATTTAAGACAAAAATTGGCATTAGTTTATCATTGAGTAGGGTTCACTCAAAGAAGAAAGGGCTATTTGTGTCAATATTTTGTGGAAAGCATAGATAAAGAAAGGGCAGTAAATGCTGTGTCTTAGTAAAACTCGTTTTAGCCCGAGCCGACTAAATCGGCAAATTCTTCACTTTGAAAGCCGTGTGAAAGCATATAGCGCCAGATTTTTTGTTTCATTTTGAAATCTTGCTCTTGCGCATAATGGGGGAATTTTTTACGTAACACGGAATGCGCAATCTCAAACCAATCAATGTCCATTTCCGCTAACACATCTTCTACGATCTCAGAAGGAATACCTTTGAGTTGAAAAAGCTCTTGTTTAATTCGATTAAGTCCATAGCCTTTTTGTGATCGGTAATGTAAATAATTTTCTGTAAAACGGCGATCACTTTGCCAGTTTTTTTCCTGACAAATCGCTAAAGCCTGTTCAATTTCAGCTTCTGTGAAGGCTTTTTCTTGCATTTTACAACGCAATTCATATTCACTATATTCGCGGCGAGAGAGCAAGTTCACCACATAATTTAA
>NZ_JBMMGT010000037.1:0-19193 GCF_049366555.1 Avibacterium volantium | reverse complement strand
TGCATACCCATTCTCGCCACGCCACTTTGTGGGCGCAAGCGGGGCTAGACCTCATCGCCGCTGGCACAACCCACGCCGATTATTTCTACGGCAGCATTCCTTGTACCAGACAAATGACCCCACAAGAAATCGCAGGCGACTATGAACGCGAAACGGGCAAAGTGATTGTAGAAACCTTCCGCACTCGTCAAATCGAAGCGAAAGATGTGCCGGCAGTATTAGTTAATTCGCACGGGCCTTTTGCTTGGGGAACAGACGCAGATAACGCAGTGCATAATGCTGTCGTGTTGGAAGAAATTGCTTATATGAACTTATTTTCTCACCAATTAAATCCGCAATTAGGTGCAATGCAACAAGCACTTTTAGATAAACATTATCTTCGCAAGCACGGCAAAAATGCGTATTATGGGCAGTAATCACCCATTAACAAAAAGGATAGAAAAATGAATTATCAAGTTGTGGCTTTTGATCTCGATGGCACGTTGCTCAATTCGCAAGGGCAAATTTTAGCGGAAAATAAGCAAGCCATTGCTCAATTAAAACAACAGGGGATCAAAGTGATGCTGGTAACAGGGCGACATCATACGGCGGTGATTCCCTATTATGTGGAGTTAGAGCTAGACACGCCAATTATTTGTTGTAACGGCACTTATGTTTATGATGTGCAAAATGATAAAGTGTTGGCAGCTAATCCACTTTCTCAGCAACAAGCCCAGCAAATTTTGGATACCGCAACGAAACATCATTGCCATTTATTGATGTATTCCCGCAATGCGATGAACTATGCAGAACTCAATCCGCATATGGAAAAATTCCTAAAATGGGTCGCAAGTTGCCCTGAGAATGTTCGCCCACTTGTGCGAAACGTAGAGAGTATTCAAGAGGTTATCAATCACGATACACCAATTTGGAAATGCGTCATCAGCGCCCCAAATCGAGCCATTATGGAAAACGTCATCGCGGATTTACCCGTAGAGCAATTTAGCTGTGAATGGTCTTGGGTGGATCGGGTTGATATTGCCAACGCGGGCAATACCAAAGGCTCAAGATTGCTAGAGGTGTTACAACAATGGCAAATTTCCCCGCAACAGGTCATCGCTTTTGGTGATAACCACAACGACATCAGTATGCTCACCGCTGTGGGATTAGGCGTGGCAATGGGCAATGCGGAAGATGAAGTTAAACACCAAGCCAAGCTCACAACCACAAGCAATGATGAAGCTGGCATTGCTCAAGTATTAGCCGAATATTTCAAACGCTAAAACAAAACCGCTGAGAATGATCAGCGGTTTTCTTTTATTTACAGCTTTCTAACATCAACCCAAACCAATCCTGCATTATGCTAGTCATTGCGTTTAAGTCCAGTTGCGCTAATTCTTGTTCGCTTAGCACGCGTTGCCAGTATTTATCTTCTTGCTTAAAACCATAATCGTTACCGTAAATGCTTTCGTACAAGATGGCCAAGCATTTTTGTTGAATGGCTTCTTCATCATCTGTGCCTTTTTCATTTTTGAGTGTTTTGAAATAACGATTCAGATTCGTTGTTAGCACTAAGCAAGGGGATTGTTGGGCTTGAACATAGGCTTCTAGATAACATTGTAATTGCGCAAGTGCGGTGCTTTTTTGCAAAGTTTTAAACCGCACTTGTTCACCTTTCGCGTAACTATGAGCAGGAGCGACATTTTCTTGTGTTACACATTGCACTAAATAATAGATCCAGTTTTCAATCAGATCTTTATCGCGGATTTTCCCCCCCACACGCCAAGTTACTCTCTCCACTTTCCCCTTTGATGTGCCATCAACCAAAGGATAAAGCTGATTGATTACGCCTGTTAAACGCAAAGTTTGGGTTGGCAGGGTGAAATCCAGCTCCACTGCCACGCTTTGGCTTTCTTGCGTTAAATAGTCTGCCACCTCTTTTTTCAGATCGCGAATATCTTGGCTCAGTTTTTGCCCTTGCACTTCAGCAAAAGCGCCCCTTGGCATTATGCCTTTGATTTGTAACTGGCGGAAAAATTGGCTAAATTCATCATCGTTGAGATAAAGCAGTTGCTGGTTAATGGCATAGCGTTCCAAGTTATCGAAATCGAAATTTTCTGTATCCCTTAAGGCGCTTTCTTCATTTTGTAGGTGAATGCCTAAAATCTGCTCTAGGAAAAATCGGATCGGGTGCTGTACAAAGGCGATAAGCTGGCTTAACGCCACTGTTTGCACCTGATGATCATTATTCAACGGCTGAATAAAGCCCTGTTCTTGCTGCGCGGTTTTATTCACTAATGGCAACCATTTGCGCGCAAAAGTGCGGTGGTTTTTACTGAAGTTTTTCTCGCTAAAAGCGGTCATTGGGTGATGTATCACCAATTTTTTACGCCAATATTCATTCGGATTTTCGCCCTCATCATTCTCAGGCAATGGCAAATTTTCTGCCACATAATCCAATAATTGATTTACCAGTACGGAAGGTTCTTTTGGCTCATCGTCAATGATTGAATGCCCGACATAACTGAGATAGAAATAATCTTGCGCAGAAACCAGCGCTTCAAGGAAGAGATAGCGATCATCATCTCGTTTGAAACGATCGCCTTTTTGCTGATGATATTGCATAAGATCAAAGCTATTTGGTGTACTTTGGCGTGGGTATTCGCCTTCATTCATTCCCAGCAAACACACCACGCGGAATGGGATTGAGCGCATTGGCAATAAGGTGCAAAAATTCACTTTCCCAGCCAGAAAACGTAAGTTATGCGGATTTTCTTGCAAATAGCCACTCATCACTTCCTCCACCACTTCTGCGCCAAGTGGTTGTTCAAATTGCACATTGACCAAAGGCTCGGCAAAGGTTTCAATGCAATCATTAAGATACCATTGGGTTTCTTGGCTCGTTTCATCAAATTGGAAAAAGGTTTCCACCAGTTGGAATAAGGTTTGCTGCCATTGCTCAACAGAATGTTCGCCGCAAAGTGTTTGATACCATTGATAAAGTTGTTCAATAAATTCCGCTAAATAGCCTGCTAATTGCCCTTTTAAGCCGTAGCTATTATCAAAACCTAGGCTGTCTTGCCAAATGCCATTTTCTTCACGCATTGCATAGCCGAGCAACATTCGTTCCAGCCCTGCTTTCCACGCATTATAATTTTCTTGCACCACGCCCTGATATTTTTCCAGGCCAAAGCGAATGCCTGAATGCTCGACCCAATGATGAATATAAGGCAGATCTTCAAGCTCAATATGAAAACGCGCACGAATACTTGGAATATCGAGAAAATCCAGCACATCTTGCGCGCTAAACAGACTTTCTTTCAGGTTTAACAATTTGATGAAAGCCGACACGATCACATCATTTTCCGACAATTTATTATCCGAAATGGAAAATGGAATGTAAGGCTTACCCTGCTCAAAAACCGCGCGAATATAAGGGGTATATTTATCAATATCGGCCACCATGACCACCACATCTTTTGGCGTTAGGCTAGGATCTTGATTAAACAAATGCAGTAAATAATCTTGCAAAGCTTCCACTTCTCGCATTGCGCTATAACAGGCGTGAATGGAAAAAGACGGATCTTGCGGTGCAAAATGCAACGGCTCAATGCCTGTCGGGGTAAGCGTTAAAATGCGTTGCTGAATTTGGTGTAATAAACTGTCTTCTGCCAATTCTACATAGGCATTAATTTCATTACTTTGCATATCGGTGAGCAGATAAAGGAAATCACGCCCTTGTTTGCCCCAAGAAGAAAGTAACGGATTGCCCACTTGCAACATTTCTTGCTCGGCGGTACGCTCGTACTGCTCTTGTTCTAATCGTGCAATTTGCTGATGAGAAAATAATGGGTTAGCTTGCTGGCTTTGTTGATCAGTGCGAGAACGCTGCTGTAATTTTTGCCAATATTGCTTATCGACAATATCGCCCCAATACTCACGGCAAGGATTAGTGAAAAATAAATGCACGTCACAAAACTCGCTGATGCCGTTGAGAATTTCCAAATACACTTTTGGCAGAGCTGAAATACCAAACACAAAAATGCGTTTCGGCAGTTTTAATGGTGCTTTTTCACCCAATAGCTGAAGAAATTGTTGGTGTAAATGCGCCCTGTGCCAAACTTCTTCACTGCCATTTTGCTGTTGAATTTCAGCCACTAACGCACGCCACAAAATACCTTGCCATTCAATATGGCGTGTAATTTGATCGGCTAACTGTTGTTTATCTTCACTTTTCTGTGCTGCAATTTGTTGCGCGATGCTGCTGTCTGCATTTTTTTCCCACGCACTGATCCAATCTGGGCGATACACCAAATATTGGTCAAATAAATCAGCCACTTTTTCTGCTAATTGATACAATTTTTGCTGTGCCGATTGCGGTGCAGAATTGAGATAATCTCGCAATGGTGTAAAGGCGGGGTGTGCTAAATATTGCGGAATCAATCGCATTAAGCGCCATACAATCTGCTCTTTGGCAAATTGATTTTGCTGCGTTACATTAAACAAATTATCGCGATACAGCTGCCAAATAAAGGTCGCTGGCATAGGAAATTGTAAATTCGCTGAAATCCCTTGCTTTTCCGCAATTTGCCATTGCAGCCACTGTGCCATTCCAGGGCTTTGTACCAAAATAATTTCCGACTGCAATGGATCGTCCAACGGCATTGTTTTCATTAAATGCAGTAGGATTTCTTTTTGTGTTTCAAGCAAATTGGAATAATAAACGGTTAGCACAGAATTTCCTTTTATAAGCTGGTTTCCCCTGTGGGATAACGCACAGTAACTTTATTTTTATGACAATGAAGATGAAAAATAAGCTGATTTTGTTCAATTTGAGTTTGACAACTCAGCCCCATAAACAGACGCTGATGCTGATTATGCGCAATAGAAATGGCTTGTAAATCTTGATAAATTTTCACCGCACTTTGCCGCTGGTGCGTGAGCCATTGATTAATGGACAGAAAAATACCACTAAATAGGGTTAAAGTCATTAGCAAAGAAAATAAATTCATTCCTTTGTATTTTAGCGGTCTATAAAGGCTCGAAATCATACCAGCTCCTTTTTGCTAGCCGCCAAAAACGATAAGCCTGAACCACTTCTTGTAGCGTTTTCTTATTGTAAACCAATTTCACATTTTCCCCTTGATGTAATTGCCCTTGCGTAATCACTGCGCCGCGAATTTCCCCTTTGCCAGATAAAGTTAAATCACCCTCCGCTACAATCACCGCATAAATATTGCCGTTGATTTCCCAATGTTTCTCGCGTTCAGAAAACCAATAAAGGGGATATTTACTGATATTTTCTTGCTGTAAAAGTTTGGCAAACAAAAGTGTGATCGCAGGAGCAAAATATTGCGAAAATTCCCCCGCACTTATGCCACGACTTGGCGTTTTCTGAAATAGGCTTATTCGCTCGCACCAAGCAAAATGGTCTGGTTCATCAAAAGTGCGGTGGTTTTTTGTTGGATTTTTAAACTCAAGACGATAAACAGAATCCGCATAATCTAAGGGTAATTTTTCGCATTCCTGTTGCAGATTTTGGCTGCTTATTGGCAAGAGCGCTACATCATTTTCCGCATAATATTTTTGCTGCGCATTCATTGCACGATAAAAATGCAGTTCCTCTTGATTAAACAACATTGCGATCATCAATAATGAACTAAGCAACAACAATAAGGTTAGGGTAACAATGCCTTTTTGCGCTTTCATTCTGCACCGCCTTGATTGAGCAAAGGAATGACAATTTCGCTTTCATATTCAATATGCGGTTGTTTGACAAGTTGCCCTTTTAACTGTGCTACAAGCAACAAAGGTTCTTTTAGCCACTGCAAAGAAAAATGAGTGATCGCAATTTCACGATCATCAAATAGATCCACCCAGCCGCCTTTCTCACAAGCGGGTTGCTGAATGTAAGTTTTGCATTCTTCTTTTGTGCATTTTTGCTTAACGGTGTTTTTGTAAGTTAAACGCGTTTCTAGCATTTTTTGCTTTAGGCGATAACCAAACAATTCACGTTCGATTTCTTTTGCTCGATTTTTACCATTTTCAACGCATAATCCTTTGGTGTAAGTAGAGCCAATACAACCTGAATTATCCAAATCATAGAAAAATAACACACAGCTATTCGGCTTTTCTCCCGTGGCTTGGCTAACAACAAGACTTGTGCCTTGGCTGTCTTGCTCAAACAAAGCAAGATTATCCACTTTACGCTTTCCAACGGCTGCACGAAACCCCGTGCGGCGTAAATCTTTGCCGATTAATTGTAGGGTTCTTTCTATTTCGGCTTGTAAAAAAAGCCGTGCATTCATTTGCTGAATTTGCCATTGGCTATGTTGATAAAATTTCACGATGGCGATTAATAACAAGCTAGATACTGACAAGGCGATCATCAAACCTAGCAAACTTTGCCCTTTTAAATAGCGGTTCATCTAAGGCTCTCCGCACGCACTGAGCGAATTCGCCTGTTTTAGCTTTAGGCTACCCACATTAAAAAAAGAAAATAAGGTTTTCGCTTGCCCCGCTTGCAATAAGAAACAGTCCGCTTGAATGGTGTTGCGGATACCGCTGAATCTAGCCATTTCTTGCGGAAAATAGTGTTTACTGCTAATCATTGTTTGCGTTGGAAACAAGGGTTGATAAATATTCGCCATTAGCTCGTCTACACATAAGTGCGGTTGTAAACAGTTGCATATTTTTTCACTTTTGACTTGCGCCGCAATGCACCATTTTTGACTTGCTAGATCGCGATTCGCCACTAAAAACCATACTTGATTCGAATTTTCCACGCGCCGTTGAATTGTACGGAAAAATAAATATAAGCGCTGTTGCTCTTTACTTAGCAACCATTGTTCCTGATTCTGTTGCCATACAGGCAAGGCTGTAAGCAATAGCATACTGGAAATCAATAGCACGATAAGAAACTCTAATAGCGTGAAGCCTTTCATTTTAGCCATAATAAAAACGCGGATTTTTCAACCGCACTTTTGCCTTTGTTTATCGGTAATTTTCTATACGCAAGCCTAACAAGTGCGGTGCTTTTTTAATAGGAAATGAAGAACGTTTTGGAATCGAGATCGCAAAAATAATCAGAAAACGAGAATAAAACGTAGAATGTAATAGATTAAAAATAATAAGGTGGAAGATAGATTGTGATGAAAATTTGGGGATAAATTGATGATGGTGGGTCGTGAAGGATTCGAACCTTCGACCAACGGATTAAAAGTCCGCTGCTCTACCGACTGAGCTAACGACCCTAAGTATATTTAATGGCTTTGAAGTGGTGGGTCGTGAAGGATTCGAACCTTCGACCAACGGATTAAAAGTCCGCTGCTCTACCGACTGAGCTAACGACCCTAAATATATTTAGGCTGTTACGTTTGATTGGTGGGTCGTGAAGGATTCGAACCTTCGACCAACGGATTAAAAGTCCGCTGCTCTACCGACTGAGCTAACGACCCGAACAGGTATCATTGCGTAACGGAGGCTTATAATACTGTTTTTATTTTAATAATCAATAAAAATTTTCTATTTTTTGTTTGTTTGCACGAATAAACAACAACTACATCCCCCTTTACCACGCAGATAAATAAAAAACCGAGCATTCAAGGCTCGGTTTTTTTGTTTCGTCAATAAGGCAGATTAGTATGCTAACACTGCACGACGGTTTTTAGAATATGCAGCTTCAGTATGACCTAACTCAGCTGGTTTTTCTTCACCATAAGAAACTGTTGAAAGCTGACCTGCTTGAACACCTTTAGCAGATAAGTAGTGTGCTACTGCGTCAGCACGACGTTGACCTAATGCGATGTTGTACTCTGGCGTACCACGTTCGTCAGTGTTACCTTCAACAACCACTTTAGATGCTGGAGTTGCTGTTAAATATGCAGCGTGCGCATCTAAGATTTGTTGATATTCACCTTCGATGTTGTATTTATCGAATGCGAAGTAAACAGTGTTATAACGTTGTTGTAAATCTTGAACTGAGTAACCGCCAAAAGTTTGGGCAGTTGTTGTTTCTGCAGCACTTTCATTTTTTGAAGAACTACAAGCTGCTAATACAGCTACTGAGCCAGCTACAACTAATAATTTTGCAAAGTTTTTCATTAACTTTCTCCTAGTTTTTAGTTAAATATGGGGACCAAGCTGGAAATTTAACTTGCCCATCACTTCCCGGTAGGCGTGCTTTAAAACGCCCATCAGCAGAAACCAATTGTAGCACCTTTCCTAACCCTTGTGTAGAGCTATAAATAATCATAATTCCGTTTGGAGAGATGCTTGGACTTTCATCTAAGAAAGTCGAACTCAACATTTCTGTTTCACCTGTCGCAAGATCTTTTTTCATAATATGATCTGCGGCAATCATAATTAATGTACTACCATCAGCAGAAATTTGTCCGCTATAAGTGCGACCACCAGAACTTAACAAGGTTGCACCGCCACCGCTTGCACTCATTTGATACACTTGTGGTGAACCAGCTCTATCAGAAGTAAAAATAATGGATTGACCATCTGGCGACCACGCAGGCTCAGTGTTGTTACCTGAACCACTCGTTAATTGTGAAACGCTGCCACTGCCTAAATTCATCACATAGATATTTAAAACACCATCTTTTGATGAAGCGAAAGCTAATCTTGAACCATCAGGCGAAAACGCTGGCGCACCATTATGTCCTTTAAAAGAAGCAACCACGCGGCGCGCACCCGAACGTAAATCTTGCACCACGAGTTGAGATTTACGGTTTTCAAATGAAACATAAGCTAATTTATTACCATCTGGCGACCAAGCTGGCGACATCAATGGCTGTGAGCTTTGTGTTACGATAAACTGGTTATGTCCATCATAATCTGCTACACGCACTTGATAAGGTTTTGAGCCACCATTTTTTTGCACCACATAGGCAATTTTTGTTCTAAATGCTCCACGAATGCCTGTAAGCTTTTCAAACACTTCATCACTTACCGTATGCGCACCTAAGCGAATCGCGCTGGCTGGAACGGCATATTGATTTTGTGCTAATACTGCGCCAGCTGTGCCAGATGCACCAATGGTATCCACAAGTTGATAAGCAATGCTGTATCCATTGCCATTTGGGGTAACTTGCCCAACCACGATAGCATCAATACCTAAAGATGACCACGCATCAGCATTCACTTCTGAAGCTGAAGTAGGTTGTTGTGGCATTTTTGCTGGCGAAATGGGATTGAATTTACCGCTATTGCGTAAATCTGCAGAAATAATTTCTGCCACATCAGTTGGCATTGCACCTGCGCCATTCCATTTAAATGGCACAACAGCGATAGGGCGTGCGCTATCAACCCCTTCGTCAATCACAATACGAACTTCGTCATCTGCCAAGGCGACATTTGCCAATAGCACCCATAGCATTGTTAAAAACTGTGTGATACGAATCATTACTTTCATAAAATTCACCTTAGATTGTTAAACCAATTATTTCAAATCAAAATCAATAACTGGTGATTTATATTTACTATAAATAGCATCTGATGGCGCTGCGGGCACTTTCTTCGTTCTTGCCACGGCACTCATTGCCGCAGAACAAATATCATCAGGGCCAGAAATTCTTTGATAACTTGAGATCGTGCCATCACGCTCTAATTGAATACGAATGCGACAGACTTTCCCTGCAAAGCTCGGATCTTTTAAGAAACGGCGTTGAATTTCTTTCTTAATGACGCCTGCATAGCGATCACCTTCTTTTTTGCCATCGCCAGCGCCTAAACCTGCACCACTGCCTTGGCTGCCTGCTTTATTCGCATTACCACCAACTTTGGCACTGCCGCCACCAATATCACCACCATTGATAAAATTATCTAGCGCCGATTGCTGTGCGCGGCGTTTATCTGCTTCTGCCTTGGCTTTTGCTTCAGCTTTAGCTTTGTCCGCTTTTGCCTTGGCTTCAGCTTTCGCTTTAGCTTCTGCCTCTGCTTTGGCTTTTGCAGCAGCTTCCGCTTTTTCTGCCTTTGCTTTTTTCTCTGCGTCCGCTTTAGCCTTTGCTTCCGCCGCTGCTTTTTCGGCTTTTAACTTGGCTTCTTTTTCAGCTTGTTCTTTGGCTTTTTTCGCTTGCTCAGCGGCTTTCGCTTTGGCGTCTTCTTCAGCTTTTTTGGCCTGTGCAGCTAAACGTTTTGCTTCAGCTTCCGCTTTCAGCTTTGCCGCTTCCGCCTCTTGCTTCGCCTTTGCTTCTTGCTGTTTCTGTTTTTCTAAGGCAATGCGAGCTTGTTCTTCACGCTGCCTTTGTTGCTCTGCCAGCTGTTCCTGCTGTTTTTTCAGCTCAAGCTGTTTTTGGCGCTCTTGCTCCAGCCGTTTTTCAAGCTGCTTTTGGCGTTCCAATTCTTGCTGACGTTTTTGCTCTTCTAATTGTGCTTGTTTTTGTTCTTGTGGATCCGGTTCTTTCTGCTGCGGTTGAGTAGGTTTATCCACCTGCCCTTTTTTCTGTTGTTGCAAACGTCCCCATTCCTGTACGGCGGATCCTGTATCGACCATTACGGCACTGATCACATCGCCATCACCTTCACCACCGCCCATTATTTCTACTTTATAATAAAGCGAACCAAGAATTAACAAGCCAAATAGCATAATGTGCAGAATAATTGAAATGGCAAAGGCACCAATTCCGTTATTTCGTTGATTATTACGCACAATAGACCTACTTACCTTAAATTGGGTTTGTCATTAATCCAACAGATTTTATTCCTGCTAGATGCAGTAAATTGAGTGCTTTAATCACTTCTTCATAAGGCACATCTTTCGCTCCGCCAACCAAGAACATTGTGTTATTGTCTTTATCATATTCTTGCTTAGCCATTTGCGTAACCATTTCTTCTGTGAGATTTTCACTGCGTTCACCGCCAATGGAAAGGCTATATTGACCAATGCCTGAAACTTCTAAGATAACTGGCACTTTGTCTTCATTGGATACGGATTGGCTTTCCACCGCATCAGGCAATTCCACTTGCACACTTTGTGAAATGATCGGTGCGGTTGCCATAAAAATAAGCAATAGCACTAATAACACATCTAAAAATGGCACTATATTGATTTCAGATTTTATATCACGACGTTTACGACGATAAGACATTATTGCCTCTAAAAACTTTGCTAAAAATCACCGCACTTTGTGCGACATACTATTGATGACGACCGAAAACTTGACGATGCAAGATGGTGGTAAATTCATCAATAAAGTTACCATAATTTTGCTCAAGTTTATTGACGCGTAAACTTAAACGGTTATACGCCATTACCGCAGGAATTGCGGCAAATAGACCAATTGCTGTTGCGATCAAGGCTTCTGCGATCCCCGGTGCAACCATTTGCAAGGTAGCTTGTTTTGCCCCGCTTAGCGCCATAAAGGCGTGCATAATTCCCCAAACCGTACCGAATAAGCCGATATATGGGCTGATTGATGCGACCGTAGCTAGGAATGGTACGCGTGTTTCCACATCTTCAATTTCACGGTTCATTGCCAAATTCATTGCGCGCGTGCTGCCTTGAATAATGGCTTCTGGTGCATCTGGGTTGGCTTTTTTCAAGCGTGAGAACTCTTTAAAGCCGACATAGAAAATTTGTTCGCTACCTGTTAAACCATCACGGCGGTTAGATAGGCCTTCGTATAATTTATTTAGTTCTTCGCCAGACCAAAAGCGATCTTCAAACGCTGAGGAATCTTTTAAGGCTTTGGTTAATACGCGGCTGCGTTGGATAATGATCGCCCAAGACATAATGGAAAACGCGATTAGGATTACAATTACAATTTGAACCACTACACTGGCTTTTAAAAACAGTTCCAAAAAGTTCAATTCACTGGTCATTACATAGCTCCAAAAAATAGGATAGTAAAATAGGTAAGTGCTTATTTACCCGTTAAATGCTGCTTTAATTTCTTGTGGAATAGCAACAGGTTTCATTTTTGTGAGATCCACACAGGCCACTTTTACTTCAGCCGTACAAATCAGCACATCATTACGTTTTATTTGCTGCGAAAACAAAATTGTTGCGCCTTTAATGCCGCTTACTTCTGTTTCCACCGTTAATAAATCATCTAGCTTTGCGGCAAGACGATAATCAATCTGCATTGTTTTGACAACAAATGCGAGATTATGTTCATCAAGCAATGCTTGTTGAGAAAAGCCTAACTCACGCAGATAATCCGTTCTTGCTCGCTCAAAAAAATGCAGATAACGGGCGTGATAAACCACTCCACCTGCATCGGTATCTTCATAATAAACTCGTATTGGTAGAGAAAATCGTTGCATAAATTATCAACCTTGAGTTTTAATCGTTGTTTTTTAGTACAGAAAATTGCCGTATTGTAGAGAGCTTAATCAGGATTAGCAAGAAATAAAGTGCGGTGAAAATTAAAAAGATTTTTGCTTTATTTGCTGATATAAGAAAAACTTGGCAAAAAATCACCGCACTTTGATAAATGCGTATTTGATCAATGCGTGAACGCTGGCAAAAGGAAATGTTACACTAAGGCAATGATGCCAACGATATAACCAACATAAGGGAAAAATACCCCTTTCCAAATGGCTGCCCGAATTTCAAACCCAATGCCGTGAATCCATAAAATCACTGTTGCCCACAAAATAAAAATAACCCAAACAGGTGGGGCTGTTCTTAATTGTGTGGCAAACTCATTAATATTAAAGAAAAAGCAAAGGGTTAATGCGATAGCTAAGATCAACGAAAGGGCTCGCCAAGAGCCCTTATTTACTAAATGATATGCTTTATCAATCATTGACTTACTCGTCAAATTTACCTGTTTTTTCAATGCCAATGGTAATCACTGCACTTAGCATTATGGCAAACAAGACACCCACTACCCATAAAACATAAAACATAATTTCGCTCCTTAGTATAATGAGTTTTTGTTGTCTTCGATGAAATCACTGTCCAAACGACCAAACATTTTGATGTATGACCAGATGGTGTAAGACAATAAGATCACCACAAACACTAATGCAAAACCAAGCATTAAGGTTAAGGTTAATTGGCTTGATGTTGAATCCCACATTAATAGGCTCATATCAGGGTGAGAGCTTGATGGCATTACAAATGGGAACATTGCCACGCCACAAGTTAAGATCACACCAGCCATTGTTAATGATGAGAACAAGAAGGCAAAACCACAGCGGTTTGCTTTCGATGCCAATACATTTAATAACGCACCACCTACCGCTAAAGCAGGGAAGATGAACAATACAGGGGCATCAAAGTAGTTTTTAAACCACGCGCCCGCTTCAACTGCCACTTGTTTTGTTAATGGTGATGAAGGTGCATTGTGATCCACTACGCTAGTTACCACATAGCCATCTTTGAAGTATAACCACACGCCTGCTAATACGAAAGTGATTAAGGTTGTCATTGCGCCAACTTGGGTAATCACTCTTGCACGCTCACGCAATTCAGAAGTGGTTTTTAATTGTAACCACGCACCGCCTTGCGTAATGAGCATTGATAAGCTAATTAAGCCACAAAGTAAGGCAAATGGGTTTAATAATTCAAAGAATGATCCTGTGTAGAAAATTTGGTGCATATCATTGAAATAGAATGGCACACCTTGTAATAAGTTACCAAAGGCCACACCAAATACTACTGATGGCACAAACCCACCAATGAATAAGCCCCAATCCCATAGTTTGCGCCATAATGGATTGTCGATTTTAGCGCGATATTCTAAGCCCACTGGACGGAAGAATAACGCCGCTAACACTAAGATCATTGCAATAAAGAAACCTGAGAATGAGGTTGCATAAACCAATGGCCAAGCTGCAAACATTGCACCACCAGCAGTTAATAACCACACTTGGTTTCCGTCCCAGTGGGGAGCGATTGAGTTGATCATAATGCGTTTTTCCACTTCTTTTTTACCTGCAAATGGTAATAGTGTTAAAACGCCCATATCAAATCCATCGGTTACTACGAAGCCAATCAGTAATACACCAACGAGAACCCACCAAACAAAACGTAAAAATTCGTAATCAATCATAGTTAGGCTCCTAATTATTTAGATGACTGCTCAAAGTAGTAACGACCTGTTTTTAATGCACTCGGGCCAAGACGAGCATATTTAAACATTAAGTACATTTCCACTACTAAGAAAATAGTATAAAGGGCACAAATCAGACCGATTGAGAACCATAATTCGCCAGTGGTTAAGTTCGATGCTGCCACACCAACTGGTAACATATCGTAAATAGCCCAAGGCTGACGACCATATTCCGCTAAGAACCAACCACTTTCAATGGCAAGCCACGGAAGTGGAAGTCCCCACAATAATGCGTGTAACAAGAAGCGGCTTTTACCCACTGTTTTACGCACATTTTGTACCACGGCGGCAATCATTAAGATAAGAATTAAGCCACCTGCTGCCATCATTACACGGAACGCCCAGAATGTTGGCCCAACATTAGGTACAGTATCTAAGATTGCTTGCTTAATTTGTGATTCTGTTGCATCAACCACTTTGTCTGTATAGCGTTTTAATAGTAAGCCATAACCAAGATCACCACGCACTGCATCAAATTGTGCTTTGGTTTCTTCATTGATTTGACCGGCTTTTTTCTCTGCTCTTAATTGCTCAAGCAAACCATAAGCCACCATACCTTGACGAACACGTTGTTCATTCACCACTAAAATATCGTTAATCCCTGCAAAGGTTTTATCCAATGAACGAGTTACGATAATCCCTGCGGCGTAAGGAATTTGTAAGGCAAAATCATTATGTCTTTCTGCTTGATTTGGCACCACAATCATATTCCAGTTAGCTGGTGCGGGTTCAGTATGCCACTCACCTTCCATTGCGGCTAATTTCATTGGTTGTTTTTGTCCGATTTCATAACCAGATTCATCACCCATAATTAGCACAGACACAACGGCAATAATACCGAATACAGAAGCGACGGAGAAAGAACGTTTAGCAAAACCAATATCACGTCCTTTTAAGATGTAATAAGCACTAATTGCTAAAACAAAGAATGCGCCTGAAACATAACCTGCAGATAACGTGTGGAGGAATTTACTTTGTGCAACTGGATTTAACCAAAGATCCATAAAGCTGGTCATTTCCATTCGCATTGTTTCAAAATTGAAATCTGAGCCTACTGGTGCTTGCATCCAGCCATTTGCCACCAAAATCCACATTGCAGAAAGGTTTGAACCGAAAGCCACGCAGTATGTTGAGAGTAAGTGCTTACCTTTTGATAAACGATCCCAACCGAAGAAGAATAACCCAACAAAGGTAGATTCTAAGAAGAAGGCTAATAATGCCTCAATTGCCAGTGGTGCACCAAAAATATCGCCCACATAATGTGAATAATATGACCAGTTAGTCCCGAACTGGAATTCCATTGTAATACCAGTTGTTACCCCTAAGGCAAAGTTAATACCAAATAACTTACCCCAGAATTTTGTCATATCTTTATAAACTTCTTTGCCTGTTGCCACATAAAGGGTTTCCATAATCACAAGAATGAAAGATAAACCCAATGTTAATGGCACAAACAAGAAGTGATATAACGCAGTTAATGCAAACTGCAATCTAGAGAGTTCAACAACGTCTAACATCTCAACTCCTTGTAAATATTACAAGTTCTAAACCAATGATTACTGTGTAATCACCCCAAAATCTTAAAGGTACACCCTTAAGCCAAGTTAATTGAATTATCTTCACAAGAATTATACAGATAACCCAAGATCGGTATGTATTCTACTACTAAAAGTGTGGATAAAAAATAGTAAAAAATGTAACACCGATCACATTTTTTAGATTTAAATCAAAAATAAACCCATAGAAAGTATGCGCTTTTTTGACAAGCTTCAAATTATAGTTTCTCTTAACATTTTTACAACAAGAATTGTGCGTTACCTCGCAAAATAGAATAAAAAATGATGAATAACTAGACTTTCCCCTCAGATTTTGCTAACTTTCGCAAAGCTCATTTTTTATTATATTTTTACAGATTGAAAATAAGGGAGTTTTAATGAAAATAATGAAGGGAATTATGTTCATGGCAACGCTTGCTGCAACTGCATTTATGAGCGTTTCAATTTCAGCAGCACCACAACAAACAGAGAAAAATGCAATCCCTCAGCAATGCGCCAAACTCTTTAAAGAAACCGAAAACCTCATTGCCGAAGCGGAAAAACAACCGGGTACACACACCCAGTTAAACAAAATTAAGAGTAAGCTAAACCAAAGCAAAAAACAGATTCTTGAAATGGAACTTGCAACACAGATGAAAAGTTGTGATGCAGCGTTAGCAAAACTGGCTTCTAAACAACAAAATACACTGTAATGATTAAAAAGGCTTGTTAAAAAACAAGCCTTTCTTTTATCTCCACTATCTCTACAAACTCTACAAAAATTACGCTTCTTGCAAAACCACTTTCCCAATGTAACCCAAATTACGATAACGCTGTGCGTAATCAATGCCATAGCCCACCACGAATTCATCAGGAATTGTGAAACCTACCCAATCCACTGGCACTTCCACTTCACGGCGCGAAGGTTTATCCAATAAAGTACAAATACGCAATGAAGCGGGATCACGCAGTTTTAGCATTTCACGCACTTTTTGCAAGGTGTAGCCGGTATCAATAATATCTTCTACAATGAGAACCTGTTCGTTACGAATATCGCCATCAAGATCCTTGCTAATTTTCACATCGTGATTTGTCGTCATTCCGCTGCCATAGCTTGTGGTGGTCATAAATTCCACTTCCACCGGTAAATCAATTTCACGCACCAGATCTGCCATAAACATAAATGAACCACGCAACAAGCCAACCACAACCAGCTTTTCTACCTTTTGTTGATGATAATATTGCGTAATCTCACGGCCCAATTCGCTAATTCTTGCACGCACATCTTGTTCCGAAATCATCACATCTACATAGTGTTTTTTCATTATTAATTTACCTTTAAGCCCGCCAATGGCGAAATGATTGAGTTAAAAACGGTGAAATTGTAGCAAAAAAAAGGCCGAGATATAAGTCTCAGCCTTTTAAATACCCTAACGAATTTACTTTCTACTCTACTTGTTTGGAGCATCTTAAAAATGAATCATCATTTTCAACAACAATACTTAACAAACGCTTTCATTCTAGCAAACTAAAAATTCTTGTCAATAAGAATAATTCTCATTTATAAAATTAATTTCCTGATACCTTCATTTTTTCTAACAAGATTGAACCAGTTTGAATGTTAGAGCGGTGTTCAACATCGTCCGCCACGGCGACAATTTGCTTAAACATTTCGGGAAGTGATCCTGCAATGGTAATTTCAGCCACAGGATATTGAATTTGCCCATTTTCCACCCAAAATCCTGCTGCACCACGGGAATAATCACCAGTAACGAGATTAACGCCTTGCCCCATTAGATCCGTAACTAGCAAGCCCGTTCCCATTTTTTCTAAAAGTGCGGTCAATCCACCTTGCAAATTTGGTTTTACTAACCAATTATGAATACCACCCGCGTGGCCCGTGCTTTGCATACCGAGTTTTCGCCCACTATAACTGGTTAATAAGTAAGTTTGCAAAATGCCTTGCTCAATAATTTCCATATCACGAGTTCGCACGCCTTCACTATCAAAAGGTGAAGAAGCCAATTTCCCAATTAAATGTGGACGTTCACTAATGTGAAACCAATCTGGCAAAATCTGCTTGCCTAAGGCATCTAATAAAAAACTCGCTTTACGGTATAAACTGCCGCCACTAATCGCTGCGGTCAAATGACTGATCAACCCTGTTGCCACATCATTTAAAAACACTACTGGCACTTCTTGGGTCGCAATTTTTTGCGGATTTAAACGTGATAAGGCTTTTTTCGCCGCATTTTCCCCCACCCAAGCGGGATTTTCTAACTTATCTGGATAACGTGAAATGGTATATTCATAATCACGCTCAAGCTGATCATTTTCCCCCGCAATCATCGAACAAGAAAGGGAATAACGGCTAGACAAATAGCTCTGTAACATTCCATAACTGTTGCCATAAACTCGCACACCAGTATGAGAATTAAAGGCTGCTCCTTCACTATTCACAATACGCTCATCATAATCCAACGCGGCTTTTTCTGCATTCAATGCTAACGTTGCCGCCTGATCCGCATCAATGTCAGCGGGGTGATAAAGGGATAAATCTGGCGCATCAAACGCCATTAAATCGCGATCAGCCAAGCCTGCGCAATCATCAGGCGACGTATATTTTGCAATGGCAAGAGCGGCTTCCACGGCATTTTTGATCGCCACAGGGCTTAAATCAGAAGTGGACGCATTGCCTTTTTGTTGGCCTAAATAAACAGAAATACCTAATGCCCCATCATTATTAAATTCCACATTTTCAATTTCTTGCAAACGTGTGGAAACAGAAAGCCCATTCACTTTGGTCACGGCAACTTCCGCGCTTGCGCCCGCTTTTGTTGCAATATCAATGGCATAACTCACAGCCTCACGCAATTCTTGTTCTTGCTGTTTTAAAAGTGCGGTAGGATTTTGTTGCATTTTTTAACCTCTTATCAAAATTTGCCGTATTCTATCCCATTTTCTCTTATCTCGCTAATTTAGCCGAAATTATGCTACACTAACGCCCATTTAGCGCATTTAGATTTAGGAAAACCTTATGGCAAAACGTAGAAAAGAACAATTTGATTGGGAAGATGAAGAACAAGAAGAAATTATTTGGGTAAGCAAAAGTGAAATAAAACGTGATGCGGAAGCCTTAAAACAGCTGGGTGAAAAATTGGTAAATCTAACCAAAACCAACTTAGAAAAAATTCCATTGGAAGAAAATATTCTTGATGCCATCGCGCTCGCTCAACGCTTACAAAAAGAAGCAAAACGCCGCCAGCTACAATATATTGGCAAGCTACTACGTCAAGTAGATGCTGAGCCGATCCAAGAAGCCTTGGATAAAATCGAGAATAAACACAATCACCAACAAGCGCTGTTGCATAAATTAGAATTACTGCGTGATGAACTTATCACCAAAGGGGACGAAGCATTAAGCAATGTGCTGAATGACTATCCTGATGCTGATCGCCAACATCTGCGCAACCTAATCCGGGCAGCGCAAAAAGAAAAAGCACAAAACAAACCACCAAAAGCCTATCGTGAAATCTTTCAATATTTGAAAGAGTTAGCGATTGAGGAATAATTTGTAATTCTCACATATCTCAATAAAAATGGCACGCTT
>NZ_JBMMGT010000036.1:0-19309 GCF_049366555.1 Avibacterium volantium | reverse complement strand
TATGAATTTCAGTTAAGCACTAATTGTTCTAAATCTTTTAAATTCCTTCCAGAATCAACAAGTGCCCACACAGATTGTCTGATTGATTGTTAAAGAGCAAAAAACAACGACGCGATGTGTATTTTCATTTCTCTACAACGTCGCGTCGTTGTGTGCGGCGTATTATAGGCATCTGAAAAATCTTTGCAACCCTTTTTTGCAAAAAAATGGCAAAAAATGCGAAAAATCATTGCAACTGATTATTTTAAAATCACACCGCTGAATTATCAGGCAAAGTGCGGTGTAAAATAAGGCGATTTTTTCGCCTTATTCTGGTTTGGTTTGAATTTCTTGCGAAAATGCTTGCAAGCCTTGTGCATTGCCTGATTTCACCATTGCTTGCATTGCTTGGGTTGGGGTGTGAATCAATTTATTCATTAGTTTGTAGCTTAATTTTTGCAAAATTTGCTCCGCACTTTCACCTTGCTGTAAGGCACTCAAGGCTTTTTCAAGCATTTCTTGTCGAGTTTGCTCCGCTTCCTCACGATAACGGCGAATTAAATTAGAAAATTGATGCACCTTGAGCCATTCAAAAAAGGCTTGGTTTTCTTCGTCAATAATCTGTTCTGCTTCGGCGGAAGCCTGTTCGCGCTGGGTGAGATTACGCTGAATGATATTCTGCAAATCATCAACAGTGTAATGATAAACGCTTTCCACTTCACCTGCGCTTTCTTCTACATCACGCGGTACGGCAATATCAACAATTAGCATTGGATTATAACAACGCTTTTTCTGCGATTGCTGCACCATTGCTCGGCTGATTAGGGTGTTTGGGCTGCCTGTTGAGCTGATCACAATATCGGACTGATCTAAACCTGCTTGAAGATCATCTAGCCCAATCACACGAATTTTCTGCGCAGACCCCAGTTTTTCCACTAACTGTTCAGCGCGAGCAAGGGTTCGGTTGGCAATGGTTAAACTTTTCACGCCGTGGCGTAATAAATGGCGTGCCACCAATTCGATGGTTTCGCCAGCACCAACAAGTAAAATATTCAGCTGACGTAAACTATCAAAAATTTGACGAGCAAGCGTGCAGGCGGTATAGGCCACCGACACGGCATTTTCACCGATACTGGTTTCCGTACGCACACGCTTTGCCGTGGAAAAAGTTTTTTGGAATAAGCGAGAAAGCTGACCAGAAATCGCCCCTTGATGTTGCTGATAATAATCCTCACTCAGCTGATAGGCTTGCTTCACTTGCCCTAAAATTTGTGGCTCACCCAATACAAGGGAATCCAATCCGCACGCGACACGCATTAAATGTTGCGTAGCAAACTGGTTTTGTTTGACATAAAGGCTGTGGTTGAGTTCTTCTTTGTCGATCTGATGAATTTCGCTCAGCCAATCAATACATTGGCGTTGCCATTGAGCATCATCTTGTGGGGAAATGGCTTTATTATGAAAATACACTTCCGTGCGATTGCAGGTGGACAAAATCACAGCGCTGTCTGCCAAAGCAGCTTGCTCAATTTGTTGCAACGCCTGCTGACGTTTCTCATCAGAAAACGCCACTTTTTCACGCAATGCCACAGAAGCAGTTTTATGGTTAATGCCTAAAACAAGAATTGTCATAAATTAATTGAAATTTGACCGCACTTTCGGTCAAGCCCCCACAAAATAAAAAGAAAGAAAATAAAAACCTGCTCATTCTAAGCAATTATTTGTCATTGAGCAAATAGGATAGCCCTTTCGTAGCGAAAAGCAAAATTTTTGTTCAATTTACTGCTGATCTTTTAATTTTCGCCATTGGGTAAATTGCGCCAAATTTTCTGCTTGCAAGAAAGGATTAATCTGTTTTTCTAGCCCCAAGGTGGTGGGTAAGCTTGGTTGGTGCTGTTGGCGTAAAGCGGCAATTTTCGCCACATAATCTGTCAAAAATGCCGATTTTGGCAACACTTTCTCAGCAAATTTTAAATTGCTTAAGGTATATTCGTGCGCAGGGCAAACAATGGTGCTATCAGGCAAGGCTTTGAGCCGTTGGAGCGAATCAAACATTTGTGCGTAATCCCCTGTAAACACGCGTCCGCAGCCGCCTGAAAATAAGGTATCACCACAAAATAAATGACCGTCCACCACAAAACTCACATGATTTTCCGTGTGACCGCCCGAGGGCAGCACTTGGATTTGATAATGCGTGGTGTGAATTTCCCCTTCATTAATGATTTGCGTTGCGCCCAAGCCTGCGGTTTCTTGTGGGCCAAAAACTGGGACATTAGGATAATGCTGTTTAAATTCTGCCAAGCCGCCAACGTGATCTTGATGCTTATGAGTAAGCAGCACCGCTTCCACTTCAAGCTGATGTTGCTGTAAATAAGCAAGCAAAGGCGCGCTTTCTGCGATGTCGATCACAATTACAGGTAAATTTTCTCGTGCATACAGCCAAATATAGTTATCATCAAGGGCAGGAATGGGTACTAACATATTGATCCTTATTAAAAATGAAGTGGAATATTCTAAACAATGCGCAAATAGAAACACCGCTGAGCTGGCAACAGGTGCCACAAGGTGCGCGCTATTGTAGCCTAATTCAGCAATATTTAACAAAGCACTTTGCACAAATTTCGGGAGATTATTGCCTGAAATTGGGCGCGTTAAGTGGTGAAGTGGCGTATTATCCTTGCGATCAACAAATTATTGTGAGCGAAAAAATTCCGCAAAATTTGACCGCACTTTCACAATGTCCACACATTGATTTAGTACAAGCACAGGCCACTGCTCTGCCTTTTGTCGATGAATGTTTCTCCGCCAGCTTACTCACACACGGCTTACATTTCACCGCAGATCCGCACCAAGTGTTACGCGAAGTTACCCGAACACTCAACCAAGAAGGGCTCTTATTTCTTTCGTTATTTAATCCGCTCAGCCTATTTTCCCTTAAACAATATTTGCCTTTTGGCACAAATAAATTGCCGTTTCACCCTTATTTTGCCAGTCGGATTGTGGATTGGCTGAGCCTGCTCAATTTCGATCTGCTTGATCAGCAATGCTTATCTTTGCAAGGGAAAGCTCATTATTTTGGCGAAATGATGATCATTGTAGCCCAAAAGCGCACGTTACCAATGACCTTAAATCCCCAAACACCTCCCTTTTCTCCTATTCTCAACCCTGCCAATGCATTTCGCCAAGCCGCCAAAGCGGAAAGGCTTATAAAAGACCCCCCATTGAAATAACAAGCAGGTTTTGCTTTTTAACAGGATTTCCCCTTGCTGAACAGGCGAAACTTGCCTATTATGCACGGCTCAAAACAAGTTGTATTTCCCCATTGGAGAATATGAAATGACAGAACAAACCTTTATTCCCGGCAAAGATGCC
Source organism: Avibacterium volantium (assembly GCF_049366555.1). GTDB lineage: Bacteria > Pseudomonadota > Gammaproteobacteria > Enterobacterales > Pasteurellaceae > Avibacterium > Avibacterium volantium_A. Next base: position 15,958 of record NZ_JBMMGT010000036.1, on the reverse strand, counting down.
GCCCTTGAAGACAGCATTGCAAAATTTCAGCAAAAATTGACCGCACTTGGCTTTGATATTAAAGAAGCCTCGTGGCTCAATCCCGTGCCGAATGTTTGGTCTGTGCATATTCGTGATAAAGATTGCCCGCAATGCTTCACTAACGGTAAGGGGGCAAGCAAAAAAGCCGCACTGGCTTCTGCCTTAGGGGAATATTTCGAACGCCTTTCCACCAACTATTTCTTTGCCGACTATTACCTTGGGCAAGATCTTGCCAATGCGCCTTTTGTGCATTATCCCAATGAAAAATGGTTTGAAATTGAAGATGAAACCGAGCTGCCCGAAGGTATTTTAGATGAGCATTTATTGGCTTATTATGATCCCAATGGCGAATTGACGCCGGATTTATTGATCGATCTCCAATCGGGCAATGCAGAACGTGGCATTGTAGCAATGCCTTATGTGCGTCAATCGGATAACCAAACGGTATATATTCCACAAAGCATTATCGCCAACCTTTATGTTTCCAATGGAATGTCCGCAGGCAACAGCTTGTTTGAAGCGCGTGTGCAAGGGCTTTCAGAAGTGTTTGAACGTTATGTTAAAAACAAAATTATTGCAGAGGCCATTAGCTTGCCGCTCATTCCACAAGATGTAATGCAACGCTACCCTGCGGTGCAAGAAGCTATTGCTACCCTTGAGCAAGAAGGCTTTCCAATTCTCGCTTACGATGCGTCCTTAGGGGGGAAATATCCTGTAATCTGTGTGGTGTTGCTCAATCCACAAAATGGCACTTGCTTTGCCTCTTTCGGCGCACACCCTAATTTTGGCGTGGCATTGGAGCGCACGGTAACCGAATTATTACAAGGCCGCAGTCTGAAAGATCTTGATGTGTTCACGCCGCCTTCTTTCAATAATGATGATGTGGCGGAACACGCCAATTTGGAAACGCATTTTATTGATTCAAGCGGTTTAATTTCTTGGGATTTATTCAAACAAGAGAGCGATTATCCTTTTGTGGACTGGGATTTTTCTGGCACAACAGAGCAAGAATATCAAAATCTGATGGCAATTTTTCAAACGCTCAATCAAGAAGTCTATATTATGGATTATCAGCATCTCGGCGTTTACGCTTGTCGCATTATCGTGCCGGGAGTGTCGGATATTTACCCTGCGGACGATTTAATTTACGCCAATAACAATATGGGAATGGATTGGCGTGAAATTTTGCTTGATTTACCACACTTCCATCACGATCAAGACACTTATCAAGAATTGCTTGATGAGCTTGACGAACAAGGCATTGATGATGCCACTCGTGTACGCGAATTTATTGGTATCGTGCCACCACCAAAATCGGGCTGGACAACCTTACGCATTGGTGAACTCAAAGCCATGCTCTATCTTGCCACACAAGATTTAGAAAATGCCTTAGATTGGGCAAACTGGACGCTGAATATGAATCAATCCGTGTTTACCCCAGAGCGTGCGAATTATTACCGCTGTTTAGTAAACAGCCTAGAATTATTCCTTGATGAAAACCGCGATCCCGCTCAATATCGTGCGGTATTTGAGAAAATGTATGGCAAAAGTGCGGTGGAATTTGCTTGGAATGCCATTCAAGGTGGTAATCCGTTCTATGATTTATTGGCTGATGATGAGCATTTACAACAATTCCACGCGCATCAAAAATTACTCAACGCCTATCATAAATTGCAAAAAGCCAAAACAGACTACTGGCAAAGTGCGGTTTAAGATAGAATAGAAAATAAGGCGTGCAACTGCCGCCTTATTTATCCAATGTATTTTTTTGTGATCTGTGCCAAAGAAATAAATTGAAATTAAGGTTATGATACCAAAGGTTCTTTTCTTACCATAAGGAGTTTTTTATGCAAAATTGGACACCCGAAATGTGGCAACCTGCCCTAATTGGTTTAGTAGTAGGTTTTGTCCTCGCTTATTTATTATTACGCTTTACTAAGGATTCAGTGAAAAAACAAGTGAAAACGGAAGCTGAATTACAAAAAGTAAAATCAGAGTTGGATCAACAAAAACAACATTTGGAAAAACATTTTTCTGAAAGTGCAGATTTATTGAAAACCCTCGCGCAGGATTATCAAAAGCTGTATCAACATTTAGCGACCTCTTCTGTTCAGCTATTACCTCAATTAGAAAATAAATCATTATTTGAAAACCAACTCGAACAAAAAAAACCAGAAGAAACTACCACAGAAACCGAAAACAGCTCTGAAGAAAATGCCCCAAGAGATTATTCTGAAGGATCTTCAGGTATCTTAAAAGCCGAAAAATAGTCCTTAATGATTTCCTAACCCTTTGAAAAACGGTGAGTTTTAAAACAACTCGCCGTTTTTATTGTCCGCTAATTTCAAGAATATATAAAACCCATTAAACGAATCAGATTTTTAGTGTAAAATACGAGCCATTCTCAATTAAAAAGATGTAAGGATAATTCTATGGCATACACCACTTTCTCACAAACCAAAAACGATCAGCTCAAAGAACCAATGTTCTTCGGGCAAAATGTCAACGTTGCACGTTACGATCAACAAAAATATGAAACCTTTGAAAAACTAATTGAAAAACAACTTTCTTTCTTCTGGCGTCCAGAAGAAGTGGACGTGTCGCAAGACAGAATTGACTATGCAGCACTGCCTGAACACGAAAAACATATTTTTATCAGCAACTTAAAGTATCAAACCCTGCTTGATTCTATTCAAGGTCGTAGCCCAAATGTGGCGCTATTGCCATTGGTTTCTATTCCTGAACTGGAAACGTGGATCGAAACTTGGACGTTCTCTGAAACCATTCACAGCCGTTCATATACACATATTATTCGTAATATCGTCAATGATCCGTCCATCGTTTTTGATGATATTGTGACTAACGAAGAAATCATCAAACGCGCAAAAGACATCTCTGCCTACTACGATGATTTAATCCGCGACAGCCAGCTTTACAGCCTTTATGGTGAAGGTACTTACACCGTGGACGGCAAAGAATGCGTCGTCACCCTGCGTAATCTGAAAAAACAGCTTTACCTTTGCTTAATGAGCGTAAACGCCTTAGAAGCTATTCGTTTCTATGTATCTTTCGCCTGCTCTTTCGCCTTTGCTGAACGCAAACTGATGGAAGGTAACGCTAAAATCATCAAATTTATCGCCCGTGATGAAGCTTTACATTTAACCGGCACTCAACACATTCTAAACATTATGGCGGCAGGACAAGATGATCCTGAAATGGCTGAGATTGCCGAAGAATGCAAACAAGAAGCCTATGAACTCTTCCTAGCCGCCGCGGAACAAGAGAAAGAATGGGCTGATTATTTATTTAAAGATGGTTCAATGATCGGCCTAAATAAAGATATTTTGGTGCAATATGTGGAATACATCACCAATATCCGTATGCAAGCAGTCGGCTTACCATTGCCATTTGAAGCACGCTCAAACCCAATCCCTTGGATCAACGCGTGGTTAGTGTCTGACAATGTACAAGTCGCCCCACAAGAAGTGGAAGTGAGTTCTTATCTTGTGGGTCAAATTGATTCAAAAGTCGATACCAGCGATTTTGGGGATTTTGATCTGTAATAAATTTATGGAAAATTCTGACCGCACTTTCAGATAACTAAAAGTGCGGTTATTTTTTCTTTGTTTTTTAGATTGCGCTTTAAGTTTAATTGAACGCTTTTTCTTTGACGTTGATAAGTTCCATTTTTCTAAACTTTTATTTTCATTCGGGCAATTTACACGGGGAGTAAAACGGTTAAAGTTTTTACCTCATAACTCCAACTCCAAATCACTTTCCACTTGGCAGCAGCAAAGTAGCACTTCGTTTTCATTTACAAAAGCAAGTGGAGGTTCATTATAGCGGACTTTACCCTTTTTTATTTTTGTGCGACAAGCGCCGCAATAACCCGAGCGGCACTGATATTCTGGATAAATGCCGTGGATTTCTAATTTTTGTAGTAACGGCATTTCGTTGTGGTGTTCAAGGGTAATTTTTTGTTTTAATAGGGTGATTTTCATTTTTTAAAGTGAGATATTGAAATAATCGTATTTGAGTGAAATTTTCTTTTTCTGCGTTAAATTATTTTTCTTTGAGATTGATAACGGGTTTCGCCGTTGGCGACTTCCTTTCTTTTGCTTACCCAAAAGAAAGGAAGCAAAGAAAAGGGAACCCCGATCAAACCGCTTTTTCCTCATTCCAATAAAATTTTCTTTACGAAAAATCAGCCTGATGTTCGCTTCGCTCTCGCTCGGCGTGATTTTTCTAAAAATTTTATCTCCACTCGGGCGGTTCGGACGGGGAATACGGTTAAGGCAAATTTTAAAGTGCGGTGGGAATTCTTGAAGTTTTAAAATTCCGTGGAAAATGACCGCATTTTTCATTTTGCAAAATAGGAAAATAAATCTTTTCTCCTACTTTGCTCTAATTTTCAAACAAAATGTAGAAGAGAGAAAGGATTAATCTCCCGTGTAAATTGCCTTCATTTTTAACAAATTTTTAGAAAAGTAACGCCTGAACGCAGCGTAGCGAGTATGGGCTTACTTTTCGTTAAGAAAATTTGTTAAAAATGAAGATAAGCAATTTAGTCGGGGGCTTTTTTCTTTGCCTACTTTCTTTTGAGCAAGCAAAAGAAAGTAGGTCGCTCAACGAGCGAAACCCGTTATCACTCCCAAAGAAAAAAGCAATTAACCAACGATAACGTCCAAACAAAAAAGTGCGGTCATTTTCCACGGAATTTTAAAACTTCAAAAATTCCCACCGCACTTTTAACTTAACAGCCCTTAAAGCTCATTCAAACTCAACACATCTGTCATATCAAACAGGCCTTTTTCTTTGCCTTCGAGCCATTTTGCGGCACGCACGGCACCGTTGGCGAAGGTCATTCGGCTTGAGGCTTTGTGGGAGATTTCAACACGTTCGCCAATATCGGCAAACCATACGCTATGCTCGCCCACTACATCGCTGGCGCGAATGGTGGCGAAGCCGATTTCATCGCGTTTGCGCTCGCCTGTGATGCCATCGCGGCAGAACACGCCATGGGTTTTAAGATCACGTCCGAGGGTTTTCGCAATATGTTCGCCCATTGATAAAGCGGTGCCTGAGGGGGCGTCCACTTTGTGGCGGTGGTGCGCTTCGATGATTTCAATGTCGCAATAATCGCCCATCACTTTGGCAGCTTTTTCTAACAATTTAAACACGAGGTTTACGCCTACGCTGAAGTTAGACGCAAACACGATACCGATTTTTTCTGCAGCAGCTTTGATCGCGGCTTTGCCTGCATCATCAAAACCTGTTGTGCCAATCACCATTTTTTTCTGATGTTGAACGCAAAAATCCAAGTGTGCTAACGTGCCTTCAGGGCGGGTGAAATCAATGATTAAATCGAAATGATCTTTTTCTGCATTCAAATCATCAGAAACTTTCACGCCAAGTTGTCCAACGCCTGCTAATTCACCTGCATCTGCGCCGACTAATGATGAGCCTTTGCGTTCAAAAGCGGCACCTAATTCCACGCCTTCTGCGCTATGTACGGCTTGAATTAATTGGCGTCCCATACGGCCACCTGCACCTACCACGGCAATTTTTAATGTCATTTTCTACTCCTGTTACGAGGTGAGTTCAATAATGGTGGTTAAGCCTGAATAAATCAGTTCGCCACCGAAAAATAGGAAAACTAAACCGGCAAAATTATCGATATAACGATTGTAGCGGTTGTAAAAATCGCGCACGATTTTGCGCGAAAAGAAAAAGCCAATCAGCACAAAATAGAGAAAACTTTCCAAGGCCAAAAGCACGATGATAAGTACAATTTCTGCCGTGCTAGAAAAGCTCGTCATAAACCCTGACAACACACTGCTGAAAAATACGATCACTTTGGCATTGCTGATGTTGATAAACAAACCTTTCATCACTTCGCTAAAAAAGGACGTTTGCTTGATTTTTTGTTGGCTAGAATCGGTTAGCTGTGCATTTTGGGTAACGCGTAGCATTTTTATTCCGCAGTAAGCGAGATAGCTGCCTCCTAAGCACATAATGATATATTGCACTAAATTATTGGTGCGATTAATCAGCGCTAAGCCAAAAATCACCGCTGCTGACCAAAATAGGATTCCTAATGCAATGCCCAATGCGCCACCTACGGCATTGCGATGACTTTCACTTGCTGCTTTGCGACTTACATAGAAAAAATCTGGCCCTGGGCTGAGTAAACCGGCGAGATTAACAAATAATACTGTCCACATTATAAAAAGCTCTCTAACAAATTGCGCAACAGATAAAGCGTGATGATGCTATAAATGGCGGCTAGCACATCATCAATCATAATGCCAAAACCGCTTTGCAATTTACGATCGAAATAGCGGATCGGATAAGGCTTCAAAATATCGAAAAGACGAAATATCGCAAAACCGACCGCACACCATAGTAGATTGATTTCAGGCAACACCGCAAGCACCGTAAAAATGCCAACAAATTCGTCCCACACAATCGCACCGTGATCGTGAACCCCCATATCATCAGCGGTTTTCTGGCAAATAAAACAACCAGCCACAAAACAAAGTGCGGTGAAAAAAAGGAAAATTTTTAATGGCATAATCTGCAAGAGCGCCGCGCCAATTAACGTGGCGGCTAAACTTCCCCAAGTGCCGGGAGCGGGGCGAAGCAAGCCTGAGCCAAACCCGATGGCCAGTAAATGCACGGGATTGGTTAAAGAAAGTCTGCTGCGGGGATCTTGTTGGGCTGTATTTTGCATAATTTTTCTATTTAAAATGATCGAAACCGCCGGTATGCGCTACGTCCACTTCTTGCCCATTACGTTGAAAAACAAGGCGTTTTTTGCCATTTGGGCGTAACGCACGAAGCTGACCGATACAAGTATAATTCACGCCAATGTGTTTTAAATGCTGATCGAGTTTTTCACGCTGACGATCTGGCACGGTAAAACATAGCTCATAATCTTCACCGCCAGTTAAAGCAAACTGCTCTGCTTGGGCGCGCCCGAAGGTATTAATCAAGGCATTGGACAACGGCAATTTATCTAAATTTATTAGCGCACTACATTGGCTACGTTCTAAAATATGTCCCAGATCGGCAATCAGGCCATCTGAAATATCAATGGCAGAACTGGCAAGAGCGGATACCGCTAACTCCAAGCCAAGCAACACTCGGGGTGTTGGACGAAGGTGGCGTTGAATTAAATAATCGCATTCAAAATCTGTCCCATTTTGCACCGCACTTTGCGCTTGAGCAGGAATTTGCGTAGCCGTTTTCTTTGCAGAATTCAGCAATAATGCCAAGCCCCCTGCGCTATCGCCAAGGGTGCCAGACACATAAACCCAATCCCCCACATTAGCACTGTGGCGGCATAACGCCTTTCCTTTGGGGATAATGCCCTGTGCGGTAATGCTAATGACGTGCAGCGCGCCTTTGGTCGTATCGCCGCCTATCAGATCCACATTATAGTGATCCAGCACGTCAAAAAAACTTTGGCTAAACGCTTGCAGCCATTGGTGATCTATATGGGGTAAGGTTAACGCAAGGGAAAACCACGCCGGTTCTGCGCCCATTGCGGCCAGATCGCTTAAATTCGTGGCGGCGGCTTTATAAGCCAGATCGGCGGGAGAAATAGATGGCAGAAAATGGGTATTTTCCACCATAGTATCCGTTGTAATAGCAATGCGTTGGTTTTGCCGATGTTCGGTAATCGCACAATCATCACCAATGGCAACAATCACATCTTTACGGGAAGGGCGCTTAGACGCATTAAAATATCGTTTAATTAGATCAAATTCGCCTTCACTCATTGGCTTCCTTCCCTGAAATGATTATTTACGCGATAATGCAGGTGCAACTTTATCCAATACACCATTCACATAACGGTGGCTGTCATCTGCCCCGAATACTTTTGCCACTTCAATGGCTTCATTGATTGCCACTTTATAAGGCACGTCTAGCTCGAATTTCAGCTCATACACCGCTAAACGCAAAATCGCACGCTCGATAGGATCTAATTCATCAAGGCTACGATCCAAATAAGGGGTCATTGTCGCTTCAACCACTTCAATATTTTCTGCGGTTTGACGCAATAATTTGCGGAAATAAGGCATATCCACGCCTTGCATATCCTGCTCGGTAATAAACGCTAATTCCACTTCTTCAATAGGATTTTGCGACACATACCAAGAATAAAGGGCTTGCACCGCACATTCTCTGGCACGGCGGCGCTGGCTTGGTTTCTTTACTTTATCGTTCATTGCAAGTTCAGCCATTATGCGTTATCAATTTGTGCTAATAAGTTGATCATTTCTAAAGCCACTAATGCCGCTTCTGCGCCTTTATTGCCCGCTTTTGTGCCTGCACGTTCAATAGCTTGTTCAATATTTTCAGTGGTTAGCACGCCAAATGCCACAGGAATTTCCGCTTGCATCGCCACTTGGCCTAAACCGCTACTCGCCTCGCCTGCTACATATTCAAAATGCGCTGTACCACCACGGATCACGGTGCCTAATGCCACAATCGCATCATATTTTTTGCTTTCCGCTAAACGGCGAGCCACTAATGGCAACTCATAAGCCCCCGGTGCGCGCACTAAGGTGATGTTTTCGTCTTTTACTTGCCCAACACGTTTTAAGGCATCTAACGCGCCTTCTAATAAACTTTCGTTAATAAAGCTGTTAAAACGAGCAATCACCACCGCAACTTTGGCGTTTGGTGCTGCAATCGCACCTTCTAATACTTTCATAATCTGTCCTATGTTTGATGTTATGGAAATAGGGGCGGATTTTATCATAAAAAATTAAGGTTGAGATATTTTATTCTTAGGGTTAGAGAAGATTTTCTTTGTGGTTAATAACGAGTTTCGCTCGTTGAGCGACCTACTTTCTTTTGCTTGCTCAAAAGAAAGTAGGCAAAGAAAAAAGCACCCGACTAAATTGCTTATCTTCATTTTTAACAAATTTTCTTAACGAAAAGTAAGCCCATACTCGCTGCGCTGCGTTCAGGCGTTACTTTTCTAAAAATTTGTTAAAAATGAAGGCAATTTACACGGGAGATGATGATACGCTTTCAATAGGTTGCACCTACCAGTCCCTCTCTTTAGTAAAGAGGGGTTAAGGGAGATTTATTCTTAACTTTACCACCTACGAGCCGTAGGTGGTTAGATAGTACAGCCACGCAGTGGCTGAGATAAGGGAATTTTCTTTGCACTTTCTAAAAATCCAAAAATTCCCACCGCACTTTAAAATTCACCCTAACCGTATTCCCCGTCCAAACCGCCCGAATGGAGATAAAATTTTTAGAAAAATCACGCCGAGCGAGAGCGTAGCGAACATCAGGCTGATTTTTTGTGAAGAAAATTTTATTGGAATGAGGAAAAGCGGTTTGATCGGGGTTCCTTTTCTTTGCTTACTTTCTTTTGGGAACGCAAAAGAAAGTAAGTCGCCAACGGCGAAACCCGTTATTAATAACAAAGAAAAAAGCAATTTAACGACAAAACAAAAAAACAACTTGTAAAGAAATAAAAACACCCTGTAAAAAAATGATTACATTTTCTAAAAAGTGCGGTAAAATCTACCGCACTTTTAGTTTAACTAGGAAAATATTATGAAAAACAAGACATTTGGAAGTGCCTTGCTTGTTGCGGGGACGACAATTGGGGCGGGGATGTTGGCGATGCCGCTCACTTCGGCAGAAATGGGCTTTGGCTATACCCTTGCGTTGCTCTTTATCCTGTGGATTTTGCTTTCTTACAGTGCGTTGCTGTTTGTTGAAGTGTATCAAAAAGCTGAACGCAAAGACGCAGGAATTGCGACACTCGCTGAACAATATTTCGGTATGACGGGGCGTGTGTTAGCGACCCTTTCGCTAGTGATTTTTATGTACGCCATTCTTTCCGCCTATGTAACAGGTGGCGGTTCGTTGTTAGCGGGATTATTGCCATTTTTAGGGGATAATGCAACTTCCGTTTCCATCGTGCTATTCACGCTGGTACTTGGCGTGTTTATTGTCATCAGCACAGGTGCGGTGGACGCACTCACCCGTTTATTATTCGTAATTAAACTGGTGGCGTTTGTGCTGGTGTTGGCAATGATGTTGCCGTTGGTAACAAGCGATAACTTGCTTGCAATGCCATTGAAAGATTTCTTGATTGTATCCGCAAGCCCTGTGTTCTTCACATCATTTGGCTTCCACGTTATTATTCCTAGTATTAACAAATACTTAGATGGCGATATTAAACGTTTACGCATTGCTATCATCGGCGGTACGGCTATTCCATTAGTGGCCTATATTTTATGGCAAATGGCAACCCACGGTGTGTTCCCACAATCAGAATTCGTGCAAATTGTAAATAATGATCCAACCTTGAACGGCTTAATCAATGCGACATTCCAAGCCACAGGTAGCTCATTAATCAGTGGCGCGGTGAGAACATTCTCAACCCTTGCATTAGTAACCTCATTCCTTGGCGTGGCGTTATCTCTGTTTGACTGCTTAGACGATTTATTAAAACGTGTAAACATTAAGGCGCACCGTATTCAGCTAGGTTTATTAACCTTTATCCCGCCGCTAGCATTTGCGCTATTCTACCCAGATGGCTTTATCGCCGCCCTTGGCTATGCAGGACAAATGTTCACCTTCTACGGCTTAGTATTGCCTGTGGGCTTGGCGTGGCGCGCAAGAAAACGTTATCCAGATTTACCATATCGCGTAATGGGCGGTGGCTTAGGATTAATTCTTGCGCTGTTATTAGGTTTATTAATTATGAATGTGCCGTTCTTAATTCAAGCAGGTTATTTACCACAAGTGATTGGTTAATAAATTGATTTAACAGAAAATTTCACTTAAGCCGATCGTCAGATCGGCTTTTTTATCCATATCACAAGTCTTATACCTAAAAAGCATTATTATTTTTATTGAAATTGCTTTTCAAAAAATATAGAATTAGCGAAATTTATCTCACCTTTTTTATCCTATTATGAATATCCGATTTACACCGATTGCAATGGCCGTTGCCCTTGCCTTACATAGCCCTTTGCTCTTTTCCCTTGATCGCCAAAGTGCGGTGGAAAAATTAAAAGATTTAACCGAAAACGCCCCATCAGAAGTCGATTGGTAAGACACCGATCGTACAGCGACAAGTGATTTTGTTAAACTTGCAAGAGCGATCCACGTTGATACAGGGTTAGATTTACGTTCTTTTAATGAAGGGGAAATTTATCCAGAAGAAATAATTGAAGACAAGGACGCGCCAGACGAGTTTAGAGTAACAACAGAATTTTCACCTAACAAAGAGTATCCTAATCGTTATGACTTTGAACGCTTTTTTTACGATCTGCACGGAACGGAAATGGCGCGTATATTGCTCAATACCGTACAACACGGGCAAATTTACGCTGTTCAACGACTAGGTCTTACAGATAGCGATTGGAGGCGCAGACTCCCTGCGACTAAAGCCGCAAATGAGCAATTAAAAGCACAAACCAAAGAATATGCCCCTGTTATTGCCCATATTTGGAATGAAAAAATCGCGGATAGAGATCTGGAAAGTTCTTACCTTCAATATATTGAAGAACGGTGGACACAATATGGGGATAAAGTCGCTGAAATAGCTCAGCAAGGCTCATTACAATTATTTGCAACAGGTAATGATCATACTCAATATCCTGATAATCCTTATACTTCAGTGCTAGCATTACTTGATTTTAATGACTATACGTCATTAAGAACCGATTTAAAAGATAAGGTTATCGCAATCACTGGCGCGCGTACTCGATACAATCAGAGAGTTCAACACTACCAAATCTGTGGTGATGCCAAAGATTTTTGTTTGGCTGCTGAATCGGAAATTCCGGTGTATTTAAATTCTGATGGCAGTTCGCACTTACCAGCTGGTACGTCCACCGCTACCGCCTATGCCAGTGGTGTCGCCCTTGCGATAAAACAAAAATACGATTGGTTTAAGGCAAAAGATATTCGCAATGCAATGTTTACCACCGCAATTGATCGTGGTGATCCCGGTGTGGATCGCATTTGGGGTGTGGGCGAGCTAAATGCAGAAAAAGCACTCAAAGGTTATGGGCGTTTTGATAAAGGAAACGATAATAAACTTGACGTTAATGGCATTGCCGAACGCTATGCCTTTGATAATGATATTAGCGGAGACGGTGGCTTTACCAAACTGGGTTCAAAAGAGTTAATTCTCAATGGGAATAACACCTTTACGGGCAAATCCACCATCAAACAAGGCACGGTTACCTTAAATGGTAGCAATGTGGCAGATTTTCACGTTGAGCAAGGTGGTACGCTTGCAAGCGGAACAAGCCGACAAAGCATTAGCTCGGGTTCAATCAATAACGCAGGGACAATCAATGCCCTCAATCGTGCGGATTGGCAAGTAAACGGTGATTTTACCAACCAAGCTACGGGCGTGATCAATAAAGCGATTGGTTCAAAAATCTTAGTAAAAGGCACGGCAACCCTTGCGGGAGCAATGAATGTTACTCAAGTCGCAGAAGGCTATATCCCACAATCAGGCCATCGTGAAGTGCTATTTAGTGCAGATAGTTTGATCGATCAAGGTATCCTGCTTAATCTTGATCCGGCCCTTCTACAAGTTGCAGATACCATTGCTTTCAACCAAGATAAAAAACAAATTTATGTGGGCGTGGCACGCAAAAGCGTTGAAGACACAATGAATGATTTGGATAAGCCTGCAACGGACGAAAATAATCCGTCCGTGGATAGCGTGGATACTACTGTTCCACCTACAACAGCAACGGAAACGGATAAAAACCCCAACGAACCTGTAGATACAGCGGAAGAAAACCGCCCTGAACCAACAGCTGATTCAGAAAATACGCCAAAAGAAAAAACAGACGAAAATTCCACCGCACTTATTGATACTACGGAAGAACATCACCCTGAACCAGCAGCTAATTCAGAAGATATATCAAAAGAAAAAACAGACGAAAATTCCACCGCACTTATTGATACTACGGAAGAACATCGTCCTGAACCAGCCGCTAATTCAGAAGATACATCAAAAGAAAAAACAGACGAAAATTCCACCGCACTTATTGATACTGCGGAAGAAAACCGCCCTGAACCAGCAGCTGATTTAGAAAATACATTAAAAGAAAAAACAGATGAAAATTCCACCGCACTTATTGATACTGCGGAAGAAAACCGCCCTGAACCAGCAGCTGATTTAGAAAATACATTAAAAGAAAAAACAGATGAAAATTCCATCACTCTTGTAGATACAGCAAAAAACGGCGGTGCTGAAGCCATAAATACGACCAAAACGGATAAAGACAATCCTAAGCATTTTGTGCGTCAATCTGATCCACAGGCGAAATACGCAGGGTGGCGTGATGATGCGAGATTGCTTGATCAGGCTTTAGCAGAACTTGATAAAAAATACTATGCAGGAACGCTCACTACCGAACAGAAAAAATGGACCAATAAATTGGTAAATATCGATCGTCAACATTTTGCCGAGTATGTTTTTTACCAAGGCATTCAAACTTTCGCTCATCAGCAACAAGTGATGTTAAATGCGCAACAAGGCGCAACACTAACTTGGTTAAATAATCTTGCTCAACGTGAACAAAGTGCTGTTTGGCTCACCCTAGACAATGCCAATATTGAGCCAGAATTAACTTATATTCATAGCAAATCACGTTTTAATAATGTGGCAATTAATGGCTTGAAGGTGGAAGGCAAACATAAATTGGCCGCACGTTTAAGCAATCAACAACATAACTATGAAGAACGTTACAAAGCGGTAACTAAATCCTTAAAAGAAAGATTTACCGAATTGCAACTCCGCTATGGCTATGCCTTATCACCGCAAGTTGAATTGTTCGGTGCGGTGAATTACGGCAAAGGTAAGCTGAAATACCAAAGCAGCTTTAATGCTGAACGCAACAACAATGAAGGCCGTACAACGGGCTATGGCGCCAATGTTGGAATGGTGTGGCGTTATCCGATTACGGCGAATTTAAGCTGGCAAAATATGGTTGATCTTGCCTATGGATACAAAGAATTATCTCATTTGACAACGAGCAATGATGTTCAAATAAGTAAACTGAAAACCCAGTTTAGTAGTCTTGGTGCTGTTTCCCTGCTTAATTACCAATTCGGTAATATCAATCTTTTTGCTCACACGCGCGTGCAAAAAACCTTATCCAGCAAAACTAAAGGTGAGGTAAATTATGTCGGCGTACAAACTAAGGTAGATCAACGCAATAAGATTTACCCGAAAACTCAAGTACAGTTTGGGGCGGGCGTGAGTTACCAGCATCAAGGTTGGAAAATTTCTACTAGCTTTAACACGGGCAACTATCACCAACGCGGTATCAATGTTGAAATAGGTTATACTTTCTAAGTGCTAGAATGAAAATTGCCATACAATTGAGTATGGTAATTTTTTGTCTATGATAAAAATAACTTTCCTTTTGAAAATCAAATCGTTCTTATAACATTCTAAATTTATTGTCATCTTCTAAAAAATTAACTAAGTTAATTGAAAAAACAGAAAAAAAGCTTATGATGAACCTGTGGAATATCCCACGATTCATTAAGAAGGAAAATAGTATGGCTTTAGGCTGGTATGAATTGAAAAAAGCAAGTGATGGTCAATTTATGTTTAACCTTTATGCGGCAAACTCGCAAATTATCTTGACCAGTGAATTGTATAAAACCAAAGCGTCTGCGTTAAATGGTATTGAATCTGTGCAGAAAAATGGTAGCGATGAGGCGAATTTTGAGTTCCGCGTGGCGAAAAATGAGAAACCTTATTTCGTATTGAAAGCTAAAAATCATCAAGAAATCGGACGTAGCCAATATTATGCTTCTCAAGAAGGGGCAAAAAATGGGGTGAAATCAGTAATGAACAACGCGCCGACAACGCAAATTAAAGATTTAACTGCCTAATTTAAAAGACAAAAGCGAGAGTTTCTCGCTTTTATTTTATCAATATAACAGATCATTTCCTCCCTGAAATTTCCCTTTGAAAATTCCTTATAACCTTGTAGGATTTGAATATGTCATCAAGATAAAAGGAGCAAGAAAATGACAAAAAATATTATCGGCCTTGGCGTGGCAGGCAATTTTGCAGGGCATTTGGAACAAGCAGGTGAGGCAAAGGATTTTGCCCAAGTGAAAACGGCAGAAACTCATCAACCCAAAGCGATTTTTCCTTTTTATGTGCCTGCAGAAAACTTAGGCGAGTATGACTTTTTGGCGGTCAATCCGTTAAGTGCCGAATATATTCGTTTTCCGCAAGCGGGGGCGGATAATTTGCAGATTGAGCCTGAAATTGCCCTGTTGTGTGAAGTGCAATATTCTGGTGAAAAAGTTACTGCACTTTTGCCTTATGCCTTTGCGGCTTATAACGATTGTTCAATCCGCCGTCCTAATGCCAATAAAATTTGTGAAAAGAAAAACTGGGGCGAGGAAACCAAGGGCTTGGCATCAAAAACAATTCCGCTCACGTCCTTTGACTTAGGCAGTGAAATTGATGATTATCGCATTGCTTGCTTTCATAAACGTGATGGCAAGATGAATGCTTATGGCGTGGATAGTCCAGCCTTGGGATATAGCTATTTTCATCAAAAATTGCTTGATTGGATTGTGGGGCAAATGAATAATCAGCCTGATTTCGGCCCGATGAATAATATCGCTGATTTGTTGAAAAAAGCCAATTATCCAACCCAAGCGATCATTAGCATTGGTGCAACACGCTATACAGAATTCGGCACGAGCCATTTTCTGCAACCTGACGATGTGAGCATTGTGGTGGTGTATAACGGCAAGAAATATTCACCACAACAAATTGAGCAAATGGCAGCGCAAGAACGTTTTGCAGAAGATATTTCAGCCCTTGTGCAAAAGGTAATTTAACGAAAGCGCAAAAAGTGATTTAACGATATTTGAAAAATAAGGGGAAGCGTAA
>NZ_JBMMGT010000035.1:0-19600 GCF_049366555.1 Avibacterium volantium | reverse complement strand
AGAATTATTGAAATAATGTTTTGGGCTTACTTTTTAATATACTCAAAATTTATTTAGGAGATCTAAAAAATGTTTAACTTGACTACTAAAGCCTATATCGCTGTAACTGAAGGCTTACGTCGTTTTAAAGAAAACCAACAAGGTGTTACTGCAATCGAATACGGCTTAATCGCTGTGGCTGTTGCAGTATTAGTTGTTGCTGTGTTCTATAAAGAAGGTGGCTTTATTGATGAACTTAAAAAACAATTTGCTACATTAACAACCAAAGTTAGCGAAGCTGGAAACAAAATCAAACAATAAAGCAAAAATGCTATATTCAGAGGGAGAATTGGGATTCTCCCTCTATTTGGAGAAATAAACCATTTGGAGATAATTCAGCATTACAAAAAAGAAAATGTAATGAGTTTCTCTATGTGGTTTATATGTGTTTAGAATAACGCAAATTTTGCCATTTAAAGGATGTAAAAATGGTAAAAAATAAAACATATAATAAGATAAACTAAAATGGAAATAATGGTTTGGGTGCTTATTACAATCATTAGCTTATTGCTTAGTGTTCTAAGTTGGCAGGATATTCGCCACAGAATATTAAGTAATAAATTAATTTTAGCTGTTTTTTTGACCGCACTTCCTTTAGGCGGGTTGCTCAACCATACGTTATATTGGCAGCCCGCCTTGATTACACTCGTTATCGGATTTTTTCTTTTTCTATTTAATGTGATTGGTGCAGGGGATATTAAGCTATTAACTGTATTGATGCTATTAGTGCCACCGAATAATGCGTTTTTTGTTTTATTACTAATTAGCTTATTTGGTTTACTGCTAATTATTGGTGGTTTGCTTTTCTTTAGAAGTGCAATTAAGAAAAATGGCTTGCCTTACGGGGTTGCAATTAGCCTAGGTTTTCTTAGTTATCTGTTTTTATTCATCAACATTCAACTATTGCCATAGGAGCAGCTATGAACTATAGGGTATTATTTATTACCGCATTTCTTATCTTAATCGTTGGGATTACAGGAATATTATTTTATTCTTCTGATGATTCTACACCTCAACAGCCACAAACTGTGGAAGCACCACAGCCTGAACCAGAAAAACCTGTTGTGGAAAATAAGGAAACCAAAAAGGCATTATTTGCAACTGTAAATAAAAATATTCCTCGCGGTCATATTTTAAAACAACAAGATATTGTGTTTAGCGAACTTCCTATTGATGAAAATAGTGTGCTAATGCAATATGATTTAACTTCATTTTTATCTGGACAAGAAAATCCAGAAGATAAAAATGCTGAAGATAAAAGATTACGCGGTTTTACCGTTTCACAAGATGTTGCCCAAGGGGACTACCTTTCTCCAAAAATTTTAATTTCTCCAGATGATGAACGTTTCATTAGCTACACAATCGATCCTACTCGTGAAGTGGCGCAAACTGCTTGTATTTATGATGTAGATAGTTCTAGTTTAGAAACCCTACAAGCAGGCGATAATGTGGCAGTTTCTGTTTTTGCCGGAAAAGATCAAAGCCAAAGCAAAGTGAAATTTGTTCCTGTGTTTAAATCTGTAAAATTACTGCAAATTAAGAAAACACCTGTTAATGAAGAAGGGAATAAAGATGAAGTAAAAACCTGTGCGTTCAAAATTCGTTTAAAACTTGAGCCAGAGCAACTTAAAACCCTTTATCTTGCAGCAAGTGAAAATCGTTTATTAATTCTTCCTGAAAATACTGATAAACAGCCAATCAAACAAAGTGGCACATTAATTCGTTCTTTAAGAGGTAACTAAAATGCAATTTTCTATTTTTAAATTGGCTCGTGCCGCATTGGTTGTTGGCGTGGCATTTCCATTAAGTGTTTCTGCCCAAGTTTTTAATATGGAAGATGGGCAGAGCCGTACGCTTCAAACTAAAAATAAGATTGATACGATTTTTATTTCTTCCCCTGATGTGGCTGATTATGAAATTATTGGCGACAACAGCTTTATTATTTATGCGAAAGGGGAAGGTGTGTCTGAAATCACTGTATTAGATGAAGAAGGCAATGAGTTACGCAACGATACCATTAATGTGAATGGTATGATGAAAGATCTTGACCGAGCCAATCATCAAATTAGACTTGCATTCCCTAATACTAACCTTTCTGTGAAACGTGTAGGGAAAGCCTATGTTATTGAAGGCAAAGCAAAATCTGCAGTGGAACAACAGGAAGTTACACGCATTGTTGGAGAAGCCTTAGGTGCATCAAAAGAAACCATTAAGAAAATGGTTGATATTAACGGCGAGGGAGAAAAAGAACACGTTCCATTCCTTGATGAATACCGCTATAACAATGTGATTGACGCCTTACCACAAATGATTCTGCACAAATTAATGTGCAACTTTCTGTGGTTGAAGTCAGCAAAAAATTAACCGATGAAATGGGCATTAATTGGAGTTGGAGTGATTATTCAAGAAATCTTTCACCAAGTCCAAATGAATCTTATGCGTGGCTAGGCGGTGCTACAAATGGTGTCGGGTCTTTAGCTTATGCTGCAACACATTTTGCTTCTTTTATTCGTGCATTGCGCAATGATTCAAAAGGGCGTGTATTAGCTGAACCAAATATTTCATTACTATCAGGTGAAATTGGCGGCATTCTTATTGGTGGTGAAGTACCGCTTGTGCGCTATGACAGAGATGGCCGTTCTGAAGTAACTTATAAAGAGTTCGGGATTAAGTTAAATGTGGCAGCAAAATTATTAAAAGATCGCCGTATTCGTGTGTTGTTATCACAAGAAGTGAGCAATATTTCAAATCAGAGCCAAACAAAAGATGGTTTATTAGTGCCAGTTTTTGAATCTCGCCGTTCACGTTCTACCTTTGAAGTGCCAGATGGCGGAAGCTTTATCCTTGGTGGTTTATATAACGAAACAGACCGTGATGTGATTGCAAAAACACCATTCATCGCAGATATTCCTGTTTTAGGCGCATTTTTCCGCAGTGTGGATAAAAACAAAGATAAACGTGAGCTAATTGTGGTGGCAACAGTTTACCTTGTTAAACCAACAACAAGTGATTCTATAGTATATCCTAGCTATAAACCAACAGGCTTAATTGAAGATATGTTTAAACTCCCAATCCCTGATGGTACGCGTAATTTCTTCAGACAGGCTGGATTTAGCCAATAATTAAAATATAGGTTTTTATAATGCTATTATTAGATAAAAATAAACTTGGAATAGATGATTCTGTTTCCTCGAGAGTAAGAAAAATTTGTATTATTTCTGACCGTGAGAAAGTAAGCACAGGTATTGCACAACTTTTAAGAACTCGAGGATTAGAGCAGATTGAAATTATTCCTAGTAATTTTTTAGATGTACAAAAAAACTTTCAGCTATCTGCAGAAATGTATTTTGGCATTATTATTGATATTCACGATGCCGTAAGTACTGAAGATGTGTTAATCCGCATTCATAGCACAGTGCCACAAAATGTGTGGTGCTGTCTTGTTGGGGATAACGATTCAATTCGTTTTTCACAGCGTTTTGCACGTGAGGGTTTGCCGTATTTCCATACTGATTCACAACTTCCTCAAATGATTGAGCGAATTCTTTCAGGCATAAATATGCCAACGAAACGCCATACGGTGAAAGTGTGTGTGTTAGGTTGTAAAGGCGGAATTGGCTCAAGTCTTACTTCGTTGCATTTGGCTAATCGCATTGTTACTGAATCACAAGTGCCAGTGTTACTTGTTCAGGGTAAAGGCGGTTCGCAAGATCTTGATATTTTAGTCAATAAGAAAGTGGTTAAAGATGAGGTGGTTGAATATAGTGAATATCTTCATCTTTATCGCGGTACGTTACATAGCATTCCTGAGAATGTTGCAAGTAGCTATAACTATATTATTTACGACCAGCCAATTTTTAATGTAGATAGAGATGAATTTAATCAATTCTATGATGTGTGTGATAATTTCGTACTCATCGTCAATCGCAATCTTGGCGCATTGCGTGTGGCGAAATCATTTTTATCTGAATTAGCTCGCGTTCAAAATGCAGATAAGCGTTTGTTCCGTTGTTTTATATCTGTGGTTGATAATCACCCTGATCTCGCTAAATCAATGTCTATTTCTGATATTGAAACCTTATTAAATGCTCAAATTGATACTGTTATTCCTTATTTATCTAAAATTAATATAAAAAATTCATTATCAATTAAATTTGGTCGAAAAGGTGAGCAACAACTAAAAAAATTAACACAGTCTGTTATTGGGGTGCTATCAAGAAAATATCAGTCTAGCAAACCTGAAGGATTAAAGGGTGTGTTAATGAAGTTATTAACAGGGAAATAGAAATAGGCGTAAATTATGCTAACTAGGGAAGAACAAATATTTTTCCGCAATGAGATTTTAAGAAATTTAGATATTGATAAATTAGACGAAATCGAAAATGAGCGGGAAAAATTAATTGCCGAGCTTGCCCAGAATGTAAGTCGGATTGCACAGCGCAATGATATACACATTATTGCGTCTGATACCATTTATATGGCAGAAGTAATGGCTGACGAAATTGGTGGATACGGTGCAATCCGTGAACTAATGAATGATGAAACCGTTGCTGATATTTTAGTCAATGGCCCTGATGAAATTTGGGTCGAGCGTGGCGGCGTGTTGCAAAGAGAAAACCGCCATTTTATCAATAATGAACAACTTACTGATATTGCGAAACGCTTAGTTGCAAAGGTAGGGCGTCGTATTGATGAAAGTTTCCCTCTAGTTGATAGCCGATTACCTGATGGCAGCCGTTTAAATGTGGTTATTCCGCCTATTGCATTAGACGGCACATCAATTTCTATTCGTAAATTTAGTAAATCAAAAAAATCATTAGGTGAATTAGTTGAATTTGGTTCAATGAATGTTGCAATGGCCAACTTTTTGATTATTGCAGCACGTTGTCGGGCGAATATTATTGTATCTGGGGGTACAGGTTCGGGTAAAACAACATTATTGAATGCACTTTCAGCCTATATTTCACCAACTGAGCGTGTTATCACCCTTGAAGATACCGCAGAGCTTCGCTTAGATTAGCCTCATGTAGTACGTTTGGAAACGCGTCAAGCAGGGGTGGAGCATACAGGGGAAGTTTCTATGCAAGATTTGGTGATTAATGCGTTGCGTATGCGCCCTGAACGAATTATTGTGGGGGAGTGCCGTGGTGCTGAGGCTTTCCAAATGTTGCAAGCAATGAATACCGGTCATGACGGTTCAATGTCCACATTGCACGCAAACTCACCGCGTGATGCGTTAGCCCGTTTAGAAAGTATGGTAATGATGGCAAGTGCCAAATTGCCTTTAGAAGCAATCAGAAGAAATATTGCTTCTGCGGTAAATATCATTATCCAAGTTTCACGTTTAAATGACGGAACTCGTAAAGTAATGAATATTACTGAAGTTGCAGGTATGGAAACAGGACAAATCGTATTACAAGATATTTTTTCCTATACACCAAGCAAACTACGAGATGAAAATGGAAAAATTAAGGGCGAGTTTAAATCGCACGGTTTATTACATAGCTCTGTTATTTACCAAAATGCACAAATGTTTAATTTAAGTGATGAATTGCAACGCATTTTTGAGGAAAAATCTGAATGAGTATGACAGTTATTTATTACTTTATTGTTATATTTGGCGTGCTATTGCTGTTAGCCGTAGGGTTGTCTTGGTTTTCAACGAAGAAAACAATCAACCAAACCCAACGTGAAAGTAAAATTGCAACGCTATTAACTAAAATCAAGAATCTCTATAGTTTATGGATATTCTATTTTACTCGTGGCAATAAGAGAAAACTAATCCCAAATTTGTTAATTAGTGCGGTAATCATATTAGCGTTATATTTGGTAAATTTTGCTTATTTCCGAATTGATAATACACTTTTCTTGCTTAGTGAAATTCTTATTATGATTTTTGCTGTATGGAAATTTGGGCAACGACAAAACCGTAAATTATTTGAGCAGGTTTTCCCTGAAGTCTTACAAATTCTTAATTCAGCATCGTCAGCAGGAAGCGGATTACTTTCTGCTTTTGAGCGTTGCGGGCAAGATATTGGCGGACAAATTGGCGAAGAATTTAAAAATATTCACCGTCGTTTAGTGCTCGGGGAAGATCCTTCTTCTATTTTTGATGATAGCTATACGCGTTACCCTTATAAAGAATATTATTTCTTCATTATGACAATCAAATTAAACTTAAGCAAAGGTGGGCAAATTCGAGAAGTGATTAACCGCCTTAGCCGCGTTATTTCCGCAAGCAAAAAAATGGAGCAGAAGAAGAAAGCAATGACTTCAGAAGCGAGAATGTCTGCAATGATTGTTGGCTGTTTTCCAGTAGGATTTTTTATTTTTATGCGTTTTGCTCAACCAGAAAACTTTGATTTTTTAATTAATAATCCTGCGGGAAGAATTGTTTTATATGGCGTATTTGGTAGTCAATTATTCGGCTTTTTGATTATTTGGTGGTTAATGAGGAGAGTGTCATGACGACAAAGCTATTACTTATTTTTCTGCTATTAATTTTTTTGAGCTTATTCTTATTAGTCGTAGCAATTATAATGAAACGTCGCTATGACTATCAAGCTAAGATAATTCACGATGTTTCAGATAACAATGAAGAAGAAAAAGAAGCTCAACCTAAAAAGAATAAAAAGCAACTTGAACTCGAATTAGTATTGATCAATAGTAGTAGCCCAGTATTGTCAGTGCTAGGTATGATTGATAGAAATATTAGATTAAAATTATTATTAATTGCTTTATTATCAGGGCTTGTTTATATCTTTAATTTATCAACCCCACAGAAAGACCTACTAGTCTATTATTTGCTAATTGGTATTTTCGTTATTTTATTGCCAGGTGTTTTAACATCAATGATTCTGAATAAGAAGATTAAGTCCATAATGACCGATCTTCCTAGCTTTATTGATCTTGTGGCAGTAAGCGTTCAAACAGGGAACAGTATTGAAGGCGGGTTGCGACAAGTTACGGCTGATTTTAAAAAGCTAAATCCTTCTTTAACTTATGTAATGACGAGGATTATGCGTAAAGCTGAATTATCCGGATTAAGTTCAGCATTGAAAGATTTAGCCGTGGCATTGCCTACTACCGAAATAAAGATGTTTTGTACTGTATTGCAACAAAGTTTGAATTTTGGTTCATCGATTTATGATCAATTAATTATTCTTTCGGCAGATATTAGAGAAATCCAGTTACTTCAAATTGAAGAACGGTTAGGAACACTTGCAGCTAAGATGAGTATTCCATTAATTCTATTTATTATGTTTCCTATTGTAATTTTGATTTTAGCACCAGGTGCAATGAGGGTTTTTCCAAATGTTTTCTAAAGCAACGAGATTATTTACATTACTAAGTGCGACAGTATTGTTGTCTGCGTGTTCTCAGTCTGTTTTTACGAAATTTAATCAGCAAGATATTTCGGTGAAAGAAAAATTTTATCTTTCATCAAATAATTATCGTGAATTAATTTCACTTTACAGAGAGTCATTAAAAGAAAAAGAAGATCCAGTTATCCGCTACAAACTGGCTGAAAGTTATTATTCTGTTGGAGATAGTCGTTCTTCTCAACTTTATTTAGAGCCATTATTAACTTCAAAAGATAAGAAAGCAAATATACAAGATGCATTGTTATTGCAAATAAAGAATAATTTGCATAGTGGTGACTATCGTCAAGCAATAGATAATGCAGAGAATATGCTGTTATCTTATCCAAATAATGGCGAGACGTATAATTTACTTGGTATCGCTTATGCCAAATTAGGTAATTACAAACAAGCAAAAGACAATTTCAATAAAGCGCGTTCATATTTTGTTGATGATGTTAAGGTGCTTAATAATCTTGCGATGATAGATATTTTACAAAAAAATTATGCTGGTGCAGTAGATATTTTATTACCTCAATATGCAAATGGTGTTAAAGATAGCCGATTAGTGCATAACCTTGTATTTTCCTTAGTTAAAAAAGGAGATAAGAAATATGCCTTAGATATTATTGAAAAAGAGAGTTTAAGCAAAAATCCCGAAATACTTGTTGGCGAATTGCAAAATGCGAAGCATTATTCTAAATAATTAGAGAAAATAAAAATGATTTTATCTTTAAATAAAATACTAAAACCTTTTCTTACTAACAAAAAGGGGGTGAGTACCGTTGAATTTTCTTTAACTATTGTTATTTTTTTAGTTATTGTGGGCAGCTTGTTTGAGCTTGCCCGATTATCTATTTTGTCTGCTTATGTTGATTCATCTTCAATGTTAGCAATTAGAGAAGTAAAAAACACGGAAAATATTTCTAACTACGCCACACGAGTGCAAGAGAAGCTGAATAGTGAACAGCAAGATTGGAACTGGTTGAATAATAGTAGTTTTAGTGTCAGCGTGAAATATTATGGCGATAAAAATAAAACAGGCGCAAATAATAGTGATGTAATTCAGAATATTATCAATGGAAACGGTGATAATAATCCTAAAAATGCTATTTGGGCAGAATACATTATCAATTATGAGTATAACCCGATGTTTAGCTGGTTTCCTAAAAATCTGGTAAATCCAATGATGCAACGTAATATAGTGGTATTACAAGAACATGAAAGGTAAAGTAATGAATAAATTTTTTCATCAACAAAAAGGCTCAGTAACCATTGAATTTGCATTTATGGTGGTATTGCTATGTTTGCTCATCGCATTTATGACAGATTTATTTATTGCCCGCTCAACAATTGGAAAATTAGACCGCGCTTCATATTCTTTGCTTAACGTAATAAAAGAGCGTGCTGATAGTGGTATTCCTGATAAGGATGGAAATATCTCAGATTATCCTCTACAGGCTGAAGTTGATCATTTAATGGAATTAGCAAATCGATTATTATTTAATGACAAAGCGGAAAGACGAGCAGTAGTATTTGTTGAGCCTTATGTGTTTGAATATGGAAAAGGAAAGTTCACTCCACCAAACAATACGCGCAAGCCCCCGTTTACAAACCCGCCAGATTTGCATTCTTCAAATGCAAGCGGACATAAAGGGTGCCAACAACCTCCTCTTCGTAAATTAGATAATATTACGCCTCTTTCAGAAATGAAACGTTTTGTTCCTGTTATTCGGGTTACGGTTTGTATTCCTAAAGCGCCAAGTTTATTTTTAGCCCTAATGTCAGCATTAGGAAAAGAGCCAAAGAAAACGGAATATTATACATCTTCATCTATTGGCGTTATTAGAAAATCGTTCTATTCAAATAGCCAATAATTCAGAGAGAACCTATTACTATGTTAAATTCATGCATTTATCGTAAAGTGGCAACCTCATTCAGTTCATTCATTGAACAACAAAAGGGTGTTTATGGCATCATAATGGGGATGATTACTGTTTTTTTACTTGTTATTATTGGATTTACGATTGATGGATCGGGCGTACTATTGGATCGTGCAAGATTATCAGATTCCCTTGAGCAAGCTACCTTGGCAATTACCTCTGAAAATAACACCTATCGTAATGATGAATTCGTTTTAGGAAAAGTTAGCACGCAAAATGGGCAAAAAGTCATAACTAGAAATAATAAGCAAATTAAGCAACGTGATGAAGACATAATAAAAGCCTATATGACAAGTTATGCTAATAGTTACAGTAAGGTTAAAAGTGTTGATTATCATTGCGATAAAGAAACAAACCGTATTACTTGTTATGCGCAAGGCACATTAGAACGCAATTCATTATTGCCGATTAGTATTAATAAAAATGTTTTTATCCCTACCCATATAGATATTGGCCAATATGGAAGTGCATTTAAAGAAGAAAAAAGCATACCACCACTAGATATTATGTTTGCAGTAAATTTTTCTAGTGATATGTTTTCAGGTATTGCAGATAATCTTCCTGGTCCTTATTGTTCTGGTGAATATAGATGGAAATCAGATAATATTACTATAGAAAGACACTTTGAAATATTAAAAAAATGTGGTAACACTCCTTGGGCAACTTCTATTTTTGAAAGTCTAAAAGAATATGTCAATATGCTAGAGATTTTTAAATCTCAATCTAATGGTCAATCAAATAATAATCGTATTGGTTTAACCGCATTTACCCTTGGCGCCCAGCCCATTAATGAAGGAAATAATGTTTGCGCATTACCATTCAAATTTCCTTCAAATAAAAAATTTAACGATCCACTAGTGGAAAGCCAAACTTTTGTTTCGACAAAATTAAGGAATAACTGGGAATATAAAGTAACTACTGTAAATTTGACAAATGTTAAAGAAAATTTAAAAGAAATGTTGGAAAAGATAAATAGACATTTAGTTACCAAAGCAAATAATTTTGATTCTATGGAGCCTGGTATTTTGGTGGCTAAATATCTTCCGCTTTCCTTGGATATTTGGCCTGAAGATTTAAAACAGGATTTTGCAGATGGTAAACAAGGAAAAAAACGTGCTTGGTATGATATTCGTCCAGAAAAACAATATTTAGATCTTGATTTAGACTCACCTAATAAAGCAGTTTACGACACAATTGATCAAATTGTTGATCCTACAACAAGAGAAAAATATACCGCATACCGCATTATTAAAGCGTCAATTGAGGCAAAAGGAAAAAATTATCAGCCGACTGCGAGTGAGAAAAAATCACTCTCCGATGCCTTAGACGCGTTGGCACAAGATAAAAATGTAAGAGGTTATGGCGTTAATGACGAAGCCACTCGCCAAAGCTGGTTAACTCTTAATAAGAAAAATGGGACTCGTGTAGGGCTTTGTTTTGATTATTCTAAAACAAATACTACTCAGGATGATTCGGCATGGTTTACTAATTTGTCAGATTTCACAAGCAAGCTAGACTATAACCCGCGATCTACTCATATGGGAGGAGGAAAGCTTGGGATTAGTGGTTTATTAATGGGAGCTTATAATATGGTGGCAAATATAACAGCACTGCCTAAAGGTAGCCAAAATAAAAAACGTGTGCTCGTTTTTGTTGATGCCGCTATTCAAGACGATATATCAGTCTTTAATACTGTGACTAAAATGAAAAAAGATTCTTGGCAATATACTGCTTCTATTAATCCGTATACAACAGAGAGAGGAGATTTAATTACGATCAATGAAGATTGGATATTAAAAAACTCCCGTTATATTTCATCAAGTTGGTATTTTAATAGGTTCAACCAGAAAGTTGATGAGTCTTATATTCAATATCGTAACGTAAACCCATTTTATGGGTTGATTACACCAGCCTTTTTGAAAAAAGGATCATCTGATGATCCAGCTTCAAATAGTTCATATCCAAGCCCAGCAATCTGTGATGCAATTAGAGCAAGATTTATGAGTTCACCGTTCCAAGATCCTGCCTTAGGTTTGGTTGATCCTGAAATCGTCTATATTCAATATCGTTCTGCCAAGCTCGGAAATAGCTATCGTTCCCAAACTGATAGATATTGGGAACAATGTGCAGATAAAGCGTTCTTTATCGGTATAAGCGATAATGGTGCTGTAGATCAATCGCAAGATACAGAAATACAAGAGTATTTCAAATCTCTTCAAGAACAATCAGGCACTGGCAGTGCAGGAAAAGAAATAGATGAAGTAGGGCGTAGCTTAGCAAAATAACCCAAAAATAATGAGTCAAAAGCTACTGTGTAACGCAGTAGCTTTTTTGTTGATAGGAAACCCAGATCGTCAATAAATAAAAGAGCGGTGAAAAAATCAGAAATTTTTCACCGCTCTTTTGTTTTAATTGTTACTCAATAACAATTATTTTGCGGAGTGATAGCCACCCATTGCACTATATACCGCATTTTCACTTTGAATGAGATTGTATTTTGCATTCAAAATCGAGAGTTCAGAGTTGCGTTCGGTGCTTGCGGCGTTTAACCATTCTCTTAGTTCTGCAATGCCTGCATCATAGCGGTTTTTATAATATTGCGTGATGCGTTTGTTGTAGTTGTAGGTTTGCTGCAAGTTGGCGAAGTTTTGACGCGCTTGGTTGTAAGCAAAATAGTTGGTGTCAATATCATTTAAGGCTTTGGTGATGCTTTGTTCAAAGTTGACAAGTGAAAGATCATAAGCAGATTCTGAAATTTTCACGTTCCATTTCACGGTGTTCCAGCTCAAGAATGGCAAGCTAATTCCTACCGTTCCGCCTGCGATAGGAGTGTTGAATGCATTGTCAATTTTATTACCGCTAGAACCTAAACTTCCGCCCAAAGTAATGGTTGGAAACCAGCTTTTTTGCATTGCTTTGGCATCTTTGAAAGCGCTGTTTAAGCGATATTGATAGCCTTTTACGTCTGGACGATTAGCAATGGCAGAAAGAGGAACATTAAGGTTTACCCCCACATTTTTCACGTTAAGAATATGTGGATAGTTCACTTTTAATGAATCGTTTGGTTTTAAATTCAATAAGTTACGCAATGTAGCTTCTGCTGTTTTCTTTTGCGTTTGGTAATTGATTAAGGTATTACGTGCTGTTAAAACCGCTTGTTGCGCTTGATCGGAGCTTGCGCGATCTGCTACACCTTGACGGAATTTATTTTGCATAATGCGGTTAATTTCGGAATAGTAATTAATAGTTTTATTCACGGTGTTAATCGCATCATTTAAGTAACCAAGTTGATAGTAGGTTAAGATCACGGAGTTGATTAATGAAATACGCGCTGCTTCAAGGTCTTGTTCGCTGGCAGCGTGTCGCCATTCTGCAGCAGAAGCAGAATCAGCTAAACGACGCCATAAATCTAGGGTATAACTCACGTTTAATGCACCACCGTGGCTAATCACGGAAGAGCCACCATCGTGAATATTTTTGCTAGCTGAAGAAGAAACCGAACCACTAAAATTTGGTACTAAATTTACGCCGATTAAATTTGCGTTATAAAGTGCGGTGTTTACGGCAATGGCGGCTTTGGCTAAATCTTTGTTATTTTCCAAGGCTTGCTCAACTAATTGATTAAGCTGCGGATCTTTATACAGCGTCCACCAATTTTCTTGAATGTTGTATTGTTTGGTTAATTCTTCATATTGTTGGTAATCTTGTTGTGAAGCTTTGTAAGAATCGTCAAGATTCGCACAGCTAGCTAACAACACAGACAAGCCAATAGCAAGTGAGAGTTTAGATTGTTTTAACATCATTTTTTTCCTTATTAAATAAAATCGTAAGTAAATAAAGTGCGGTGTAATTTTGCCGATTTTTTTATTGCCTGATTGTTGAAATTTTATCAAAAAACTATTCCTGAGCTAAAGCGGTAATTGGATTTAATTGCGAGGCATTTTTTGCTGGCATATAGCCAAAAATCACCCCAATCAAGCTCGAACAGAGCAGGGCGGCGATAATCGAGAAGGTGGAAAAAATCATTGTGAAGTCTTGCACAAAAAGATTAAACACCGTTCCGATTAAAAGCGATAACAGGATGCCCGTGCCGCCGCCGATTAAGCAAATCAGCACCGCCTCAATTAAAAATTGTTGCAAAATATTGAATTGTCTTGCCCCGATCGCCATTCGCACGCCAATTTCTTTGGTGCGTTCTGTAACTGAAACCAGCATAATATTCATTACGCCAATGCCACCCACCACAAGAGAAATCAACGCGATGGAGGAAATCAGCAATTTCATTGTATTAGTAGTACTTTCAATAGTTTGCTTGATCGTATCTGTGTTGAATACAAAAAAATCTTTTTTGCCGTGGCGCACGGTGAGTAGGCGAGTGAGATCTTTTTCTACCACTTTAGAACTGATTTCATCACGAATTTTTACTGTGATTGAGCTAATTTTGGGATTGCCTGAAATTTTGTTCATTGCTGTGGTGTAAGGGATATAAATATTCAAGCTGGAGCTGTTCATTCCAAAATTATTACTTTTTGCAACGCCAATGACACGCAGCGGTTTTTTGTTCATCATCAAAATCTTGCCGAGCGGGTTTTGATGATTGAACACATCTTTTAAGGTATTTTCATCAATCACCGCCACCTGCTCGCTACTTTTCACTTCATCGGCAGTAAAAAAACGCCCTTGTGCGAGAGCCAGTCCTTTCACGTTAAAAAACTGTTCGCCAACGCCCCGCACTTGTGCGGAAAAACTTTGACTACCATAGGTTAGCGTGCCACTGACGGAACTATTGGGCGTAACGCTATCAATATAGCTTTGTTTGGCTAAAATATTGGCATCGCTCACGGTGAGATTTTGATTTTTCGCTGCTCGCCGATCGCCAAAGCCCGTACCGTTGTAAATGTCCATCGTATTTGTACCAATGGCATTGATATTGCTAAGAATTTTTTGCTGCGAACCATTTCCCAATGCCACTACGCAAACCACAGAAGTAATACCAATAATAATCCCTAACATTGTCAGCAAGGAACGCAGTTTATGTGCCACAATGGCTTTAATAGACATTTTGAAGGATTCAACAAATTGATCTTTATAAAATTGTAATCGGCTTTTATTGCTTTGCGGTATGATGTCTTGTTTTTGCGTAATGTGTTCCGATTTACGGCGATCTTCAATAATTTTGCCGTCTTTGATCTCGATAATACGATTTGCAAAATTTGCCACGTTTTTATCGTGCGTGACCAAAATAATGGTGTGGCCCTCGCTATGTAGCTGGGTGAGAATATCCATCACGGTTTCGCCACTTTTACTATCTAATGCGCCAGTAGGTTCATCGGCTAGAATAATTTCGCCCCCGTTCATCAAGGCACGCGCAATACTCACACGTTGTTGTTGGCCACCAGAAAGCTGATTTGGCTTGTTTTCTAAGCGATCACCTAAGCCTAATTTTTCTAATAATTGTTTGGCTCGTTGTAGGCGAGTAGGTTGATCGATGCCTGCATAAATGGCAGGAAGTGCCACATTTTCCACCGCACTTAGGGTTGAAAGCAGGTTATAGCGTTGAAAAATAAAGCCAAATTTTTTCTTCCGTAAATCAGAAAGCTGATCACGATTGAGCTGGCTGACTTCTAAACCATCTACTTTATAAGAGCCAGATGTCGCTGTATCCAAGCAGCCAATAATGTTCATTAAAGTAGATTTGCCTGAGCCTGATTGGCCAATAATGGCAATAAAATCACCTTTTTTAATGTCTAAATTGATGTCTTTTAACACCTGAGTGCGGTTTTCGCCTTCACCGAAAAATTTGTTGATGTGGCTTAATTCAATAATATTCATAAAAAAACCACCGCACTTTATAAAATTCGAGGGCTGCGGAAAGTATTTCCCACTTTTTCATCGCTGGTTACTTGCGAGGAAATCACTTTTTCCCCTTCTTCCAAGCCATTTAAAATTTGCGTATTCATATCATCGCTTAACCCTGTAACAACGGTGCGTTTTTCTACTTTATCATTATCTTTCAATATATTAACAAAGGTTTCTTTTCCATCTTTGTGTAACGTAATAGTAGGAACAAGTAGCGTATCTTGTGCATCAGCAATGATAATGGTATTTTGCGTCGTCATTCCAATACGCAGTTGGTTATCAGGATTATCTATTAAGACATTGGCATAATAATAAACCGCACTAGTATCTGAAACGCTTTCTTTATATTCGTTATCCGTGAGCGTGGTGATGGCGGGATCAACGGAATGAATGGTGGAATGATAGACTTTGTCTGGCTCAGAAAGAGTGGTAAATTCCACGGTCATTCCTGCTTTCACTTTGGTGATGTCGCCTTCAGAAATTTCAGGTTTAATCAGCATTTTGCTTAAATCCGCCACTTGCACAATGGTTGGGGTCGTTTGGTTGGTGTTCACCGTTTGCCCTTCGGATACGGGAATGGACAGCACTGTGCCGTCTAAGGGCGCAAGAATTTGGGTATATTGTAAATTGGTTTTTGCCGTATCTACTTGAATTTCCGCACGCTGAATGGCGGCTTTCACTTCAGAAATCGCCGCTTTGGCAGCAGATAAACTATTTTTCGCCGCATTCAGTTCATCTAGAGAAGTGGATTTGCTCGCATATAATTTCGCAAGGCGATCATAGGCAGATTTCGCCACATTATAAGCTACTTGTTTTGCATTGAGCTGAGCTTGGTAGGCTTTTAATTCTGCTTGTGCTGAATTTAACGCATTCACTTGATTTTTAGAGTCAATTTCTGCGATTAAATCCCCTTGTTTGATATGTTGCCCCAATACAACGTGAATTTTTTCAATTTTACCCGAGGCTTGCGCGCCCACTTCCACACGGTTATAAGCACGAACGGTGCCTGCGGTGATGACGGATTTTTTGATTTCGCCACGGCGTACATTTTCTGTTAAATAGGTGGTTTCTTGTTGATTAGAATGGGTGAAATAACTATAAGCACCAAATGCCACTAACCCAACGGCAAGTAGGGAAAAAATCGTTTTTTTACGCATAAAAACTCCGAGAAAAATAACAATTGTTTTATTCGATGATTATAGTAGAAAACCTTTCTTAAGAAGACCTTAATAAAAATAAATTTACACTGAATGAACGTTCGTTCATTTTAGGGCGTGAATTGTATCATTTATCTAAGGAAAATCAACCGCACTTTTGAATTCTGCTGTTAAACATAGTAGAATGAACAACAATTTTTTTACAAAAATCGAGAATATTTTGAGGTCAAAATGAGCCATATTACAGAGAACGAACATCAACCTACCAACTTTATTCGTCATATTATTGATGAAGATTTGGAAACAGGGAAAGTAAACCACGTTTACACCCGTTTTCCACCTGAGCCAAACGGCTATTTACACATCGGACACGCCAAATCCATTTGCTTAAATTTCGGCATTGCGGAAGATTATAAAGGGCTGTGCAATTTACGTTTTGATGACACCAATCCCGTTAAAGAAGATGTGGAATATGTGGATTCCATCAAACAAGATGTAGAGTGGTTAGGTTTCCACTGGGAGGGCAAAGCACGCTATGCTTCCGATTATTTTGATGCACTTTATGGCTATGCTATTGAATTAATTGAAAAAGGCTTGGCTTATGTGGACGAGCTTTCCCCAGAGCAAATGCGTGAATATCGTGGAACGCTGACCGAGCCGGGAAAAAATAGCCCATATCGTGATCGCAGTGTAGAAGAAAATCTTGCTTTATTTGAAAAAATGAAAAATGGTGAATTTGCCGAAGGAAAAGCCAGTTTGCGTGCCAAAATTGATATGGCATCGCCATTTATGGTAATGCGTGATCCGGTGTTATACCGCATTAAATTTGCCGAACATCACAACACGGGCAACAAATGGTGCATTTATCCAATGTACGATTTCACCCACTGTATTTCCGATGCCATTGAGGGCATTACGCACTCACTTTGTACCCTTGAATTCCAAGATAACCGCCGTTTATACGATTGGGTGCTTGAGCATATTTCCATTAAACGTCCATTACCACATCAGTATGAATTTTCACGTTTGAACTTGGAATATACCCTAACCTCTAAACGTAAATTATTGAAATTGGTAGAAGATGAAATTGTGGACGGTTGGAATGACCCGCGTATGCCAACCATTTCTGGCTTACGCCGTCGTGGCTACACGCCAGCGTCAATTCGCGAATTTTGCCGTCGCATTGGGGTAACCAAGCAAGATAACGTGGTGGAATTTAGTGCGTTGGAATCTTGTATTCGTGATGATCTTAACCAAAATGCCCCGCGTGCAATGGCAGTGATTAATCCGTTAAAAATCGTGATTGAAAACTTTGACGGGCAAGAAATGCTTTCTGCGCCGAATCACCCAAATCGCGAAGAATTAGGCCATCGCCAATTGCCATTTACTAAAGAAATTTATATTGATCAAGCGGATTTCCGTGAAGAAGCGAATAAACAATATAAACGTTTAGTATTAGGCAAAGAAGTGCGTTTGCGTAATGCTTATGTGATCAAGGCGGAGCGTGTGGAAAAAGATGCTGAGGGCAACATCACCACCGTTTATTGTACTTATGATCCTGAAACCTTAGGTAAAAATCCTGCGGACGGGCGTAAAGTCAAAGGCGTGATTCATTGGGTTTCTGCCACAGACAATGTGCCAGCTGAATTCCGTTTATACGACAAATTATTCACTGTGCCAAACCCAAGCGCTGCTGAAGAGCTTTACGAAGTGTTAAATCCAAATTCTTTGGTGGTAAAACACGGTTTTGTGGAAAAAAGTTTAGCTAACGCACAAGAAGAAAAAGCCTACCAATTTGAACGTGAAGGTTATTTCTGTGCTGATAGCAAAGACAGCCACCCAGAACACCTGATTTTCAACTTAACCGTAAGTTTAAAAGAAGGGTTCTAATTTTTCATCTTAATTGAAAACATAAGTGCGGTAGGAATTTGATAAGAATTTCTACCGTTTTTTATTGAGAATTTTCCTTGGTTAGAAGTAGTTATGATGTTGTACTTGTGATGAAATTAATACCATTTTTAATCTAAGAAAAGGGGAGAAATAAAAAGGTTTAATAGTAGCGGAGAGAGTTAGATTAATTGGATAACTTTAAGGGGAGATCCAAGCTATAAAGTTCTACAAATAGAAATTAATACTGCGCTTAGATTATATTAAATTTGGTGGAGCTGGGGGGAGTTGAACCCTAGTTAATAAGGCATATAGCGTATTGATTTTACTTTACTTTTTAGAAATCCAAAAGTTTACGGATCAAATACGGATTATTTTAACTCAAAGTCTTTTAAGTAAGAACCGTAGATCCGAAACAACATCTCTGGTCCTTTATGCCCCATCTGTTTTGATAGCCAGAATAGATTAGCTCCTTGACTGATGTGCATTGTAGCATAGGTATGTCGTGTTTGATATGGGTTTCTATACCGAACATCAGCGGCTTTTAATGTTGGTACCCAAGCCTTTTTTCTAATCGCATCAGCTCCTGCCCAAGCTGTTTTTGTTTTGGGATCGGTAAAAACAAAATCGCTTGTACCATAGCTGAAATCTTTTTGATTCAACAAAGCAGAAAAGGCGGCTTCATCAAGGATAACTTCTCGTGTCCCTGATTTTGTTTTTGTCCCCTTGATTATGCCAACTACTTTTGCGTGTTGGATGTATGCAATACGATTGTCAAAATCAATATCACGCCAACGTAATGCACAAAGCTCTGAGCTCCTTAACCCCGTTCTAAAAGCAAATTGAAATAAATTTCTCCATTGTTCATATTGGCAGTGTGAAAGAATCAGCTCAATTTCATCAGGCGTAAAAGGATCTACTTCGTAACTCGTGCTTTTTTCTCTTGACTTGTATCGATCTACCGTAATTAATGCAACAGGATTGGCTGTAATTACGCCATCAGTAATGGCTTCATCAAGGGCAGAACGCAATACCGACAGGCGATTTCTGATAGTTTTTGATGTTGTATTTTGTAATTTAACCCAGTTTTTTAGCATTGCAGGGGTTAATTCTGATACAGTTACCGCGTGGAAATGATGGAGCTGCTGAATAATTTTTTGGTAACCAAGTAAAGTTGATGGAGATAATTTACGCTCTTTACAATTTGTTAAATATTCATCAAGATAATTTTTAACAGTAACGCCTTCTATGATTTTACCGAAAATTTTTAACTTAGGCGAAGTAGGGAAGTAATCTGCATAATTGAACGTATTGCGTTCAATTTTATTCAGAATTTCGCCCAATAATCGCCCAG
>NZ_JBMMGT010000034.1:0-19946 GCF_049366555.1 Avibacterium volantium | reverse complement strand
TGTGGCTTATATATAAAATCGGAAGGTATGAATTATCAAGTATAACTTTTATTGACATATCCTCAAAAGGAGAAAATATATACAGCTTATACCTAAAAATGGAGAATGCTTTTATAATATAAATAATGAATTTATTGAAAATAGAAAGTTAAGAATAGCTAGATCAGTAAAATGGGGGATATTAGAAATATTAGCAGTCATTTTAGGTGCTTTATTTCAAATTAAAATGGAAAAATATTTTTCTAGAAAAAACAAACAAAAAAGAGAATAAAAGCAGAAAAAGAAAAGTGCGGTAGAAAAAACATAAATTTTTCCACCGCACTTTCTTTTAGAAATTTTTGAAAGAAAATCAATAACCCGATTGATACACCAATTCAGCTAATTTCACAGCCATTAAGGCGAGGTTAAAGCGTTGTTCGTCTGCCACTGACCAAAATTCGATGCCATTTTCTACCGCACTTTCTCGCTGATTAAGATTGCTGATATGCAGTTTGACTTCACTTTCGCCGTTTTCATTTTCGCCATTAAGTACAGGGGTAATTTGGCTTTCTGGGTGGTATTCAATCAAGCTATTTTGTTGCCACATTTCTGCTACGGCTTCACTGGCCACATCATAATCAAAAAAGGCGCTGACTTGTTGGGCAAGGCCGTAAAATATAGGAACTTGAATTTGGTGGAACACTACATTATCAAGCTGTGGGAAAATTTTCTGCACTTGCGCGCTCAAATTCGCACTTTTTACAGGGAAAACATCAAAGGCTAGGCGCTGGACATTTTCATCTAAAGGGATACCATTTAATAGTTGTGCAGTTTGCCCTGCAAGTTGCGCCACTTTTTCATCGCCCATATAAGAAGCTGGCAGAAGCGAGCTGACAACCGCTTGTTTTAATGGGTAATTTTGCAAAATTTCACTCAATGGCAGAATACTTTGGGTTACTTGCGGGTTTGGTAAAGAAACAATGTTACGTTGTCGCAACTCCACTAATTGTGCGTCATTAACCGTTGGGATCACCAGTGGTACATCAGGCAAGCTGGCACAAAGCCCAAATAAATCAATCACCACGCAGCCTGCTTCTGCGGCTTTCGCTAAATGGCTGGCAGCAGACACTTCGCCTGCGAAAAACACATAATTGAAAGTTGCCCAATCCACTTCATCTGGCACAATTTGCGCCACCGCTTTATTGTTAAAACGAATGCCTTGTTCTTCATTAAATGGAAAAATTTCCACTACGGATAGCTGATCAATTTCTAGCTGGCTTTGTTCTAAGCATTCAGCCAGTTTTTCGGCTAATTCAAATTCTGCGGCAATGGCGATCTTTAACATTTTTTCTCCCTTGATTGTCATAATCAGCGTAAAATAAGCGTCATATTTTACCGAATTCTGACAGGAAAAGAAAATGACACCAGCCATTGATTTATTAAAAAAGCATAAAATCCCTTTTGTTTTGCATAGTTATGATCACGATCCAAGCAATACCCATTTTGGCGATGAAGCCGCAGAAAAATTAGGCATTCCGCCAGAGCAATCCTTTAAAACTCTCTTAGTCGCTGAAAATGGCGATCAGAAAAAGCTCGCTTGTTTTGTGTTGCCGACAGCAAATAAGCTCAATTTGAAAAAAGCGGCAAAAGCCATTGGGGTGAAGAAAGTGGAAATGGCAGACAAAGATGCCGCACAAAAAAGCTCGGGTTATTTAGTGGGGGGAATTAGCCCTTTAGGGCAAAAAAGAAAAGTGAAAACGGTGATTGCTAAATCGGCCTTAAATTTTTCACAAATTTATGTTTCGGGTGGTAAACGCGGTTTGAGTGTGGAACTCGCGCCGCAAGATTTAGCTGATGTATTGCAAGCCTGTTTTGCGGATATTGTGGACGAAACTGAATAAACAATCAAAATAAAAAAGGCTCAAGCGCAAAAGGGTAACGCCTGAGCCAATAAGGGAATTGATTCCAATTAATCTTACAATAATATCATCATCATTAAAACGCTGAAGTATCTTGGAATAAGCCGACTTTAAGATCGTTGGCGGTATAAATTACGCGCCCGTCCACTTCAACTTCTCCGTCTGCTAAGCCCATGACTAATTTGCGGTTTACCACACGTTTCATATTAATGCGGTAAATCACTTTTTTCGCTGTTGGCAAAATTTGCCCAGTGAATTTCACTTCGCCAACGCCTAAGGCTCTGCCCTTTCCTTTGCCGCCGATCCAGCCCAGATAGAAACCGACAAGTTGCCACATCGCATCTAGCCCTAAACAACCTGGCATAACAGGATCACCAATAAAATGGCAACCAAAGAAAGGGAGATCTGGGCGAATATCTAATTCCGCTTCAATATAACCTTTCTCAAAATCGCCACCTGTTTCATTCATTTCCACAATGCGATCCATCATCAACATTGTTGGTGCGGGGAGCTGCGGGCCTTGTTCGCCAAATAATTCACCACGTCCTGATGCCAATAAATCCTCATAGCTGTAGCTACTTTTTTTATTTGGTGTACAACTGTCCATCATTTTTATTTCCTTCTATGTATAAAATACGCAACGTATCAATTTATTCCGCATAATATCAGGATTAGAAGAAAATAGATATAGCTAACACTTGTTCGCTCAACTTGTCCGATCAGTGAGTAAATTATTTAATTTTGAGAAATAAAAAAGGCGAACATCGCTGCTCGCCTAAAATAAAATTTAGAAAATTTCACCGCTCTTTTAAGATGATCAAAGTCTGACATAAAGTGCGGTGCAAAAATTTAACTTTTTCGCCCCAATAACCAATGCCAAAAACCACTTTTTTGTTGTTCCGAATGGGCGTTTAAACGTTGGCTGATCAGCTCGCTCAATGGCTGATTTTGTTCGTTGTAAGTGCTATCTTCCTCAACTAACAAATGGCGTTTAAACAGAATTTCACAGGCTTGGAAAACATCTTCCACCGCCCAAATGGAAAATTGCTGATTTTTCACCGCACTTATCACAGCTTCCGATAAGCTCAGCTGATTTAACACCGCAGAAGGCACGATCACCCCTTGCTTGCCCGTTAAACCCCGTTTTTCACAAATGGCAAAAAAGCCTTCAATTTTTTGATTCACGCCACCTACGGAATGTACCAGCCCAAATTGGTCGATTGCCCCGGTAATGGCGATGGATTGTGGCAACGGCTGCAAGGAAAGCGCACTAGCCAGCACGCAGAAACACGCCAGCGAAGCGCTATCGCCGTCAATTTCACTATAAGATTGCTCGAAAACAATAGACGCGGAAAACGGCAGTTGAGTGGGCAAATCTAAAATATTCGCTAAACACACTTCAGCAATCATTGTGCCTTTGCTATGAATATTACCTGCCAGCTCATTTTTGCGCTCGACATCAATCACTTCCCCTTCGCCAAGCTGAACAATACAGCTAATCCGTGAAGGTTCACCAAAGGAAACTGGGCTGCCTGGGTATTCGATCACAGAAAGCCCATTAATTTGCCCTACCGCTTCGCCTTCGGTTGCCACATAAATTTGTTCGTGCAGAATATCCGCATAGGTTTGCTGTTGCAAAAAGCCCTGCTGTTGCTGTTTGGCTTGAAAATATTGTTCAAATTGCACCGCACTTAATTCATTGCATTGCGCCAATGTGCGTGTGTTGCTCAATATCTCTTTTAACTTTAACGGCGAAATATTAATGCAATGGCGATCTTCGCTTTCTCGCACCAAAAGCTGATAGAGTCGATTTATTCCGTCCGCCGTGAGCTGAATACCCAGCTGTTTCGCATAAGATTGCACATAACCTTGCCATTGTTGCTGCGCTTGCTCGTTATCAAGGGAAAAATAGCTTTCAATTTCGCCATAATCCGCCAGCTGATAAAGGCTTTCGTCCAATTCTTCTAATAACGCCAGTTGCGTGCGATCGCCCAATAAAATCACTTTTAATGCCAGATCGTAACTGGGAATATCACAAGGCAGCGGTTTATAAGGATGTAAAGATTGCCAATGGAAATGCTGTTCACTCAAAAGCTGTTTTAAG
The DNA here is from genome assembly GCF_049366555.1 of Avibacterium volantium. Taxonomy (GTDB): domain Bacteria; phylum Pseudomonadota; class Gammaproteobacteria; order Enterobacterales; family Pasteurellaceae; genus Avibacterium; species Avibacterium volantium_A. The sequence continues at coordinate 15,944 of NZ_JBMMGT010000034.1, read as the reverse complement.
CGTTCCCACAAGCCCACCTGCGTTAATAAAGGCTCAACACTTAAAATCAGCACGCCACCGTTTAACTGATGCACCAAGCCACTTTGTAACGCAATCTGTTGACCATTTGAACGCACATTACCGAATAATCGTTGTTGATCATAATAGATCGCACTCGCCACTTGTTTTTTCGCGGCAAAATTATCTTCCACGCTGGTCGCATTTTGCAACGTAATTTTAGGCAATGTTTGCTCAGAACCTTGCTCAATATGATAATGCACGCCTTTCAAGGGCAAAGGCTGTGGTTGGAACTGGCTGATAAATTTTTCCAGCAGCACCGCATATTCCCCTTGCTGATCGGCTTTTAGTACTAATAAAGTGCGGTCAGAATTTTGCAAGAATTGCGAAACGCTCGCGCGGGCGCGCGATTGTAGGTCAAAAAAATCAATAGATTGCGAAAAATCTGCTTGCCCTGCTAACTCAGGACGCAAATTCTGCCAAGATAAAACTTGATTAAATAACGCAGGCAAAATGTGTGGCTCTCTTTGGGTAATGGTTGAAAAGGTGGATTATCGCATAATGGGATTATTTTGTATATTTATGCCTTGCATTTAATAACGTGATTCGTTACCATTATGTGATATTAACGAAAGGCGTTATTATTTATGATTACCCATTTTTCCTGTAAAGAAACCCAAGCATTTTTTGAAGGTAAACGAATACGGCGTTTTATCCCATTTGAAAAAGTCGCAATGAGAAAACTTCAACAACTCAATGCGGCAACAGAGCTTAACTTTTTAAAAATTCCTCCTGGAAATCATTTAGAACAGCTTTCTGGTGATCGAAAAGGGCAATACAGCATTCGAATTAACGATCAGTGGCGAATTTGTTTTACTTGGTTAAATGGGCACGCTGCTGATGTTGAAATTGTGGATTACCACTAAATTAAGGATAACTGATTATGATTAGAGAAATTCCTCTCTCCCACCCCGGTGAGATTTTATTAGAAGATTGGCTAAAACCACTTGGCATTAGCCAATACGCACTGGCAAAAGCGATTTCTGTCCCACCTCGCAGAATTAATGAAATTGTCAAAGGCAAACGTTCCATTACTCCCGATACCGCATTGCGCTTGGCAACATTCTTTGGCACAGATGCACAAAGCTGGCTTAATATGCAATCACATTATGACACAGAACAAACTCGTTCAATCATTAACGAAGATTTAAGCCATATTATCCCTTATCAATTTGCTTGAAAAAGTGTGGTGAAATTCCACCGCACTTTATAAATATCGCTAAAAATATCGCGGTTAGACGAATTTATCACCCAAAACAAAATTTACTCGCAAAAAAAATCGGAACAGCGTAAACTTATACAGAGTTACCCCGTAACGGAGTTTGAGGAAATACGATGAAATACCAAAAGCTAGAAAATCAAGAAGCACATTGGAAATGGCTCTATTTAACCAAAAAAGCCCGTGAAGGGGAGCAAATTACGCGTTATGAAGAGCGCAGTTTGCAACAAGAAATGGTGCGCCGTTTAATTGCCACACAAAATAATGCGACAGAAATAGAAGAATGGGTGAAAACTCATCTTTCACCTAATTTAGTGGTGAAATTAGACCAAGCGATTCGTGCGCGGCGTAAGCGTTTTTTCAATGCGGAAAAGCAAACCACCAAGAAAAAATCCATTGATTTGGAATATTCTGTTTGGTTGCGCTTATCAAGATATGCGAAGAAAATGAAAATGACCCTGTCTGAAACCATCACTTATATGATTGATGAGCGAGAAAGCAAAGCTGCCTATGAGCATCAAATGTCGGCAATGAAAGAGGGGTTGAAGGATTTATTGAAAAAATAGACCGCACTTTTCTCTCTATACAATGATGATGAAATTGAAAGTACGGTGGGATTTTACGGTATTTTTCAAACGTCTGTTTAGACTAAATTCAGGCAAAAAATAAGCCTCCAAATCTGGAGGCTATTTTATTCCTTGAGTTAGTCGATAAGCCGGGTTCTGTCGTTGAACAATCATTCATCTAGGCGTTTGTTCACACAAACGCTCAAGCAACCTACCCGAACTCTGAGCGGGCCACCCATTGAGTTCCTATTTGGTCTTGCTACGAGTGGAGTTTACCCTGCTGTGAAATGTTACCACCCACACGGTGCGCTCTTACCGCACCCTTTCACCCTTACCTGATCTCAAACGAGCCATCGGCGGTCTGCTCTCTGCTGCACTTGTCGTAGGCTCTCGCCTCCCAGACGTTATCTGGCACTCTGCCCTATGTAGCCCGGACTTTCCTCTCGTCTATTTGTCCCACTAGGTCGTTTATACAAACGGTTTAGGGCTTCAATAAACCAGCGATTATTTGGCTAACTCAGGGCGAGAGTATAACGGAATATCAAACAAATGCAAGAAAACTCAGAAAAATGACTGCTAGAGTTCGCAAAAAACTTACGCTAAAATAACCGCACTTTTGCTGAATATAAAAGGGGCAACAATGGATTATCTCAAAATCGCACAAGACACCCTTGCGGTGGAACAAAAAGCCTTGCTACAACTAAGCCAGCGTTTAGATGAGCAATTCAACCAAGTGGTGGAATTAATTCTAAATTGCGAAGGGCGCTTAGTGGTGGGCGGAATTGGTAAATCAGGTCTGATTGGTAAGAAAATGGTGGCGACCTTTGCTTCCACTGGCACACCAAGTTTTTTCCTACACCCGACAGAAGCCTTTCACGGCGATTTGGGAATGCTCAAGCCCATTGATATTGTGATGTTGATTTCATACAGCGGCGAAACCGATGATGTGAATAAACTGCTCCCAAGTTTAAAGAATTTTGGTAATAAAATCATCGCTTTAACCAGTAATAAGCAATCTACCCTTGCAAAACACGCTGACTATGTGCTGGATATTACGGTGGAACGGGAAGTCTGCCCGAATAACCTTGCGCCCACCACCTCGGCACTGGTTACCCTTGCCTTGAGCGATGCCCTTGCCGTTGCGCTCATCACCGCAAGAAATTTCCAACCTGAAGATTTTGCCAAATATCACCCAGGCGGAAGTTTAGGCAAACGCTTGTTATCCCGCGTGAAAGATCAAATGCAAACCAAATTGCCAATCGCACAGCTCACTACCTCATTTACAGATTGTTTAACCATTATGAATGAGGGGCGTATGGGCGTGGCGATTGTTATGCAAGACAATGAATTAAAAGGCATTATCACCGATGGCGATATTCGCCGAACACTCACCCGCAATGGCGCGGACGCACTCAGCAAAACCGCGCAAGAATTAATGACTTCTCAACCTAAAACCATCAATGCAAATTGCTATTTAGCGGAAGCGGAAAACTTTATGAAAGAAAACAAAATTCATTCATTAATCGTGTTAGATGACGCTAAAAACGTGGTGGGGTTAATTGAATTTTCGAGCTAATACTATGATTTCAAACGAACAATTACAAAATATCAAACTCGTGATCACCGATGTGGACGGTGTACTCACAGACGGTTTACTCCACTATGACGCCAACGGCGAAGCGTTCAAAAGTTTCCACGTTCGTGATGGATTGGGCATTCGTATGTTAATGGAAAATGACGTGCAAGTTGCCGTGCTTTCAGGGCGAGATTCCCCTATTTTACGCAAGCGCATTGCCGATCTTGGGATTAAACTGTTCTTTTTAGGCAAATTAGAAAAAGAAAGCGCCTGTTTTGAATTAATGAAACAAGCTGGCGTAAGCCCTGAAGAAACCGCATTTATCGGCGATGATAGCGTGGATCTACCCGCTTTCGCGGTATGTGGATTATCCTTTGCCGTAGGCGATGCGATGGATTATGTACAAGATTGTGCCGACTATGTGCTACAACGCCACGGCGGACAAGGCGCATTTCGTGAAATGTCCGATATGATTATGCGCGCGCAAGGCAAGAGTGACGCTTTTGCCACCGCACAAGGTTTCCTTAAAACCGTAGAAAATATGGCGCAGTAAAATAAAAAAACGGTCTGAATTAGACCGTTGTTCTATCGCTAAGACAGCAAAATATATTCCAATTTCACCTCTCCCAAATAAGCCAATAATTCTTCTGCCATTTTTTGATAAGAAAGGGTTAAAGGCTGTTCAACCATCACTACGCGCTGAATATTTTCCACCTCATTGCCACTTAATAATAAATAATTTAATGCCACTTGTAAGGCAGGCAAGGTTGGGTTGAATGCCGCATTTTCAGCATAGCGACCAGAAAAAATTTGCTGATCTTGAAGCTGAATGGCAACGCCTGAATAGCTTTGTGAATAAGGCGCGTGAGCTTGGTTGGCTGCATTTAGCGCTGCCAAAATAACGGGATCTTCTGTAGAATAATTTAAACCATTATGGCGTTCATCAAATAATCGGCAAGTAATATCCAAGTCTTTTGGACCAAAAGAATCTGGCAAATATTTGTGCAGCAAATTATTTTGGCTATGCGGCAAATGAATATGCAGGGTTTCTGCACTATTTAATTCATTCATAAACTGACGGCAATGTCCGCACGGGGTATAATTTACCGTTACGTCAGTCAATTTCCGTTCGCCACGCATCCACGCGTGAGAAATCGCACTTTGTTCCGCATGAATAGTTTGTTGAATATTGGTAGCACAAAACTCTTGGTTTGCCCCGAAATAAAGGCTGCCGCTTTCACCTGTAACCACCGCGCCTACGCTAAAATGAGAAATCGTAGGATTGGCATAACTTGCACTAATCGGCAATAAAAGTAAGGCGAAGTCTTTGGCGATTAATTGATATTTTTCGCAAAGATGATTCACCACAAACTGCGGTAAAAAGCCTTGGAAATGCTGTTCTGCAAGAATATGCCATAAATCTTGGGCGAGTTGTTGATTTTCTAATAATCCCAATGATTGCTGAATGCGATCTGAAATGTGTTGCTGAAGATGATTTTTCATACTGCTTTCTCCTTTCAAGCTAAAACTCTCGCTATCATAGTGCAGAATAGAGGAAAAATCTTAAAGAAAAGTTAATTTTGTGAGCTTAATCAAATATTTATTCAGATTTAAAGTGCGGTAAAAAATTTTCAAATTTTCCACCGCACTGATAAAAACAAGCCTTTCACTTGTTCTTCACTAATGTTCGCGATAATCATTCGCCTGCTGCAATAATTGGCGGCTTTCTTTTAAGAATTGTTCAGAATAATCGCCAAACCAATCGCGTACTTGCTCGAAAGCTTGGATAAAACCTTGTTTATCTCCTTGCTCAAAGAATTTTAGGCTTTCTTCATAGCTTTGTTTTAGGCTTTCGATCACTTCAAGGTTTTCTGGTTTATCCATAATAATATCCGCGTATAATGCGCCGTCTTGGGCGAATAGGCGTCCGATCATTGCCAGTTCTAAGCGGTAAATTGGCGAAGATAAGGCTAACAGTTTCGCCAATTCCACAGGTTGTTTGGATAAATGCAACCCGTTGGCAAAGGTGGCAAAGTGGCGTAAGGCTTGAATGTAAGTCATACTTTGATCGTGTTCAGCGGCGTCCACTTGATAAATTTTCGCGCCCCAAATGCTGATTTGATCTAATAGCCATTGATAGCGTTCTGGATAACGCCCATCACAACGCACCACCACTTGTTTTGCCATACTTGCAATATCTGGCCCGAACATTGGGTGCAAGCCCACTACTGCGCCTTTATGCACTTCCAGCATTTTTGCAAGTGGCGCTTTTTTCACCGAGGTGAGATCGGTGAGCAACATATTTTCTGTTAAATAAGGTGCAAGACGTTCAATGGTTTCCACCGTGTTTACGATAGGTACGGACACAATAACCACATCTGCACCTGATAAAATCTGCGCGGCGTTGTCCCAATCGTTTCGCCCTAAACTTTCTACTTGATAACCAGAAAGCTGCAGATAACGTGCGAATAATCCGCCTAGCTTACCTTTTCCGCCCACAATCACAATTTTTTTGATGTTAGGATTAACGGTTTTAAAGCCAAACTGATTTTCTCTGGTGTAGGATTCACGCATTAAACGGCGTAATACATCTTCGATTAAATCAGGCGGTACGCCAAGTTTTTCCGCTTCTTGCCGTCTTGCTTGCAACATTTCTGCTTCACGATTTGGCACATAAATGGGTAAGCCGTGTTGATGTTTGATTTCCCCCACTTTTTTTACCAATGCCAAGCGTTTTGCGAATAATTGCAATAATTCTTGATCCAGTGTATCAATTTCTGTACGCAGTTCTTTTAGTGCGTCCACGTTATTGTCCTTATTTCTTTACAGTCTGATGATTTTGCCAGTTATTTTTTGCTCAATGCTTGTGCCATTTGACGTAATAATTGCTCGCTAGTTTCCCAATCAATGCAAGCATCAGTAATTGACACACCATATTGCATTTCGCTTACTGGCTGTTCAGCACTTTGGTTGCCTGCGTTGATATGGCTTTCTAGCATCACGCCAATAATGGATTGGTTGCCATTAGCGATTTGTTGTGTAACATCTTCTGCCACAATCGGCTGACGGCGGTAATCTTTATTCGAGTTGCCGTGGCTACAATCCACCATAATGGCGGGTTCTAAGCCTGCTTTTTGTAATTCTTGTTCTGCTTGTTGAATAAATTCCGCTTGGTAATTTGGCGCTTTTCCACCACGCAAAATAATATGTCCGTTTGGATTGCCTGCGGTGTTGAGCAAATTCACCTGCCCTTGCTGGTTGATACCAATAAAGCTATGCCCCATTGCAGACGCTTTCATCGCATTAATCGCAGTGGCAATGCTACCGTCCGTACCATTTTTAAACCCCACCGCCATTGATAAGCCTGACGCCAGTTCACGGTGAGTTTGCGATTCTGTGGTTCTTGCGCCAATGGCTGACCAGCTGAATAAATCTGCCATATATTGTGGCGTGATCGGATCAAGCGCTTCGGTGGCAAGTGGCAAGCCCATTTCCGCCAGCTCTAACAAAAGTTCACGCGCAATGTGTAAACCGTGTTCCACATCAAAACTGCCATCAATTTTCGGATCGTTAATTAAGCCTTTCCAACCCACGGTGGTACGCGGTTTTTCAAAATACACGCGCATAACAATGTACAGCTCGTTTTTTAGCTCATCAGATAAAGCTTTCAAACGTTTTGCGTAATCCAATGCAGAAAGGGGATCGTGAATCGAACAAGGGCCGATAACCACTAATAAACGGTGATCTTTTTTATGAATGATATTGGCAATATCAGCACGCGATTGCTCAATTTGATGGCGTAAATGTTGCGGTAAAGGCAATTTTTCTTTCAGTTCACTTGGCGTGATTAGCACTTTTTCATTAACAATATTTACATTATGAATACTGTCTTTGTGATTTACATTGTTCATTTTTCTTTCCTACTCAAAATTAAAGTGTAAATTTTTATATACAACAAATGTAACGCATAAATTACACTTAAACCAAAGCAAATTCAACTTGTTTTACAAGGAATTTACAAAATAGTGCGAAATTTCTGCCAAACAGGTGGCACATTTTCTGGCAATTCAAGAGAACGTCCTAGTTCAATCCAACCACAAGGAAAATGGAAATCCGACCCGACAGAGCCAAGCAAACCTTGTTCAAGCGCCCAGCGTGCGAGCAATAAGCGTTGATCTTTGGTTTGTCCGCAGCCAGAAACCTCAATGGCATCACCCCCACTTTGGGTAAAATCCGCAATCAGTTTTTTGAGCCATTTGGTGGTTAAGGTATAGCGCAATGGGTGCGCTAACACCGCCACACCGCCTGCTTGGTGAATAATGTCAATCGCGCTAGGAATATCCACCCATTCCGCTTTTACATAAGCTGACTTCCCTTGCCCTAGATAACGTTTGAAAGCCTGATTAATATTAGAAACCTTGCCGATTTCCACTAAATAGCGCGCATAGTGCGCTCGGGTAACTTCCCCTTGGGTAAATTTTTTTGCTCCATCAAAGGCATTTTCAACCCCTAACTTCGCTAATTTCTCACCAATTTTCACCGCTCTTTCTAAGCGTTTTTCTGCTTGCTGCTGCAAAAGTGCGGTCATTTTTGGGTGAGTTTTATCAAAATCTAACCCCACAATATGAATGGCACGGTTCTCCCATTGAGTAGAAATTTCCACTCCATTAATCAGTGTGATCCCTAATAAGTCTGCCTGCGCTTGTGCTTCATCTAAACCAGCCACGCTGTCGTGATCGGTTAAAGCCAGCACGGAAACTTGATTATCATAAGCACGTTGCACCACCTCTTTAGGGCTTAATACCCCATCTGATGCACTGCTATGGCAATGTAAATCATAAATTTTTTGCATTTTTGTTCCTAAACAAAATGAAAAAGTGCGGTCATTTTTTTGTGATTTTCCGCCTTAAAAAATAAAAAATAAAGGCGGACATTCGCCCGCCCTGTTAAATCGCCTTATTCCTTAATATAGGCTTGTTTATTACCATTTCAAGTACTGTATAAATCTCTCGCCTACCGCATCAATTAACAATGCTTAACCAATTCTTTAATTAACGCTGGCCCTTGATAAATCAATCCTGAATATACTTGCAATAATTGCGCACCTGCTGCGATTTTTTCTTGCGCGCTGGCAACGCTGTCTATGCCGCCACTGCCGATAATCGGGATTTCGCCGTTTAATTCTTGATGTAATCGTGCGATGATTTGCGTACTTTTTTGTTGCAACGGCTTACCGCTTAGACCGCCGATTTCTGTCGCATTTTTCAAGCCTTGTACATTGTCGCGCGCAATGGTGGTATTGGTGGCAATAACACCATCAATCTTGTTACGTCGTAACGTATCAGCAATTTGTACCAATTCGGTTTCCGTTAAATCTGGCGCAATTTTCACTGCAATCGGCACATATTTATTATATTGGCTTGCCAAAATTTGCTGACGGGCTTTAATGCTTTGCAACAAATCTTCTAACGCATCGCCATATTGCAACTGGCGTAAATCTGGCGTGTTGGGCGAGGAAATATTTACCGTAATGTAATCCGCATAATTATAGGCTTTATTCAAACAATAAAGGTAATCTTCTTTGCCACGTTCAATGGGAGTAATTTTGTTTTTACCAATGTTTATGCCGATTACGCCGTCAAAGCGTGCTTTCTTGACATTTTCAATCACATAATCAATGCCCTGATTATTAAAGCCGTTGCGATTAATAATGCCTTCCGCTTCAATTAAACGAAACTGGCGTGGTTTGGGATTACCCTCTTGCCCTAAAGGCGTTACCGTTCCCACTTCAATAAAGCCAAATCCCAGTGCGCCAAAGCCGTCGATGGCTTCGGCATTTTTATCTGCCCCTGCGGCCAATCCAATGGGATTTTTAAACTTCACGCCCATTACGTTTTTTTCCTGCCCTTGCGGACAAGCTAACAAGGCTTTTATTAGGGTAACAAAAGGCGGTTTGCCAGCCAGTTTTAATAGCTGAATAGTTAAATTATGGGCATTTTCAGCGTCAAGGCTGAAAAGCACTTTTCGGATTAAAGGATACATATTCACTCGTTTATCTCACTGGATAGTTAAACTGTAAAAAAGTGCGGTGATTTTTGACCGCACTTTTATGTTGGATTATTGTAAGGCTTTTTCGATTTTTTCGAATAAATCCTTAGACAGATTTTCTACTTCACTCAAACGCTCTAAGGCACGTTTCATCAAGGTTTGACGCTGTGCATCATAACGTTTAAAGCGAATTAATGGCTCAATTAATCTTGATGCCACTTGCGGATTGGTTTCATTTAAACGAATTAAAATATCCGTTAAGAAACGGTAGCCAGAGCCGTCTGCGGCGTGGAATGCGCGTGGATTTTGGCTAGCAAAACTGCCCACTAAGGCACGTACACGGTTTGGATTATTAAAGTTAAAGCTAGGGTGATCCATCAACTGCACCACAATTTGTAGCACATCAGCATCAGGGCGTGTAGCTTGCAAGGTGAACCATTTATCCATCACCAAGCCATCGTGCTGCCATTTTTGTTCAAAATCTGCCAATAATTCATCACGACAAGCTAACTGTGCTTTGGTCGCCACCGATAACGCCGCCAAACAATCGGTCATATTATTTGCGTTTACATAGTGCTTATACACTAAATTATTGCCTAAATGAGTGTAAGCCAAATAATTCAGGCAAAGATTACGCAAAGCACGCAAGGCAATATCTTGTTGCACAACGTGATAATCTTCCAAATGAATTTGCTGATAAATTCGGAATAAATCTGATTTCAAATAGTCCGCTAATGTACGCAGCATAAACTCACGCACCACCGCAATGCCTCCAGGATCAATGGTTTTGAATAACTCTGCAAATTCTGTTTCTTTTGGCAGCGTGAGAATTAAAGTGGTTAATTCAGGATCTTGCTGATGATTCTCCAGTGCTTGGTGAAGTGCGGTGAGAATTTCTTCAGAAAATTCAAGTGGTTGTCCTTGTTGATAGCGAGATAAGTTACGACGTAACTCATTATTAAATAACATCTGTGCGGCATCCCAACGCACAAAATCATTTTTCGCAAATTTCAGTAAGGTGATAAGCTGCTTGGTACTGTAATCATAATCTAATCGCACTGGCGCAGAAAAATCACACAACAAGGCAGGCACAGGACGTGAATAAATATTATGAAATTCAAAGGTTTGTGTTTGTTCAGTTACATCTAGTACATCACTGACTAATTCGCCATGATATTGCAAAGATTGCATAATGCCTTGCTCATCATAAAGGGCGATTTTTAATGGAATGTGTAAATTTACCTTGTCCATTTGATCAGCGGTTGCTGGCGTATGCTGTGAAACTTGCAGGCGATAAGTATGAGAGCGCTCATCATAGCTATCACTAATGGTGAGTTCTGGCGTGCCAGATTGGCTATACCAACGGCGGAACTGGCTAAGATCAACGTCATTGGCTTTTTCCATTGCTTGCACAAAATCTTCACAGGTGGCGGCTTTACCATCGTTTTGTGCAATATACTCTCGCATACCTGCTTGGAAACCTTGTTCACCTAGCAAGGTGTGTAGCATACGAATTACTTCTGCCCCTTTTTCATACACGGTTACGGTGTAGAAATTATTCATTTCAATCACTTTTTCAGGGCGAATTGGGTGCGACATTGGGCTAGCGTCTTCCGCAAATTGCACGGTACGCAAGAATTTCACATTATTAATGCGATTTACGGCACGCGATCCCGTGTCAGAAGAAAATTCTTGATCACGGAACACGGTTAAACCTTCTTTCAAACTCAACTGAAACCAATCACGACAAGTAACACGATTGCCTGTCCAGTTATGGAAATATTCGTGTGCGATCACGCTTTCAATGGCTAAATAATCTTCATCTGTGGCGGTTTGTGGGTTGGCCAACACGAATTTATCGTTGAAAATATTCAAACCTTTGTTTTCCATTGCGCCCATATTGAAGAAATCTACCGCAACGATCATATAAATATCTAAATCATATTCTAGCCCGAAGCGTTCTTCGTCCCATTTCATTGATTTTTTCAGGCTTTGCATTGCCCAATCGGCACGATTTAAGTTGCCACGATCCACATAAAGCTCAAGCAACACTTCACGGCCGCTTTGGGTGATAAAATTGTCTTGTAAGACATCAAAATCCCCTGCCACTAAGGCAAACAAATAGCTCGGTTTTGGGAAAGGATCTTGCCATTCCACCCAGTGAAAACCATTGTCCAATTCCCCACTGGCAATACGGTTGCCGTTAGATAATAAATAAGGATATTTAGCTTTTTCTGCGGTGATTTTGGTGGTGTAACGGGCTAGCACATCGGGGCGATCAAGCATATAGGTAATTTGACGGAATCCTTCTGCTTCACATTGCGTACACAACGCCTCTCCTGATTGATACAGCCCTTGCAATGAGGTATTTTCGGCAGGTTTTAAATAGGTAACAATTTCTAACTCAAATTGCCCCGCACTTTCTTTCAAACTGCTTAAATCTAACGTTAGACTTTCGCTATCTTGTTGATAATGTTTGAAATCTTCCCCATTTAAACGAATCGCCGCAAATTGAAAGCTATGGCCGTCTAAACGCAAACTGGTTGCCTCTGGATTTAAACGTTGATATTGGCTTTTGGCGGTTACCACGGTTTTTTCTGGATCTAATTGAAAATCCAAGAAAATATCCGTTACGGTAAAATCTGGCGAGCGATAATCTTTTCTATATTTAGCTTTTGTCTGCATATATGACACCTAGTATGCTTGTTGTTTTAAGAAGGTTATCCAATATGAAATCTTTTAAGATTAAGGTAGAAAAATTGTTGTTAGGATAAGATTTTTAGCCCAAAGTTGCAAGAAAAACAAACTGTTCTGCGAGCACTTAATTCTCTTATTTCACTCATTTTTCACCAATCGGTCTTTTTGCAACCACCTTAGGCAATCGTTTGCTTACAAAGCTTAAAATATGCTATTCTAGTGCGGTTGTTTTTTGTTAATTTTTGTTGTGAATAGGAAAAACTATGCCAGACCAAAAACCAAGTCAAAATGCTGAAATTGCCATTGTAATGGGGTCAAAAAGTGATTGGGCGACAATGCAGGAAGCCGCGCAAATTCTCACGGATCTTAATGTTCCCCATCATATTGAGATTGTTTCTGCACACCGCACACCAGATAAATTATTCCAATTTGCAGAAAATGCCGAAAAAAATGGCTATAAAGTGATTATTGCAGGCGCAGGTGGCGCAGCGCATTTACCAGGAATGATCGCCGCGAAAACCCTTGTTCCTGTGCTGGGTGTGCCAGTAAAAAGTTCAACCCTAAGTGGCGTGGATAGCCTCTATTCAATCGTGCAAATGCCAAAAGGCATTCCCGTTGGCACTTTAGCTATTGGTGCGGCCGGCGCAGCAAATGCGGGATTATTAGCCGCACAAATCTTAGCTCGCTTTAATCCTGATCTTGCGGCACGTTTACAACAATTCCGCCAAAACCAAACACAAATGGTGTTGGATAATCCTGATCCTAGCTTGGAATAGTCTATTGCGATTCATTATATAAAGTGGGCATTTCCTGTTTAAAACTCAATCTAAACCAAAGGGAAATGCTTATTTTTCTTCTAGCTCCATTCCCATTCTACACCCCATATCCGCCCCCGCTTCGCAGGCTTGTGCAAAATAGGTTTTGGCTTTTTGTTGATCTTTTGGTACGCCAAGCCCCTCTAAATAATAACCGCCTAATACCATTAAAGCTAAGTTATTGTACTGTTCAGCAGATTTCTTCAGCCATTTTCGTGCTGGCTGATAATCTTGCCTTGATGATACATCATTGCAAGATTATATTGTGCCTGTGCTAACCCTTGTTGTGCGGCTTTTTTATACCATTTTACCGCTTGTTGAAAATCTTGCTTTACCCCCAGTCCGTCATCGAACATTGCTGCCAGTAAAAATTGTGCCGCTGCATTTCCTTTTTTTTGCTAGAGGCAGAAGCAACTCTGCTGCTTTTTTATACTCTTTTGCCGCTTGTTGAGAATTTTGCTTAACTCCTACTCCCTCGTATAACATTTCAGCTAATAGAAATTGTGCCGCAGCACTACCTTGTTTTGCGAGTGGCAGAAGCCATTTTGCCGCCTTATGCCAATCAGCACCCATTGCTGAATCAAGAGCGTTCTCTAACGGTTCACCATCTGGCAACATAAATACAAATTGCGCTCCCTTAATATCTTGTTGTACCGCTGGCGGAACTAGCTCTTCTAGCGGTGAAAATTCTGTTATCACACGCCAATCATCACGAGCTACCCCGACTATAGCAAAAGACAACAACACCATAGCCAATAAATTTCTGCTTAATTTCATCTCGTTTCCTAGTTAGTTTTTCCAATGTTTTTCAATGAAAATAATACAATCCTCTATTTAATATTTAAATCAAGCAAATAAATCTCCTTGTTCACCATTAAATAGATCCAAATTTTCATTTTCTGAACAAGTAATTTTATCAATACTAGAAAGTGGAGATAATGGATCAATTACGATAACATTCTTACTATTTGCTATAATTTGTCTATTTAGATCATATTTAGGATTTCCAATATGTTTTTTTTCATTATAAATTACCGCTCTAGTTATGCCATAATTATTTGCCTTTTCCATAGCATGTCTAGAACCACTATCTGGTTTTGGGTTATTTGGATCTATGCTATTTGGAGAATAACTCGCCGATAAAACGACTGCATCACTAAATAATGCTTGAAGTCTATCTCTTTCAATATAGCGAGAACTCAATTCCATCATATGATCTGGTTCTGTATAATATTCAGTAATTAACAGCCCTTGATTCTCAACAATATTCACAGCTAACTCATAATTTCCTGAAGGTAAAATATTATTTAATGGGCTAGGTAGAATAGCTACTGTTGCACCATTCGATCTTAACGTTTGATCGTGAGCAATGGAATCACAACCGAATGCCAATCCACTTACAATTATCATTCCTTTATTTACTAAAAGCTCAACAATTTTTCTTTCATCTATTTCTGTATCCTGATCTGGATTTAAAACGCCAATAACTGCAACATTAACGCTATTTTTTGATAATAAAGATAAATCGCCTTTATAAAATAAAGCAACTGGTTTTTCGCTAGGATTTGCATTTCCTCTCAAATATGGAAAATCTTGATCGCCAATTGCTGTTATTCCATCACAACTATTCCCTAATCTAGCAATGTTTTTTCTAATAAACTCTCTCCTTTCTAAAAATATTGTTTCATTTATAGGATCTTTTGTCCTTTTTCCTATAATCTCTACTATAACCGCAATATCTTTCACATTGCTTAGCTCTTTATTAATCCAAGCGTTGCCGATACCTCTAAAAGTTTTTGCTGCTAATATATTAAGTGCATTATCTGTATACTTCATATTTTCTCCAATAATAATTCATTTCAATATAATATTATAGAACTTCATAAATATTGAGCCAATTTTTAATTTATTTTTATAAAATATTGTATTTATTCTCTATACATATTATATCCAATTGTATAAACAGCAACATTTCTTGCCCCTTTATCCAAAAGAGCTTGAACCATATCCTCAATAACATTCACAGTTTTTGTATAAATGTCATCAATTAATAAAATATTTTTATCTTTTATATTATCAGAAAATGCACAAGTAGCTAGGGATATTCCTTTATAAGGGATTCTGCCATCACCGCCATACCCTGATTTATTAAGATGTGTTGTTCGTGTATTTTTTACTCTAATGATTGAGTCTGTTCCATCAAACCCTGGGTATTTCTTAAAATTTTTATTAATAACATCTTTTATTGAATAGAGAAATAATAATTGTTCTTTATTGTAATATTCTCTAATTTTACTTCTTGGAACCACACAAATAGAACTTGATCCATAACTCCAACCTAATATATTACAAATAGTATAAATTTCATTTTCTAAATTGCTTTTTAAATCTTCACAAAAAGAAGATAATTCTTCCCCATTTTTATCTGAAAAATCATTTTTCAGCATATTTATATATTTTGGTGTTCTAGAATCATGATAGCCAAAATGCTGATACCTATAAAATGCGTCAATATCCTTTGATAAGATCATATTCCTTTCAATAGTAAATCTAGTTAAATTAACATTCTCATCAGTAAAATCCACTATTTCATCTCCAACTCCTTCTTCGATTGAAATTGGTGCTACTTGATGAACGCCGAAGACTGCTTCAAAATCTTTCATTGACATAATTGTTTTCTCCGTTGTTTGTATGTTCACATATTTATATCATCTAAAAGTGATACTGATAAATCAAAGTTTGAAAAAATAACTTCACAAAATTTTTAGCCATAAAAATGCTCTCTAACATATATTAATGATTGAGTTTAATTACTTTTGTCAGCTCTAAATTTAATTCCCCTCTAAATAACCCCTGTCTTTTTCATTCTCAAATAAGAAGGTCAGATTATATTAAAATAGAATAAAAATATTAATTATAGGACATTTTCAATAAAAATATTTTATTACACCATATATACATTATGA
>NZ_JBMMGT010000033.1:0-20806 GCF_049366555.1 Avibacterium volantium | reverse complement strand
AATCGCAAAAAACACGAAAAATCATTGCAACTGATTATTTTAAAATCACACCGCTGAATTATCAGGCAAAGTGCGGTGGAAAATTAGCAAAATTTTTACCGCACTTTATTATTTCACGCGTTCTTATTCACCTAAAGTGAGCGCGTGCAATTCTGAAAAACCAAATTGTTTAAATACCTTTAATAACGAAAGCTGTTCTTTGCTTTCTTTTGTGCAATAGACCAGATTATCTTTAGCTGATTTTTGCTGCGATTCACCGAGTAAATCTTTCACGCGTTTAGCGATCGCTTTGCTAGGATCTAAAAAATATTTCACTTGTGGCAAGCAAGCTTTTAATTCTGCTTTTAAGAATGGAAAATGTGTGCAACCTAAAATCACCGTATCCAAGGTTAAATTTCGTTGCCAATCTTTGACCTCGCGTAAAAGCCTAATGGGATCAACGGGATAACCTTGCAATTTTTCTTCTGCAATTTTAACTAATTCTGTACTCCCCAACTTTTCCACTTCGCAGTGGCTTGCGTAGTCTTGGATCAATTTATCGACATAAGGGCGTTTTACGGTGCCTTTGGTGGCGAGCAAGCCGATGACGCCTGTTTGCGTTTGTTGAGCAGCAGGTTTGATAGCAGGAACCGTTCCTACAACAGGGCAAGAAAATTTTTCGCGCAAGGCAGGCAGAACCACGGTGCTTGCGGTATTGCAGGCAATCACAATTAAATCAAGTGGATGTTGCTGCGCGATTTTCTGACAAATTGCCACACAACGTTCAATGATCGCCTGTTCAGCTTTTTCAGAGTAAGGGAAAAAAGCATTATCTAAACAATAAAGATAGTGGCAGTCTGGCAACAAGGCTTTCACTTCGCGATAAACGCTTAAGCCGCCAATGCCTGAATCAAAAAATAAGATGGTTGGTGCTGTCATTTTTGTAGGAAATTCATTGATATTGAGATGATCTTATACCTTCGTTCAGCACATCTCAAGGTAAAGTTTACGCATTGGAATAAATGGTTTTCTCATCAAGCCAACGCTGAATCAAAGTCTCAGAAAGTTGTGGATATTTGCTGATCATTGCTCTGGCATAATGCTGTACAGTTGGGATCATTTTTCGATCACGCATTAAATTCGCCACTTTAAATTCCGCCACGCCGGTTTGTTTTGTGCCTAACACTTCCCCCGGCCCACGAATTTCCAGATCTTTTTCCGAAATATAGAAGCCGTCTTGGCTTTCACGCAATACTTGTAAGCGTTTTTTCGACACCTTACCAAGCGGAGGCTTATACATTAAAACACAGAAAGATGCCGTACTTCCGCGCCCAACTCGACCACGCAACTGGTGAAGTTGAGATAGCCCAAGGCGTTCGGCATTTTCAATAATCATCAAGCTGGCATTAGGCACATCTACACCCACTTCAATCACGGTGGTTGCCACCAATACATCTAACTCGGCTGCTTTGAAACTTGCCATAATCTCTTGTTTTTCAGTGGGTTTCATTCGCCCGTGAACTAAACCGATGCGTAAATTTGGCAGCGCTTTGGTTAAATCTTCCCAAATGGCTTCCGCTGCTTGCGCTTCCAGCACTTCACTTTCATCAATGAGCGTGCAAACCCAATAGGCCTGACGCTTTTCATTCACGCAAGCCTGATACACACGCGCGACAATTTCTGCGCGGCGCTCTTCTGAAATGGCAATAGTGGTGATCGGCGTTCGTCCTGGAGGTAATTCATCAATAACTGATGTATCTAAATCCGCATACACCGTCATTGCTAAGGTACGCGGAATAGGGGTGGCGGTCATAATTAATTGATGAGGGTAATTGCCTGATTTTCCGCCTTTTTCCCGCAACATTAGCCGCTGATGTACGCCAAATCGGTGCTGTTCATCAATAATCACTAAGGCGAGATCATTAAATTCTACGTCCTGTTGAAATAAGGCATGCGTTCCCACAATCATCTGCACTTCGCCTGCTTTCATCTGCTCTAGCACAGCTTGTCGAGCCTTGCCTTTGACTTTTCCTGCTAGCCAACCCACTTTGATGCCTAAAGGCTCAAACCAATTTTGGAAATTAGCAAAATGCTGTTCCGCCAAAATTTCTGTCGGCGCCATAAGTGCCACTTGCTTTTGATTGTCAATTGCCACCAGTGCAGCTAATGCCGCGACCAAGGTTTTCCCCGATCCCACATCGCCCTGCACTAATCGCATCATTGGATAAGGCTTTTGCAGATCTTGCTCAATATCCTGCACCACTCGGCGTTGTGCATTGGTGGGGGTGAAGGGTAAACGCTGTAAAAAGCGTGATTTGAGATCCGTTTGATATTGCAAGGGCAGTGCAAAAAACTGCTGAATATTTGACCGCACTTTTTGCATTGCCAAATTATGTGCTAATAATTCTTCAAAAATTAACCGCACTTGCGCAGGGTGCTGTCCTTTTTCCAGCATTTCCAGCGACACATCTGGCGGTGGACGATGTAAAAAACGGATCGCCTCTTTCAAACTGTATGGATAAGGATTAAATTCATCAGGCAAAATTTCGGGCAGCTGGATTTTATCAAGCAAAGCCAGCGCTTGATCCGTTAATTTGCGTAAAGAATTTTGCTTTAATCCTTCTGTGGTGGGATAAATTGGCGTCAGGGTTTCAGCCATTACCAAAGGGGCATCATCACGAATAATTTGATATTCGGGGTGATGAATTTCTGCCATAAAGCGACCTCGTTTGATTTCGCCAAAGGCTTTCACTTTCGTTCCCACTTGAAAGCTGTTTCGCATTGCGGCATTGAAATTGAAAAAACGTAAAGTCAGCTTCGATGTGCCATCAGACACCACGACCGTTAAAATCGGGCGGCGTCCAAATTGCACTTCGCAAAGCTGAACCGTGGCGCTAATTGTGGCATATTGTTCAGGGCGAAGATCGATTATGGGCGTAATTCTTGTACGGTCTTCATAACGGCTAGGCAGATGAAAAAGCAAATCTTGCAGATTATTAATGCCAATTCGGCTCAGTTTTGCCGAAACCGCTGCGCCTACACCAGAAAGTGTGGTCAGCGGAACTGCACCAAGAATTTCCGTAGCCATTAGCGATTTATATTACGTTCAATGCTGACAAAACCGGGTAAGGTTTTGATTTTGCGCATAATTTGACTTAAATGATGGGTATCTTTTGCCGTCAATAACACCACGATTTGATATAAACGGCCGTCTTGCTCTTCCGTCCAAATGCTGTGAATATTGCTATCCATCGCGGAAATATTAGAGGTTAAATTCGGCAGCGCCCCTTGCTGATTAATCATTTCAATGCGTAATTCGGTTTCAAATTCCACTTTGTTATCGCTTTTCTCCCAAGTAACTGGGGTGAAATGCTCTGGATTTTCTTTTCGATTACGCAAATTTGCACAAGCTTCGTGATGCACCACTAGGCCTTTCCCTGGGCTTGCGTATGCCACAATCGGATCACCCGGAATTGGGTGGCAACATTGCGCAAAGGTGGTAAGCAGGCTTTCATTGCCGTTAATGACAAAAATATTTTTATTGTTGCTGAGATCGCCGTCTGTATCAATTTCAATGCTTTCGCCTAATAAACGATAAGCAATCACGGCACTCATTTGGTTACCTAAACCAATTTCCGCCAATAAATCTTCAAAACGATTAAGTTTTAGATCGCTTAATAATTCATCAATTCGTTGCTCTGGGATTTGTTCTAATTTATGTGGCAGCAACGCATTAGTAAGTTGGCGTTTACCAAGAACGATCGCCGTATCTGAACGCAGATTTTTCAAGGCGTGGCGAATATTAGAACGGGCTTTTGCGGTTACCACAAAATTCAGCCAGCCCACATCAGGTTGTGCTGTCGGTGCGGTGATAATTTCAATGGTTTGCCCTGATTGCAATGATTGAGAAAGGGGATAAGGTTTGCGATCCACATTGGCTGCGATACAGGCATTGCCAATGCCAGAATGCACCGCATAAGCGAAATCTACTGGGGTTGCGCCCACTGGCAATTCCACAATACGCCCTTTCGGGGTAAACACATAAATCTCTTTCGGGAAAAATTCTGATTTGACACTTTCAATAAATTCAAAAGAATTACCCGCACTTTGTTGAAGCTCAATCAAGCTTTGTAGCCAACGCTGAGCACGAATTTGTGCGGTAGTGCTGTCATTTTTGCCGCCTTGCTTATATGCCCAATGTGCCGCAACCCCCATTTCTGCCATTTGATCCATTTCTTCCGTGCGGATTTGCACTTCCACTGGCACGCCGTGTGGGCCAATCATCGAAGTATGCAGGGATTGATAACCATTGGCTTTCGGCACGGCAATATAATCTTTCACACGCCCCGGACGTGGCTTATACAAACCGTGCATTTGCCCTAATACACGGTAGCAAGTATCCACATCTTTCACCACCGCACGGAACGCATAAATATCCATAATGGAATGAAATTGCTGATCTTTTAAGCGCATTTTTTGATAAATGGCATAAAGATGTTTTTCTCGCCCAAATACGCGCGCTTCAATGCCCACATCTGCTAAACGTCCTTTGATTTCATCAGAAATCCGTTCGATCATATCTTTGCGGTTACCACGCGCAATTTGAATAACTTTTTGTAAGACGGCATAACGTTGCGGGTGCATTGCTTCAAAGCCGAGATCTTCTAGCTCATTTTTAATATGTTCGATCCCTAAACGATGGGCAAGTGGGGCGTAAATTTCCAAAGTTTCTTTCGCAATTCTACGCCGTTTGTCAGGGCGTAATGCGCCAAGAGTACGCATATTGTGGGTGCGGTCAGCCAGTTTAATCAGAACAACACGAATGTCTTTGGTCATCGCCAAAATCATTTTGCGGAAATTTTCCACTTGGGCTTCTTGGCGGGTGCGGAATTTGAGCTTATCTAACTTAGATACGCCTTCAACAATTTCAGCAACACTCGCACCAAATTCTTCTTTGAGCTGTTCTTCAGTGTAAGGAGTGTCTTCAATCACATCGTGCAACAATGCGCCCATCACGGCTTCGTGATCTAAACGCATTTCTGCAATAATTGATGCCACCGCAACAGGGTGAGTAATGTACGGCTCGCCGCTGGAGCGAGATTGTCCTTCGTGTGCATCTCGTGCGATAACGTATGCACGTCTTACTAATTCAATTTGTTCAGGCGGTAAATAGCCTCGGATAATATGCTCTAAACGTTCAAATAAGTACAAAGGACACCTAACTTTTTATTCAAATTTTATTGCCAATGATAAAAATGGAACAAAAAACAACCGCACTTTTATCGCTTATGAAGATAATAAAGACACTGCGTGATGCTCTGTTGCTTCTTGCTCTAAAGCATCTTGGCGCTCGTGCGCATTCATAATTTCGTTGTTAATCAAGCCTTTTTCAATTTCACGCAAAGCGATTACCGTTGGCTTATCATTATCTTCTGGAACTAGAGGTTCACGCAAATGTAATTGTAACTCTCTTGCACGGCGTGCTGCGGTTAAAATTAAATCAAAACGGTTACCAATTTGCTCTACCGCATCTTGCACTGTTACACGAGCCATAAATTTACTCCAATCAGTTAAAATTCTTCAATAAATAAAAGGGATATAATGATACTAAAATGTCAATTATTTTGCCAGTAATTGATGAATTAAAGCGATATTTTGCGCTTGTTGATAGCTTTTCGTTAAGCATTCCGCACGCAAAATATGTTGTAAATCCGCTACCGCTTGCTCGAAATTATCATTAATAATCACATAATCATATTCGTCATAGTGGGACATTTCACTGGTGGCTTTTGCCATACGATCAGCAATGACTTCTGCGCTATCCTGCCCACGTCCAATTAAACGACGTTCCAATTCTTCAACTGAAGGGGGCAAAATAAAAATACTTTTAACTTGTGGCAATTTAGCGCGAATTTGTTGCGCCCCTTGCCAATCAATATCTA
This sequence comes from Avibacterium volantium, assembly GCF_049366555.1. Classification (GTDB taxonomy): domain Bacteria; phylum Pseudomonadota; class Gammaproteobacteria; order Enterobacterales; family Pasteurellaceae; genus Avibacterium; species Avibacterium volantium_A. The sequence goes on along the minus strand of NZ_JBMMGT010000033.1, from coordinate 14,885 downwards.
AAAAAACATCAATGCCTTGCACCAAACTTTTTTCAATGGTCGGCAAGGATGTACCATAATAATTGCCGCCAAACACTTTGGCATATTCCAAGAACAAATCTTGTTCGATTAGACGTTCAAATTCTTCTTTACTGACAAAATGATAATGCACGCCGTCCACTTCACCGGGGCGAGGTGCACGCGTGGTATGGGAAACAGAAACCATCATTTCACGCCCATTGTCTTTCGCCAATAAGGCGGCGATTAAAGACGATTTCCCCGCGCCGCTTGGGGCTGAAATAATATAAAGGTTACCTTGGCTCATTGTTTATCCTTAATTTTCATCAAATTTCGTTCATTATGCCGATAAATCGGAAAAAAATCATTAGAAGTGCGGTGTTTTTTTACTTAATTTTTACAAAATAAAAACAAGCTAACTGGCTGATCCGCAAAGTTTTGATGTAGATCACAAATGTTTTACGGTTTTCTTGCGAGTTAGTTTCACCCTACCTAAAAAGCGTGCTATAATCCACCGCGAACGGAAAATAGAATGCTTTCTATGCACCGTAACCCTTTTGTTTAACTTAAATTATAGGTGAAAAACTTATGGCTATTAAAATTGGTATCAATGGTTTCGGCCGTATCGGTCGTATCGTATTCCGTGCAGCACAACAACGCGATGACATCGAAGTTGTTGGCATCAACGACTTAATTGACGTTGAATATATGGCTTATATGTTGAAATATGATTCAACTCACGGTCGTTTCGATGGTACTGTTGAAGTGAAAGACGGTCATTTAGTGGTAAACGGTAAAACAATCCGTGTAACTTCTGAGCGTGATCCTGCAAACCTTAAATGGAACGAAATCGGTGTTGATATCGCAGTTGAAGCAACAGGTATCTTCTTAACAGATGAAACTGCTCGCAAACACATTGAAGCAGGCGCGAAAAAAGTTGTTTTAACTGGTCCTTCTAAAGATGCTACTCCAATGTTTGTAAACGGCGTAAACTTTGATACTTATGCTGGTCAAGACATCGTTTCAAACGCATCTTGTACAACAAACTGTTTAGCACCATTAGCGAAAGTAATTAACGACAAATGGGGTATCAAAGACGGTTTAATGACAACTGTTCACGCAACAACTGCAACTCAAAAAACAGTTGATGGTCCTTCAGCGAAAGACTGGCGTGGTGGTCGTGGTGCTTCTCAAAACATCATTCCATCTTCAACAGGTGCAGCGAAAGCAGTAGGTAAAGTAATTCCTGAATTAAATGGTAAATTAACTGGTATGGCGTTCCGTGTTCCTACACCAAACGTGTCTGTAGTTGATTTAACTGTAAACCTTGAAAAACCAGCAACTTACGCTGAAATCTGTGCAGAAATCAAACGTGCTTCTGAAAACGAATTGAAAGGCGTTTTAGGCTACACTGAAGATGCAGTAGTATCAACAGACTTCAACGGCTGCGCATTAACTTCTGTATTCGATGCAGAAGCGGGTATCGCATTAACTGATACTTTCGTTAAATTAGTCTCTTGGTACGATAACGAAACAGGTTATTCAAACAAAGTATTAGACTTAGTAGCTCACATTCACAACTACAAAGGCTAATTAAAAAACCTTCAAAATTAAGCCGCACTTTTAAAGTGCGGTTTTTTTTCGCCACATTTTTATTGCTGTGATTGATTATCTCTAATTTCCCTGTCTGCTTTTCGCTAAGAATATCCTGTCTTTTCTAGATAAAAATGAACAGCTGTTCGCTTGCTAAAACTATTATATTGCTCACAAAATCACTGGTTATCCGTAGTTTTAAACGGATTTTTCTCGCTTTTTCTTTGATTAACGATTATATTTAGCCTTACAGCTGTACGCTAAAACTCAGCTATTTGTTAAAAACGATTTGTTAAATAGGAAAAAGAAGAATGACAAATACCCTTGATTTTCATTTTGTTAGCCGCTTTCAACAGCAGGCAAAAACATTAAAAAATAACACCGCACTTCGTTATTTTGAAAATCAACAATGGCACGATATTTCTTGGGCTGACTTTCAGCAGCAAGTGAACGCCCTTTCTCTTGCGTTGCTTGCCCATCATATTGATGTACAAGATAAAATTGGTATTTTTGCACACAATATGCCGCGCTGGACAGTCGCTGATATTGCCACTTTGCAAATTCGCGCGATTACCGTGCCTATTTACGCCACGAACACCGCGCAACAAGCAGCATTTATCATTAATGATGCCGATATTAAAATTCTGTTTGTTGGCGATCAAGAACAGTATGATCAAGCACTACAAATCGTTGCAGATTGCCCGCAGTTACAACATATTGTCGCGATGAAAGACAGCATTCGGCTACACGATCACCCACAGGCTTGCCATTGGGCAGACTTTATCGCAACAGGCTCGCACACCAATCCCGCAGAATTACAACAGCGTCTTGATGAAAAACAACTGAATGATCTATTTACCCTGATTTATACTTCTGGCACCACAGGCAAGCCAAAAGGCGTAATGTTGGATTATGCCAACCTTGCTCATCAGCTAAAAGCCCACGATCAAGCATTGAAGCCGATTACAGAACAGGACATTTCTCTTTCTTTTCTGCCGTTCTCCCATATTTTTGAACGTGCGTGGGTGGCCTATGTGCTACATCGTGGCGCGGTGAATTGTTATATTGAAAACACCGACCAAGTGCGCGCGGCGTTAAGTGAAATCCGTCCAACATTAATGTGCGCCGTACCACGTTTTTACGAAAAAATTTACACCGCGATCCACGATAAAGTGCAGCAAGCGCCAAAGATTCGCCGCGCCTTATTTAACTGGGCAATGAACGTGGGACATCGTTATTTTGATCGTAAAAGCCAAAAACAACCCATTCCATTTTGGCTTAAACAGCAATTTTTCTTAGCGGATAAATTGGTGCTGAGCAAATTACGCAACCTACTCGGTGGACGTATTCGTATGATGCCGTGCGGCGGGGCAAAATTAGAACCTACCATTGGGCTATTTTTTCACAGCATTGGCATTAATATTAAGCTAGGTTATGGTATGACGGAAACTACCGCCACCGTTTCGTGCTGGGAAGATGATCATTTCGAGCCAAATTCTATCGGCAAGCTAATGCCGGGTGCGGAAGTAAAAATTGGCGAAAATGACGAAATCTTAGTGCGTGGCGAAATGGTAATGCGTGGTTATTACAAAAAACCAGAAGAAACGGCCGCCGCTTTTACTGCTGATGGTTTCTTAAAAACTGGTGATGCCGGTCAATTAGATGAACAAGGCCATCTTTACATCACCGATCGCATCAAAGAGCTAATGAAAACCTCAAACGGCAAATATATTGCGCCACAGCACATTGAAGGCAAAATCGGCAAAGATAAATTTATTGAGCAAATTGCCGTGATCGCTGATGCGAAAAAATATGTTTCCGCCTTGATCGTGCCTTGTTTTGCTTCTTTAGAAGAATATGCGAAAAAGCTCAATATCAAATATCAAGATCGTATGGAATTGATCAAACATTCCGAAATTATTCAGCTGTTTGAAAAACGCTTAAATGAATTGCAAAAAGAGCTGGCGAGCTTTGAGCAAGTGAAGAAATTCACCCTGCTACCACAGGCTTTCACCACCGCAATGAACGAAATTACTCCAACCTTAAAACTACGCCGCAAAGTGATTTTAGAACGTTATAAAGCGCAAATTGAAAAAATGTATAAATAATAAAGTGCGGTGATTTTTCACCGCATTTTTATTATCAATTTTTCCCCTAACAGCAAAAATTGCTGAGTTTTCCACCACACTTTTATTTTTATAAACTTTGATCTAAATCAATAAAACAAAACATTTATTGAGAACAATTCTCATCAATAAAGATAAAAACAGCCCAGTAAAATCAACTCATTCACCCCATTTCGTTCAAAAAATAAGCTAAAAAACCCTAATTTTTGTCTGTTGAATTTAGCAAAACATCTATATATAGTGCTTTCAAAATCATAAAGACACAAGATATAGGGGTTGTACAATGAGTTCGTTTTTTGTGATTAAACGCGATGGTTCACGCGCACAATTCGATATTCAGCGCATCATTAATGCTATTCGTAAAGCGGCATTGGCGGTTGGCATTGATCAGGAAAATTATTGGCAAAAAATGGGGCAACAGGTTGCCAATGGCATTTTTGCTAAGTATCAGCAGGAAATTGACATTCACGACATTCAGTTGCAGGTTGAAAATCAGTTAATGGCGAGTGATTATCCGCAAGTAGCACGGGCCTATATTGAGTATCGCCACGATCGTGATTTAGCGCGGGAAAAGCGGAGCCAGCTTACGCGTGAAATTGAAGGGCTGATTGAGCAAAGCAACGTGGAATTGCTTAATGAAAATGCTAATAAAGACGCGAAAGTGATCCCAACGCAGCGGGATTTGCTGGCAGGCATTGTGGCGAAACATTATGCCAAGCGTTACATTCTGCCGCGTGATGTGGTGGAAGCGCACGAAAAAGGGGAAATTCATTATCACGATTTGGATTACGCGCCATTCTTCCCAATGTTTAATTGTATGTTGGTGGATCTCAAAGGAATGCTCACCCAAGGTTTTAAAATGGGCAATGCAGAAATTGAACCGCCGAAATCCATCGGTACGGCAACGGCGGTTACCGCACAGATTATTGCCCAAGTCGCGAGCCATATTTACGGCGGCACAACCATTAATCGCATTGATGAAGTGCTTGCGCCCTATGTGCAACTGAGTTATGAAAAGCATTTAAAAACTGCCCAGCAATGGAAGGTGCCTGAGCCTGAAAATTATGCCAAGGCGTTGATTGAAAAGGATTGTTTTGACGCATTCCAATCGTTGGAATATGAAGTGAATACGCTTCACACGTCCAACGGACAAACCCCTTTTGTTACCTTTGGTTTTGGTTTAGGCACGAGCTGGCAAGCGCGTTTAATTCAGCAAGCCATTTTACGCAACCGAATTCGTGGCTTAGGCAAAAATCACAAAACGCCCGTCTTCCCGAAATTGGTTTTTACTATTAAAAAAGGCGTAAACCAACAAGCTGGCGATCCTAATTACGACATCAAACAACTGGCGTTGGAATGTGCTTCTAAACGAATGTATCCCGATATTCTCAATTATGAACAAGTGGTCAAAGTAACCGGCTCTTTTAAAGCACCAATGGGCTGCCGCAGTTTTTTAGGCGCGTATGAACAAGACGGCGAATTACAGCACGATGGACGCAACAACCTTGGCGTAGTCAGTCTGAATTTACCGCGTATCGCACTTGAAGCTAAAGGCGATGAGCAGCGTTTTTATGCCTTACTTGATGAACGCCTTGCCATCGCGAAAAAAGCCTTAATGACGCGCATTGCTCGCCTTGAAAACACCAAAGCACGAGTTGCCCCTATTTTATATATGGAGGGCGCGTGCGGCGTGCGATTGAAAGCTGATGATAACGTGGCGGAGATCTTCAAAAATGGCCGCGCTTCCATTTCCCTTGGCTATATTGGCATTCACGAAACCATCAACGCGCTTTATCCGCAATATCATATTTATGATGATGAGCAATTGCGACAAAAAGGCATTGCGATTGTGGAATATTTAGCCCAAGCCACCAAACAATGGCGACAAGAAACTGGTTACGCGTTTAGTCTTTATTCCACCCCAAGCGAAAATTTATGCGACCGTTTCTGTCGTTTAGACACCAAACAATTTGGCGTGATAACTGGCGTAACCGACAAAGGCTACTACACCAACAGCTATCATTTAGATGTGGAGAAAAAGGTCAATCCTTACGACAAACTGGATTTTGAAATGCCTTACCCACCACTGGCGAACGGCGGATTTATTTGCTACGGTGAATATCCCAATATTCAGCATAATCTCAAAGCTTTAGAAGATGTGTGGGATTACAGCTACGACCGCGTGCCTTACTACGGTACCAACACCCCGATTGATGAATGTTATGAATGTGGTTTCACCGGCGAATTTCACTGCACCAGCAAAGGCTTCACCTGCCCTAAGTGCGGTAACCACGACAGCGAAAAAGTTTCCGTCACCCGCCGAGTCTGCGGCTACCTAGGCAGCCCAGATGCCAGACCCTTTAATGCTGGGAAGCAGGAAGAGGTGAAAAGAAGAGTGAAACATTTGTAGGTGGGGAATGACGTTTTATTTTGGGGTTAAAAATTTTGTTTTATCGTCAAATCGCTTTTTTCTTTGTAGTTAAGAACGAGTTTCGCTCGTTGAGCGACCTACTTTCTTTTGCTTGCTCAAAAGAAAGTAGGCAAAGAAAAAAGCACCCGACTAAATTGCTTATCTTCATTTTTAACAAATTTTCTTCACGAAAAGTAAGCCCATACTCGCTGCGCTGCGTTCAGGCGTTACTTTTCTAAAAATTTGTTAAAAATGAAGGCAATTTACACGGGAGATTAATTCATTATCTTTTCCAGATCATAGATGGGGATTTTGAAGCTCTTCTGAAATAAGCGGGGAGATACTGTATTTAAGCCCAGATTTTGTAAAGCGGGAACTTTCAAGCCCCTCTTTAGTAAAGAGGGGGGGGAGATTTGTTCTAGAAGCCACTTCACCACCTACGAGCCGTAGGTGGTTAGATAGCACAGCCACGCCGTGGCTGGGACGAGAAAATTTTCTTTGTACTTTCTAACTTCTAACAAATTCAAAGAATTTCCACCGCACTTTAAATTTGCCCTAACTGAATTTCCCCGTCCAAACCGCCCGAATGAAGATAAAATTTTTAGAAAAGTAACGCCTGAACGCAGCGTAGCGAGTATGGGCTTACTTTTCGTCAAGAAAATTTTATTGGAATGAGGAAAAAGCGGTTTGATCGGGGTTCCCTTTTCTTTGCTTCCTTTCTTTTGGGTAAGCAAAAGAAAGGAAGTCGCCAACGGCGAAATCCGTTATCAATCACAAAGAAAAAATTAATTATTTAAGATAAACAATAAAATGAACTACCTCCAATATTACCCCGTTGACATCGTAAACGGCGAAGGCACACGTTGCACTTTATTTGTGAGCGGCTGCGAACACGCTTGTAAAGGCTGTTACAACCAAAAAAGCTGGTCATTCAGTGCGGGCATTCTCTTTGATAAAGCAATGGAAGATCAAATTATTCGTGATCTACAAGATCAACGCATTAAACGGCAGGGTCTTAGCTTATCAGGCGGTGATCCCTTACACCCGAGAAACGTGCCGACCTTGCTTGCCTTAGTCAAACGCGTCAAAAGGGAATGCCCAGATAAAGACATTTGGCTTTGGACTGGCTACAAACTCGCCGAACTTAACGATCTTCAACGCCAGATGCTGCCTTATATTGATGTTCTCATTGACGGCAAATTTATCAAAGAACAAGCCGATCCTTCGCTTATTTGGCGTGGATCAGCAAATCAGGTAATTTATCGGTTTAAGGTAGAGTGAGATTTTGAATAACTGAAAGGCATTTTGCGGAAGTATGGAGAATAAAAATGCCTAGCTTTTAAAAAACCCAAGTTCATTTCAACTTGGGTTTTATACTTTTTATTGCACTCAGGCTGCCTGAAAATGTTCAGGCAATTTTTAGTCGTGGGATTAAGCCGAGGCTTTGCCAAAAACCTCCACCAAATGCTGGCGATAATTCTCCAAATACATCGGTACATTCGGTGATTTAATCACGTCATTGCAGATAAACGTTGGCAGCGCCGTTGTGCCGATAAATTCGTTAGCTTTGTGGAAGTGGTTGTACACGCCGTCCACGCCCACGCCGTCAAAGAAATCACCTTTACGGGTGAAAGCTTCAATCGGTGCATTCCAAGTGAGCGAAAGCATATGTTTACGCCCTTGCAATAGTCCGCCTGTGCCCATAGCCTTCGGTAGGGTTTACGCGGTGGCGGCCATCGCTTTCATATAATTTACCGTGTCCAAGGGTGAACACTTCATCAATGTATTTTTTCACGATTGATTTTTTGAGTGAGTATCTGCCAAAACAGGCGTGGTGCGTGCGATAAGCTTTTCAGGTAGCGTGAAAAGAAAAACCCGAGTTCACTCTTCAAACTCGGCTTTGTATCAAGACGGTTTTTCCTCACCCCACCTGCACCCTTTGCGCAATGTCTTTCAAATTACTGTAGTTTTCCACCAAACGCGGCGCATCATCCAGCGCCATGGCGAACATCCACAAATAAGTCGTTATCGAATAAACATGCCCAGCGCTTTGATAGCCGTGCAGGCTTAAATAAACAAAGCTAAAGCCAAACAGCACACTCATCGCCGTCCCAATCAGAAAATAGCCCAAAGCCTCACGATTGGAAATCAGCACGCGCAAACGCGCCACCAAACGATAATGCCGCCAAAGACGGTTGGCATCACTTTGGCGGATATGGTGATTATCCTGCTCCAGGCGGTTATTCAGACGGCCATAAAGCCCCTCACTCATTCGGGAAAACCACGGCAGCAGCAACAGAAACAGCAATAAAATCAACAAAGAGAACAGACTAATCGGCCATTCCAGCACCGTTAACATCAGACACGCCCCCACAATCGACAAAATAGAGGTGATGGACTGCGGCAAATGTTCCTCAAAGAAATTCACAAACTCCCGCGACAAAGCCACTCTTGCGGTAATGGCAGAAACAGAAACCGCCTGCGACCGCTGGTTTAAAATCACAGGGACGGCGATTTGCGTATAAATATGGGTAAACGCGCGAGTATCCACCGAACGGCGCAATCCGCCAATGCCCCACATCAACAGCACCAACAGGCCATAAGTCAGCGACTGCCACACCTGCCCATTCATCACCGCATTGACGGCAAAACCGCCAAATAAGGGATAGCAAAGAAACAGAAAATTTTCCGCACCGACCAAGGCAAAAGTTGCCAGTAATAAGCGGAAATGGTTCTGACCGATATTTTTCAGGCTTTGCCACATGATGCCTGCTCCACATGCTAGGCAAATACTTGCTCAAACTGCTGTAATAATTGACACAGCTGGCGCGTATTTTCCGCACCAAACTGCTCAAAAACCGTCTGGCTCAATTGCTCAAAGGCCTGCACCAAACCGTCAGCCTGTGCTTGGCCTTTTGCGGTTAAAACCAACCATTTTTCCCGTCTGTCCTTCTCGCTGTCCTGAATGGCAATCAAGCCCTGTTCCTGCAATTGTTTGCACAGACTAAACACCGTCTGCTTGGACAATTGCCATGCCTCGCTGATGTTTTTCTGCGTCAAACGCTGCGCTTCTGACACCGCAATGCCATACAGCACGGCAAAACGGTTGTAGGGAATGCCCTGCTTTTGCAGCCAGCGGTCATATAAATGTTCGATACTGCCCATTTGCTGGGCAAGCTGTTCCAGATGATTGTGCATAAAAAAGTCCGAAAATTGACTAAAAAGTCATTATAGTCAATTTTCGGACTAAATCAAAATAAGGGAATGTGTTTGTTAAAATAAAGATATTCAGGATCTTATTTAAAAATAGTATTAAATACTATACTTATTATTGCTTCATAAATTTAAGCTTTTATTAACAACTTTTCGGACATCATCATCTTTATCTAAAATTATAGGAAATCCTTGTACCTCTAGTACTTTACTAATCATAGAAACTTCCAACTTTTCTTTTTCATTAATCTCGCAAGTAAAAATTGATGACTCACTAGTTATCATATCTAAACTAGCTCCTTCTGCATAACGAGCATGAATTGGAGTAATAAATGATAGAAGTGCATCTCTTATCGCTCTTGATTCATCAATATTTTCGCTATCCGCTGCAAACCTTAAGCATTTTACAATATCACTATATGTATCTTCTATTTTCTCATTAGACAATGTGAAAATATTTTCACTTTCACGAACAGCAGCATCAACTTTATCTGTAATTTCCTTATTGCTACAATAGTAGGATTCAACAGTTCCTTTTTTCAAAATAAACAATCCAACTTGTTCAAAAATATTAAATAAAGCAGAAATTCTATCTTTTATTTTTATCCATTCTTTAGTAAAGTCATCTCTATTGCTATTACATAATGAACATAATGCAGAACGCCTTTTCTGTAAGTTACTATCCTTTGTTAAATGAAAATAAGGGGGAGTCTCTGCTATTAAGGAAATATCTTTCGAATTAGTACTTTCTACCAATGAACAGAATTTATCATGAATTTCTTTAGCCATCTTCAAAATATCTGATCCACCTGAAGCACACACTAATTCATCTGCATGCGCTTTTATCACTGCATCATTAAAATAATCATTAACTAAATTCATTCCATCAGCAAAAGCATCTGCATCAACTAAAACTATTGGTTTTTTCCCCATTGTTCTAAATAATTTTACCGTTGCTGGCATAGCTTCTTTTCCATTAATTGGCAATATTTGGGATCCAGCAGCCTCAAGATTTAAATATAATTTATCGGAAAGTGTATTGCAAATAATAACATCAGATGGCCCTTCAACTAGCAATGGAGTTTTAGAAAATAGAGCCAGCTTATGTTCTTGTCCTAACCGAGCAATTACCCCTTTAATTTTTTCATTTTTTAATTCCCCTGAATCAATGCTAATTTGAGTAGGATTTTCTTTTAGATCATGACAAAAGATGAAAGATAGCAAGTCATCAGCTCTTGATATTTTGATCATTTCCGTTGAATGTGTTGCTAGTACAATGATTTTCTGATAACTATCATCAGTAGGAATGCCTGCTACACGAGAAATCTCTTTCAGCAAGAAGGCTTGTAACTGAGGATGCAGAGAAACTTCAGGCTCATCAATGAGTAAAACGCCAACTTCATCATCATATAGTGCTGTTAAAAGGCTAACTAAATGCAATAACCCCGATGCTTCACGTCCCGATGAATAAGGGCTATTATCAGATCCCATTTTAGAAAAATAAACTTTTAACTCACCAGAATCCCATTCAATACTTATATTTCTTTTGAATAGTTTTTGTAAGCGTTCTCTAACCTTAATAAGAATATCTGGGCGAGCAGATAATGTGTGCAAATCTCCTTCAATAGTTTCTATATCATGGCGACGTTCAGTGTATTGTTTCCCTCCATATTTGGCTTGGTCAATATGATCGCTGCCATAATGATACGGGTCATGACGAGAACGATATTGCTCTAATGTTCCTAAACGACCAGCAGAAATAAAGCGAACTTTCTTATCTGTATAACCTGAAAAGCTATTTTTAAATCCCTTTAACAGATGCGTTTTCCCTGAACCATTTGGACCAATAATAAAGGTCAGCGGAGATCTTAATTGAATGTCTCGTTTAAAATCACCATCATGACTATTAATATGAGCTGTAATAGATAGTGGAAACTCCATAATTTTTCCTTTATTAATTAGAATGCCAATCCTAGGACAAATTATATAGTGCTTTTTGAATTTCTTCCAGAAAATCAGCTTACTATCTAATTTAAAATAAGCTAGATAAGTAGGATAGACGGCAAGATTAAGGGGATAAAACCTTTCAGGCAGCCTATTCATTCTCCCCCCTGATTCCCCACCACTTCTGCCTTAACCTTCAGCATTTCTTTTTCTTCTACCATCTGTGCGGTTTTGGTCAAATATTCCTGAAAATGCGGAGTTTGGCGGTGTTGTTCATAGGCCTTGGCATCGGCATAGATTTCAAAAAATAGCCAATGATTCGGGGCATTTTTCTCCGTGCCTGCCGCCATCAGCCAAACGCCGTTTTCTTTGTCCATCGCGATTTGCATTTCGTTTTTCACGATTTGGGCAAACTCGTTTTGATACTCAGGTTTGACGTGGACTTTCACCAAATTGCTTTGCATGGTTTCGCTGGGCGTAAAGGTTTTTTCTGCCCAAAATTGCGGGGTTAATGGGGTGAATTTTTTATGGTCGGTGAGAATTTTCGGCGATGCTTGCAAAAAATACTGGTATTGCGGTGAGTTTTTATGGATTTGGTAGGCACCTTCATCGACGTATAACTCCAGCATATAGCCCAGTTGCGAATTATTTTGGGATTGCAAAGCAATCATCGCCAACGTGCCTTTTTCGTTTTTAATTGAGGTTTGGATATTGTGCTGTGCCACTTGGTGATAGGCGGTGTTTTGGCCTTCGGCAATGCCAAGTTCAAAGAAGTTCATGATGGGGGCTGCCTGAACGCTGAGACTGGCTGAAAGGGCAAATGCGGTCATGATTTTTTTCATGGTTTATCCTTTAAAAAAACGGCGAAAAACCTACGCTTTCTGCCGTCTTTCATAAATATTAACGATCAGTTTATAACTTCTCAATTCCACTAGTATCCGTCGCACATAAGCGGATACGATGACCATCAGGATCTAATGCTACAAACGTATAACCAAACTCAAGCTCTGTTGGCGGTAATGCCATTGGTATATTTCTAGCTTGGAAATCACGATAGATATTATTGACTTCATCTTTGGATATATCACTCAGACATAACTCAAAACCACCAAATGATAACTGTGGTTTAGGTTCAATATCGTGTTTTGTTTGAAGCCCTAAAATAAAACCATCCTTCAATGAAAAAACAGAAAATCCAGGATAAGCCTCTATAGGCCCTTCACCCAAGATACTTTTATAAAATTCCGTGCTAATGTCGACATTATCAACATATAAAATAATGCTATTTGGTTTAAACATAATACACCTCCAAATTCAAATACTATAAATATTATATCAAAAAGTACAACGTCCAGATCTAAGTCTTCCACCACAATTTTGCACGATTTTTAAGTCATCGGCTTGGTTGATGGCGGTAAAGTTTTTTGTTTCCCATATCATAACTCCCTTTCAAAAAACGGCAAAAAACGCATGCTTTCCGCCGTCTTTCATACTATTGATTTAATTACCAAGGCTGGGTGGTTGGGCCAATGGTAATTTCACTGATGTCGGTGTCTTCTGGCTGGCTTAAGGCAAACAGTACGGCGTTGGCGACACGGTCGGCAGGGATTTCGTACGTGTCGTACAGTTCACGGTAGCCTTTGGAAACTTGTTCGTTGGTGATGCCTGCGACCAATTCTGACTGCACGGCGGCAGGATAGAGGGTGGTGGTGCGGATATGGGTGCCCGCTTGGGCGGATTCCATGCGCAAGGCTTCCATGATGGCTTTTACTGCCCATTTGGTGCCGCAATATACCGCCGCGCCTGCATAGACTTTCAGCCCTGCCACTGATGAGGTGCTGAGAATATACCCTGATTTTTGTGCCTCAAAAGTGGGCAAGACGGCGGCAATGCCGTTCAATACGCCTTTGATGTTCACGTCCACCATGGCATTCCAATTGCCGGTTTCCAAAGCGGAAAGTGGTGAGCTGGGCATGAGGCCTGCGTTGAGGAAGATGGCATCGACTTTGCCGAAACGGTCTTTGGCAAGCTGTACAAGGGCTTGATTGTCTTCGGCTTTGACTACGTCCGTCACGCGGTAAGCGGCTTCACCGCCGTTTTGCGCGATTTTGTCGGCAATGGCTTTGAGCTTGTCTTCACGGCGCGCGCCCAAGACGATTTTTGCGCCTGCTGCTGCCAGTTTATAGGCTGTGGCTTCGCCAATACCTGATGATGCGCCTGTGATAATAACCACTTTATCTTGAATATTTTGCATTTTTTGCTCCTATTTTGCGTGAGAAAAGAATTTGACCAAATGTTAAGTGTGGTCAAATTTTATGAGATTTTTATTTCTTTTATTTTCAGACGGCATAAGCATTTTATAATGCCGTCTGAAAACCTTGTTTTCCGTGATTTCGCTTAATTTGCCATTTCCATTAAATCATTTGCGATAAATTTGGCGGCAAATTCGCGAACCTGATAATCTGCTAACTGTTTATGGAAATACACGTCTTCCGCCAAAATCACTTGCAAGGCGGCTTCATTTTCCGCTTGGGCAATAATCAAACCGCCTTTGTGATCTGCATATGGGCCAAATAGCAGGAATACGCCCGCTTCGGCATACTTTTTCAGCCAAGCACGATGCTCTTCTAACAAGGCATTCACGGCGTTATTTGTAGGATCTAATGAAATTTGTACTAAAAACATACCGCACTTTCCTTAATCTTGAATGGTTTTAACTAAGCGTGTTGCATGATCAAGGGCTTTCTCACGCACTGCTGCAAGCTGTTCCGCTGTGCTGACATTCGGGATTGTCATCATTCCGTTTGAATACACAGGCGGTAGCCACTGCATTTGGCAAAGGTTTGCAAGCTGTTGAAATGCGGGTAAAAATTGTTCTACTGTGTGATGCATTGCACCGTCAGGCTGATATTGCTCCGCCGCTGCGCCCGTGGTAAAAGAGATAAGCAATTTTTTGCCCGCCAATTTGCCGCCCGTGCTGCCATGCGCAAAGCCATACACAAACACATCGTCCACCCATTTTTTCAACAGTGCAGGATAGCTATACCAATAAAAAGGGAACTGCAACACGATTGTGTCCGCATTGAGCAAGCGGTTTTGCTCCGCCGCCACATCAATTTGGTAATTTGGATAAACCAAGTCCAAATGCACGATTTCTGCCTGTGGCAAGGCTTTTTCCAGTTGAGCGAGAATTTCACGATTCGCCACAGAATGCTCTAAATCGGGGTGTCCTGAAATAATTAATACTGAGTTCATTTTTGTTCCTTATTGCGTTCTGAATGAATTTGATGCGTAGTATAGACTTGCGCCATTGATTAAACTAGACTAACAATAACTAAAACAGAATTAGGTAAAAACTAACAATGGATAGCTCAACCTACCAACAACTGCGTATTTTCCACGCCATTGCCCGTGCTGGCAGCATCAGCGAAGCGACTCGCACATTGGGAATGACCACACCTTCTGCTAGTCAGGCATTGAAATTGCTGGAACAAAAAATGGATATGCCACTGTTTTGGCGAAACACTCGGCGTGTGGTGCTAACGGATGCGGGACAACGATTGTTGAACCAAACGGGTTCATTAATGGCATGATCTGCCCCA
>NZ_JBMMGT010000032.1:0-24451 GCF_049366555.1 Avibacterium volantium | reverse complement strand
AAATACCAAAATTAACAACTGAAAAGCCCATTGACATTATTATTCCTGTATATAATGGATTCGATTATTTATTACCATTATTCAATAGCATTAAAAATAATACAAGTATTCCTTATAGATTATTAGTTTGCAATGATAAAAGTACAGATAAGAGAGTCAGTCCTTTTTTAAAAAGTATAAAAGAAAGCTACGGTATAAATTTTTTACTAATTGAAAATAATGAGAACCTTGGATTTATAAAAACAGTAAACAAATTGGTAGAATTAACAGATAATCATTTTGTTTTACTCAATACGGATGTAGAAGTTCCTCCTTATTGGTTAGAACGTTTGATGTATCCTATCTTCACCATGGAAAATATTGCTAGTACAACGCCATTCACAAATGCTGGAACTATCTGCAGTTTTCCTAAATACCTAGAAGATAATAAAATGCTTTTAGACCTTGATGTCAATCAAATAGATTCATATTTCAGAACAGTAAACTTTGAGAATACATATATAGAAATTCCCACAGCTGTAGGTTTTTGTATGGGAGTAAATAAGAAACTAGTAAAGAAAATTGGTATGTTTGATGAAATATATGGAAAAGGCTACTGCGAAGAGAATGACTGGTCACAAAGAGCAATAGTTGCAGGATATAAAAATATCCATGTAACTAACTTATTTGTTTTTCACAAACACGGAGGCTCTTTTCCATCCTTAGAAAAACAGAAGTTGCAAGAGAGAAATTACAATATTCTTATAGAAAGATATATAAACTACCCTAATGATGTGAATTTACTTATTGAAAGAAATGAGTTATCCAATCTCCGCAAAATGCTCGAAGCCAGAATTACTTTATCAAAAGATAAAGAAAATTTTCTAAACGGATATTACCGTCATATAAACATCTACTATATCGGCTATTTAAGCTCTACTATTGGAGTTGGAAGAGCATCTAGAGGATACATACATTTATTGGAAGAAATGGGATTTAATGTAATTAAATTTGATTTAAATGATCATTCTTGGAAAAACCAGGTTATAAATAATTTACTTTCTAATCCTCCACTATTTATTATCAATCACTATAATGCTCCTGAGACTCTTTTTATAGAAAAAGAATTCTTTGAAATATGTAAATATTTTAGCTGCGTAATTGGGATCTGGGCTTGGGAATCTGATAATCCTATTTTAGCTTTCAGGAAAGCATCAAAAAACTTGCATTCAGTGTGGGGTATCAGTAACTATATGATGAAAGCATTAAAAGATGTGCAATGCCACAAAGGAGTTCTTCAACATATTGTGGATGAAACTGAAGTGGAATCAAAAACCATACAAAGAGACTTAAAAAAAATAAGAGAAGAATATGAATTTATTGCTGGATATATTTTTGATCTAAATAGTTATTATTTCCGAAAAAATCCTGAAGGTGTTATAAAGTGTTTTAAAGAGGCCTTTAAAGATAAAGATGATGCATGCCTAATATTAAAAATATCTGGTATAAATAACAATATAAAAGATTATAATAAGATTTTAGATATTATTGGCAACGACTCTAGGATAAAGGTTTTTACTTCATTTTGGGAAAATGCTGAAATAAACTATTTCTATGAAATAATTGATGTATACTTAGCTCTATTCCGTTCAGAAGGATTTGGATTGACTATCGCCGAAGCCATGGTTAGCCATACCCCAGTAATCTGCACTAACTATTCTGGAGTTCAAGATTATATAGGAAACTCAATATTAAAAGTAGATTTTTCAATGATACAAATTCCAGATAATTGGGGGCCATATGAAAAAGGATGGCTGTGGGCCGACCCTAATATCTCAGAGGCTACGAATTATTTATTAAAACTTTATTATGATACTAATCTCAGGAAGAAATATGGAAGAGAGGGATACCTGACCGTTAAAAATGTTTTATCATATAAAAACACTGAGAAAAAATTACTATCTTTATTGAAAGAGTCACTAAACTCCACTCAACCTAATTAACCAATAAGGAAATGAAATAATATGCTTGAATATAATAATATGGAAAATGAAGATTTTTCTGTTCCAATATACCCAGTGATATTAGCAGGAGGGACGGGGTCTAGACTATGGCCGCTGTCTAGGGAGTCATATCCGAAACAATTCTTAAAATTTGGAAATAATGAACTATCCATGCTACAAACAACGATAAAAAGATTAGAAAAAATAAAAAATTGCCAACCTCCTTTAGTAATCTGTAATGATGCTCATCGCTTTATTGTTAAAGAGCAGCTTAGAGAAATAGGTGAAACAGAGTCTAGTATAATATTAGAACCATTTGGAAAAAATACGGCTCCAGCAGCCGCCCTCGCTTCGTTTTATTTAACCAGCAAGAATAAATCAGCAATAATTTTAATATTAGCAGCTGATCATTTTATCCAAGATATGGATACTTTCTGCGATACTATTAACACATATAAAAACTATACAGAAAAAAATATCTTGCTAACTTTTGGAATTAAACCTAATAAGCCTGAAACTGGATATGGATATATTAAGAAAGGAGATTATTTTTATAAAAATAGTTTTTTAGTGGAGAAGTTTGTTGAAAAACCTAATTATCAAATAGCACAAGAATATATAAATAGTGGTCGATATTTCTGGAACAGTGGAATTTTTATGTTTACAGCTCAGACTTATCTTGATGAATTAAAAAAATATAGACCTGATATTTATGATGTTTGTAAACTTTCTATTAATGACGCAATACAGGATGATAAATTTATACGAATAAAAGATAGTTCATATGAAAACTGTCCTCAGGACTCTATTGATTATGCTGTAATGGAAAGAACAAAAAAATCAATTGTGATACCAATAGATATTGGGTGGAATGATGTAGGGTCATGGAGTTCATTATGGGATATTTCTGAAAAAAATAATGATGGTAATGTTTTACAAGGAGATATAATCACATTAGAAAGCAATAATAATTATATATTTTCAGAACATGGAGTAATTTCAACGGTAGGTATTAAAGATCTAATCATCATACAAACGAAAGATGTTTTACTAATTGCAGAAAAAGATAGTACTCAAAAAATAAAACAAGTAGTAGAACGCTTGGATAGTCTAGGAAAATGCAAATATAAATGACATGGATTGCTATGAAAATAGCTCTATTTGTTCCCACTTATAATGCTGGTGAACTGTGGAAATCTTGGATTCAATCTTATCAACAGCAGAAATTAAAAGCAGATAAAGTTATTATTATCGACTCTTCTTCTCGCGATAAAACTATTGAATTATCTAAGCAGGCTAATTTTGAGGTAACTGTTATTCCTACTCGTGAGTTTAATCATGGTGGCACGAGAAATTTATCAGCCTCCTTGTCTAAGGACGCCGATATTTTCGTTTTTCTAACACAAGATGCGCTGCTCTCATCGCCCTTTAGCCTGCAAAAAATTATTGAACCATTTTCAGATTCTCAAGTAGGTGCTGTGTATGGCCGTCAACTTCCCCATAAAGATGCAAGTCCATTAGCTGCACATGCTCGCTTATTCAACTACCCAGACAAGACAATAATAAAAAGCCAAGAAGATATTGCTAGGCTAGGGATAAAAACAGTATTTATCTCTAATTCTTTTGCTGCATATCGAGCCTCTTTATTTAAAGAACTAGGAGGATTTCCCGATAATGTAATTATGGCAGAAGATATGCATTTAGCCGCAAGAATTATTGGGGCTGGATATAAGATTGCTTATTCTGCTAAAGCCACAGTACATCACTCCCATAACTACACTCCTTGGCAGGAATTTAAACGTTATTTTGATACGGGTGTCTTTCAAAAACAAGAAAATTGGATACAAGAAAAATTTGGCAAGCCAACAGGTGAAGGGCGGCGATTTGTACTATCTGAAATGAAATATCTAACAAAAAATGCTCCTTTTTGGATTCCTAGAGCAATATTTACGACCTTACTCAAATTTGTTGGATATAAATTGGGCACTTATTACGGTATATTACCGAAAACGTTTATTCGATTCTTCAGTATGCATAAACAATACTGGAATAAATAATGCAAATAAACATTATTTATTCCATACAACAAACTAAATCGGTAAAACCTCTCTACCGAAATTTTCGTTGATCATTTCTGCTGCGGCGAGGTAGAAAGCGCTGAGCGCGGTGATTAGGCCTAGGAAGCCGCCGATTTGTACTAAGCCGTGATAGCCAAAACCATCACCGATTGCTAGTGCGTAGAAGGTTAATACTAAGAAAAAGAACACTACACGCAGGGCTTTGGGTTTACTGAAAGAGGCGATGAACATCATTAAGGTGAATGTTCCCCACGCGGCTAGATAGCAGCCTAAAAATGCAGGGCTGGCTGTTGGCATAAATTGTACGAACAATGCCCAAGACCACCAAAATGATCCGTAGCTGATAAAGGCCGTGAAGCCAAAGGTGTTGCCTTTGCGGTATTCCATAATGCCTGCGATTAATTGTGCCGTTCCACCAAACGCGAATGCCATTGCAAGCACAATAGAAATGCCGTCTTGTTTATCAAAAATGCCTGCGTTAATTAAACTTAATAGCCAAGTAGTTAAAGCAAAACCGCATAACCCTAATGGGCCTGGGTTTGCCAATTTTTCTGTTGTTTGAGTTGTCATTTGTTTTCCTAGTTTGTTAATAAAATCAAAGGGCGGATTATGCTTGATATTGCTTTGAAAATAAAGCAATTTTATAGAAATTAAGCAGAAAAGTTTGGCTAAGATAATTTTTTAAGTGCGGTGGAAAATTTATGAATTTTTCACCGCACTTTATGTGCTTTGTTAAGCATACAAAACTCGGTAATACCAGCCAATATATTCTGTTCTATTCATTATTAAAATCGGTTTATTTGCTAAGTGCGGTAGAAAATTTTTGATTTTTTCACCGCACTTATTTATTCGTGCAAATAAAAAAGCCCGACACGATGTTCGGGCTTTTGGTTGCTTGTTAGCGATTATTCTGCATCTTCTGCCATATTTAACATTTCAGCAAGACTTGCGGTTGCATCGTCTGCGGTAAATGTAAATTCTGACGCAATTTCTTCATCAGAAATGGTTGATGCTTTGGTTGGCTGTTCAGGCTCAATGATACCTGCTGCACGGTTTTTCTGGCGTTGTTGGTGATACGCAAAACCTGTACCTGCTGGAATCAAACGCCCAACGATAACGTTCTCTTTCAAGCCACGCAACTCATCACGTTTACCTGCCACTGCGGCTTCTGTAAGCACGCGGGTGGTTTCTTGGAATGAGGCCGCTGAGATAAAGGATTCTGTCGCCAATGAGGCTTTGGTGATACCCAATAACTCACGCTCAAACTCAACCAATGGTTTACCTTCTGCTTCACGTTTTTGGTTAACCATTTTCACGCGTGCCACTTCCACTTGCTCACCCTCTAAGAACTCAGAGTCATAAGCCTTGGTGATGATGGCTTTACGCAACATTTGGCGAACGATAACTTCGATATGTTTATCGTTAATTTTTACCCCTTGTAAGCGGTAAACTTCTTGCACTTCGTTTACGATGTAATCTGTTACTGCGTGTACACCGCGCAAGCGTAGAATATCGTGTGGCGTTTCTGCTCCATCAGAAATGAGATCCCCACGTTCTACCATTTCGCCTTCAAATACGTTGAGCTGACGCCATTTTGGAATCATTTCTTCGTACACTTCACCCTCAGTTGGCGTGATGAGTAAGCGGCGTTTACCTTTGGTTTCTTTACCGAAGGAAACAATACCCGAAATTTCTGCTAGGATTGCAGGCTCTTTCGGTTTACGCGCTTCAAAGAGATCCGCTACGCGTGGAAGACCACCGGTAATATCTTTTGTTCCCGCTGATTCTTGTGGAATACGCGCAAGAGAATCCCCCACGTGAACTTCCGCACCATCTTCAAGAGTAACAATCGCTTTACCCGGTAAAGTGTACTGTGCAGGTATATCTGAACCTGCAACAAGAATGTCGTTGCCTTGCGCATCAACAAGTTTGATGGTTGGACGTAAATCCTTACCTGCTGTTGCACGTTCACCCACATCTTGTACTACGATTGAAGATAAACCAGTTAATTCATCAGTTTGACGAGTTACAGTTACACCGTCAGTAATATCTACGAATTTCACGAAACCTGATACTTCAGAAACCACAGGCATTGTATGTGGATCCCAGTTCGCTACGGTTTCGCCCGCGTTCACTTCATCACCATCTGCTTTGTTTAACACTGCACCATAAGGCACTTTATAATGCTCTTTGGTACGGCCAAATGCGTCAATAATGGTTAATTCCGTGTTACGCGAAGTTAAGACCAGTTTGCCTTCTTTGTTCGTTACGAATTTCACGTTGGCTAAACGTAACGTACCGTTATTCTTAACTTGAATGCTTGATTCTTTCGCAGCCGCAGATGCCGCACCACCGATATGGAACGTACGCATCGTTAGCTGTGTACCCGGCTCACCGATTGATTGCGCAGCGATAACCCCAACGGCTTCACCTTGGTTGATAAGGTGTCCGCGTGCAAGATCGCGTCCGTAACATTTCGCACACACACCAAAGTTGGTGTCACAGGTTACAACAGAGCGTACCTTGATGCTATCTACGGAATTTTCATCAATCAGATCACAAAGTTTTTCATCTAATAAAGTATTACGCGGAATTAAAACTTCGTCTGTACCCGGTTTTAAGATGTCTTCTGCCGCCACACGACCTAACACACGATCACGCAGAGGTTCTTTTACATCTCCCCCCTCGATTAATGGGGTCATTACGATACCTTCGTAAGTGCCACAGTCATCTTCGATGATTACTAAATCTTGTGCCACATCTACTAAACGGCGGGTTAAGTAACCAGAGTTCGCAGTTTTTAATGCCGTATCAGCCAAACCTTTACGCGCACCGTGGGTTGAAATAAAGTACTGAAGTACGTTCAAACCTTCACGGAAGTTTGCGGTAATTGGTGTTTCGATAATTGAGCCGTCTGGACGCGCCATCAAACCACGCATACCTGCAAGCTGACGAATCTGTGCGGCAGAACCACGCGCTCCAGAATCTGCCATCATAAAGATGCTGTTAAATGAAGCTTGTTTTTCTAGTTCGCCTTCACGGTTTACCACTTCTTCTTGAGAGAGGTTTTCCATCATCGCTTTGGCTACGCGCTCATTCGCCGCCGCCCAAATATCGATTACTTTATTATAACGCTCACCTGCTGTTACCAAACCTGACTGGAACTGCTCTTGGATTTCAGCCACTTCTTGTTCTGCCGCAGAAATAATTTCGTATTTCTTCGCCGGGATCACCATATCGTCAATACCTACTGATGAACCAGAACGTGCTGCGTAAGCAAAACCGGTGTACATAATTTGGTCAGCAAACATTACGCTCGCTTTCAATCCTAGACGGCGATAGCTTTCATTAATTAATTTAGAAATCGCTTTTTTGCCTAAGGTTTGGTTGAACAAGCTAAATGGCATACCTTTTGGTGCGATCATCCATAAAATGGCACGGCCAATTGTGGTATCCACAAGCGTGGTTTGTGGCACAAATTCGTTAGAGGCATCTTTCACATATTCTGTGATACGCACTTTCACACGAGAATGTAATTCCGCTTGACCTGTACGATAAGCTTTCTCTGCTTCGCGTGGATCTTGCAATAACATTCCTTCGCCTTTACCGTTCACTTTATCACGGGTCATATAGTAAAGACCTAATACAACGTCCTGTGATGGTACGATAATCGGCTCACCATTTGCTGGTGAAAGAATGTTGTTGGTTGACATCATTAAAGCGCGCGCTTCAAGCTGTGCTTCAAGGGTTAATGGCACGTGAACCGCCATTTGGTCACCATCGAAGTCCGCGTTGAACGCCGCACACACTAATGGGTGCAATTGAATCGCTTTACCTTCAATTAAGATCGGCTCAAAGGCTTGAATACCCAAACGGTGCAAGGTTGGCGCACGGTTCAATAGGATTGGGTGTTCACGAATTACTTCTGCCAAAATATCCCATACGATTGCGTCTTCACGCTCAACCATTTTCTTCGCTGCTTTGATTGTAGTTGCAAAGCCACGGCTTTCTAATTTGGCATAAATAAATGGACGGAATAATTCCAACGCCATTTTTTTCGGTAAACCACATTGATGTAGATGTAAGTATGGCCCTACGGTGATTACAGAACGGCCTGAGTAATCTACACGTTTACCCAATAAGTTTTGACGGAAACGACCTTGTTTACCTTTGATCATATCCGCAAGTGATTTCAATGGGCGGCGGTTAGAACCGGTAATTGCACGGCCACGGCGACCATTATCCAATAACGCATCAACAGATTCTTGTAGCATACGTTTTTCGTTACGCACAATAATATCTGGCGCGATCAAGTCTAATAAGCGTTTTAAACGGTTATTACGGTTGATCACTCGGCGATATAAATCGTTCAAATCTGAAGTAGCAAAACGTCCGCCATCAAGTGGAACTAATGGACGTAAATCTGGTGGTAACACTGGCAATACGGTCATCACCATCCATTCAGGTTTATTGCCTGATTGAATGAAAGATTCTAATAATTTTAAGCGTTTAGTGATTTTTTTGCGTTTAGTTTCTGAATTGGTTTCTTGCAATTCTTCACGCAAGGTTTCACATTCCACTTCTAGATCCATATCACGCAATAACGCTTGGATCGCTTCCGCACCCATTTTGGCTTCAAATTCATCGCCCCAACGGTCTTCTGCGTCCATATATTGTTCTTCCGTTAATAATTGACCTTTTTCAAGATCAGTCATTCCCGGCTCAGTAACAATGTAAGATTCAAAATAAAGTACACGTTCAATATCACGCAACGGCATATCTAATAATAAGCCGATACGGGACGGTAAAGATTTTAAGAACCAGATATGAGCAACAGGTGAAGCAAGCTCAATATGCCCCATACGTTCACGGCGAACTTTTGCTTGTGTCACTTCTACGCCACATTTTTCACAAATTACCCCACGGTGTTTTAAGCGTTTATATTTTCCGCATAAACATTCGTAGTCTTTCACTGGCCCGAAAATACGCGCACAGAAAAGCCCGTCACGCTCTGGTTTAAACGTACGGTAGTTGATGGTTTCAGGTTTCTTAACTTCACCAAATGACCAAGAACGGATCATATCCGGTGAGGCTAAACCAATTTTGATCACATCAAAATCTTCGCTGGATTTAGATTGTGCTTTTAAAAACTTAACTAAGTCTTTCACAGATTTTGCTCCTGTCGGAGTTAAACTTATCCAAGTGCGGTGTAAAATTTTGAATTTTTTCACCGCACTTGAGCGTACTTTAGCTTTCGCTTATCAGATTATTCTTCGTCTAAGTCGATGTTGATACCGAGTGAACGAATTTCTTTCATAATTACGTTGAAAGATTCTGGTGTACCCGGATCCATTTGTTGGTTGCCACTCACGATGTTTTTGTACATCTTCGTACGGCCGTTCACATCATCAGATTTAACGGTAAGCATTTCTTGTAGGGTGTAAGCGGCACCATAAGCTTCAAGCGCCCAAACCTCCATCTCACCGAAACGCTGACCACCGAACTGTGCTTTACCACCCAATGGTTGCTGCGTAACAAGACTATAAGAACCTGTTGAACGCGCGTGCATTTTGTCATCAACTAAGTGGTTCAATTTGAGCATATACATATAACCTACGGTTACTGGACGTTCAAATTTCTCACCTGTGCGACCATCATATAAGGTGATTTGACCTGAAGTTGGCAACCCACCTAGCTCTAATAAGCCTTTAATTTCTTCTTCGTGCGCACCATCAAATACTGGCGTAGCCAATGGTAAACCTTTGCGTAAGTTTTGCGCTAAACGCATCACTTCTTCATCGGTAAAAGTTGAAAGATCCACTTTTTGTGAACCACCACCTAAGTCATAGGCTTTTTGGATATAACCACGCAATTTCTCAACATCTTGTTTTTGCTTGATCATTGCATTGATTTGATCACCAATTCCTTTCGCCGCTAAACCTAAGTGCGTTTCAAGGATCTGACCGATGTTCATACGCGAAGGTACGCCCAGTGGGTTCAATACGATATCTACTGGCTGACCATTTTCGTCATACGGCATATCTTCAACTGGGTTGATTTTTGAGATAACCCCTTTGTTACCGTGACGACCCGCCATTTTATCCCCTGGTTGGATTTGGCGTTTCACCGCAAGATATACTTTCACTACTTTCAATACGCCCGGTGCAAGATCATCACCTTGGATAATTTTGCCACGTTTCACTTCAAGTTTATGCTCAAAGTCTTTACGAAGTTCTTCATATTGCTCAGCTAATTGCTCTAACTGGCTTTGCTTCGCTTCGTCTGAAAGGGTTTGTTCTAACCATTTGGTGCGGTCTAATTGATCTAATTGCGCAGCGTCAATTCCGCCTGAAATCAATAAGTTGCGAACGCGAGCAAACAAGCCTGCTTCTAAGATCTCTAATTCTTCCACAAGATCTTTCTTCGCTTGTTTTAACTGCATTTCTTCGATTTCTAAGGCACGTTTATCTTTTTCTACGCCATCACGGGTGAACACTTGAACGTCAATAACCGTACCAGATACGCTGTTTGGTACGCGTAATGAAGAGTCTTTTACATCAGACGCTTTTTCACCAAAGATTGCACGTAATAATTTTTCTTCTGGGGTTAATTGCGTTTCACCTTTTGGTGTTACTTTACCCACAAGAATATCGCCGCCTTTTACTTCCGCACCGATATACACAATCCCTGATTCATCAAGTTTGCTTAATGCAGCTTCACCTACGTTTGGAATATCTGCAGTGATTTCTTCAGAACCAAGTTTGGTATCACGCGCCACACAAGAAAGCTCTTGAATGTGAATGGTGGTGAAACGATCTTCTTGCACCACACGCTCAGACACTAACATTGAGTCTTCGAAGTTATAACCATTCCAAGGCATAAATGCCACACGCATATTTTGACCAAGAGCAAGTTCACCAAGATCCGTTGATGGCCCGTCCGCAAGGATTTCACCACGCTCAATTGGCTCGCCTAATTTCACGCAAGGAATTTGGTTAATACAAGTATTTTGGTTAGAGCGGGTATATTTCACCAAGTTGTAAATATCGATCCCTGCTTCGCCAGCCACGGTTTCATCTTCGTTTACTTTTACAACGATACGCGAAGCATCAACGTATTGGATTGTTCCACCACGTTTTGCCACGACCGCCACGCCTGAGTCTAACGCCACAGGTTTTTCCATACCTGTACCGACTAATGGTTTATCCGCACGCAAGGTTGGTACGGCTTGGCGTTGCATGTTCGCCCCCATCAAGGCACGGTTGGCATCATCGTGTTCAAGGAACGGGATAAGCGCTGCTGCCACAGAAACGATTTGCTGTGTGGATACGTCCATATAGTGAATTTCTTCTGGACGATATAAACCAGACTCACCGTGTTCACCACGACAGGTTACGAAAGTATCGGTAAAACGTAACTCATCATCTAAGTTTGAGTTCGCCTGCGCGATGATATATTTGCCTTCTTCAATAGCAGATAAATATTCAATTTCTTCAGTAACCTGGCCGTTTACCACTTTGCGGTATGGTGTTTCTAAGAAACCATAATCGTTAGTACGCGCATACACCGCTAAAGAGTTGATCAAACCGATGTTTGGACCTTCAGGGGTTTCGATTGGACACACGCGACCATAGTGAGTTGCGTGAACATCTCGCACCTCAAAACCTGCACGTTCACGAGTTAAACCACCTGGACCTAAGGCAGAAATACGGCGTTTATGGGTTACTTCTGAAAGCGGGTTATTTTGATCCATAAACTGAGAAAGTTGTGATGAACCAAAGAATTCTTTCACCGCTGCTGAAATTGGTTTGGCGTTGATTAAATCTTGTGGTGTAACAGCTTCGAGATCGCCTAAAGAAAGACGCTCTTTCACCGCACGCTCAACACGCACTAAACCAATACGGAATTGGTTTTCTGCCATTTCACCTACCGAACGAATACGGCGGTTACCTAAGTGGTCAATATCATCTACCTCACCACGGCCGTTACGGATATCGATTAATTTACGCATTACATTAACGATATCTTCTTTGCTTAAAATGCCGCTGCCAGTGGTTTCTTCAATGCCTAAAGAGCGGTTGAATTTCATACGACCTACCGCAGATAAATCATAGCGATCTGGTGAGAAGAACAGGTTATCAAATAAACCTTCTGCCGCTTCTTTTGTTGGCGGCTCACCTGGACGCATCATACGATAGATTTCAACCAATGCACTTAAGCGATCAGTAGTTGGATCAACGCGTAAGGTATCAGAAATATACGGGCCGTAGTCTAAATCGTTAGTAAATAGGGTTTCGATCGTTTTGTAACCTGCTTGAGCGAGTTTCGCTAAAATCTCTAGCGTAATTTCACCATTGGCAGGACAAATCACTTCGCCAGTTTCAAGATCAACATAATCTTTCGCAGCCACTTTACCCACAATGTATTCGGTTGGCACTTCAACCTGAGTCACATTGTCTTTTTCAAGGGCGCGGATATGACGAGCTGTAATGCGGCGACCGACTTCAACATAAGTTTTTCCATTTGCCACAATATCGAAAGTTGCTGTTTCACCACGTAATCTTTCTGGCACTAAGGTCATTAATAATTTGTTATCTTCAATTTGGAAAACAACTTTATCGAAGAATAAGTCTAAAATTTCTTCTGTTGTATAGTTTAATGCACGCAAAATAATGGTTGCCGGCAATTTACGGCGGCGGTCAATACGCGCATATAAGTTATCTTTCGGATCGAACTCAAAATCTAACCAAGAACCACGGTAAGGAATAATACGTGCGTTATAAAGCACTTTTCCTGATGAGTGCGTTTTACCTTTGTCGCTATCAAAGAATACGCCTGGGCTACGGTGTAATTGCGAAACGATTACACGCTCAGTACCATTAATCACAAATGTTCCGTTATCTGTCATTAATGGGATTTCACCCATATAAACTTCTTGTTCTTTAATATCTTTAATTGTGCCTGGCGCGGCATCTTTGTCATAGCTAACAAGACGTAATTTCACACGCAATGGTGCAGCATAAGTGGTGCCGCGAATTTGACATTCACGCACATCAAATACTGGCTCGCCTAAGCGATAGCTCACATATTGCAATTCCGTATTGCCATTGTTGCTGACAATTGGAAATACAGAACGGAATGCCGCTTCTAAGCCTTGCTGACCATCTGGATCTCTTTGGATAAATTTATCGAAAGAATCAAGTTGAATAGTTAATAAATAAGGTACATTTAAAACTTGCGGACGTTTGCCGAAGTCTTTACGAATACGTTTTTTCTCAGTATAGGAGTAACCCATTGGTTTTCCTCAGTAAATTTTAGTGAGACCGAGTTGATATAAAAGAAAAGTGCGGTGATTTTTTCACGCATTTTTATCATATCAATGATGAATCCGTTTTCAGATACCGCACTCTGAACCTTACTTCTGATGAGCGGGTTGCCATCAAACTACCAGAAAACTAGCCTGATTCACGCAACAAAACGGTGATTATTCAGTATATTTTTAATCCAAAAAGGTTTGTGAATTAAAAATGGCTGGGTATTATATAAGAATAAATAAATAAAAGTCAAGGGACTAAAAAGCATATAAACAAAAACCCCGATATTTCTATCGGGGTTTTTAGAACCAGAATTGGTCGCGGAAAAATCAAAATTATTTGATTTCTACTTGTGCGCCAGCTTCTTCTAATTCTTTCTTAAGTGCTTCAGCTTCTGCTTTAGCGATGCCTTCTTTCAATACTGCTGGCGCAGATTCAACTAAGTCTTTCGCTTCTTTTAAGCCTAAGCCAGTTGCACCACGTACTGCTTTGATAACTGCTACTTTGTTAGCACCTGCTGCTGCAAGAACTACATCGAATTCAGTTTTTTCTTCTGCTGCACCAGCGTCACCGCCAGCTGCTACTGCTACTGCAGCCGCTGCTGCTGAAACACCAAATTTTTCTTCCATCGCAGAGATTAATTCTACGATTTCAGTTACTGATTTAGAAGCAATCGCTTCAATAATTTGTTCGTTAGTTAATGACATAACAATCAATTCCTAAAGTAAATAAGTTAAACCTGGTAAGAAACGCTTGGATTAAGCTGCTTCTTGTAATTTGTCGCGTAATGCTGCAAGAGTGCGAACAAGTTTGCCTGCCGCTGCTTCTTTCATTGTACCCATTAAACGTGCAATTGCTTCTTCGTAAGTCGGTAATGTTGCTAAGAATTCAACATCTTGGATCTTACCTTCAAAGGCTGCACCTTTAATTTCAAACTTATCATTTGCTTTTGCAAAATCTTTGAACAAACGTGCTGCTGCACCTGGGTGTTCAGTAGAGAATGCGATAAGTGTTGGACCTACAAACGCATCTTTTAAGCATTCGTAATCAGTGCCTTCAACTGCACGGCGTAATAAAGTGTTACGCACAACACGCATTGAAACACCAGCTTCACGAGCTGCTTTACGTAATTCAGTCATTTTATCAACGGTTACACCACGAGAATCCGCGATAACTGCTGATAGGGCACCTTTGGCTGCTTCATTTACTTCAGCAACAATTGCTTGTTTGTCTTGAAGATTTAATGCCATTGGCTGTTAGCTCCTGATACACTCCGCCTAAGCGGAACTTCTAAAAAATCTCAAAAAATCCACCGCACTTTTTACTACAAGGCAATTTCTTTTTTGAGGCTAAGGTGTCCAGAAGCAGAAAATTCTGTCTGTCCACCATCTACGCAGGCGTTAAAATTAAGAAATGATTCGCATCATTTCGCCTACGGTCTTGGACGGGGCTTGATAGTAAGCACCATCAAAAATCTGCCTAAGCAGATTTAGGTCGGGCATTATAGATATATTTATAATCAATGTAAACAAAAAGTTCTAATCAGCATCAATTTTTATATCTAAATACCAATCATAAAAAAACGGCTTATTCCATTTGATAAGCCGTTTTCAAAACTCAAATTATAGGCTGCTTTGATCTACTGCAACGCCTGCACCTTGAGTGGTAGAAAGACTTACTTTCTTAATGAATACACCTTTTGCAGAAGCTGGTTTTGCTTTTGTTAAGGCGGCTAGTAATGCTTGTAAGTTTTCTTTTAATTGCTCAGGGGTGAAATCTGCTTTACCAATTGTGGTGTGAATGATACCGTTTTTATCATTACGGTAACGAACCTGACCAGATTTTGCATTTTTCACTGCTTCAGCAACGTTTGGAGTTACAGTACCCACTTTCGGGTTTGGCATTAAGCCACGAGGCCCTAAGATTTGACCTAACTGACCTACAACACGCATTGCATCAGGAGAAGCGATAACAACATCAAAGTCCATTTCGCCTTTCTTGATTTGCTCTGCTAAATCTTCCATACCCACTAAATCTGCACCAGCTTCTTTCGCTGCTTCTGCGTTAGCACCTTGAGTGAACACAGCAACGCGAACGTTACGACCTGTACCGTTTGGTAATACAGTCGCACCACGAACGTTTTGGTCAGATTTACGTGCATCAATACCTAAATTTACTGCCACATCAACGCTTTCTACGAATTTAGAGCTAGTAAATTGTTTTAATACTGCGATCGCATCATTGATTTCATAAGCTTTGGTTGAATCAACACCCGCTTTGATTGCTTTCATACGTTTGGTTAGTTTAGCCATTGATTAGTCCTCCACTACCAAACCCATTGAACGTGCAGTACCTTCAATAGATTTCATCTTAGTTTCGATTGTTGCACCAGTCATATCCGCTGCTTTAGTTTCTGCGATTTCACGGATTTGTGCTTGAGTTACTTTACCTACTTTATCTTTGTTCGGTTTACCAGAACCAGATTTAATGCCAGCTGCTTTTTTCAATAATACCGCTGCTGGTGGAGTTTTAGTAACAAAAGTGAATGAACGGTCTGCATATACAGTGATCACTACTGGAATCGGTAAACCTTTTTCTAAACTCTCAGTACGAGCGTTGAATGCTTTACAGAATTCCATAATGTTCACACCTTGTTGACCTAATGCAGGACCAACTGGTGGTGAAGGGTTAGCCATACCTGCTGCAACTTGCAACTTAATATAGGCTTGAACTTTCTTTGCCATTTTAATTTCCTCGTTATGGGTGATAACGCTTTTCAGCTCCCCGTGATTGAAAGCACCTTATAGTAAAATTACCTAACAGTGCGATTACATAAAAATACGAGCAAGGTTTGCTCGTAAGGTTGCGAATTATACAAATTCTTGTGAATGTTGCCAAGTAAAAATTACTGTTTAATTAGGCTAAAAAATGGCAAGTATTACCTTGCCATCTGTAATTCACTTTTACTATTAATTATTTTTCTCTACTTGTCCAAACTCTAACTCAACAGGTGTTGCACGACCAAAGATTGAAACAGAAACTTTTAGGCGACCTTTATCGTAATCGACCTCTTCCACTGTTCCGTTAAAGTCAGCAAATGGACCTTCTTTAACACGTACATCTTCACCCGGTTGGAATACGGTTCTTGGTTTCGGTTTATCAGAATTTTGCTCAAGGCGATTTAAGATAATATCAGCTTCGCGATTGCTGATCGGGGCAGGTTTATCTGGCGTACCGCCGATAAAGCCCATTACGCGTGGCACACTGCGCACAAGCTGCCAAGTGTAATCATTCATTTCCATTTGCACTAATACATAGCCTGGGAAATATTTACGTTCGCTTTTACGGCGTTTACCACCAACATTCTCAACCACTTCTTCGGTCGGCACAAGCACTTCACCAAATTGATCTTCCATTTGGTGCAATTTAATATATTCGCGTAATGTTGCTGCTACACGGCCTTCAAAGCCAGAAAATGCTTGTAACACATACCAGCGTTTTTTTGGAGTATTCTCTGTCATCTTAGAACCTCAAATTTGTTAAGAAATTAATTACAGAAACAATAATAGAATCAAGCCCCCATAAAATTAGGGAAACAATCATTGTAACAGCCATTACAATCAAGGTTGTTTGCATCGCCTCAGAACGTGTTGGCCATACAATTTTTCTTAATTCTGTTCTAGAGTCTTTTAAAAAGGCTCGTGCTTTTGTTCCTTGGTTAGTAATTGCTAAAATTCCCAAAGCAACAAATAATAAGATCACTACCGCAACCACGCGGATCGGAGTAGAAAATTGATCTGCAAAATAAATATTTCCCACTGCTGCAACGGCAATGATGACAATGCCGAGTAGCCATAAAAAGGTATTTAGTCCTTTCGATTTTTGAAGATGTTCCGCTTGTTCAGCGTGTTTCTTTTTATCAATATTTGACGCCATAATTGTATCCATTATTCAATTAAAATCGGGATGCTGTTTTGAACGGGGAATTGTAGCATTTTCTTATTTTATTGCCTATTAAAAATGAGAGAAATTTTCGTGATTTCATACAATAAGGACATAAATCTACTCAAAGAAAAAATCCCTAAAATTTACACCGCACTTTATTTATTCTTTTATAACAAAAGTGCGGTCATTTTTTCCAGATTTTTCATTCAAAAATCCAAGCAAAACAAAAGGGCATCTTTCGATGCCCTCTCTTAACTTTCTAGTGCTACCTAGCAATCATCATTATTTGATGATTTTCGCTACCACACCCGCACCTACTGTACGGCCACCTTCACGAATCGCAAAGCGTAAACCTTGGTCCATCGCGATTGGGTGAATTAAGCTTACTGTCATTTTGATGTTATCGCCTGGCATTACCATTTCCACGCCTTCTGGTAACTCGATTGTACCTGTTACGTCAGTTGTACGGAAATAGAATTGTGGACGGTAACCTTTGAAGAATGGAGTGTGACGACCACCTTCTTCTTTTGATAATACGTAAACTTCTGATTCGAAGTCTGTGTGTGGTGTGATTGAACCTGGTTTCGCTAATACTTGACCACGTTCGATTTCTTCACGTTTTGTACCACGTAATAATGCACCGATGTTTTCACCCGCACGACCTTCGTCAAGTAATTTACGGAACATTTCTACACCTGTTACGGTAGTTTTCGCAGTTTCTTTGATACCTACGATTTCTACTTCATCACCAGTGCGGATAATACCACGCTCTACACGGCCTGTTACTACTGTACCACGACCTGAGATTGAGAATACGTCTTCGATTGGTAATAAGAATGGTTGGTCAATCGCACGCTCTGGCTCTGGAATGTATGTGTCTAAGTGGTTTGCTAACTCAAGGATTTTTTCTTCCCATTGCGCATCGCCTTCTAACGCTTTTAACGCTGAACCACGTACGATTGGTGTATCATCACCTGGGAAATCATATTGAGAAAGAAGTTCACGCACTTCCATTTCTACTAATTCTAATAACTCTTCGTCATCTACCATATCGCATTTGTTTAAGAATACGATGATGTATGGTACACCTACTTGGCGTCCTAATAAGATGTGCTCACGAGTTTGTGGCATTGGGCCGTCTGTCGCTGCTACTACTAAGATTGCACCGTCCATTTGCGCCGCACCAGTAATCATGTTTTTAACATAGTCCGCGTGTCCCGGGCAGTCAACGTGTGCGTAGTGACGTGTTGGAGTATCATATTCAACGTGTGAGGTGTTGATGGTGATACCACGTGCTTTTTCTTCTGGCGCGTTATCAATTTGGTCAAATGCGCGTGCCGCACCACCGTAGTGTTTCGCTAATACGCTGGTGATTGCTGCTGTTAAAGTTGTTTTACCATGGTCAACGTGGCCGATTGTACCCACGTTTACGTGCGGTTTTGTACGTTCAAATTTTTCTTTAGACATTGCTAATGTTTCCTTTATGTGAAATCTCGTAGCACCTTGAGATGCTACGAAGTTTTATTGAATCAAAAATTATTTTTTACGTGCTTCAATTACTGCAGCTGCAACACTTGAAGGTGCTTCAGCATATTTCAATGGTTCCATTGAGTATGATGCACGACCTTGAGTTTGTGAACGAAGATCTGTTGCATAACCAAACATTTCAGAAAGTGGAACTTCTGCATTGATTTTAACAACAAATTCACTTGCTTCTTGGCCATTTACCATAGCACGACGACGGCTTAAATCACCAATTACATCACCCACATACTCTGGTGGAGTTTCAACTTCCACTTTCATAATTGGCTCAAGTAATACTGGGTTTGCTTTGCTAAACGCTGCTTTAAATGCTAATGATGCAGCAAGTTTAAATGCTAACTCAGATGAGTCCACATCGTGGTATGAACCGAAGTGTAAACGAACACCGATATCAACCACTGGGTAACCCGCTAATGGACCAGATTTAAGTTGCTCTTGGATACCTTTATCAACTGCAGGGATATATTCACCAGGAATTACACCGCCTTTGATTTCGTTGATAAATTCGTAACCTGGACCTTCTGGATCTAATGGGTACAAGTCGATAACAACGTGACCATATTGACCGCGACCACCAGATTGTTTTGCGTGTTTACCTTCAACATCGTTCACACGAGTACGGATAGTTTCACGGTAAGATACTTGTGGTTTACCGATATTCGCTTCCACTTTAAACTCACGTTTCATACGGTCAACGATGATGTCTAAGTGTAACTCACCCATACCTGAAATGATGGTTTCACCTGATTCTTCATCAGTGTGAACACGGAATGAAGGGTCTTCTTGTGCAAGA
The DNA here is from genome assembly GCF_049366555.1 of Avibacterium volantium. Lineage (GTDB taxonomy): Bacteria > Pseudomonadota > Gammaproteobacteria > Enterobacterales > Pasteurellaceae > Avibacterium > Avibacterium volantium_A. The sequence continues at coordinate 4,797 of NZ_JBMMGT010000032.1, read as the reverse complement.
CGACCTAATGCCAAGCCCATTTTCTCTTGGTCTGCTTTGGTTTTTGGTTCTACCGCAACAGAGATTACTGGCTCAGGGAATTCCATACGCTCAAGGATAATTGGCGCATCGATAGCACATAATGTATCACCTGTACCAACATCTTTTAAGCCGATTGCTGCTGCGATGTCTCCCGCACGAACTTCTTTGATCTCTTCACGTTTGTTTGCATGCATTTGAACGATACGACCAAAACGCTCACGTTTATCTTTTACCGAGTTCAATACTGTCGCACCAGACTCAACCACACCAGAATATACACGGAAGAAGGTTAAGTTACCTACAAATGGGTCAGTTGCAATTTTGAATGCAAGTGCTGCAAATGGTTCATTATCATCTGCGTGACGCTCACCTTCAGTTTCATCAGGGTTGATCCCTTTGATTGAAGCGATGTCTGTTGGTGCTGGTAAGTAATCAATTACCGCATCAAGCATTGCTTGAACACCTTTATTTTTGAACGCTGAGCCACAAGTTACAAGAATGATTTCAGTATCTAACGCACGTTGACGTAACGCACCTTTGATTTCTTCTTCGGTAAGCTCTTCACCACCAAGGTATTTTTCCATTAACTCTTCTGAAGCTTCTGCTGCTGCTTCAACAAGGTTTTGGTGCCATTCTTCACATAATTCAACCATATCTGTAGGAATATCATCATAGGTAAATGTCATACCTTGATCAGCTTCATTCCAGTTGATTGCTTTCATTTTGATTAGGTCAACAACACCTTTGAAGTTTTCTTCTGCACCGATTGGAAGTTGTAAAGGAACAGCATTACCACCTAAGCGAGTTTTGATTTGCTCAACAACGCGTAGGAAGTTTGCACCAGTACGGTCCATTTTGTTTACGAACGCGATACGAGGTACTTTATATTTGTTTGCTTGACGCCATACAGTTTCAGACTGAGGTTGAACCCCACCTACTGCACAGTAAACCATTACCGCACCATCAAGAACACGCATTGAACGTTCTACTTCGATAGTAAAGTCAACGTGTCCCGGAGTATCGATAACGTTGATACGGTGTTGTGGATATTGCTGAGACATACCAGACCAGAAAGCCGTTGTTGCCGCAGAAGTAATGGTAATACCACGCTCTTGTTCTTGTTCCATCCAGTCCATGGTAGCTGCACCATCATGCACCTCACCAATTTTGTGACTAACACCTGTATAGAATAGAATACGCTCTGTGGTTGTTGTTTTACCAGCATCAATGTGAGCACTAATACCGATATTACGATAGCGCTCAATAGGAGTTACACGAGCCATTATTATTTCCTTGTTTGGAATTCAATAAATTAAAATTTTAAATATGGATAAGGCTTCACCGCATAGCAAAATGTGATGAAGCCTAAAAATCGTTTGATTAACTGATTACCAACGGTAATGAGCAAACGCTTTGTTAGCTTCAGCCATACGGTGAACGTCTTCACGTTTTTTCACTGCTGCACCTTTGTTTTCTGATGCATCAGATAATTCGTTTGCTAAACGTAAAGCCATTGATTTATCACCACGTTTACGTGCTGCTTCAACGATCCAACGCATACCTAATGCGTTACGACGAGCTGGGCGCACTTCAACTGGCACTTGATAAGTAGAACCACCAACACGGCGAGATTTAACCTCAACGGTTGGACGTACGTTTTCTAGTGCGATTTCAAATGCTTCTAAAGCTTCTTTACCTGTACGTTGAGCTAAGGTATCTAACGCACCATAAACGATTGATTCTGCGATAGATTTTTTACCATCTACCATTAATACATTAATAAATTTCGCAAGTAATTCTGATCCAAACTTTGGATCTGGAAGAATTTTGCGTGGTTCAATACGACGACGACGTGGCATTGCAATTTCTCCGTTTTTTAATCTTCAGGATTATCCAAAACTCTTTGTGTAAGAGATCTTACGTTTACTGGAGTTTATGATAATTATTTAATTTAATTAGCGTTTGGCCTTACTTAACGGAGAACCATTAAGCTTTAGGACGTTTAACGCCGTATTTAGAACGACCTTGTTTACGATCTTTAACGCCAGCACAGTCTAATGCACCACGCACAGTGTGATAACGCACACCTGGTAAATCTTTAACACGACCGCCACGGATAAGCACAACGCTGTGCTCTTGAAGGTTATGACCTTCACCGCCGATATAAGAAGTTACTTCGTAACCATTTGTTAAACGAATACGGCACACTTTACGTAATGCTGAGTTCGGTTTTTTAGGTGTAGTTGTGTACACACGAGTACACACGCCACGTTTCTGCGGGCAAGCCTCTAATGCAGGAACGTTGCTTTTTACAACCTTTTTCACACGCGGTTTGCGTACTAATTGGTTGATAGTTGCCATTAAAAAAGCTCCAGTTTAATAGTTGTTATTCATAAAAGAATGTTTACTTTTTGTTCTACCTTAGAATAGATAGATGCCGAATTTTAATCTTGAATGCGCTTAATGTCAAGATTTGCGGAAAATAACGCAAAAAAACACCGCACTTATAAATTTAGATAAAAAGACCTAGCATTTCAGTGAAGTATTTATCTAACCAACATTTAAGTGAATTTAATACATTATTAAAAGTCCATCAAAAGATGGACTTATTAACTTAATAATTAACTAAATAATAAAGTTTGCACTGACCAACAATTCATCAATGCTATTCGCAGTTGAGTCATTGATGGTGATGCTGTTGTTGTACTCGTGGTGGTTTGGCTCGCCTGACTTGAAGGTCAGCTTGTGCTCGGTCGCATTCCAGTTTGCATCGTATTCAGACTTGAATACTTCTGCGCTAGTGATGCCCACGAAGGTAAGCTTATCGCCCCCAGCAGCGTTGAAATCAGTGATGGTATCATCACCATTACCACCTTTTAGGCTATACACAAACTGATCAGCGCCTGCACCGCCGGTTAATGTATCGTTACCACCGCCGCCGATAATAATATCGTTACCATTACCGCCATTGATAGTATCATTGCCACCTTGATCACGATTATCTAAATAGTCGCTCCAATGTTCTCTGAGATGTTCCATAATTTGAGTGTCTGTCGGCTCCACTCCATTATTCTCACCCCATTTAATATATTCAATCAGAGCACTATAGCTATCGCCATCATGGCTGCCTGCTAAATGAGCAATACCATTCTCATTCCAAGACAAATGATCTGTGTTTAATGCATCGCCAAATAAAACATCATCACCAGAGTTACCTACAATGTTATCACTACCTACATCAAGTAGAATCTTAGTAACAGAGCCATTAACCAAGATATTTGCTAATTCATCGGTATCATTAGTAATAAGAGCCTCTCCTGTCTTACCTTTAAATGTAACAGTGGTGACATTACGTCCCCCTGCAGCAGTTATATCAAGCGATTTAAACTCACCCGTTCCACCAGTATTGTCAAAAAACTGTAAGGCATCTGCCATTCTCTCCCCACTAGGCATTTCTTTTTCACCAAAACCGATCGCATGAACTTCACTCAATTCAGCCACCTTCTTATACTCAGTAATAGCTCTCTCTACATCATCTTTCTCCATGTCTTTAATTACTTTACCGAGAAAATGATCATTAACATTTGGTACACCATCCGATAGGAAAATGGTTGTATTAGTATAACCATTACCTTGATGTTTGGTGATCCATGGCAATACTGTTTTAAAGGCAGCCTCATAGTTAGTATCACCACCAGCATTAATATTATTAATAGCATTTTTTAGCTTCTGCTCACTACCAACTGGGTCAGAAGTGTAATCATCTATCGAGAAGATTTGTTTGGCACTGTCACTAAATGTAACAAATTGCACATTAACCTTCCCAGTATGATCTTTTATATGCTCAGCAAATTTAGACAATGCCTCTTTTGCCATCTCCAAATATGTTGATCCGTTCGAAGCCCTAAATGTCTTCATTGATCCTGAAATATCTAAAAGAATGCTAACATTGTAATCAACACCAGGTGTAAATCGAGTTTCACTACCACCTTTATCACCTACGAGAATATCATCGCCATTATTTCCTTGAATAGAGTTATTAGCATTATCACCAATAGCTAACATTGATAGTACTTTTTTCTCTATATCAGCTTCATCATGACCTTTTTCACTTATATTAGGTGCAAGAACCCCATCTTTATTTACGGCTTGGTCTGCAATCGTTGCTTCAACCTTCAGATCTTTACCTTCAGTAGGCAATTGATTTTCAGGTAGATGAATAAAGATGCCATCATCAATCTGCTTTTGATTTTCAATAGCAATCACTTCTTCTCTATCGAAGTTACCATCGCCATTAGTATCGATCTTCACGGTTACTTTATCACCGATCTGTAGCGCAGTTTTTTCATTTGACGTATCAAAAGTTACTTTGATGTCAACACCATCCTTACGCTCATCAGGTGTAAGGTGACCATCATTATCGCCATCTGAAGTAATCTCGACAGTTGGTTTAGCCGGTGGTGTCACATCAAGTGCAGTAGCACGGTTGTCGCCACTAGTATTATTGTGAGCATCTGTCGCATTCGCCGTTACCTCACTACCATCTTTCACCTTATCTTCAGGGATAGTCACTGCACCTGTTGTTGGATCAGCCCTCAAGCCATCAGGGTTCTCACCCATCACTTTCCACTGACCATCATCACCTTTTTCAACAGTTACCGTATGTTCTACACCCTTTTCATCAGTGTACTTGAACGTCACTTTTTTAGTGTCGTCATTCTGGTTTGGTGTCACTGTCACACTACCATTTTCATTGGCGGTTACAGTTGGCGCCTC
>NZ_JBMMGT010000031.1:0-27466 GCF_049366555.1 Avibacterium volantium | reverse complement strand
TTTTCTGCCCTATTTATTTTTCGTTAGAAATTTAAACTTTTAATGATCTTAATCAAGTTTCTTGCTAGAATACGCAAGAATTTAGTACCTAATGATTATTTTAAGAAGGAAAATTTTATGGCTTACACTCTACCTGAACTAGGCTATGCCTACGATGCATTAGAACCACATTTCGATGCGCAAACAATGGAAATTCACTACAGCAAACACCACCAAGCTTATGTGAACAACGCTAACGCTATTTTAGAAACGTTACCGCAATTTGCTGAGCTTTGCCCGGGTGAGTTAATCACCAAGTTAGCAGAAGTGCCAGCAGATAAACGCACAGGTTTACGCAACAATGCCGGTGGCCACGTTAATCATAGCTTGTTCTGGAAAAGCTTGAAAAAAGGCACTACCTTACAAGGTGCGTTAAAAGACGCCATTATCCGTGATTTCGGTTCTGTGGAAGCATTCCAAGCAGAATTTGAAAAAGCTGCGGCAACCCGTTTCGGTTCTGGCTGGGCGTGGTTAGTGTTAAACAACGGTAAATTAGAAGTAGTTTCCACTGCAAACCAAGACAGCCCATTAATGGGTAAAGAAATCGCAGGTTGCGAAGGCTACCCAATTTTCGGTTTAGATGTTTGGGAACACGCATACTACTTAAAATTCCAAAACCGCCGTCCAGACTACATTAAAGAATTCTGGAACGTAGTGAACTGGGATTACGCAGCAGAGCGTTTTGAGAAAAAAGTAAACATCTAATTCATCATTCAAAATGAATTTCATATTATCCCCTCTTTAATGAGGGGATTTTTTTATCTTTCTTCTAAAAAAAATAGGCAAGTTATTCACTCGCCTATTTTCCGATTTAGCTAATTTTAGAGGTTTAGATTAAAAATGCGTTGTTTAGCGAGCAACGCTTAAACAAGGCTGAATTTGGTTTAAGATTTCTTTTACTAAACGTGCAGGGGCGGCGACCACGTTGCCTGATGTTAAATAGCTGTGTCCGCCTTCAAAATCTGTGACTAAACAACCTGCTTCGCGGGTGATAAGATCACCTGCTGCAATATCCCAAGCTTTCACGCCCATTTCAAAATAGCCATCAACACGGTTAGCAGCTACATAGCACATATCTAACGCAGCTGAGCCAGTACGGCGGAAGTCAGCCACTTTACCTTCATTAACAAGATTGCTCATCATTGCAAATTGCGTTGGCATTGCCGACATTTTTTTGAATGGGAAACCGGTAGCTAAGATTGTGCCTTGCAATTCACGCTTGGTGTTTTCTGCACGCAGACGTAGTTCGTTGATTTTTGCACCTTGTCCACGCACAGCGGTGAAGAGTTCATTACGGATAGGATCATAAACCACGCCAACTTCGGTTCTGCCTTTCACGCGAACCGCGATAGAAACCGAAAAGTGCGGCAATCCTTTGATGAAATTTGTCGTGCCATCTAGTGGATCAATCACCCATTGCACATCGCTTTCTTTACCTTCTAACGCGCCACTCTCTTCAGTAATAATGGTATGGTCAGGATAGGCTTTTTGGATCACATCAATAATAGCTGCTTCAGAAGCTTTATCAATATTGGTAACAAAATCATTCGCGCTTTTTGCCACCGCTTGAATATCATCACGGCGTTCATAACCTTTAGCAATAATATTGCCCGCTTTTCGTGCCGCACGAATAGCGATATTTAACATTGGATTCATATTTCCACCAGATTTTAAAGAACATCATTTAAGGGCAGGAATTATAGTGATTTTTTAAGCAAAAAGCGAGAAAAACCCTGTTGGGCGCGAAAAATTTTCCTATTTCTGACCGCACTTTGTGGGTATTGTGCTAGAATACCCACAATTTGTAGTCAGATAATGCAGAATCAAAATGTTAGAAAATATTCGCATTGTGCTAGTAGAAACCTCTCATAGCGGCAATATTGGATCAGCGGCGCGTGCAATGAAAACAATGGGATTGAGCCAGCTTTATCTCGTAGCACCGAAACAAGGTGTTGATGAGCAAGCCATTGCATTAGCGGCGGGGGCTGATGATGTGGTGAGAAACGCAGTTATCGTGCCAACCTTTGATCAAGCCGTGGCAGATTGTGAATTTGTTATTGGCACAAGCGCTCGCCTGCGCCATTTGCAAAGCACCTTACTTGAACCCCGTGCTTGTGCGGAAAAAGCGGTCGCCTTTGCGAAACAACATAAAGTTGCTATCGTGTTCGGGCGCGAACGTATTGGGCTAACCAATGAAGAATTGCTGAAATGTCGTTATCATTTAACCATTCCTGCTAATCCTGATTATTCTTCGCTGAATTTAGCAATGGCAGTGCAATTAATAAGCTATGAATTGCGAATGGCGTGGTTAGAAAAAAATAAAAAGGAAGGAAATAAAAAAGACATGGATTTTTCTCTTTCATCAATAGAAAGCACCTATCCAACGGCACAGGAATTAGAATACTTTTTTGCCCATACGGAACGTCTTTATCAACAGCTAGGTTTCATTCAAAATCAAGGTGTTATGCAAAAATTAAGACGTTTATATCTGCGCGCTGAAGTGGAAAAAAATGAATTAAATATCCTACGCGGAATGTTAAGTGCGGTGGAAAAAAGCGGAAATTTCAATAGGGAATAGTTGACTAATTTAGAAGGTTATGTAAGATAACCGCCTAATTGCTAGAAGGAAGTAGAAGATGAAATTAACGTCAAAAGGTCGTTATGCTGTAACTGCGATTTTAGATATTGCATTAAATACTGAAAATGGCCCTGTTAGCTTGGCTGATATTTCAGAAAGACAGCATATTTCCCTTTCTTATTTAGAACAATTATTCGCAAAATTACGCCGCCACGGTTTAGTGAAAAGTGTGCGTGGCCCTGGTGGGGGGTATCAGCTTGGGCAACCAAGCGATAAAATTTCCATTGGCATGATCATCGCTGCGGTGAATGAAAATATCACCGTAACCCGTTGCTTAGGACAAGGGGATTGCAAAGGCGGGCAGCAATGTTTAACCCATTCATTATGGGACGAACTCAGCCAGCGAATTGAAAATTTTTTAAATGAAATTACTTTGGCGGAACTGGTGGAAAAACATCATCAGGAAAAGCCTCAGCACCGTCATCATAAAGATTTTGACAATTTAGTGATGCTAAACGAAAACGCTTAGTGTTTTATCGTCAAAATCCTTCGCCTTAAAAATAAAGCTCTTAGCTTTAATAAATAAAGTGCGGTGCAAAATAATAGATTTTTTTTAGGAGTGTAGAATGAAATTACCTATTTATTTAGATTATGCGGCAACTTGCCCTGTGGACGAACGTGTTGCCAAAAAAATGATGGAGTTTTTAACCATCGAAGGCACGTTCGGGAACCCTGCTTCCCGTTCTCATAAATTCGGCTGGCAAGCAGAAGAAGCCGTTGATGTGGCGCGTAATCACATTGCCGATTTAATCGGTGCGGATAGCCGTGAAATCGTGTTTACGTCAGGCGCAACAGAAGCTGACAACCTTGCAATTAAAGGTGCTGCGCATTTTTATCAAAGCAAAGGCAAACACATTATCACCTGCAAAACAGAACACAAAGCGGTGCTAGATACTTGCCGTCAATTAGAACGTGAAGGCTTTGAAGTTACCTACTTAACACCGAAATCAGACGGTTTAATCGACTTAGAAGAATTAAAAAATGCAATGCGTGATGACACCATTTTAGTGTCTATTATGCACGTTAATAACGAAATTGGTGTGATCCAAGATATTAAAGCCATTGGCGATCTTTGCCGTGAGCGCAAAATTATTTTCCACACCGATGCCACCCAAAGCGTAGGCAAATTACCGATCAATTTAGCGGAACTGAACGTGGATTTAATGTCAATGTCGAGCCACAAACTTTACGGACCAAAAGGTATCGGGGCATTATATGTTCGCCGTAAACCGCGTGTGCGTTTAGAAGCCATTATTCACGGCGGTGGCCACGAACGTGGAATGCGTTCAGGTACATTGCCTGTTCACCAAATCGTAGGTATGGGCGAAGCCTATCGTATCTGCAAAGAAGAAATGGCGACCGAAATGCCACGCTTAAAAGCATTGCGTGATCGTTTGTACAACGGCTTAAAAAACATCGAAGAAACCTATGTGAACGGTTCAATGGAACACCGTGTGGACAACAACCTCAACATCAGCTTCAACTATGTGGAAGGTGAAAGTTTAATGATGGCATTGCGTGATATTGCTGTTTCATCAGGTTCAGCTTGTACTTCAGCCAGCCTTGAGCCGTCTTATGTGTTGCGTGCTTTAGGATTAAACGATGAGCTTGCACACAGCTCAATCCGCTTCACCGTTGGGCGTTATACCACCGAAGAAGAAATTGATTACACCATCAATCTGGTGAAAGGTGCGGTGGAAAAATTAAGAGAATTATCCCCATTATGGGATATGTTCAAAGAAGGCATTGATCTTAACTCAATTGAGTGGACTCACCATTAATTTAGCAAAAGGAACAGAAAAATGGCATATAGCGACAAAGTAATCGATCATTATGAGAACCCGCGTAACGTAGGTTCATTCGACAAAAAAGATCCAACCGTGGGAAGTGGAATGGTGGGCGCGCCTGCTTGTGGCGATGTAATGCAGTTACAAATCAAAGTGAATGATGATGGCATTATTGAAGATGCAAAATTCAAAACATACGGCTGCGGTTCAGCCATTGCTTCAAGCTCATTGATCACTGAATGGGTGAAAGGCAAATCTCTTGATGAAGCCCAAGCCATCAAAAATAGCCAAATTGCGGAAGAATTAGAACTTCCACCAGTAAAAGTGCATTGCTCTATTTTGGCAGAAGATGCCATTAAAGCAGCTATCGCTGATTACAAAGCAAAACGCGGCGAATAATTTAAGCAAATAAAAGTGCGGTGAAATTTAACCGCACTTTTCATCATTTTGTGGAGAACCTTATGAGCGTAACATTAACCGAAAGTGCAGCAAATCGCGTCAAAACCTTCCTTGCTAACCGTGGCAAAGGCATTGGGTTACGCTTAGGCATTAAAACCTCAGGCTGTTCAGGCTTGGCTTATGTGCTTGAATTTGTGGATACCTTAAACGAAGACGATCAAGTCTTTGAAGATCACGGTGTAAAAGTGATCGTGGATACCAAAAGTTTGGTGTATCTCAACGGCACACAACTTGATTTTGTCAAAGAAGGCTTAAACGAAGGGTTCAAATTCACCAATCCTAACGTGAAAGATGAATGTGGCTGCGGCGAAAGTTTTAACGTTTAATAGGAACACCAATGAGCAATCCTTTTGCATTATTTGATTTGCCAGTGGCATTTTCACTTGATCTTGATCTCTTGAATAACCGTTATTTGGCATTGCAAAAATCCCTGCATCCCGATAATTTTGCACATCGTTCAACGCAAGAACAGCGTTTAGCAATGCAAAAATCGGCAGAAGTGAATGATGCCTTGCAAATATTAAAAGATCCCATTGCCCGTGCTGATAGCATTATTGCCTTGCATTTAGGCAGCCAAAATGTGGAAGAAAAAACCAGCCAAGATATGGCATTTTTAATGCAACAAATGCAATGGCGCGAAGAGCTTGAAGACATTGAACAGCAGAAAGACAGCGATGCGCTAATGCAGTTTTCTGAGCAAATCAGCGCACAACGGCAGGAAATTTTAAGCCAATTAAACACCGCACTTTCTGCGCAAGATTGGGCAACGGCACAAATGCTGACGGATCGTTTACGTTTCATCAAAAAACTGTTACTTGAAGTTGAACGCATTGAAGACAACTTAATGGATTTTTAAAGAGAATAACAATGGCTTTATTACAAATTGCGGAACCAGGACAAACCAGCGCGCCGCACCAACACAAATTAGCGGTGGGCATTGATCTTGGCACAACCAATTCCCTTGTTGCCACCGTGCGCAGTGGAATGGCAGAAATTTTATTGGACGAAAAAGAGCGTGCATTAACGCCTTCAATTGTTAATTTTTCTGCCAATCAGCCCGTGCTTGTGGGGTATGAAGCTGGGGAATTAGCTAGTCTTGATCCGCAAAATACCATTATTTCTGTTAAGCGTTTAATCGGTCGTTCATTGGCGGACGTGCAAAATCGCTACCCGAATTTGCCTTACCGTTTTCAACAAAGTGAAAATGGTTTGCCTTTATTTGAAAGCGCGCAAGGTGTGCGTAGCCCGATTGAAGTTTCAAGTGAAATTCTGAAAAAATTGACCGCACTTGCAGAAAAACGCCTAGGCGGCGAATTACAAGGGGCGGTGATCACCGTGCCAGCCTATTTTGATGACGCACAACGTCAAAGCACCAAAGATGCAGCGAAATTGGCAGGGTTAAACGTATTACGTTTACTTAACGAACCCACCGCTGCCGCCATTGCCTACGGCTTAGACAGCGGACAAGAAGGCGTCATTGCGGTTTATGATTTGGGTGGCGGCACCTTTGATATTTCCATTTTGCGTTTATCCAAAGGCGTGTTTGAAGTGCTGGCTACGGGCGGTGATACGGCATTGGGCGGTGATGATTTCGATCATCTCATCGCCGATTGGATCGTGGAACAATCTGGCATTGCACCGAAAAATGATCAACAAACCCGTGAGCTTTGGAATTTAGCGAAACAGCTGAAAACCGAGTTGTCTGACGCACAAAGTAGCTGTGTTGAATATCAAAATTGGCAAGGCGAGCTTAGCCGTGAAACCTTTAATCAGCTCATTGAGCCTTTAGTGAAGCGCTCATTAATGGCTTGTCGCCGAGCATTAAAAGATGCTGGCATCAGTCCGCAAGATGTGCGAGAAGTGGTGATGGTGGGCGGTTCAACCCGTGTGCCGTTTGTGCGTGAAAAAGTGGGCGAGTTTTTCCAACGTGAGCCATTAACCTCTATCGATCCTGATAAAGTTGTAGCACTTGGTGCGGCTATTCAAGCGGATATTTTAGTGGGCAACAAGCCAGATAGCGAAATGCTGCTACTGGACGTGATTCCGCTTTCCTTGGGGATTGAAACAATGGGCGGTTTAGTGGAAAAAATTATTCCACGCAATACCACCATTCCTGTGGCAAGAGCGCAAGAGTTCACCACCTTTAAAGACGGGCAAACCGCAATGAGCGTGCATATTGTGCAAGGTGAGCGTGAAATGGTGGCAGATTGCCGATCCCTAGCGCGTTTTACCTTGCGTGGTATTCCACCAATGGCAGCAGGGGCTGCGCATATTCGTGTTACCTATCAAGTGGACGCAGATGGTTTGCTGAGTGTAACCGCAATGGAAAAATCCACTGGCGTGCAATCTTCCATTCAGGTGAAACCCTCTTACGGGCTAACTGATGAAGAAATTGCCGCAATGTTGAAAGCCTCAATGGAAAACGCCAAAGAAGACATTCAAGCACGTTTATTAGCGGAACAGCGAGTGGAAGCAACCCGTGTGATTGAAAGCGTGCATTCTGCCTTGCAACAGGACGAAAGCCTGTTGAATGATGAAGAATTAAGTGCGGTGAAAAATGCGTTAATTTCGCTGCAAGAATTAGTACAACAAGAAGATAGCCTTGCCATTAAGCAAGGCATTAAAGCCTTGGATCGTGCCACGCAAGAATTTGCGGCACGCCGTATGGATAAATCAATTAGAACCGCTCTTTCTGGGCATTCTATTGATGAAATTGAGAATTTTAAGGAATAGTTATTATGGCTAAAGTCATTTTTTTACCTCACGAAACCCTTTGTCCGGAAGGAATGGTGGTGGACGCTGCCGAAGGGGATAATTTATTAGATGTGGCATTAGATGCCGGCATTGAAATTGAACACGCGTGCGATAAATCCTGTGCTTGCACCACCTGCCACGTTGTGATCCGCGAGGGATTTGATAGTTTAAATGAAAGCACCGAAGCGGAAGACGATATGCTAGATAAGGCTTGGGGCTTAGAAGTGGACAGCCGTTTAAGCTGCCAATGCCAAATTGGTAAAGAAGATTTGGTGGTGGAAATTCCAAAATACAGTTTAAACCACGCTAGAGAAGAGCATTAAGCGAGAACAAAAGCAAAAACTGATTAAGGTTTTCTAACTGGGGCGGAGTAAAATCCGCCTATCTATTTTATGGCGAAATATGTCGTGATTTGTTTAAGATCAAATCGCTATAACTCATAAAGATTTAGTTTTTGCCTTTTTAGTAATGAGCTTAGATAATAGTCAGCATTGTCCTGACCTTGAATAGAAGGAAAAATATGAAAATCCAACAAACCATTAAACAAAACCATCTTGGGCTGTTATTCCAACAAGGCTCATTTGGGATTGAAAAAGAGAGCCAGCGTGTACACGCAGACGGTTCTATCGTAACCACTGAACACCCTAAGGTTTTTGGCAATCGATCGTATCATCCTTATATTCAAACGGATTTTGCTGAAAGCCAAGTAGAAATAATCACCCCGCCACAGCATAAATTGGAAGATAGCCTGCGTTGGCTTTCTGCCATTCATCAAGTGGTACTGCGTTCTATTCCAGAAGATGAATATTTGTTCCCACTCAGTATGCCAGCAGGCTTACCACCAGAAGATCAAATTCAAGTGGCGCAATTAGACAATGCTGAAGATGTGGCTTACCGCGAGCATTTAGTGAAATCTTACGGCAAAAATAAGCAAATGGTGAGTGGCATTCACTACAACTTCCAGCTTGATCCTGAACTGGTACAGACCCTTTTCAAAGCACAGTCAAAATATCAAAGTGCGGTGCAATTTCAGAATGATTTATACCTCAAAATGGCGAAGAATTTCCTTCGTTATCAATGGGTTTTACTTTATTTGCTAGCTGCAACGCCAACGGTGCAAGATAATTATTTCAAACAAGGTAGCCCATTAAAAGCAGGGCAATATGTACGCAGCCTGCGTTCAAGCCAATATGGCTATGTGAATGATCCTGAAATTAAAGTGTCTTTTGATAGCATTGAAAGCTATGTGGAAAGCCTTGAGCATTGGGTGAAAACAGGCAAGCTCATTGCCGAAAAAGAATTTTATTCTAATGTACGTTTGCGCGGTGCGAAAAAAGCCCGCGAATTGCTCAACAACGGTATTCAATATTTAGAGTTTCGCTTGTTCGATCTTAACCCGTTCGATCAATACGGCATCACCCTCAGCGATGCGAAATTTATCCATTACTTCGTTTTATTAATGATTTGGCTGGATGAAACAGTGGATCAAAATGGTGTGGAATTAGGCAAGGCAAGATTGGCTGAAGTGGCATTAGAAAATCCCCTTTCACCAACCCAATATGCCGCTGAGGGTGAACAATTATTAAACCAATTATTAGCAATGTTGCAAGAGATTCAAGCTCCGCAAGAAATCAGTGAAATCGTGCAACAAAAATTACAACAGTTTGCCGATCCAGCTTTAACCCTTGGCGGACGTTTAGTGCAAGCCATTGAAAAAGCAGGTGATTATCAAAAACTTGGGGCAGCCCTTGCGCAACAATATAAAGCCAATGCTTTTGAGCGTTTTTATGCATTGGAAGCCTTTGATAATATGGAATTATCCACCCAAGCGTTATTGTTTGATTTGATCCAAAAAGGGATCAAAACGGAAATTTTGGACGAGCAAGATCAGTTCCTTTGCTTGCAAGTGGGCGATCATATTGAATATGTGAAAAACGGCAATATGACCTCAAAGGATAGCTATATCTCGCCGTTGATTATGGAAAATAAAGTGGTTACCAAAAAAGTATTGCATAAAGCAGGCTTTAACGTGCCACAGAGTATGGAATTTACCTCCGCCGAACAAGCCATTGCGAATTACGGCTTATTTGAAGGGCGCGCCGTGGTAATTAAGCCAAAATCTACCAATTATGGTTTAGGTATCACTATTTTCCAACAAGGTGTTAGCAACCGTGAAGATTTTGCGAAAGCCATTGAAATTGCCTTCCGCGAAGATAAAGAAGTGATGGTGGAAGATTACCTAAGCGGCACGGAATATCGTTTCTTCGTGCTAGGTGATGAAACCCTTGCCGTGCTATTACGCGTGCCAGCCAATGTGGTGGGTGATGGCAAACACAGCGTGGCAGAATTGGTCGCGGCGAAAAACGATCACCCATTGCGTGGCGATGGTAGCCGTACGCCATTGAAAAAAATTGCCCTTGGCGATATTGAGAAACTACAACTCAAAGAGCAAGGCTTAACGGTGGATAGTATTCCTGAAGCGGGGCACATTGTGCAACTGCGTGCCAATTCAAACATCAGCACAGGCGGTGATAGCATTGATATGACCGATGAAATGCACCCAAGCTATAAAGCGCTCGCTGTTGGCATCACCAAGGCAATGGGCGCGGCAGTTTGTGGCGTGGATCTGATTATTCCTGATCTCCACAAGCCCGCTGAGCCAAGCTTGCAATCTTGGGGCGTAATTGAAGCCAATTTTAATCCAATGATGATGATGCACATTTTCCCTTATTCAGGAAAATCACGCCGCCTCACTTTGGACGTGATTAAAATGTTATTCCCAGAATTGCCAAACTAAAAGTGCGGTGCTTTTTTTCTAAATTTTAATAAAAATAGGCTTAAATTTTTTAAGCCTATTTTTTTATGCTTTAAATCATCTTATTGGTGTTTTGCTAAAGCTGAAGTGGCGTATTGTTGCAATGCGTTTAATTCTTGCTTTCCTTTTTCAGATAATACTTTATTGTCTTGCAAAATTTGGCTTGAGCGGGCGACAATAAATTCTAAATAGGTTTTATTGCCCAGTTTTTCAAATTGTTCTTTGGCAAAATACATATCAGCAAAATCTTTATTAATTTGTGAAAGTAATAATTTTTGTCCGACTAATATCATTAATGCAATCACAAGAGCAATTACCGTGCCATAGCCTTTGGTTGGGTAATAAGCAATGCCGCCAATAATAAAAAGTGCGGTGATTAATTTGGAACTATTTTTTAAATAGCTTTCATTCTCTGGTGGATTAATTAGATCTTTTAACTTCATTAAACATTCCTTTTTATTATCATTGTGAATTTGTTTACTCTAATAAAAAAGGCGGTTTTTAACACCGCCCTTTAGTAAATTTTAGTTAGGCTAAAATACCGAAATAGTATCCCACAATGCCCACACCAAACAAGGCGAAAATAATGTACATTGCATTGATTTTTTTCTGCAATAAATACATACATAAGAAGGTTAAACCTAACGCAGCAAGCCCCGGAAGCAGTTCATTTAACACGCTTTGCACTGTTGTTACCACTTCTTGCCCTTGCGAGTTTACATAGCGTGAGAGTTCAAGTGGAATATTAATGGTTGTCCATTTAGATACCAGCGCGCCCATTACAAATAACCCCAAAATAGAGGCTCCTTGGGTAAGTTTTTGTAAGCGACCGCCGCCCATATCTTGCACAATTTCCGTTCCTTTCGCATAACCATAATGGAAACCATACCAACGGGTTAAGGCACGGAAAATGTTAATGCCGATAAAGAATAACAATGGGCCTAATAGGCTTCCGCTAATGGCTAAACCTGCCCCTAAGGCGGCGAGAACAGGGCGTAATGTTCCCCAGAAAATAGGATCACCCACGCCAGCTAATGGCCCCATTAGCCCCACTTTTACGCCACTAATCGCTGCGTCATCAATGTCTGTTGCGCCGTTAGCACGTTCTTGTTCCATTGCTACTGTTACACCAATGATTGACGAAGCAACCCAAGGCTGCGTATTAAAAAATTCAAGGTGGCGTTTTAACGCATCGGCTTGATCTTCTTTTTTGCTATATAAGCGTTTGATTGCGGGGATCATTGATACACAAAAACCCATTGCTTGCATACGCTCAAAGTTAAATGAGCCTAATAAAAATGTCGAACGCCAGTAAGTGCTACGAATATCCGCTTTAGTTAATTGTTTTTTCTCTGACATAATCAATTCCTTCTCTTATAGACCTTCAAGTTCATCATCGGCAAGTTCTTTTTTCACACTTGCAGCAGGCAAGGTTGCCTGATTAAAACGTGGGTTTAATTGAATATAAATTAATGCTAAACAAGCCCCTAATAACCCTAAACCAACAAGGTTATAGTTAGAGAATGAAGCAATCACGAAGCCCACAAAAAAGAACGGCATTAATGCGCCAGCACGCATCATATTAATCACCATTGCATAACCCACAACCACGATGAAGCCCCCTGCAATTTGTAAGCCACGGGTTACCACTTCAGGAATGGCACCTAAGGCGTGGGTTACGGTATCTGTGCCTGCCACTAATGCCACGAAGAAAGTTGGAATAGCTACCCTTAACGCTTGTAAGGCTAAGCCTGAAAAATGGCATAGTTCAATACCTCTGAAATTCGCTTGTTTAGCAAAATCATCGGCTTTATGTTGTAAGAAAATTGTGAGGGTTCGCACAAAAATAGTTAGCACCTGCCCTGCCGCTGCCACAGGAATGGCAATGGCAATGGCTGTGCCTTTATCTTGCCCACCTTTGATCACCAAAATAGCTGCGATCACTGAGGCTAAGGCTGCATCAGGCGCCATTGCTGCCCCAACGTTCATCCAACCAAGAGCAAGCATTTCAAGCGTACCGCCAATAATAACGCCAGAAGTAATATCACCTAGTACTAAACCGATCAGCGTACAAGCCACTAGTGGACGGTGAGTTTGTCTTTCATCTAACACGCTCCCCATACCGCAAATCGCGGCAACAAGGGTAACGAGGATAATTTCCATAGTTGTCATAAATAAGTCCTCTTAATTAAAATTTTAATGCGTCAAGTTTTTGTTTGGTTAATGGTTCTTTTGGGCTGCTTGCCACTTGTTGCAAGCTGAGATCAACCCCTAAATCTAATAATTTGCGGAAGGCTTCCACATCTTGTTGATTAACCGTAACCGCTTGTGAAAGCTGTTGATTGCCTTCTTTATAAGTCATACCGCCCACATTTACTTTATCCACTTTTACGCCCCCTTCAATTAGGCGAACAATATCTGCAGGATTAGTTACCAGCCACAGAATATTTTTCCCTGCATATTTCGGATTGTGGTAAACCTTAATGGCTTTTTCTACTGGAATCACATAGGATTTCAAGTGTTCTGGCGCAACTTGCAAGAGCAAATCACGGCGGATTGGATCTTCAGACACTTCATCACTCACCGCAAAAATCGCCTCGCACTTTACCGCTTTTGCCCAAGAAGTCGCAACCTGACCGTGGATTAAACGGCTATCAATACGTAATAAGGAAATATTCATATTGCCAGTAAGTGCGGTGCTTTTTTCTGAAGTTTTTTGTGTTTCTGAAGTGGCAACTTGAGCAGGCGCTGCCTGTTTTTTTGTTGTTTTCTCAGGCTGGAATGAACGCACTGCCGCCACACCCACTTCTTTTGCGGTACTCACTAATTCTGCGAGAGAAGCGCCGTCTTTCGCGTCTAACACTTCAAGTAGCATTGGCAAATTCACACCAGTTACAATATCCGTATTTTCTCCACGCATTGTGGCAACACGGCTTGCCGCGTTATAAGGGCTACCACCAAATAAATCCACCAAAAATAAAACGGGTTCATTTTCTGGTAATTGGGCAATAATCGCCTGATATTTCTCGACTAAATGCTCACCACCCTCACCCGGTAAAAAGGTTACAACGTGGGTATTTTCATCTTCGCCGTAAACCATTGCCGCTGAATTTACCAGTTCTTCTGAAAATTTACCGTGCGTTGCAACAATAATATGGGTCATATAACCTCCAAATTTGTTTGAAAAAACGTTTCAGCAAAATAAGTAAAGCAATGCAACCGATTGCAAATACTGAGAAAGTGTAATCCTAATTTTTGGCAGATTAAATGCCTTTTTGCTGAAAATATGATCTGTATCACAAAAAGAAACGAAGGCGCACGAGGCTATTTACATAATCTTTACTTTTTACTGAGGGATTTTTAGAATGAAAAGGCAATTTGGCTCGAAAAGGAGTAAAGACAATGGCATACAAAATGGTTTTCTCAGATATGGACGGCACCTTGCTAAATGGCCAACATCAAATTAGCCCTGCAACGGCACAAGCCATACAACGCATTATGCAGCAAGGCATTCCTTTTATTCCTGTTTCCGCTCGCCCCCCTTACGCCATTTTGCCTTATATGGAACAACTTCATAATGAAAATGAAATTGTCTGCTACAGCGGGGCATTAATTTTAGACAAAAATCTCACCGCACTTTATTCCATTACCTTAGAAAATACGCTTTTGCCTCAACTGGAACAGATCTTAGCCCAGCACCCTACGCTTTCAGTGAGCTATTATTCTCATCTTGATTGGTTTACCACAGATTTAGACAGCCATTGGATTAAGCAAGAAAGCGGCATCACAGGGCTAAGAGCAAAAGAAAAACCGCAACATTTAAGCAATGTTCACAAAATTTTATTAATGGGCGAAGCGACACAGATTGAACAGATTGAACCTTTGCTCAAACAACAATTTCCACAGCTTTCTATTCACCGCTCCAAACAAGAATATTTAGAAATAATGAACAAAGCGGCGACCAAAGCCAATGCCATTCAATTTATGGCACAGCGAGCTACCGTAGATAAAGCAGACATCATTGCTTTTGGCGATAATTTTAATGATCTCGATATGTTGCAATATGTGGGCTTAGGCATTGCAATGGGCAATTCTCCAGAGGAAATTAAACGCATTGCCAAACAAATCACTGAGAGCAATGATGAAGACGGCATTGCATTAAGTTTAAGAAACATTTTTTCGCTTTCCTATTAAGGCGATAAAATGCTTTCCCCTTGAAGCACAAAAAAATCTAATTCTAGCGATAAATTAATATCTTAGATCCCTTTTTCGCAATGTGATCTAGCTCAATTTTTTCGCCTAATGAAATGACTATAATGATTTCACGAACAACCGAGCATAAGGAAATTATTATGAAAAATACTCGTATTGAAGTGGATTTATTAGGCGAACGCGAAGTGCCAAATGATGCCTATTGGGGCATTCACACATTGCGTGCAATGGAAAATTTCAACATTTCAGATGATACCATTTCTGACGTACCAGAATTTGTGCGTGGAATGGTAATGGTCAAAAAAGCCACCGCGCTAGCCAATGGTGAGCTAGGGGCAATTCCGAAAAAAATTGCCAATGCCATTGTCAAAGCCTGTGATGAAGTGCTAGAAAATGGACGCTGTATGGATCAATTCCCAACCGATGTTTATCAAGGCGGTGCAGGCACTTCCGTGAATATGAACACCAATGAAGTGATTGCCAACCTTGCATTGGAATTGCTCGGGCATAAAAAAGGCGAATACGACATTATCGATCCGATGGATCACGTTAATGCCAGCCAATCCACCAATGATGCCTATCCAACGGGCTTCCGCATTGCGGTATATAACAGCATTATGCACTTGCTGAAAAATATCCGTTATCTACAAAAAGGTTTTGAAGCCAAAGCCAAAGAGTTTGCTGATGTGCTAAAAATGGGCCGCACCCAATTACAAGATGCCGTGCCAATGACCGTAGGGCAAGAATTTAAAGCTTTCTCCGTGTTATTGGAAGAAGAAGTGCGTAACCTAAAACGCACAGCAAAATTATTGCTTGAAGTCAATCTTGGTGCGACCGCTATTGGTACGGGCTTAAACACCCCTGAAGGCTATGCGGAACTGGCGGTGAAATACCTTGCTGAAGTAAGCCAACTGCCTTGCGTACCTTCTGAAAACCTAATCGAAGCCACTTCCGACTGCGGCGCTTATGTGATGGTTCACAGTGCCTTAAAACGCACCGCGGTGAAATTATCCAAAGTGTGTAATGACTTACGTCTTTTATCTTCAGGCCCAAGAGCTGGGCTAAATGAAATCAACTTGCCAGAATTACAAGCAGGTTCGTCCATTATGCCTGCCAAAGTAAACCCTGTTGTGCCAGAAGTGGTGAACCAAGTGTGCTTTAAAGTGATCGGTAACGACACCACCGTGACTTTCGCCGCAGAAGCTGGGCAATTACAGCTTAACGTAATGGAACCGGTGATTGGTCAAGCAATGTTTGAATCCATTTCACTTCTTAGCAATGCGTGCGTGAACTTGCGTGATAAATGCGTGAATGGCATCACCGTGAACGCAGATGTGTGCCGTAACTATGTACTAAATTCTATCGGCATTGTTACCTATCTCAATCCGTTTATCGGCCACCACAATGGTGATATTGTTGGTAAGATTTGTGCAGAAACAGGCAGAAGTGTGCGCGAAGTGGTGCTAGAACGTGGCTTACTCACAGAAGAGCAACTTGACGATATTCTCTCTTTAGAAAATCTGATGAATCCGCGTTACAAAGCCACTCGCTTTACTGAAGAAGAATAATCACACTTAACAAAAATAATTAAGTGCGGTGAAAAATTTCCAAATTTTCCACCGCACTTATTTTTTTGCCGAATGAAAAAATTGACTTACTAAAAATAACTGAACAATGTCGCCCCCATTCCCAACAACACAGCGAGCGCGATAATCAACGCCGCAACGGCAAACAGTTTTGCCACCTGATTTGCGGTGTTATTACTAATCTTACCAACCAATTTGATTTGAATATTGTGCTTAAACAAAATGCTTTTCCTTTCTTTCGTTCCATTATTAACGTCCCAAGGCAAGCTTGATCACGCAAGCGATGCCGGTATTTTCCTAAAACAGTGCAATGAATTCCACACTGCGATTAGGTGGGAACAATTTTCACAATGTCTTTCATCGCTGTATTTTAAAGTGGTTTAAAGATTTTTATTCAGGAAAAACGGGAGATGACAAAATGAAAAGAATTTCGTGATAACCCTAAACAGAAAATAACAAATAAAATTTTAGGCAAAGAAAAAGCCCTCTTTATTAAAGAGGGCTTTCTCAAGAATTTTATGGCGGAGGAAGTGAGATTCGAACTCACGGAGGGCGTAAACCCTCGCCGGTTTTCAAGACCGGTGCCTTCAACCACTCGACCATTCCTCCGTGATTTAAGCGAGGTGAATAATACGAATTTTGCTATACCAAGTCAAGCAAGAAAATAAAAAATTAATTTGATTGCTTTTTTTTACAGCAACTTGCTTAGGGCTTAAACAAAAAACCGAGCATTAAGAATATTAATGCTCGGTTTTAATTCGATCAGGAAAGCGATTATTCTTCAGCTACCGCTTTGGTTGGCTCGGAATAAACGTGGCTAATCGCACTATGATGACCAGCCGAACCACGCCCATAAAAATAATAGCGCGACTCTTTCCATTGCACGATTGGATAAGCCGTATTTTCACTTTCAATCGCTTTCGCCAAGGTCATTTGCGCTTTGGTATGCTCCACGGCGGATACCGTACCTAAACGCCCTGTAAATTCATAAGTGCGGTCGGTTTTTTCCTCAATTTTTGCTGGTTGAGAAAAATCTTCCACTGCATTAGCCGCAGGCTCTGCACTCACTGAATTTAAACGCTGTAAAGAAGCCTGAACTTTCTTCTCCACCGATTCATTCGCAGGCTGAGTAATAAATCCCGCTAATGGTTTAGGTTCATCAGCACTGTTTTGCACAATCAATTTCGTTGCCGGTGTTACCACTGCAGCTTCCGATTGGTTATTTTGTTGCTCAAGCAATTCATCTACGGATAAAAACGCATTGCCTTTATTATTGGTAAATACATTGCTATCAATCCACACTTTACCACTGGCTAATTCTGGTGATGCCACGGCGGCAAATAATGGCATTGGTGATTTTTCTTCACCTTGCGATTGACGGCGACGGCGAGGATTATTCACGCGTAAATGACGTGGTAAACGGCGACGATTATCACGACGTTTTTCACCGCTCTCTGTATTTTCCTCAATTTCAAGCGCTGGCGTTACCACATTTTCTACTGCATTGACTTCAACAGCGTCTTTTTGAACAGGTAATGCTGCAACTTGGCGCGTTTCGACCACTTCTGCTGTTTCTGTTGTTGGTGCAACAGGTTCTTGCACTTCGGCAACACGTACCTTTTTGCGTAAATCACGGCGTTGGCGGCGTGGTTGCGCTTGCTCAACCACTTCTTCAATCACCTTAGTTTCAACAAGATGATTTTGGTGATTTTCATCAGCTTGCGCTTTTTTTGCCTTACGGGACGAACGCGTTTCTTGTTCCACCACTTTCTCTTGACGCTTATCTTCCACATTACGCCCATTTTCATTACGATTACGGCGTGTGTTGCGACGCTCTTGATTGCGACGGCGGTTGTTTTTATTAGAACGATTTGGTGTTTTCTTTGTTTCTTTTTCTTCCACAAAGAGCGATTTAATTTTCGCTAAAATACGCGAAATTAATGAAGGCTTATTGTCCTTCTTCGCCACAGGCATTGGCGCTGGCGTTTCAATCGCTAAAGATACCGCTGCATTTTCTAGCACGCTTTCGGTGGTGACTGCCGCAGTTTCAATATTGCGCGTAACCAAAGATTCTTCTGCGGCAAAATTATCATCTTGATCTTGATGTAATTTAGCTAAGTTATAACTTAACTCGTGAACGTCTTCACCCTCACGCACACGGAATACGCTGAAATGTGGTGTTTCCATTGCTTCATTTGGAGCAACCACAATATCTACGTTATGGCGTCTTTCAATGCTACTAATGGCTTTACGTTTTTCATTAAGCAGGTAAGAAGCAATTTGCACCGGCACAATGGTGTGAACTTGTTTGGTGTTTTCTTTGATCGCTTCTTCTTCCAATAAACGTAAGATGGACAGCGAGAGTGATTCGTTATCACGAATTTTCCCTGTACCTTGACAACGCGGACAAACGTGATGGGAAGACTCCCCTAAAGACGGGCTTAAACGCTGGCGGCTCATTTCTAATAAGCCAAAACGAGAAATACGGCTAATTTGAATACGCGCACGATCTTGACGCACCGCATCACGCATACGATTTTCCACTTCACGTTGATGACGAATTGGGGTCATATCAATGAAGTCGATAACAATTAAGCCACCTAAATCACGCAAGCGTAACTGACGCGCGATTTCATCAGCCGCTTCAAGGTTCGTGTTGAGCGCGGTTTCTTCAATGTCGCCACCACGGGTTGAGCGTGCCGAGTTAATATCAATGGCAGTAAGCGCTTCAGTCACATCAATCACAATTGAGCCGCCAGACGGTAAACGCACTTCACGTTGGAAGGCGGATTCAATTTGCGATTCAATTTGATAATGGCTGAATAATGGCACTTCGCCTTGATAGAGTTTAACGCGATTAATGAAATCAGGGCGCACTAATTTAATATGCGCTTTGGCTTTTTCATAAACCTTCTGATTATCAATCAAAATTTCGCCAATATCACGGCGTAAGTAATCACGAATCGCGCGGACAATGACATCACTTTCTTGATGAATCAAAAACGGCGCAGGACGGCTTTCAGAGGCTTGTTTAATAGCTTCCCAATGGTGTAACAGGACTTTTAAATCCCATTGTAATTCTTCTGGGGATTTGCCTACGCCAGCGGTACGTACGATTAAGCCGACACCTTCTGGCACATCAAGCGAGCTTAAGGCTTCTTTTAATTCTAAACGTTCTTCCCCTTCAATGCGGCGAGAAATTCCGCCAGCTCTTGGATTATTTGGCATAATCACCAAATAGCTACCTGCTAAAGAAACGAAAGTGGTGAGCGCCGCCCCTTTGTTGCCACGTTCTTCTTTATTTACTTGAACGATAACTTCTTGTCCTTCGTGCAAAATATCACGAATATTTGGGCGACCTTGATACACATAATCCGCAGGGAAGTATTCACGAGCAATTTCTTTTAAAGGAAGGAAACCATGGCGTTCCGCACCGTAATCAACAAATGCGGCTTCAAGGCTAGGTTCAACACGGGTGATGCGGCCTTTATAAATATTGGCCTTTTTTTGTTCGTGGCCTGGACTTTCAATGTCCAAGTCAAATAATCGTTGCCCATCAACGAGAGCAACCCGCAACTCCTCTTTTTGGGTTGCATTAATTAACATTCTTTTCATTCGATTTTCTCTTATATTTTCATCTTAAATTTGTCATAAAAAACCACCGCACTTTGGCTTCGCAATCGACCTCGTGTCTGTCGCAAAATGTCATTCTCTCGACTGTCAGTTGCTGGGTGCATTGATTGCGTTATCGAAGAACAATTTTCGATACAAACAAAATGACTGAAATAATTATTTTGCAAGCGTGGGTGATTTTTATCACACTTATTGTCCGTTTTTTATTCTGTTATCGCGGTAACAAAATTAATTTAGACAAATTTATTTTATAAAACAACGTCTTATGCCGTTTGCGGCGTTGTCTTTGCGTTTATTTCATTTTTCCCAGTAAGCTGGCAAAAATTCGCTCTATTATCTAACGATAGGGATTTTTTAGCAAGGTAAATCCGTGCATTTGTGCTATAATCCGCACAATTTTGCAAAGGATAAAATGAAACCAATGTCGAACAAAACTGATGAAAAAATTGTAAATCCTAGCGTAAAAATGTTGCAGATTAGCGAAGATGAAGCAGGCCAACGCATTGATAACTATTTGTTAAATAAGCTCAAAGGCGTGCCGAAAAGTTTAATCTATCGTATTTTGCGCAAGGGCGAAGTGCGGGTCAATAAAGGGCGAATTAAGCCTGAATATAAACTGCAAAGTGGTGATATTGTGCGCGTGCCACCTGTGCGCGTGAGTGAGAAAACGCAAGCGCCAGTATCGAAAAAGCTCAACAAAGTTGCCCAATTAGAACAGCAAATCATTTTTGAAGATGATGCCTTATTGGTACTCAATAAGCCTTCTGGTATTGCGGTACACGGCGGCAGCGGATTAGATTTTGGCGTGATTGAAGCCTTAAGGGCATTGCGTCCTGAAGCACGTTTTTTAGAATTAGTTCATCGTTTGGATCGGGATACTTCAGGCATTTTATTAGTGGCGAAAAAACGCTCGGCGTTGCGTCATTTGCACGAGCAACTGCGTAATAAAACCGTACGCAAAGATTATCTCGCCTTAGTGCGTGGGCAATGGCAATCCCATTGTAAAGCGATTAAAGCGCCATTACTTAAAAATGAACTGGCAGGTGGGGAACGAATTGTGCGCGTGAGCGAGCAAGGCAAGCCGTCAGAAACCTTATTTAGCATCGAAGAGCGCTATAACAATGCCACCTTGGTAAAAGCCTCTCCAGTTACTGGGCGAACTCACCAAATTCGTGTGCATACACAATACGCCGGCCACCCCATTGCCTTAGACAGCAAATATGGCGATAAACAGTTTGATAGCCAAATGACGGAATTAGGTTTAGATCGGTTGTTTTTGCACGCTTATGCCATTCGCCTTGAACACCCGAAAACGCAGGAAACCTTAACGCTCACTGCGCCACTTGAAAGTAAGCTCAAAGAGATTTTAAAACGCTTACGCCAACAAAAATTTAGCTAAAAAAATAAGTGCGGTGGAAAAATTGAAAAATTTCCACCGCACTTTATTTTAGACCCGTTTAAACCTTTTGCCCTTAAGATTTGTAAATCATTTTCGGTGGTTCATTATCCACAACGGTATTTTCATCAATAATCACTTTTTCAAGATTTTCGATTGATGGTAAGTCATACATTGTGTCAAGCAACAATCCTTCTACGATAGAACGCAAGCCGCGTGCGCCTGTTTTACGTTCTAACGCTTTCTTCGCCATTGCCACTAAGGCTTCGCGCGTAAATTCAAGAGTAACATCTTCAAACCCAAACAGAGCTTGGTATTGCTTGGTGAGAGCATTTTTCGGCTCGGTAAGAATTTGAATCAGGGCTTCTTCATCTAATTCTGCAAGCGGTGCGATCACAGGCAAACGTCCGATAAACTCTGGAATTAAGCCAAATTTCATTAAATCATCTGGCTCAACTTGCGTGAATAATTCGGTCAGTGTGGCTTTATCGTTCTGCCCTTTTACTTCCGCGCCAAAACCGATACCACTGCCAACGTGAACACGTTTTTCTACAATTTTTTCTAAGCCTGCAAATGCACCACCACAAATAAACAAGATCTTAGACGTATCAAGGCGTAACATTTCTTGCTGTGGATGTTTGCGTCCGCCTTGTGGTGGAATGGAAGAAATTGTGCCTTCAATTAATTTCAGCAAGGCTTGTTGTACACCTTCCCCTGATACATCACGGGTGATTGAGGCGTTTTCAGATTTACGCGTGATTTTATCAATCTCATCAATGTAAATAATGCCTTTTTCTGCTTTTTCGATGTCATAATCACAATTTTGCAATAATTTTTGCAGCACGTTTTCCACATCTTCCCCCACATAACCGGCTTCAGTTAGCGTGGTGGCATCTGCCATTGCGAAAGGCACATTTAAGGTTCTGGCTAAGGTTTCCGCGAGCAAGGTTTTTCCGCTTCCTGTTGGGCCAATGAGCAAAATGTTACTTTTACCTAATTCCACGTCATCTGATTTATACCCTACCTGCTGGCGTTTATAGTGGTTATATACCGCTACCGCTAGCACTTTTTTGGCATAATCTTGTCCGATGACATAATCATCTAAATGAGTGCGGATTTGGTGTGGGGTTGGTAATTCTGTGGTTTGATTTGCTTCCGCTTGCTCTTGCTTTTCGGCATCAACCAGCAAATTATGGCAAAGCTCGATACATTCGTTACAAATCGCGCCGTCTTCACCTGCGATCAATTTTTGCACTTCACTGCGTTTCTTGCCGCACATTGAGCAATGGAGCTGTTGTTCTGTTGTCATAACTTATTCCGTTTCTCTTTTCACTAATACTTCATCAATTAAACCGTATAATTTCGCTTCTTCGGCGGTCATAAAATTATCACGATCGGTATCTTGTTCCACTTTTTCAAAAGGCTGTCCTGTGTGGAACGCTAATCTTTCATTTAAGGTGTATTTAATTTTTAAGATTTCTTGTGCGTGGATTTGAATATCCGAAGCTTGTCCGCGATAGCCACCTAACGGTTGGTGAATCATCACACGTGCATTTGGCAATGCTGCACGTTTACCCGGTGCGCCGCCCGCTAACAAAAATGCACCCATTGAGCAGGCTTGCCCAATACATAGGGTACGCACATCAGGTTTGATGAATTGCATTGTGTCATAAATTGCCATTCCTGCCGTTACCACACCGCCAGGTGAATTAATATACAGGCTAATATCTTTATCTGGATTTTCTGATTCTAAAAACAGCAGTTGAGCCACGATTAAATTCGCCATGTTGTCCTCAACTTGACCGCTTAGAAAAATAATACGTTCTTTTAATAAGCGTGAATAAATATCGTAAGAACGTTCGCCACGCGCGGTTTGTTCAACCACCATAGGAATTAAAGCCATTGTATTCTCCATTGGTTTTCCTTTTCTATCAAGGGGTTATAAAAAGTTATAGTAAATTGAATTTAAACCATTGCTTTGCACTGAGTTAAGTTCAAGTCACTTCAAGGGTGAATTATATAACAAAAGTGCGGTCATTTTTGTGAAAAAAACGACCGCACTTTGAAATCAATGAGTTACAGCAAATTATGCTTGTGGATTCATTACTTCATCAAATGATGCTGGTTTTTCAGTTACCTGCGCTTTCGCTAACACGGCATCAATGGCTTGATCTTCTAAAACAACGTTACGAATATTGTTCATTAATTCTTTGTTGTTTTTGTAGTATTCCACCACTTCTGCTGGTTGTTCGTAAGCAGAAGCAATATCTTGAATCATTGCGTCAGCGCGTGCTTCGTCCGCTTTTAATTCATTTGATGCGATCACTTCAGAAAGCAATAAGCCAACTTGAACGCGGCGTTTTGCTTGCTCTTCAAATAATTCGCGTGGTAATTGTGCCGCTTGTTGTGCATTGCCACCAAAACGTTGTGCTGCTTGTTGGCGTAACACGTCAATTTCTTGTTCAACGGCTGCAGCTGGTACATCAATTGGGTTTTGTTCAATTAACCCTTCGATAACTTGATTTTTAACGCGTGCAGTTAAAGCGTTTTTCAATTCACGTTGCATATTTTTCGCGATTTCTGCGCGTAAATCTGCCACAGTTTTGGTGTTCGGCCCAAATTTCGCCACGAATTCGTCTGTTAATTCTGGCAATACCATCACTTCTACTTTTTTCAAGGTAATCGCGAATTTCGCTGCTTTACCTTTTAAGTTTTCTGCGTGATATTCTTCAGGGAAAGTGACATCAATATCAAATTGATCACCAGCTTTGTGGCCAATGATGCCTTCTTCAAAACCTGGGATCATTCTGCTTTGGCCCATTGCTAATACGAAGTCTGTTGCTTTGCCGCCTTCAAATTCTTCGCCATCAACTGTACCAACGAAATCAATAGTTACACGATCATCGGCTTTTGCTGGCTCTTGGGTTTCTTCCCAAGTTGCTTGTTGTTTGCGTAACACATCAACCATTTTGTCAATGTCTGCTTCGCTGATTTCAACAACAGGTTTTTCTACTTTAATTTGATCTAAACCTTTTAATTCTACTTCTGGATACACTTCAAAAGTTGCAGTGAAAACAAGATCTTTACCAGCTTCAAACTGTTCAACATTAAAACTTGGACGACCAGCAAGATTCACTTTGCTATCTACAAGTACGTTGAAGAAGTGTTTTTGTAATAAATCACCTAACACATCTTGACGCACAGATGCACCAAAACGTTTTTCAATAATATGTGGTGGGACTTTACCTTTACGGAAACCATCTACGCGTGCATTTTTTGCGACACGTTTTAATTCTTCACGCACCGCTTGATCTACGGTTTCAGCAGGAACGGTGATAGTTACACGACGCTCAAGACCTTGAGTTGTTTCAATATTAAATGACATTATGTTACCTCAAAATGAATTTGCACTCGGCGAACACTAACACCGAACACGTTAGTAAAAAGTTAAAAAGACACCAAATTATAGCGATACAACGCTCGCCAGTCGAGATGTTGAGAAATAAAAAACCACAACTGGCTATTTTTTACGCTAAAAAAGAAAAGCCTTACAGAATAAGGCTTTTGCTATGCGATTAATTAAAGTGATTTTGGTAAACGAATTTTCTGCCCCGGGAAGATCTTATCCGCATCTTTGATCACTTCTTTATTGGCTTCAACGATAGCGGTGTATTTTGCACCATTGCCATAAGTTTTTTCAGCGATTTTCCAAAGAGTATCGCCTTTCTGGATCACATAAAATTCTTCATCAGTCGCTAAGCTTTCACCGTTTTCAATGGCTACACCATCGACATTTACTGAATTAATGCCTACCACGTTACCCGCCATTAAAATCGCTTTTTCTAAGGCTTCAGCAGAGGCGGCATTACCTTCAATTTTAGCCACGCCATCTTCCACTTTAACCGAAAGATTTTCCACCCCTGGGTTATCTTCCGCAATGTGCTTTTCCACGGCTTCCGAGGCTTCTTCTTTTTTAGAGAAAAGTTTTCGACCAATATCGCCAACAAAATCAAATAAACCCATTTTTAGCTCCTTATTTATAAAACATTGAGTTAGGTTGCTAAGCCTACCCAATTCATCTTCATAAGTCTATATGCCTTCTGTAAATAATCTTGATCTTTACATTAATTGAAAATTCTCCGCAAAAAAGCACCGCACTTTTCTTTCTTTTATACTAAAATAGCCGCCAATTTTAGTAACTGAGGAAAAATTATGCGTTGGCAAGGTCGTAGAGAAAGTTCCAATGTGGAAGACAGAAGAAGTGCAAGAGGCGGTTTCGGCGGCGGTAAAAAAACGGGCGTGCTCGGCTTTATTATTTTATTGGTTGGTGCTTATTATGGCGTTGATTTATCAGGGATTGTCAGCACACCTGATTTTGGCAGCCAAGCTAACCATACGGTAAGTAGCCAAGAAGAACAAGAGCTAAATAGCCTTTCTCGGGTGGTATTAGCGGATACAGAAACCGTGTGGGGAAACTATTTCGCGCAACAAAATCAGCGTTATGCCCCGCCTATTATGGTGCTGTACAATGGCGCAACTTCCACCGCCTGTGGCACAGGACAATCTGCAATGGGGCCGTTCTACTGCCCCAACGATCATCGTGTTTATCTGGATCTGTCTTTTTATAGTGATATGAAACATCAACTCGGTGCAGAAGGGGAATCTGCTTTTGCCTATGTGATCGCTCACGAAGTAGGACACCATATTCAAAACTTGCTTGGTATTTTGCCGAAAGTCCATCGCGCGCAGCAAAGTCTTAGCCAAGCGCAAGCCAATCAGCTTTCGGTTAAATTAGAATTGCAGGCAGATTGTTTTGCCGGTGTGTGGGCTAATCAAGCAGCAAAAACCGGTTTATTTGAAACAGGCGATTTAGAAAAAGCCTTCCGCGCTGCTGAAGCGGTTGGGGACGATCGCTTACAAAAACGCTCGCAAGGCTATGCCGTACCAGACAGCTTTACCCACGGCACGTCTGCACAGCGTTTAACTTGGTTTAAACGCGGTTTGCAAACTGGTGAGCCAAGCCAATGTAACACGTTTAACTAACGGCGAAAAATAAAGTGCGGTGAAAAATTTCCAAATTTTCCACCGCACTTCTGTTTTATAACAAATCGCTTATCCCGAAAGATAAGCGATTTTATGTTTTAAGCCCTTATTGTGGTAATTCCATTGGCACTTCCATTAACAGAATTTCTGTGTCGGAATCTGCCACCACATCAAAACTTTCGGTATCCCAAATACCTAAACCATCACGGCTTGATAGCGGTTTTCCTGCAATCGTGGCGTTGCCTTTTAATACAAAAGCATACACGCCATTGCCTGCTTTATGAAGGTTATAAGTTTTGCTCGTACCTTTATCAAATTTCGCAAGAGAGAACCACGCATCTTGGTGAATCCACACGCCTTCATCATCGGCATTCGGTGAAAGAATTTGTTGGAAATCATTGCGTTTTTCCCCTTCAGCAATACTAATTTGCTGATAACGTGGTGTTACATTACGTTGATTTGGAAACACCCAAATTTGTAAAAATTGCACTGGTATGTCCGCATTTGGGTTCATTTCGCTGTGTGTAATGCCTGTTCCAGCTGACATCACTTGAATATCACCTTGGTGAATCACACTGCCGTTGCCCATACTGTCTTTGTGCGCTAAATCACCACTTAATGGGATAGAAATAATTTCCATATTGTCGTGTGGGTGTGTGCCAAAGCCCATTCCACCTTCCACATAATCATCATTGATCACACGCAATGCACCAAAATGGATACGCGCTGGATCATAATAATTGGCAAAGCTAAAGGTATGGCGACTTTTTAACCAACCGTGATTTGCATTGCCACGGCTATCTGCTGAATGAAATACTGTATTCATATTTACGCTCCTAATTCTGTTTAATTAATTTGTTTTACAGGGTATATTTTACGCCGTAGAATTGGGAGATAAAGCCCTCTTTCGTGAATACATTTTTTCCTATTGGTAAATAATAAGAAAGAACAATTAACTTTTATACATAAAATGGCAAAAAAAGTGCGGTATTTTCCACCGCACTTTTCTGTTGAGGAAAGAAGCTATTTTTCTGCCATACCTGCCACAATATGGCAAATATCCCCTTTATTACCGTAATGACAAGGCATTAAATAGAAATCCTT
>NZ_JBMMGT010000030.1:0-28620 GCF_049366555.1 Avibacterium volantium | reverse complement strand
TCTAAAGCAACACTAGCCAAAAATTACCCCGTAGAAAGAGGTGATGGGGCATTAGAGGTCTTTGGTCACGGGTATTTTCAGCGATTCACCACTTTCCACACTAAACAGGTTTTCGTGCGCCGCAAACTTGGCGGTAATTGGACGGATTGGGTACAAAGTATGACCCAACTTGGCGGGACGTTTACGGGCAATGTTAGCGCGCCAAATTTAAGTGCAACAGGTACACTACAAAGCAACTATCGCTTAGTGATTGACCGTAATGAGGATGCATATCCCCCTTATATCAATATCATTGATAGCTCAATTGACCTAGATAACAACGCAAAAATAAAGGAGTTTGCTCACATAAACTTTGTTGCCACTCGTGCGGGTACACAAAAACCAAAAGCAAAAGTGGTATCCAGACTCGCCGATGATAAATCAGCAGATATTAGACTTGTTACAACTAATGATGCCGATAGATACACATATAATCTCACGCTATTTGGACAAACAGGCAATGTTGCCGTGGGTAAAACGACGGATAACGGCGTGGAAAAATTACAAGTTGCAGGCACGATTGGCGCACTTGGTTATATCAATACAACTAGTACTGGCTGGGAGCGGCTAAGAGCCACGTTGGCTGATGGCAGCTACTGGCGTTGGGAAGTCAATCCTGCATCTGCAACCGACCCAAGATTTAATTACGTCTATCGCTCTGCAAGTGGCGAGCAGCGTTATATAGCATTTCCGACGCTTGCCAAAAATGAAACGGTGGCGTATCAGAGTTGGATTGCTAGCAAGTTATCAGACTCCGTCACATCTGATAGCAATAATACCGTTGCCACAAGTAAAGCGGTGAAAAGTGCTAACGATAATGCTAATGGGAGGATTGCTAAAACAGGGGATATTGTAAGCGGTAATTACACCTTTAGCACAGGACACATCGAAATCCAGCGTCCCGAAGTCCCAAGTGGGCAATTTTGGGGCGGTTTGCACTTAAAGCATACTGCTGGAGGAGCAAACACAGGCTTAGGTATCACTAACTATTTCAATGACGTTCATCTTGGAGTGTATGGCATTTTAGATGATGGATACAAATCACGCTACGAACTCTGGCTTGCGCAACAGGGTAATAATGCCTTTGGGGCTGCCGAGAAAGCAATGCAAATTAATAGCAATGGTGTGATTTGGACTAAGTCATACGGTTGGTTACACGATTACTTCTCTAAGAAAGGTGATGTTTCTGTTTTAACTGGAATAATTAGCCACAATGGCACTCTTCCTTTACCAGCGGGCTTTTCAGAATCACAATGCCGTTGGCTTGTATCAATGCGAGATGACAATGAAAACGGTGCAGAGTGGGATGTTAATGAAGGGGCAACTGTAGTTCATAAACGTAACTTTTGCTACACAAATGGACGCTTGGTGAACGCTTACACACGTATATTTAATGATAGGGGCAATATATATCAGGACTTACCGGGCAATGCAAATTACATTGTTATTGGGATTAGATAGGAGGTGAAAATGTATTTAATTTTTAATGCTATAGGTGAATGTATTGGAAACTGTGATTTTGCACCTAACGAAAATGATTTAGCCCTAAGAAACGAACAAGCAATAGAAACGGATAAAACCTTTATCAATCCGTTACTTAAAGATGATGTCATCATTGAGCGCGGGCGTAAGCCCACTGAATATCACATTTGGAACGGTGATGAATGGGTGATAGATGAGGCAAAACAAGCAGAATTGCTTGCTAGTCAACAAGCCCAAGTTTGGGAGCAAATCAAGCAAAAACGTTATCAAAATTGTCGCTCGGGCGTGTATGTCAAAAGCGTGGATAAGTGGTTTCACTCTGATGATGCGAGCCGTCAGCAGTACACATTTATGCGCACGCTCCCAGATTTTCCTGTGACGCGCTGGAAAACTATGGATAACAGTTTTGTTGAGATAACAAAAGCGTTGCTAAATGAGCTATCACTTGCGCTGTTTGCCCACGAGCAAGCAGATTTTGCCAATGCGGAGCGTCATCGCGCGGCGATGTTGGCGGCGGAAAACCCGCTAGATTATGACTACAGCACAGGTTGGCAGGAGGTTTACAATGGTTAATCAAGTTTATTTGGCATTATACAAAGGCAAACGTAGCGGTAAGGGCTTTGGCGTGTTAAAAGCCCGATTGGGGGATTGGCTGACACGCAAACTCACCAAGGGCAAATACTCGCATTGCGAGATAGCAATCGAGACCTTTGAGCGGTGGGAGCAATACGATTGGCGCAAGCGTTACCAATGTTACTCGAGTTCGGTCAGAGATGGTGGCGTACGTTGCAAGGAGATTGATTTAGAGAGCGGCAAATGGGATTTAATCCCGCTAAATGGTGTCGATGAGCATCAAATTAAACGCTATTTTGAGCAAACTAAGAGAAAACACTATGACTGGCTTGGTGCATTGGGGGTGGTGTTATTTACCCCGCAATCTCGCGATAAGTTTTTTTGCAGCGAGTGGTGTGCTAATGCCATTAACGGCGGTGATGAGGGGTGGCGATTTAGTCCAAATCATTTAGCCGCAATTTTCAAACAGGGAGCAAAATAAAATGGAAGAAATCAAAACCACAACTACAAGAGAGTACTTGCTGAATAATACAGTGATGGATGCCAAATCTGCGAACCGATTTTCATTGCACAACGGTAACCAAAAGGAGCTAAATAAAATGAATAAACTAACAAAAGACTATTTAGACAGCTTGGTAGCAAATGCCCAGTATGTACATCAAGATTTACTGACTATTTGTACCGTCACCGTGAAAAATGGTTTTAAACTGGTTGGCACCAGTGCGTGTGCAGATGAGCAACACTATGACGCTAAGATTGGTGAGCAAGTTGCCTATCAAAATGCCTTTGCAAAACTCTGGGAGCTTGAGGGGTATTTACTCAAACAACGCTTGCACGAGCAATCGCAAGGCTTTGTCACATTACGCAACGGTAATCAGGCTCAAATTGTTTATACAAGCCCTTTTGGCAAGCTGTTAGTCGTTGAGCAAACAGATGACGAACTGCCAAAGGTACATTGGCATAATGCCGATGGCTCTTATCATAAAGATGAGCAAAATCAAGTTGTCCCGCACGAATTAGATATTATTTGGGAGGCAGAAATGTAAAAAAATAACGAATAAAAGGAAGAAAGCGGCGATGTCGCGGTATCCTACCCCCGCGACACCAGCCTAAGCAGAACGCACCTGCATAGACCCAAGACCGCTCTGTCTGACCAGACGGGCGGATTGTAACAAAACCGCGAATAAGGCAAAAGGTTTATGCAAAATAAAATACAAGAAATACGTTGCAAGTGCTGTAAAAAGCTACTAGCGCGCACAAAAGATAATCAATTTTTAGAGATTAAATGCGTGCGTTGCAAAACGTTAAACACATTTAAGCAATCCAAGTAATCAATTCAGAGTGTCCGAGTGCCTTGAGCACCAGAACGCCATAATTTAAGGATAAATTATGGCAAAAAAGAAAATCATTATATGGGCATTATTTGATAGCGGCAATGGGTGCTATGCTCAAGCTGCAAAATCCTTTCGTAATATTAAAATCTATCCAATCGGTATTGATATTGAGCGTAAGAATAGCCATTTCTTACGCTTAAATCTCGCTGATTTCGGTCGTTTGTTTGGAGATAAAGCATTATTTAATAAGCTGGATAAACTGCCCAAACCTGATGTGATATTAGCAAGCCCACCCTGTGAAAGTTTTAGTGTAGCCAGTGCAATGTGGGGTGGTAATGCGTGCTGGAAACAAGAGCAACCCAAAGGATCTCGCTTTGTTATTCGTAATAAGCGAGATTATTATCCCCCTTATTCACCTCGCCTGCACTTTCGCTACGAAAAATCCTTTTTTAATCGGGTTAATGGTGAGCTTTGCATTTATAACACTATTGAGATTATTAAACGTTATCAGCCACAAATTTATGTCATTGAAAACCCTTATGCGAGCAGAATTTGGAGTTATATTGAGCATATTTTAGACTTTGCCATCCCTTATGATAATCCGACTTACTATGGGAATTATGGGTATGTGGCGAAAAAACCAACCAAGTTTAAAAGTAATATCCCCTTAAAACTCAAGTATCAGCAGTATATTGCTGGTGTGCGGCTGAATAATGTCTGCAAAACCTACAATGAGCGATCGAATATTCCACTAAATTTAGTGCAAGACATTTACCGTCAAATCTTGTCTCATTTGGAGGTGGTGAATGTATAAGCAAGCTCCACTGCCTTTTGTCGGACAAAAAAGAATGTTTTTAAACGCCTTTAAACAGGTTTTAAATGACAATATTCCTAATGATGGCACAGGCTGGATGATTATAGATGCTTTTGGCGGGAGTGGACTATTAAGCCACGTGGCTAAGCGTATAAAACCCAAAGCACGAGTAATTTATAATGACTTTGATGGCTATACAGACAGACTAAAGCACATAAACGATACAAATCGTTTACGCACAGAATTACTTCAAGTTGTTGGTGATATTATACCAAAAAATAGACGATTAGACAATAACAAAAAACAAGAAATCATTAATAAAATCAATAGTTTTAATGGGTTTAAAGACCTCAATACTATCGCTAGCTGGTTACAGTTTGGCGGGCAACAAGTTGGATCTTTTGAGGAGCTATTTAGTAAGACATTTTGGCGCGGAATAAAGCTAACAGATTACCCAAGTGCGGAGGATTATCTTGATGGACTTGAGATAGTCAGCGAGCCGTTTCAGACGCTGCTACCTAAGTTTTCTGATAATCCAAAAGCCTTGTTTGTGCTAGACCCGCCTTATCTCTGCACAAAGCAAAACAGCTATAAAATGGCAAATTATTTTGACTTGATTGATTTTTTACAGCTGATTGACCTAACGCGACCGCCTTATGTGTTTTTTAGCTCGACTAAGTCAGAGTTTGTGCGGTTTATTGAGTATATGGTGCAGGCTAAAAAGGATAACTGGAAGACATTTGATAAAGCTGAACGGGTAACAATTAAAGCGGCGTTAAATTATCAGGTGCAATATGAGGATAACCTAGTCTATAAATTCTAAAATAAAGGGGCTAACGCCCCTATTTTTGTTTTCCCGCATTGTAATCTGCCTCATAAGTAAAGAGGAAATAAGCGACAGTGAGTTTGAGTGGTTAGGAATAAAACTGGAGAGGTATGGAGGTCTATTTCGGCATAGTTTAAGATAGTTTAAATGGCATTTAAATAGCATAAAAAAATCCACATAACGTGGGAAAAAATTTTCTCAAGTTATGTGGACGCGTTTCTCATTTTGCGCGGACGGCTTCAACGGCTTCAATCAAGATGAAATAATATTTTTATTCCCATCAACAGGACATAAACGTAAAGGGCTATATATTCTGGCAAATTATTTTGCTAATACAGATTTACCAATAAAACTTGTCGTAGCTGGTTCAAAATTAAGAAGACCTCTCAAAAATGTAATTGAACTCGGTTTCTGTAAAAATATGGCAAATTTATATAGAGCTTGTGATTTTACGATTATGGCTCCCCGCTATGAACCATTTGGACTTGTTGGAATTGAATCAATTTTATGCGGGACAAAAGTGATCTTCCCTGAAGAAATGGGCTGCGTTGAAGTGATAAAAAAAGACGCAGGTTTTTTCTACCCACTTAAAGCGATAGATCAAGAGTTACCAAATATTATTGAAAATGCTGTAAATCAAAAAAGACAAAATAAACATAAAATCATTGAGCCATTACATCATTTAAATTATGATCCTAACCTATCTACACACATAAACCGAATTATGGACTTAGTAAACCAATCATTGAAAACAGATTAATAATTCTTTATGAACAACTTAGCACTCGAACAACTGATTAATCAGAAACTGGATTCTGATGCCATTGCCGACTATGCGCCGAATGGATTGCAAGTGGAAGGCAGAGAACAAGTGAAAAAAATCATTACTGGTGTAACCGCAAGCCATGCGTTGATTGATTATGCCATTGCGCAAAATGCCGATGCCATTTTGGTTCACCACGGTTATTTTTGGAAAAGTGAAAATCCCTGTATTCGTGGAATGAAAGGCAAGCGCATCAAGGCATTATTGCAAAATAATATTAATCTTTATGCCTACCATTTACCCCTTGATGTTCACCCTGAACTAGGTAATAACGCACAGCTTGCAGCGTTGCTTGGTATTGAAGATCTGCAACCGTTGGAACAAGGAAAATTCAGCATTCCTGTTTATGGCACGCTCGCCACACCTATCAGCGGGGAAGCATTTGCTCAGCGTATTGAGCAACAATTACAGCGTAAACCGCTTTTTTGTGCTGAAAACGCACCGCACTTTATCCATAGCGTGGGGATTTGCACAGGCGGCGGTCAGGGTTATATTGATCTTGCCGCGCAACAAGGGCTTGATGCCTATATTACAGGTGAAGTTTCCGAGCAAACCATTCATTCTGCGCGTGAACAAGGCATTAATTTCTTCGCCGCTGGCCACCATTGCACAGAGCGTTACGGCGTAAAAGCCTTAGGCGAATGGCTCGCAGAAAATCACGGTTTTGATGTGGAATTTAAAGATATTTACAATCCCGCATAAAAAATGGGAAAGCAAAGTGCGGTGTAAATTTTGCGAATTTTCAGGTCAGCTTTGTATAAGCGCCACTTTTCCCTTATACTATGCACAATTTTTTCATCACAAATAGGAATAAAAAATGGGTTTCTTAACTGGTAAACGTATTTTAATCACAGGTTTAGCAAGCAATCGCTCTATTGCTTATGGGATTGCGGCTGCAATGAAACGTGAAGGTGCAGAGCTGGCTTTCACTTATTTAAACGATAAATTAAAACCACGCGTAGAAGAATTTGCCAAAGAATTTGGTTCAGACATCATTCTGCCCCTTGATGTGGCGAGCGATGAAAATATCACTCACTGTTTTGCGGAATTAAGCAAACATTGGGAAAAATTTGATGGCTTTGTACACGCCATTGCGTTCGCACCAGGTGATCAGTTAGATGGCGATTATGTAAACGCCGCAACGCGCGAAGGTTTCCGCATTGCACACGACATCAGTGCATACAGCTTCGTGGCAATGGCACAAGCGGCGCGCCCTATGCTTAATCCAAACTCAGGCTTGGTAACACTTACCTACTTAGGCGCGGAGCGTGCGATTCCAAACTATAACGTAATGTGTTTAGCGAAAGCCTCTCTTGAAGCCAGCACTCGTGTAATGGCTGCAGATTTAGGTAAAGACGGTATCCGTGTAAACGCGATTTCAGCTGGCCCAATCCGTACACTTGCCGCATCTGGCATTAAAAACTTCAAGAAAATGTTAGCAACCTTTGAAAATACTGCGCCATTACGTCGTACTGTAACCATTGAAGATGTGGGTAATTCAGCAGCGTTCTTATGCTCTGATTTAGCTTCAGGGGTAACAGGCGAAGTGTTGCACGTTGATGCAGGTTTCAGCATTACCGCAATGAGCGAATTAGGTGCGGAATAATTTTAACTTTTACCAAAATAAGGCAGACCAATGCGTCTGCCTTTTGTCGTTTATTAAGAAAAAATAATTATGTTTCAAAATAACCCCTTACTTTCCCAATTAAAACAGCAAATTCGTGATAGCAAACCTGTGGTTGAAGGTGTGGTGCGCGGTTCAGACAAGGCATTCGGCTTTTTAGAAACAGAGAAAAAAAGCTATTTCATTCCCCCTGCTGCAATGAAAAAAGTGATGCACGGCGATAAAATCAAAGCGCGCATTGAAACCATTGGCGACAAAGAACAAGCTGAACCAGAAGAACTGCTTGAACCGATGCTAACCCGTTTTATCGCCAAAGTGCGGTTCAATAAAGACAAAAAATTGCAAGTGTTGGTGGATCACCCACAGATCAATCAACCCATTGGCGCAAATAAAGCCAAAACGGTAACGGAAGATCTGCAAGAAGGCGATTGGGTGGTGGCAGAATTAAAAACGCACCCACTGCGTGATGATCGCTTTTTGTTCGCTCAAATCACACAGTTCATTTGCCAAAAAGACGATGAATTTGCCCCTTGGTGGGTAACCCTCGCGCGCCATCAGCAATCGCGCTACCCTGTTCAAGGGCAAGAAAGTTACACAATGCTCGATCAACAAACTCGTGAAAATTTGACCGCACTTCATTTCGTGACTATCGACAGCGAAAGCACGCAAGATATGGACGATGCGCTTTATATCGAAATCTTGGAAGAAAATGGCCAAGCCGTAGGCTGGAAATTAGTGGTGGCAATTGCCGATCCAACCGCTTACATTGATGAAAATTCACTGATTGAACAAGAAGCCAAGCAGCGTTGTTTTACTAATTATCTACCAGGTTTCAACATTCCAATGTTGCCGCGTGAGCTTTCTGATGAGCTTTGTTCATTAATGGAGAATGAAGTGCGCCCCGCGTTGGTTTGCACCATTGAAATTGATCAACAAGGCAATATTCGTAACAAACCCGTTTTCCAATCCGCCAATGTACAATCTAAGGCGAAATTGGCGTACAACAAGGTTTCAGATTATTTAGAACAACAAGAAAATGCGTGGCAGCCAGAAGATCCAGCCACGAAAAATCAAATTGATTTGCTCCACCAATTCACCCTTGCGCGTATTCAATGGCGTAAAACCCACTCTTTATTATTTAAAGAAAAACCGGATTACAGCTTTAAATTAGCGGAAAACGGCAAAGTAGCGGAAATTGTGGCAGAATATCGCCGCATTGCGAACCAAATCGTGGAAGAATCAATGATCTTAGCTAATATTTGTGCCGCACAATATCTCAATGAAACGGCAAAATGTGGCATTTTCAACACGCACAGCGGTTTTGATCAAAAAAATCTTGCTGCTGCACAGCAATTTCTTCTTTCACAATTGGCCAATGAAGAAAATGAAGCAGAACTTAAAGCTCGTTATTCTAGCGAAAACTTGGCCACACTCGAAGGCTACTGCCGTATGCGCCACGATATTGAACCCATTGAAGGGGATTATCTTGAACTGCGCCTGCGCCGCTATCTCACTTTTGCCGAATTTAAAGCGGATCTTGCTCCGCACTTTGGTTTAGGGTTGCAAGGCTACGCCACTTGGACATCACCAATCCGTAAATATTCGGATATGGTTAATCATCGCTTAATCAAAGCGAGCCTGACCACTCAGCAATATCACAGACCAGCAGACGATTTGCTGCAACGCTTACAAGAAGCACGCCGTCAAAACCGTTTAATTGAACGAGATATTGCCGACTGGCTATACTGCCGTTATTTAGCCGACAAAGTGGAAAACAACCTGCAATTTGAAGCAGAAATCCAAGATGTTATGCGTGGCGGCTTGCGTGTATTATTGTTAGAAAACGGCGCGTCAATGTTTATCCCCGCCTCCACCATTCACAATAACAAGGAAGAAATGCAGGTAAACCCAGACGAAATCGCCCTTTATATCAAAGGCGAAAAAGCCTATAAAATCGGCGATAAAATCCAAGTGCAACTCACGGAAGTAAAAGAGGAAACACGAAGTATTATCGGACAGGTTTTGGTTTAAACGTTTTCTCACCCTCTATATCAAACAAAATAGCCTCAACTCTCAAGATGGGGCTATTTTTTAACTAAAATGTTCAGTCAATTCTTCTATACCCTTGCTCTCAAACTCTCTCTAAAACTATTTTATTAGATTAATAAGCAATTAGCTCCATTCAATGATTTTGTTTTGTCTTTGAATAGGATTCCTTTACTAATCCCTCCTAACCCCTTACAATAGTTCAAAATTTTCTCGGTATAACGCAATGAAATTCTTAAAAACTCTTTTTATTCCTTTATTTATCAGCTTGTTGCTAGCAGGCTGCGCCCTTGATATTGATGATGACCGTCCAACCAATGTGCAATATATAGAAAAAAACGACCGCACTTGGCAGCAACATTTACAACAAATTCAACAAATTAGCGTTTATCAAGCGGAAGGACAAATTGGCTATATCAGCGCCAAACAGCGTTTTTCTACCGCCTTTGATTGGCAATATCAAAACCCGAAAGCCTATACACTGGTGCTTTCTTCAGCCTTAAGTAGTTCCAAACTCACCTTTAAAATGCACGCGCAAGGTTTAACCATTTCAGATGAAAAAGGACGCCAACGCTCCGCTAAAGATGCCCAAGCATTATTACGCGAAATTATCGGAATGGATATACCACTCACCCAGCTAGCCACTTGGCTAAAAGGTGAGCCAAATAATCAACAGGATTACAATGTAGGCGAAAATCATTTGCTCGCCAACTTTACTTATGCCGTCAATGGTGAGCAATGGACGGTGGATTATTTGAATTATCACCAAGACCACTCGCCTGCCCTACCACGGGATATTTTGCTAAAAAATGACGCGCAAACCCTGAAAATTCGCGTAAATCATTGGAAATACTAATGAAAAATTATCATTTTTCCACCGCACTTTCCGTTCCAGCGAAAAATGGACGCTACCGTTTTCCTAGCCCAGCAAAATTAAATCTGTTTCTTTATATTAATGGGCGCTTGGAAAATGGTTATCACGAATTGCAAACCTTGTTCCAATTTTTAGATTTTGGCGATTGGCTGAAAATTGACGTGCGGGACGATTCACAAATTATGCTTTCCCCACAAATTCCCCATTTAAAACAAGAAGATAACCTCATTTATCGCGCAGCGCGTTTACTCCAACAGCGCACGGGCTGCCAGCTTGGGGCAAATATCCATTTAGATAAAATCTTGCCTATGGGCGGTGGCGTTGGCGGTGGCTCATCAAATGCGGCTACCACACTTGTTGCCCTTAATGCTTTGTGGAAAACGCAATGTTCCCCTGAAGAGTTGGCTCAGTTAGGGTTACAGCTGGGCGCTGACGTGCCTATTTTTGTTCACGGCAAAGCCGCGTTTGCCGAAGGCGTGGGGGAAAAAATTCACGATTGCAATCCTGCTGAAAAATGGTATGTGGTGCTAAAACCTAACGTTTCCATTTCAACAGGACGCATTTTTCAAGATCCCAATTTGCCACGCAATACCCCGAAAAAACCTCTTTCACAACTTTTAGCTGAAAATTATACAAACGATTGCGAAAAAATTGTGCGAGATCATTATCCAGAGGTTGAAGAACTGCTGGGCTGGTTGTTACAATATGCACCCGCAAGATTAACGGGAACAGGGGCTTGTGTTTTCGCAGAATTTGACGATGCTCAATCTGCTCAAGCGGTATTTCTAAATAAGCCAAAAGACTGTTTTGGTTTTGTTGCAAAAGGGCTAAATGTTTCGCCATTACACCAAATGATGGAGCATTTATTCCAATGAGATCAATATTTTACACATTCTTCCATCTAAAATTCTGAGGTTAATTTTACAATGCCTGACATAAAACTTTTCGCTGGTAATGCAACGCCAGAACTAGCAAAACGAATTTCTGAACGCTTATACCTTTCACTCGGTGATGCCACCGTGGGACGCTTTAGCGATGGCGAAATTCAAGTGCAGATCAATGAAAACGTGCGTGGTAGCGATGTTTTCATTATTCAATCAACCTGCGCACCAACAAATGACAACCTAATGGAATTACTTGTGATGGTTGATGCTTTACGCCGTGCATCAGCAGGCCGTATCACTGCGGTAATCCCTTATTTCGGCTATGCTCGCCAAGATCGCCGTGTGCGCTCTGCACGTGTACCTATCACCGCAAAAGTGGTGGCGGATTTCTTATCGAGCGTAGGGGTAGATCGTGTTTTAACCTGTGATCTTCACGCTGAGCAAATTCAAGGTTTCTTTGATGTTCCTGTGGATAACGTATTTGGTTCGCCAGTATTAATTCACGATATTTTAAAGAAAACCGATCTTGAAAATCCAATCGTGGTTTCACCTGATATTGGTGGTGTGGTTCGCGCTCGTGCAGTGGCAAAATTACTCAACGATACCGATATGGCAATCATTGACAAACGCCGTCCAAAAGCGAATGTTGCACAAGTTATGCACATTATTGGTGATGTAGCTGGACGTGATTGTATTCTCGTTGATGATATGATCGACACAGGGGGAACGCTATGCAAAGCGGCAGAAGCCTTAAAAGAGCGTGGCGCAAGACGCGTTTTTGCTTAT
Organism: Avibacterium volantium; assembly: GCF_049366555.1. Taxonomy (GTDB): domain Bacteria; phylum Pseudomonadota; class Gammaproteobacteria; order Enterobacterales; family Pasteurellaceae; genus Avibacterium; species Avibacterium volantium_A. Next base: position 16,515 of record NZ_JBMMGT010000030.1, on the reverse strand, counting down.
GCAACTCACGCCGTATTCTCAGGCTCAGCGGCAAAAAATCTTGCCAGCGATGCCCTTGATGAAATCGTGGTAACCGACACTATTCCACTTACCCCAGAAATCAAAGCCTTGGGTAAAGTGCGTGTGCTTACACTTTCAAGTATGCTTGCCGAAGCGATTCGTCGTATCAGTAACGAAGAATCAATCTCTGCAATGTTTAGTTAATTGCTATAAAATGATAAAGCAAAAAGCTGATTGCATTGTAATCAGCTTTTTTATCTGAAAAATCTAGAATCGTCAACTAATTAACATTAACCACCAGACAGTTTCACGATAAAACCTTTTTGCTCTAATAATTGTTTGAGTAACTCTCGTTTTTCGCCTTGAATTTCAATCAAGCCATTTTTTACCGAGCCACCGCAGCCGCAGCGTTTTTTCAATTCGGCGGCTAATTTTTTCAATTCATCATCGGGCAAATAATCTAAGCCTTTAATTACGCTAACACCACTGCCCTTTCTTCCGCTCACTTGGCGCTCAATGCGGACAATGCCATCACCTTTAGGGCGTTCAGGCTGTGATTTTTCTGCTTTAATTCGGCCTGTTTCGGTGGAATAAACTAAGGTGCTTTCTGACATATTACCCCGCAATAGACGCATTAATCGCACGCAACACTTCTGCTGGATTTTCAGCTTGCGTAATCGGGCGGCCGATAACCAAATAATCAGAACCCGCTTGAATTGCCGCTGCTGGCGTCATTACACGGCGTTGATCGCCGAAATCAGAACCAATCGGGCGAATACCTGGGGTAATCAGTTTGAAATCTTTGCCACAATGTGCGCGTAAAATTTCTACTTCCTGTGGCGAACAGACCACACCGTCAAGCCCTGCTCTTTGGGTTAAATTGGCAAGACGAATCACTTGCTCCATTGGCGACGCGTTAATGCCAATTTGTAGCAAATCAAGATCTTCCATACTGGTTAGCACGGTAACGCCAATTAAAATCGGTGCATCTTTGCCATAAGGCTCAAGAATATTTTTGGCTTCTTCCATCATTCGTAAACCGCCGCTGGCGTGTAAATCGACCATCCAAACGCCTAAATCTGCCGCAGAACGCACCGCTCTTGCTACGGTGTTAGGAATATCGTGAAATTTGAGATCAAGAAAAACGTCAAAATTACGGCTGTGTAGCTGTTTGACAAAATTTGTGCCTAGGGTGGTAAACATTTCTTTTCCCACTTTTAGGCGACATTGGCTTGGGTCAAGTTGATCCACCAAAGCAAGCGCCTGCTCTTCTTTTTCATAATCTAGGGCAACAATCACTTTACTGCTCATTTTCTCTTCCTCGTTGGTTAGTTATATTCAATATCTGGCGTTGGTTTGATGCTTTCCCATTGACGACAAGAAGGGCAGCACCAAATAAGTTTGTTTGTTTGATAACCACAATTCGTACAGCGATAATCAAAACCTTGTTTAATCCGCTCTCCCACCATTTTTGAGAGTAACTCGAGGCTTTCTTTACCGCGTCCTGCTTCGGCACTTTCAATTTGATATTGAATAAAGCGATGAAAAACGATTGTTGTGGGGTTTTGATTGAGCTGTTGATAAAGTTTTGCTTGCGCTGCTACAAGACCATCTTTTTCTGCAATAAAATCAGCTAAAGCAAGATCAACGGCACTGCTTTTGCACACTTGGCTCGCTTTAATGAGAAAAAGCTCAAAATTATCTTGCTGATGTAATTCTTCATAGCAATATTTTAAAGCCGACAGCGCTTCACCAATGTAAGCGGGGTTTTGCTGCAAAATATTTTCTAAATTTTTTACCGCACTTTGATAATCCAACTGCAACATTTCATTTTGTGCGAGTAATAATGACGCTCGGATACAGTTTGGATAAACGGTTAAAGCGCGCTGTAAAAGTGCCGTAGCCATTTTTTTTTGCTCAGCATCAAGGCTTTGGGCATATTCACAATAATAATGTGCCAAGGGGATAGGATCAAAGTGCGGTGAAATTTTGGCGAGTTTTTCCGCCACATTAATGGCTTTTTTCCATTCTTTCATTTTTTGGTAAATGACGGCCAGTTGCTGTAATGCGTTTTCCGCAAAATCTGGCTCATCAACCAAAAGGATATACAACGCTTCGGCACGATCGAAAAAGCCAACGGTCATAAAATCGCGTGCAAGCTGTTGTTTGGCAAGCAGTTTTTGTTCAAAACTATAATTAGGGCTACGATCTAAAGCTTGGTGAATTCGTAATGCGCGATCCACTTCGCCACGGGAACGGAATAAATTTCCTAAGGTGAGTTCGGCTTCAAATTGTGAACTTTGTTCAATTTCATTCTCTTGTTCTTGTTTTTGTAGAATATCCAAGAACAAATCAACTGCTTTTTCTTGCTGATTAGAAAGAAGTAAATTCACCCCCGTTACATAATCACGGGATAATTTGTTGGTGATTTCTTCCTGATCCTTTTTCGCACTACGATGCCCCATATACCACCCATACGCTGCGGCAATAGGAAGCAGTAGAAAAAGCAGTTCAAGCATTATTGTGGAGCCTTATCTCGGCTTGATGTTAATTCAGTAACTTGTGCGGAAAGGCGTTTTACCTTGCGTGCTAATCCCATATTTTTTAGTTTTAATTTGAGATAGAAAAAGCCAGTAATAAACCAACCTAACAGCAAGCCAAAACCAAATAAGATAGCCACTAACGTGGAAAGCTGTAATTCGCTTTGAGCAACAATATAATTAAAGGTAATGACTTGATCATTATTCGCCCCAATGGTGATAGCAACTAGCACAACGGCGAGTAAAATAATAAAACCAAAAATATACTTAATCATTACGCACTCCAAAAGATTTATATAAATACAAAAAACGACACAAAAGGTGCCGTTTAGTTAGCTGACTATTATGCTTGAGCATCTACACGCATTCTAAGATCTTTACCTGCTTTAAAGTGCGGTACAGATTTTGCGTCTAATTCAACTTTTGCACCCGTTTTAGGATTACGTCCTACACGAGGCTGACGGAAATGTAGTGAAAAACTGCCAAAACCACGAACTTCAACACGCTCTCCATTTTCTAATGTTTGTGAAATTTGCTCTAAAATTTCTTTTACTGCATTTTCTACATCTTTAACTGAAATAGAAGGATGTTGTTGAACTAATGTGTCAATGAGTTCTGATTTAGTCATAATATTCTCCTAACTATCAATAAGTTAGCGTGAGTTTCCCCACGCTAACTTTTATAAGTGAATTGAATTATTCACCTTTTGCTGCTTTGAATGCTTCAGCCATTGCGTTTGGAATAACAACTTCTTCTTTATTCACGCTTGCAACTGCTGCCGCTTCTTCAGCTTGATCTTTCGCTTTCACTGATAAGTGAACTAAACGCGCTTTACGATCTACACCAGTGTATTTCGCTTCAACAACATCGCCTGCTACAACTTCGCTTGTTAAGTCAGCTGCACGGATATAACCTTCAACACTGCCGTCTAATTCAACTTTAGCACCTTTTGCATCCGCTTCAACAACTTTAGCACTTACGATAGCGCCTTTTTTGTTTGCTGCGATGAAGTTATTGAATGGATCATCTTCAAGTTGTTTGATACCTAAAGAGATACGCTCTTTTGCTGAATCCACTTGTAGAACTACAGCAGAAACTTCGTCACCTTTTTTGTAGTTACGAACTGCTTCTTCACCAGGTACATTCCAAGAAATGTCAGATAAGTGAACTAAGCCATCGATACCACCTTCAAGACCGATGAAGATACCGAAATCAGTGATTGATTTGATTTTACCAGTAACTTTATCGCCTTTGTTGTGTGTTTCAGCAAATTGTAACCACGGATTAGGTTTGCATTGTTTTAAACCTAAAGAAATACGACGACGATCTTCATCGATTTCTAATACCATCACTTCAACAGTATCACCTAAGCTAACCACTTTAGATGGGTGAATGTTTTTGTTTGTCCAATCCATTTCAGAAACGTGAACTAAACCTTCAACGCCTTCTAAAATTTCAACAAAACAACCGTAATCTGTTAAGTTAGTTACTTTACCAGTCAATTTGCTGCCAACTGGGTGATTTTCTGCGATAGCAACCCAAGGATCTTGACCTAATTGTTTTAAGCCTAAAGAAACACGAGTACGATCTTTATCAAATTTTAATACTTTAACTGTGATTTCATCACCTACATTCACGATTTCGCTTGGGTGTTTAACACGTTTCCAAGCCATATCTGTGATATGTAATAAACCATCAACGCCACCTAAATCAACGAACGCACCGTAGTCAGTTAAGTTTTTAACTGTACCTTTAACTTCTGCGCCTTCTGCAAGGCTTGCTAAGATTTCTTCACGATCTTGGCTGTTTTCTGATTCAATTACAGCACGGCGAGAAACAACAACGTTGTTACGTTTTTGATCTAATTTGATTACTTTGAATTCTAATTCTTTACCTAATAAGTGATCCGCATCACGTACAGGGCGAGTATCCACTAATGAACCCGGTAAGAATGCACGAACACCGTTTAACTCAACTGTGAAACCACCTTTCACTTTACCGTTGATTAAACCGATAACAGTTGCTTGATCTTCGTAAGCTTTCTCTAATTCGATCCAAGATTCGTGACGTACTGCTTTTTCACGAGATAATTTAGTTTCACCGAAACCATCTTCAACAGCGTCTAATGCAACGTTTACCACGTCGCCAACTTTAACGTCTAATTCACCTTGTGCATTTTGGAATTCTTCAGCTGGGATACGTGCTTCAGATTTTAAACCTGCATCTACATATACGAAGCCTTTTTCAATAGCAACAACAGTACCGTTAACGATTGAACCTAAACGAGTTTCAAGGTCTTTTAATGATTCTTCAAAGAGTTGAGCAAAAGATTCTGACATAATTAATCTTCTAAATTTAGTTAATAACGTCCACTTTATATCCATAAAAAGTGGGGCTGATAATAAATGTTTATCCGTCCTTGAATAAACTAACGAAAATAATTTAAGCCTTAAAAATCAACCTTTTGTCGGATGTAATCCAAGGCTTGGGCAATCACTTCCTCAATACTTAATTCCGTGCTGTCCAATAACAACGCATCCTCAGCAGGTTTTAAAGGGGCGATTGAGCGATTTCTATCGCGAAAATCACGCTCTTCTATCTCGGCAAAAATCTGTGCAAAGTTACCATTAATTCCTTTAGTTTGCAACTGTTTATAGCGTCTTTTCGCTCTTTCTTCTGCGCTAGCATCTAAAAATAACTTTACTTGTGCATTAGGGAAAACCACCGTTCCCATATCACGCCCATCAGCAATAAGCCCTTTTTCGTTAGCAAAACTTTGCTGTAATTGCAATAATGCAGCACGAACTTGTGGGAATACCGCTACTTTAGACGCGGCATCAGCCACTTCTTGCGTACGAATTTGACGGCTCACATCTTCCTCTTCCAAAATAATTTTAACTTCATTATCTTCAGGTAAAAATTCGACATCTAAATGACGAGCTAAATTCGCTAAAGCCACTTCATCCTCTAATGACACTTGCTTTTTTAACGCCGCCAATGCGGTAACACGATAAATCGCCCCGCTGTCTAACAAGGCAAAGCCTAGCTTTTGCGCTAAGGCATAACATAGCGTCCCTTTACCTGCGCCACTCGGCCCATCAACGGTGATCACGAGATTTTTCTGCATAGTTATTCTTTCTCTTATTGTGTTTTTATAAGTGCGTTAATGATAGCACAGCTGCCTACATTTCGCATTGTGATTTATAAAGTGCGGTGCTTTTTTATGGAATTTTTGCTTTATTTCCATACAACATAAACCTTTGGCTTTTTATTGAAAATAAATAATAAATTTTGCTTATTTTTTAGAATTTTGTACGAAAAATTTACATTCAAACAGTAAATTACGCACCCTATTCGAAATCACTCTTTTTATAATTCATACCAACTTAAGGTGTTGTATCCACTGCATAATTTTATGCAGTTCTTTCCTCTCAATCATATAAGGAGAAATATTATGGCGTTTAATCTTAAAAATAGACATTTACTTAGTCTAGTTAATCACTCTGAACGTGAAATTAATTATTTGCTTGATCTTTCTCGTGATTTGAAACGAGCAAAATATGCTGGAACAGAACAACAAAAATTAAAAGGTAAAAATATTGCCTTAATTTTTGAGAAAACCTCAACACGCACTCGCTGTGCATTTGAAGTGGCTGCTTATGACCAAGGTGCAAATGTTACTTACATAGATCCAACTTCGTCACAAATTGGCCATAAAGAAAGTATGAAAGACACCGCGCGTGTACTCGGACGAATGTATGATGCCATTGAGTATCGTGGCTTCAAACAAACTGTGGTTGAAGAACTGGCAGAATATGCTGGCGTGCCAGTGTTTAATGGTTTAACCGATGAATTTCACCCAACCCAAATGCTCGCTGATGTTCTCACTATGATCGAAAATTGCGATAAACCACTCACTCAAATTAAATATGTTTATATTGGTGATGGGCGCAATAATGTCGGCAATTCTTTATTATTAATCGGCGCAAAATTAGGTATGGACGTGCGTATTTGTAGCCCTAAATCACTTTTACCAGAACCTGAATTAGTGGCGATGTGCGAAAAATTTGCCCAAGAAAGTGGCGCTCGTATTACCGTAACGGAAGATATTGATCTTGCGGTAAAAGATGTGGATTTTGTGCATACTGACGTATGGGTTTCTATGGGTGAGCCATTAGAAAGCTGGGGCGAACGTATTAAGTTGCTTTTACCTTACCAAGTTACCCCAGAATTAATGAAACGCACTGGCAATCCAAGAGTGAAATTTATGCACTGCTTACCTGCTTTCCATAACAGTGAAACCAAAGTAGGACGTCAAATTGCTGAAACCTATCCTGAATTAGCAAATGGTATTGAAGTAACAGAAGACGTGTTTGAATCGCCAATGAATATTGCTTTTGAACAAGCTGAAAACCGTATGCACACCATTAAGGCGGTGCTTTATGCGAGTTTAACCTAGCGAATAAAAGGAGCATATTATGCGAATAGTGATTGCATTAGGGGGTAACGCCCTACTCCGCCGCGGTGAACCATTAACCGCTGAAAATCAACGGCAAAATGTGAGAATTGCGTGCGAACAAATTGCCAAGATTTGGCCTAATAATGAATTGGTCATTGCCCACGGTAATGGCCCACAGGTCGGCTTATTAGCCTTGCAAGGAGCAGCTTACAAAGACGTGCCAACTTATCCACTTGATGTACTGGGTGCGGAATCAGTGGGAATGATCGGTTATATGATTCAACAAGAATTAGGTAATCTTGTGCCATTTGAAGTGCCTTTTGCTACCTTACTTTCTCAGGTTGAAGTGGATAAAAATGATCCTGCGTTCCAAAATCCAACAAAACCAATTGGGCCAGTTTATACCAAAGAAGAAGCGGATAAATTAGCCAAAGAAAAAGGGTGGTCAATTGCCCAAGATGGCGATAAATATCGTCGCGTTGTACCAAGTCCATTGCCAAAACGGATTTTTGAAATTCGTCCTGTTCAATGGTTACTTGAAAAAGGCAGTATTGTTATCTGTGCAGGCGGCGGTGGTATTCCAACCTACTATGATGAGCAACATAATCTTTGTGGGGTTGAAGCCGTAATCGATAAAGATCTCTGTTCGGCTTTATTAGCCGAGAATTTAGATGCGGATCTCTTTATCATCGCTACCGATGTTTCTGCGGTATATCTAAATTGGGGCAAAGAAAATCAGCAAGCTATTGCCACTGCGCCACCAAATGTGATCGAAGAAATGCCATTCCCTTCTGGTTCAATGGGGCCAAAAGTGCAAGCAGCGGTGAATTTTGTTAAACATACGGGTAAAGATGCTGTGATAGGTTCACTTTCTGATATTGTGGACATTGTGAAAGGTAAAGCGGGTACGCGTATTACAACAAAAGCCAAAGACATCACCTATTATTAGGTGAGCAATGAATACGCTTTATCTCAGTATAAAGCGTATTCTTACCATAACTTGCTGTATATAAAGGAGTATATTATGGAAAACGCACATAAAAAGACCTTTAACTTTCCATCAGCATTTTCAATTTTATTTGTCATTTTAATTATTGCTGTAGCGCTCACTTGGATTATTCCAGCCGGTTCTTATTCCAAGCTCACTTATAATTCGGCAAATAATGTCTTTGTGGTAAAAACTTATCAGCAAGAAGATACCGTTTTACCAGCCACCAAAGAATCCCTTGATAATTTGAATATTAAAATTGAATTATCAAACTTCACCGAAGGCACAATCAAAAAACCGATTGCCATTCCAGGAACTTATCAACGTGTTCAACAAAATCCTAAAACACTGCAAGATATTGCTATCAGTATGGTGCAAGGTACGATTGATGCCGCAGATATTATGGTCTTTATCTTCGTCTTAGGGGGAATGATCGGGGTGATTAACCGCACAGGCTCTTTTAATGCGGGGCTAACCGCACTGGCCAATCGCACCAAAGGCAATGAATTTTTAATTGTTTTCTGCGTATCTGTGCTAATGGTTATTGGCGGTACAACTTGCGGTATTGAAGAAGAAGCAGTTGCTTTCTATCCTATTCTCGTTCCCGTATTTCTTGCTTTGGGCTATGATGCAATAGTTTGCGTAGGGGCAATTTTTCTTGCTGCATCAATGGGAACGGCATTTTCCACCATTAATCCATTCTCTGTGGTGATCGCTTCCAATGCTGCAGGTATTCCATTTACAGAAGGGATTACTTGGCGATTTGCAGGATTAATTCTCGGCTCAATTTGTGTTATCGCTTATCTTTACTGGTACTGCAAAAAAGTAAAAGCCGATCCAACTGCATCTTACACCTATGAAGATCGCGAAGAATTTGTCCAAAAATATATGAAAAACATTGATACAACCCAGATCATTGAATTCACCACGCGCAGAAAAATCATTTTAATGCTGTTCTGCATCGCGTTTCCAATTATGGTTTGGGGAGTGATGTTCGGAGGCTGGTGGTTCCCACAAATGGCGGCTTCTTTCCTTACCATCACAATTATCATTATGTTTATCTCTAAACTGAAAGAAAAAGAAATCGTCAATGCCTTTACTGAAGGGGCATCAGAACTTGTGGGCGTTTCTCTTATCATCGGTTTAGCGCGTGGGGTAAATCTTGTACTTGATGAAGGAATGATTTCCGACACCATTCTTGCCTACGCATCAGAACTGGTTTCTGGTGTACCGGGTAGTGTGTTTATTTTGGCGCAACTTGTGATTTTCATCTTCCTTGGTTTGATTGTGCCGTCTTCATCTGGTTTGGCTGTGCTTGCAATGCCAATTATGGCACCACTTGCAGACACCGTGGGCATTCCAAGACACATCATTGTATCTGCCTACAACTGGGGGCAATACGCAATGTTATTCCTTGCACCAACAGGACTTGTTCTAGTTACTCTGCAAATGCTCAACATTCCATTTAACAAATGGGTGCGTTTTGTGATGCCAATGATTGGATGCTTGCTAGTGATAGGTTCAATCTTACTCGTTGTGCAAGTTTCACTTTACACCTAACGTCTATACACTTGCGTACAAGCAAATTGTACGCAAGTGCTTTTTTACAAAGAATCTCCCAAACAATAACCTAGATCACAGTTTTACCCAGATTATCTTGTTATAATCGATCGTGCACAAAGCTACACAAGGATAACGTATGGCTAAGAAAGTGTTTGATAATATCGATACTCGCATTTTAAGAGCATTACAACGCAATGGACGCTTGCAAAATAACGAGTTAGCCAAAGAAGTGGGATTATCTAATTCCGCTTGTTTACGCCGAGTTAATATTTTAGAGCAAAGTGGCGTGATTGATAATTATGTCGCCTTGCTTAATCCGCAAAAACTTAACTGCAATCTGGTGATTTATGTGCTAGGTTCATTTTTTGAAGAGGATCTCAAAGTCCGCGAACGCTTTATGTTTGAAATGAAATCCTTGCCCCAGATTGCAGAATGTCATCTAATGGCAGGAGATTATGATTTTATTCTAAAATTATTTGTTTCCGACCTTGAAGAATTTCATTCCATCAAAATGCGTTATCTCACCAAAGAAATTGGCATTAAAAATATCAAATCTGAAATCGCCCTAAAAACCGTCAAAAACACCACCGAACTTCCACTCTAATTTCCGAAAAAACAAAACCCAAAAGTGCGGTAACTTTTGGACTTATTTTTAGTTAAATACTGCGCTTAAATCGGTTTCCAGTTTATCCAACATTTCATAGCGCTTACGATACATAGAACGCTTTTTACTCTGAATTTCTTCCAAAGGCTTACGCTCAATCTCTAACGGTAACGCCCAATAACCCTGTGTATTCAGCTTTCCATTGTTTTCTTGCCAAAATTCGTCATAGTTGAAAATCAAACGTTTAGAATCATTCCAACGAAATTTGGCTTGGCGCTTATGAGAAATCGCCACTAAATCACAATTCAGCTGTTTCGCCAATGCTTTAAAAGCATTCACCAGCATAAACATTGGACGCAAACCATATAATTCTTTTGTTGCAAGGCGAACAATATCCTGCGCGTTTTCCCCTTTCGGGCCTTGAATAGAAGCAATCAATATTTGATTTGGCGATAAAAAAGTAAAAGACGCATCGTAAACACTGCGCTGATTCTCTTGATCATAAATATTCAGTGAGAAAAAACCTTCCAAAGGATCAATTTGATTAAGATTGAGATTTAAAGATAATTTTTCTGTTAATTGTGATAATAGTAACGTTTTTTGCTCAACAAGTTGCTGGCAAAATGTTTCGCCTAACTTTTCTTCTGCCAGCAAGAAATGTTGCTTAATGCTCTCTAATCGTTGTTGTGCATTAAAAGATTTATCGCAATAAGCATAAAGCAAGGCATTAGTGCGGTATAAATTTTGGTTAAAAAATTCTGCCCATAATGGCTTTTCATTTAAAAAGACAGTGAATGTTCGACATTGCTTGGCATATAAAAATGTTCTTGCGAAATAACGCAATTTCTCTCTTGTACGCTTTAACACTCGTTTTTCATAAGGATAAAGTTGAGCAAAAGAAGGAAAAGAAAACAAGCTGGACATAAAAACACCGATAAAAAGCCAAAATAAGGCGGAAATTTTAATAAAAAATGACCGCACTTTCAATGTAATAAAAGTGCGGTCAAATTTTCACAAGATTTTAATTAATCTTTCTTATGGCTTAATTGCGGTAAGAAAGATTCTTTTGAAATGCTGAGTAACCCAGTTTGGGTGTAAATGCCTAATTTATCACGAGTATCCACAATATCTAAGTTACGCATTGTTAATTGACCGATACGATCTAATGGATCGAATGGCGCATTTTCAATTTTTTCCATACTCAAACGCTCTGGGTGATAAGTGCTGTTCGCTGATGAAGTGTTTAAGATGGAATAATCGTTCCCGCGGCGTAACTCAAGGGTAACTTCCCCAGTGATCGCACGAGCCACCCAGCGCTGAGCGGTTTCACGCAACATTAACGCTTGCGGATCGAACCAACGGCCTTGATACAATAAACGCCCTAAACGTAAGCCGTTAATGCGATATTGTTCAATGGTGTCTTCGTTGTGGATTGCACTGAGTAAACGCTCGTAAGCAATATGTAATAATGCCATTCCCGGCGCTTCATAAATACCACGCGATTTCGCTTCGATAATGCGGTTTTCGATTTGATCTGACATACCTAAACCGTGGCGACCACCAATGCGGTTAGCCTCAAGGAAGAGTTCCACTAAATCGCTAAATGATTTGCCATTTAACGCCACTGGCACGCCTTCTTCAAAGCGAACGGTCACTTCTTCAGGTTTGATTTCTACGTCTTCACGCCAGAATGGCACGCCCATAATGGGGTTTACAATGCGAATGCCACGGCTTAATAATTCTAAATCTTTCGCTTCGTGGGTTGCGCCAAGCATATTGGAATCTGTTGAGTAGGCTTTTTCCACTGACATTTTGTATTCAAAACCATTGGCGATCAAAAACTCTGACATTTCGTGGCGGCCACCAAGCTCTTCAATAAAACGGTTATCTAACCAAGGTTTGTAAATTTTTAAATTTGGATTGGTTAATAAGCCATAACGATAAAAACGTTCAATATCGTTGCCTTTGAAAGTACTACCATCGCCCCAGATATTTACATCATCTTCTTTCATTGCAGAAACCAGCATTGTGCCTGTTACCGCACGGCCTAATGGCGTGGTATTGAAGTAGGTTGCGCCACCGGTAGAAATATGGAATGCACCACATTGGATTGCAGCAATCCCCTCGTGCGCAAGCTGGCTGCGGCAGTCGATTAAACGTGCGTTTTCCGCACCGTATTCCATCGCTTTGCGTGGAATCGCGTTGTAATCTTCTTCATCAGGCTGGCCTAAATTTGCTGTATATGCATAAGGAATTGCGCCATTTTGACGCATCCAAAGCAATGCTGCACTGGTATCTAATCCGCCTGAAAAGGCAATTCCAACTTTTTGCCCTACTGGAAGGCTTTGTAAAATCGTGTTTGACATAGTAATACCTTATGGTTTTATTTAAGTTATCGTTTGCGTGATTTTAAATCGGCTTATTATCAATGAAATTGCCTTTAAAGTCTATGCGATATTAAAGAGATTTCTCTTGCGTTGGGATCATCAAATCTGGATCGGGATATTGATAAACAAAATCCAGCTCTTGGCAAATTTTATTACCTTCAATAATCCGCTTAGGATCATCAGAAGAACATACAAAGTGCGGTGCAATTAACCCCAATTTTTCCGCCATTTGCCCGTAATATTGTGCTTTCGGTGGGTGATGGGGCGCAGAAAGATGATACAACCGCTGTCCGCTTGACGTTTCAAGCAAAAGCTGAATGGCGCGCGCGCAATCATCAATATGCACCAAATTCACTGGCGTGTTGCCCTGCTGCACTGCTTGTTTATTTGCCAATGAATAGACAGGATGACGATCTGCTCCAACCAGTCCAGCAAAACGGATAATATCACAATCCACATTCGGCAATGCCGCCAACCATTGTTCAATTTCCAGCAAGCCCTGCCCGATTTCACTGTCTGGTTGCGGGATCTGGGTTTCATCAAAATGCCCATTTTGCATCGGAAAAACAGAACTAGAGCTAATAAAAATAAAATGCTGAACGCCGTGATTTAACGCTTCATTCACCAGATTTTTAATGCCCTGCACATAATCCTGCACATTGAAGAAATATTGACTTGGCGGAATGTTGATGACAAGGCTGTCCACCGCCAACAGCGCCGATAAATCATCAGGATCAGCATTAATTTCAGGCTCAAGCAACAAATGATAGGTTTCAAATCGCATTAAACGCATTTGCTCCACTTCATCATACGTGCGTTTCGTGCCTTTCACCGTCCAGCCTAAATGTTTTAAATGGCGCGCAAGGGGCAACCCCAACCAACCTAATCCAACGATTGCAACAGATCGCATATTACCTCAATTATCAAATTATCGTGCGACCCAATTCTAGCCGAAAAAGCACCGCACTTAAAAATAATTTGCTTGCAGATTAATTATTTCGTCAATAAATCCAACGCTTCTTGGTATTTATCCACGGTTTTTTGAATGACATCTGCGGGAACTTTTGGCGCTGGGGGTTCTTTATTCCAGCCACTGTTTTCCAGCCAATCGCGGATAAATTGTTTATCAAAAGAAGGCGGATTGATACCCTCTTGGTAAGTATCCACCGACCAGAAACGGCTAGAATCTGGTGTTAGCACTTCGTCCATTAAGGTGAGCGTGCCGTTTTCATCTAAACCAAATTCAAACTTGGTATCACAAATAATGATGCCTTTAGTCAGCGCATATTCTGCCGCCGCTTTGTAAAGGGCGAGCGCTTTTTCTTTCACTTGGGCTGCCAGTTCTGCGCCAATTAATCGTTCACATTCTGCATAACTGATATTAATGTCGTGATTGCCCACTTCTTCTTTACTTGACGGAGTAAAAATGGGTTCAGGTAATTTGCTCGCTTCTTGCAAGCCTTTTGGTAATTCCAAGCCACAAATTGTGCCTGTTTGTAAATAATCTTTTAGGCCACTTCCTGTAAGATAGCCACGCACGATAGATTCAATTTTAATCGGTGTTAAGCGTTTGCACACCACCGCACGATCTTTAACTAAATCCGCTTCCGCTTTCGGCAACACGTCATACAGGCTTTCCCCTGTTAGGTGGTTCGGCATAATGTGTGCCAATTTGTTAAACCAAAAATTGGAAATTTGGGTCAAGATTTCCCCTTTGCGAGGAATGGGATCGGTTAAAATGACATCAAATGCCGATAGCCTGTCCGTTGCCACCATTAGCATTCGTTTCTCATCGATCTCATAGAGATCTCGCACTTTTCCCGAATAGATTTTTTTCAAACTTAATTCGCTCATTTTCAGCCTCTGTTGCTTTGTGAAAAAACTGCCGTCTATTGTACCGCACTTTTGCCTTATTTACGCAAACGATTGCTTAATTTTTTTCATTCAGGGAAAAATCGCGCAAAGACAAAATAAAAGATTGAGAATAGGCTAAATATCAGGGAAAATAGAGCCCATTTTTTGACGATATACTTAGAGAACAATGTCTTTGAACGATTATCCACAACAAGTTAATAAGCGCAGAACCTTTGCGATTATTTCTCACCCCGATGCGGGTAAAACCACCATTACGGAAAAAGTGTTGCTTTACGGAAATGCCATTCAAAAAGCAGGCTCAGTAAAAGGAAAAGGCTCAGCCCAGCACGCGAAATCCGACTGGATGGAAATGGAAAAACAACGGGGAATTTCCATCACCACCTCCGTAATGCAATTTCCTTATAACGAATGCTTGGTGAATTTGCTCGACACGCCAGGGCACGAGGATTTCTCGGAAGATACCTACCGTACTTTAACCGCGGTAGATAGCTGCTTAATGGTCATTGACAGCGCAAAAGGGGTTGAGGAACGAACCATTAAATTGATGGAAGTTACCCGTCTGCGCGACACGCCAATTCTCACCTTTATGAATAAGTTAGACCGCGATATTCGCGATCCAATGGAATTGTTGGACGAAGTGGAAAGCGTATTAAATATCCATTGTGCGCCTATCACTTGGCCAATTGGTTGCGGAAAGCTTTTCAAAGGCGTTTATCATTTATACAAAGACGAAACCTATCTTTACCAGACTGGACAAGGGCATACCATTCAAGAGGTTCGCATCGTTAAAGGCTTGGATAATCCTGAGCTAGATGCTGCCGTAGGCGCGGATTTAGCCCAGCAACTGCGTGAGGAATTAGAGCTAGTCAAAGGGGCATCGAACGAATTTGATTTATCCCTCTTTTTGAGCGGCGAGCTAACCCCTGTTTTCTTCGGTACGGCATTAGGCAATTTTGGGGTGGATCATTTCCTTGACGGCTTAACCGAATGGGCACCTGCACCGCAAGCTCGCCAAGCGGATACCCGTTTGGTTGAAAGTAGCGAAGAAAAACTCACGGGCTTTGTGTTTAAAATTCAAGCCAATATGGATCCAAAACACCGCGACCGCGTCGCCTTTATGCGTGTGGTTTCGGGCAAATATGAAAAAGGAATGAAGCTCCGCCACGTTCGTATCGGCAAAGATGTGGTGATTTCTGATGCTCTGACCTTTATGGCAGGCGACCGCACCCACGCCGAAGAAGCCTATGCGGGCGATATTATCGGTTTGCATAATCACGGCACGATCCAAATTGGCGATACGTTCACACAAGGGGAAGAACTGAAATTCACGGGCATTCCAAACTTCGCCCCTGAGCTATTCCGCCGTATTCGTCTGAAAGATCCGCTCAAACAAAAACAACTACTGAAAGGTTTAGTTCAGCTTTCGGAAGAAGGGGCGGTGCAAGTTTTCCGCCCATTAACCAATAATGATTTAATTGTTGGTGCGGTTGGGGTGCTGCAATTTGATGTGGTGGTATCACGCTTAAAATCCGAATATAACGTTGAAGCCATTTATGAAACCGTCAATGTTGCCACGGCACGTTGGGTGGAATGTGATGATGCCAAGAAATTTGAAGAATTTAAACGCAAAAATGAACAAAATCTTGCGCTAGATGGGGGGGATAATCTCACTTATATTGCGCCAACAATGGTCAATCTCAATCTTGCCCAAGAGCGTTATCCTGATGTCGCGTTCTTTAAAACAAGAGAGCATTAATGTAAGAAATCAAAATGGGTGCAATGCCCATTTTTCTAAATACACTACAATTTGTTCTGCTCTTGATACTTCAGGAGCAGAGCATTTTTGAAAAATATAGCCTAGCATAGCAAATTAATTCCCTACTTACACAACCGACAAATCTGCCACACCGACCTTAACGCCCATAATATTTTAGTCCAACATTTCTCCACGCCAGAACAAAAATACTGGCTGATTGATTTTGACAAATGCACCGAAAAATCAGACGATAACTGGAAAGCCAAAAATCTCGCCAGATTACACCGCTCTTTTAATAAAGAAGTAAATAAGCTAGCAATAAAATTTACAGAACAGGATTGGG
>NZ_JBMMGT010000029.1:0-30742 GCF_049366555.1 Avibacterium volantium | reverse complement strand
GCTTAAATTCTCAAACCAAAATTCAAGTGCTATTTTTTCATAATTAAAATCGGATACGGATTCCCCTGTTCGTCCAACTCATGGCGTTCCACCGTTTGAAAACCCATATGCTGGTAAAAGCCCACCGCTTGTGGGTTTTGTTCATTGACGGTTAAGCGGTTTACGCCTAATGCTTCAATGCCGTGCTGTAATAAGGTTTTGCCGATGCCTTTGCCGCGTTGTTCGGGGGCGATGAAGAGCATTTCTAATTTGGTGCCGTTGATGCCCATAAAACCCACGATTTCACCGTCTTCTTCCGCCAGTAATAAATGTTCTACGCCTTTGAACGCTTCTGGCACATAAGGGCGAATGGCGGCGATTTCTTCTTTGGATAAGAAGTGATGGGTGGCTTCCACACTGGCTTGCCAGAGATTAAGCAAGTGGTCTAAGGGTAAGGTTTCGCGGTCTGTTACGGTGATGATATTCATAGTTTGTGCTTTCCGTTTTCTGCGTTCAATAAATTAATTCGGGCGATTATAATGGGGCGCGTTGTGCATTGTCAGCTTATCTTGCAAAATTTTTCAAAATCCCACCGCACTTTCCGCTATAATATCCCCCATTTTTCATCACTGTTATTGAGAATTTTATGGCTAAAATTGCAGAAAATCCACTTGTGTTAGTTGACGGATCGTCTTATTTGTATCGTGCGTTTCACGCGTTTCCACCGCTCACCAACTCCCTTGGCGAGCCAACGGGGGCGATGTATGGCGTGTTGAATATGCTGAAAAGTTTGATTGCGCAGGTGCAGCCGAGCCATATTGCGGTGGTGTTTGATGCTAAAGGGAAAACTTTCCGTGATGAATTATTTGAGCAATATAAATCGCACCGTCCGCCAATGCCAGATGATTTGCGCAAGCAAATTCAGCCCTTGCACGCCATTATCAAAGCCCTTGGCATTCCACTTTTATCCATTGAAGGGGTGGAAGCGGACGATGTTATCGGAACGCTTGCGGTGCAGGCTTCTCAGGCAGGCAAAAAAGTGTTAATTAGCACGGGCGATAAGGATATGGCGCAGTTGGTGGACGATAACATTATGCTCATCAACACAATGAATAACAGCCTGTTGGATCGCGAGGGCGTAATTGAAAAATATGGCATTCCGCCTGAGTTGATCATTGATTATTTGGCCTTAATGGGCGACAGTGCGGACAATATCCCCGGTGTGGCTGGTGTGGGCGAAAAAACTGCGCTTGGGCTTTTGCAAGGCATTGGCAGTATGGCTGAGATTTATGCCAATTTGGAAAAAGTGGCGGAGCTGCCTATTCGCGGTGCGAAAAAATTAGGCGAAAAATTGCTTGCCGCTAAAGCTGATGCGGATTTGTCTTACATTCTTGCGACCATCAAAACCGATGTGCCCTTAGCGGTGAAGTCAGAAGAACTCACGCTTGGGCAGAATCAGCGTGATGAATTGGTGGAATATTTCGCGCGCTATGAGTTTAAGCGTTGGCTGAATGAAGTGATGGACGGCGAAAGCGGTTTAACCAAAGGGGATTTGCAAAGTGCGAAATTTGCCAGCTCGCCAGAGGTTGCGAACACAATGCAAAGTGCGGTAAAAAATCGCGTCAAAATTGACCGCACTTTATATGAGACGGTGGATAGCCAAGCCAAGCTTGATGAATGGCTGAATAAAATTCAGCACGCTAAACTCATTGCAGTGGATACGGAAACCGATAATTTAGATGTAATGCAAGCGAACTTGGTAGGCATTTCTTTTGCTTTAGAAAATGGCGAAGCCTGCTATATCCCCCTTGATCATTTGCACGAAGTGGCGCGTGAAAGCCAATCACAAGGGGATTTATTCGGCAGCGCAGACGCAACCGAAACCTATTTTGAACGTGTGCCGAGCCAGTTAGACAAGCAGCAATGTTTGGCGGCGCTCAAGCCTTTATTGGAAAATCCAAAGATTGAAAAAGTGGGGCAAAATATCAAATACGATCTTACTGTGTTTGCTAATCACGGTATTGCGCTGCAAGGCGTGCGTTTCGACACCATGTTGGAATCCTATGTGCTAAATAGCACTGGGCGACACAATATGGACGAGCTTGCCAAACGCCATTTGGATCATCAAACCATTGAATTTGAAGCCATTGCTGGCAAGGGCAAAAAGCAGCTCACCTTTGATAAAATTGCTATCGAACAAGCCAGTGAATATGCCGCGGAAGATGCGGACATCACAATGAAATTGCACCAAACCCTATGGCCAGAATTGGCAAAAACGGAAAGTTTGGTGAGATTATTTGATGGCATCGAAATGCCGTTGGTGGGCGTGTTATCACGCATTGAACGCAACGGCGTGTTGGTGGACAGCCAAACCTTGCTCGCACAATCGCAAGAAATTAGCGAAAAATTGACCGCACTTGAAAGCCAAGTGCATCAGGCGGCAGGGGAAAATTTCAACCTTGCGTCCACCAAACAATTACAAGAAATCCTATTTGAAAAGCTTGGTTTACCGATTATTGCAAAAACCCCAAAAGGCGCACCTTCCACTAATGAAGAAGTGCTGGAAGAGCTGGCGCAACAAGGGCATATTGTACCGAAATTACTCATTGAACACCGTGGTTTAGCCAAGTTGAAATCCACTTATACGGACAAACTTCCGCTGATGATCAATCCACGCACGGGACGCATTCACACTTCTTATCATCAAGCGGTAACAGCAACGGGGCGGCTTTCTTCCAGCGATCCAAACTTACAGAATATCCCTATTCGTAATGAAGAAGGACGGCGCATTCGCCAAGCCTTTATTGCACGCGAAGGCTATAAAATTATCGCGGCGGATTATTCTCAAATCGAACTGCGCATAATGGCACATTTATCGCAAGATCAAGGCTTGATTAGTGCATTCCAGCAAGGCAAGGATATTCACCGTTCCACCGCTGCTGAGATTTTTGGCGTGCCACTTGATGAGGTTACCAGCGAACAACGCCGCAGTGCGAAAGCCATTAACTTTGGACTCATTTATGGAATGAGCGCGTTTGGACTTTCTCGCCAGCTTGGCATTCCCCGTGGCGATGCGCAAAAATATATGGATTTGTATTTCCAGCGCTACCCCGGTGTGCAAACCTTTATGACCGATATTCGCGAAAAAGCCAAACAGCAAGGTTATGTGGAAACCTTGTTCGGACGCCGTTTGTATCTGCCTGAGATTCAATCGAGCAACGCAATGCGCAGAAAAGGCGCAGAGCGTGTGGCGATCAACGCTCCAATGCAAGGCACTGCGGCGGATATTATTAAACGTGCGATGATCGCCATTGACAGCGCCATTGCGCAAGATCCGAATATCGCAATGATTATGCAGGTTCACGATGAATTGGTGTTTGAAGTGAACGCAGAGCAGGTTGCCCATTACAGCGAGCTTATTCAATCCCTAATGGAAAATGCTGCGGAGCTTGTGGTGCCGCTGATTGTGGATGTGGGCGTGGGTAATAACTGGGACGAAGCCCATTAATTCGCGTTGATAAGCGTGCAATCAGAAAAACAAAGTGCGGTGAAAAATTTCCATTTTTTCCACCGCACTTATTTTTATGCGCTTTTCGCCGTTTCTTCTTCCGCTACTAACGCTACAATACGGCAGTTAGTTGGGATCGTTTGTTCATCATTGATAATAGAAATAAAGCCTTTATCATCAATGGTATATAACGGCACAAATTGTTTGTTGGTGGTTTTGTAATCTTGATAAGTGTAGCTATCGGTAAGATTGGTTACCTTAACACGCGCATTTTTCGCCAGCATACTGGCTAATTTTGCGTAAGTTACATTTTTACCGAAAAGCCAGTTGGAACGGTAGTTGTCTTGAATATCATAACGTTCCGTTGGATTGTTATCATCGCTGAAACGAATACGGTAAATGTTTTCTTTATCAAATTCGTGGCGATAATGAATTTCCGACAAGGTGTTGAGTTCTTTATCTGTACTAATGGCAAACATATTACCTAATCCGATAAGATCCAAATGGCCATCTGCGTGAGTGGACACGGGGTTGCCGTAGTAAGTACGAAGCCCGAGCATTCTGGCTTTTGCTACTTCGTTATAATGGCGGCTGGCAACCAGCACATCGACATTTTGTTCTTTCAGTGAGGTGGCAATAGCCAAGGCTACAGGGTTTGAGCCGATAATCAACACGCCTTTATACACCGCTTCTTGCACATTCAACAATTTCGCAATGGCTTTCGCCCCTAAGCCTTGAATTAGCACTGTACCAATAATAATCGTGAATACTAACGGCACGAGCAATTCCACGCCTTGAATTTGGGTTTCTTGCAATTTAATCGCGAACAGAGAAGAAATAGCTGCGGCGACAATCCCGCGCGGGCCAATCCAACTAATCATCAACTTTTCATTTAAGGTTAAACTTGAGCCAATAGACGAAAACCAAATGGCAAGCGGACGAGCGATAAACATTGCCACGAATAACAGCAAAATACCTGCCATTCCTACGCCGACCAAATGTGCTAAATTCACCCGTGCGGCAAGAATAATAAACAAGGTGGAAATCAGCAACACCGTGAGGGATTCTTTAAATTCTAAAATATGATCTTTTGGGAAGCCTTTCCAGTTCGCCAATGCCACGCCCAGCACGGTAACGGTTAATAGCCCTGATTCGTGGGCGAAATGGTTTGACGCAGTGAATAACAGCAAAATGTAAGCAAGTACGAACACGTTGCGCAAATATTCAGGGATCATATGGCGTTTAATCAGATTAGCCAGCAACCACGCGCCAGCCATTCCAATCACCCCAGCAACGGCAATGATTTTGGCAAAGGTGCCGATTTCACTGGCTTCACCGCCAGAAATAATGTATTCATACACCAAAACTACGGCGATCGCCCCGATTGGGTCAATGATAATGCCTTCCCATTTGAGAATATTGGCGATGTTGCTGTTGGGGCGAACGCTGCGCAACAATGGCACAATCACCGTTGGCCCAGTTACGCATACCAATGTGCCGAACAGCAAGGCGATTCGCCAATCCACATCAAACAGAAAATAAGTGGCAACCGAAATCACGCTGACGGTGATGAGCATTCCGAGCGAAACCAAGAGCTGCACCACCTTGCCGTGTTGTTTTATTTCGTCAAACTCCAGCGTCAGCGCCCCTTCAAAAAGAATCACGGCAACGCCAAGGGAAATAAACGGAAAGAGCAAATCGCCCAAAATTACATCGGGATTAAACAAGTTCAGCACAGGGCCGACAATAATCCCAATTAGCAATAAAAATAAAATTGAGGGCTGTTTCAAATACCAAGCGAGCCATTGCGCCACAATCCCTAAGCCCACAATGGCAGATAAAATAAATGCGGTATCCATAAGTTCTCCATAAATAATCAAAAGCGAGAAACACTCGCGTAAAAAAGTGCGGTCAAAATTCTATCATTTTTTTGACCGCACTTTGTTTTTAATTGCAGAAATAGGTCAGATTATTCCGCCAATTCTGTTTGTTCGTGCGACATTAACTCTTGCCCCACATCGCCAAGCAGGCTGATGTAGCGTTCGTATTGACGCAAAATATCGGCGATCAGTTCATCTCGCGTCATATATTGCACATCGTAGCCCGTGCGCCCATCAGCAAAATAGGTCATCGGTTGATAGGTAACGGAATGTTGAATATGTGGAAGATTTTCATCGTCCACCAATTGCGATGAAACTTCGTAACTCACCGATTTCACCCCATAGATAAAATCACGCATCGATTCTTTTTTGATGATCAGTTCCACGCTTGGCTCTTCTGCCTCAAGCGATGGCACAACGTCCACATTCAGGCTGTAAACTTCCACTAACTCTTGGCGTAGCTCACGCATTGCAGGCAAGGCGGTGCGTTTTAGGAATTTCACAATATCCTTTTCCTGCGTTTGGTTGAGCATTTGCCCTAAGCGATCTTTCCATTTTTCCCCTGTCCATAACAAACTGGTTGGGGTGACTTTGGCGGCGAAATATTTTTGATCCGCGTTCAAGCCTTTCCATAAACTCACGCACATCACTAACATCAACATTGCAAAGGGAAGCGCGACCAATAAAGTCATTGTTTGTAGCGTGCCTAGCCCGCCTTCACGCATTAACACAATGGCAAGCACCATCATCACCGCGCCCCACATCATCGCTTGCCAACGTGGTGCGGAAAGGCTTTTATCGCGCGATGCCATATTATTTAGCACATAAATTCCTGAATCTGCTGAAGTGATGAAAAAGAGCGAAATAATCACTAAGGCTAACGTGCCAGTGAGGGCAGAGAGCGGTAAATAATCTAAGAATTTAAACAATAATTTTTCTGGCGCAGAAGTAAATTCGTGCAATGCGCCGTTGGCAACGTTTAATTCTAACCAAATCGCACTGTCACCGAACACGGTAAACCATAGAATACTGAATAAACTTGGCACGGCTAGCACGCCGAAGATAAATTCACGAATGGTGCGACCACGGGAAATACGCGCGATAAACAAGCCCACAAACGGCGCCCAAGAACACCACCACGCCCAATAAAGCACCGTCCAGCCAGTGAACCACGCAGTGTTTTCTGTTTCGTACGCATAGGTTTTAAAACTTAGGCGTACTAAATTGCTCAAATAAATGCCAATGTTATCGCTGAATGTGGTTAATAAATAGAGCGTTGGGCCTGTAACTAAAATAAACAGCATCAGGGTTAAGGCTAAGCCTAGATTGATTTCGCTGAGTAATTTCACCCCTTTGCCTACGCCAGAAATAGCGGAAAATACCGCAATGGACATCACCACAACGATAATAATGGTTTGTAGGCCGAAGCTATTTTCTTGCACCACGCCAAGTTCCGTTAGCCCCGCACCAAGCTGTGCGGCACCAAATCCGAGGGTGGTGATGATCCCGAATAGGGTAGCGACTAACGCCATAATATCAATCACATCGCCGATCTTGCCGTTAATGCGATCTTTCAATAAAGGATAAAAACAAGAACGCAACGCCAACGGCAATTTATAACGGAAACCAAAATAGGCGAGCGCTAAGGCAATCACGCCATACACTGCCCAAGCGTGAATTCCCCAGTGGAAAAAGGTATGCAATAAGGCTTCTTGTTGTTTATGTTCAGCAGATCCTGTGGTGATGGTAGAAAAATAATGGGTGAGCGGTTCTGCTACGCCGAAGAACATTAATCCCACCCCCATTCCTGCGGCGAACAGCATTGCTAACCAAGAAAGGAAAGAAAATTCAGGCTCTTCTTCATTCGTTCCAAGCTTAATATTACCCAAGCTACTGACCGACAACACGAATAAGAAACAAAGAAAAACGGAAAAGGCTAAAATATAAAACCAGCTAAAATTCGCAAACACGCCCGCTTTCGCCCAGTTTAAAAGTGCGGTGGTTTTTTCTGGCAAAATTAACGTTGCAACGAGCAACAAAATAACCAGTAATAAAGTTGCCCCTATAACAAAGGGGTTAAACGATGATCTTTTATGAATAAAAGCAGAAAAAGACACAACAATGATTCTCCTTTAAGTTAATGTTTTGTGCACATATCAATCTCAACAAATAAATTGAAATAGCCGCTAAATAGCTCGCTTAAATAAAGAATACAAAACAAATTGATGAATGAAATTGCTTCAAATTTGAGCTAAAAAAGACGTTCATTACGTCTTTCTTAGCAATAAACGTTTATACAACGCATTGAGTTGTACCTCACAGTACAAAAAGACGAAAAAATCATACTTTCTCGATATGAAATTCTCAAAAACGAATAGATTATAGCATAAAATATCGAGGATTGACAGGCCTTATTATTTTCACTTATATATCAATAAGATAACTATAAATTTATCAAAGAAATGTATAAGAAGAAGTTTTGCTTTTTTTCTTGACTTACCCTAAGGGTAAGGTTTATTATTTTGGCTCATTTAATCATACAAAAATAAGGTACTCACAATGAAAAAAGCACTATTGATTTTAATCGGTTTAGTTTCTAGCACTGCGATGGCTGAAATGCAACATCATCACACTGCACATCAACCTAATGCAATGCAAAGTGAATTAATGGCAAGTATGTCTGCAATGCACGCGGATATGGAAAAAGGAATGCAATATCAAGATGCTGATGTCGCGTTCGCGGCTAGTATGCTGCCACATCACGAGGGCGCGGTGAAAATGGCTGAGATAGAATTAAAATATGGCAAAGATCCTGAATTACGTCAGCTAGCAGAAAATATCATCAACGCACAACAAAGCGAAATCCAATTTATGCAACAGTGGTTGGAAAAACATCAAGCTAAACAATAACGCTGAAATAACGCCCCAACTCAGGGCGTTATTACTTTTCTAATTCCCCAAATAGGAATTAAATTCTCGATCACTGTCGCAAAACGCAAACAAAGTTTACTTTCCTTCTTCCCTTTCTTTTAAGCTACTCCTCTATTTTGCCAATTTCTAAAATATCAATGCTAAAAAACGAGATCTTACTCCGCTTATTACAAGTGCCAAAACTTGGAGCGAATACGATTCAAAAAATGCTGGCTGAAATTAGCCCTGAACAGCTTTTAGACTATGACGCGATTGCTTTCAAACAAATGGGGTGGACAGAAAAACAAATTCAGCGCTGGTTTAATCCTGAGCGTAAATTTATCGAGCCGGCGTTAGATTGGGCGCAAAGTGCGGGCAATTTTTTGCTTAATTTTACTGAGCAAGATTATCCTTATTTGTTAAAACAAATTCCGTCAGCGCCGCCGCTGTTATTTTTACAAGGAAATTTGACTGCACTTTCGCAACCACAAATTGCCATTGTGGGCAGCCGTTATTGCTCTAATTATGGAGAATATTGGGCGAAGTTTTTCGCTCAACAATTAAATCAGGCAGGTTTTGTCATTACCAGTGGTTTGGCGCTAGGCATTGACGGTTTTTGTCATCAAGCGGTGGTAGCGCAAAAAGGGCAGACTATTGCCGTATTAGGCAGTGGATTGAATGCGGTTTATCCCGCTAAACACCGTGGTTTAGCGCAACAAATTATTGAGAATAATGGGGCATTGGTTTCTGAATTTTTGCCCAACCAACCGCCCGTGGCAGAAAATTTTCCACGCCGCAATCGTATTATCAGCGGACTTTCTCTTGGCACATTGATCATCGAAGCCACAGAACGAAGTGGCTCATTAATCACCGCACGTTACGCCCTTGAGCAAAATAGAGAAATCTTTGCGCTTCCTGGTAATATCCAAAATGGCTTTAGTGAAGGCTGCCATAAATTGATTAAACAAGGGGCAACATTGGTGGAAAATGTGCAGGACATTGTGGATAATCTGCCGAATTACGGCTATTCTGCATCATTTTATGCACAGCCAAAACAGCAAGATCTCCCATTTAATCAAAATAGCACTCAAGAAAAAAGCGTTACCCCACAACAAGCTGAACCACCAAGCTACCCCGAACTTTACGCCCAACTTAGCCATATTGCCATCAGCCTTGACGAGCTTTCCGCCCGCTTATCTTTACCCATTGATGCACTACTCACACAATTATTAAGTTTGGAATTGCAAGGTTTGGTAGTGAGCGAAAATGGCTTATATCGAAGGAGTTAAAGAAGTATTATTCGCCCAGCAAATATTGATACAACCGATAACTCACTTGCCCGGTGGTTTTTTCTTTTAATATTTGCCAATTATCTGGCAGGCTTAGGGTTTTATTTTTTTCCGTTTCCACATAAATTAGTGCATCGGGCTTAAGCCAATTAAATTTAATCAGCAAATCAACGGTTTGTTGTGCGAGATCAAAATGAAAAGGCGGATCGAGAAACACCAAGTCAAACACGGGTTTTGGTTCTGGTTGCTGTAAATAATGCAAACTATCTTGGTTAATCACACGTCCTTGCTGTGGCGTACATTTAAGCTGTTGTAGATTTTGCGTGAGTTGCTTTGCCACTTGCTTATTGAGTTCTAAAAAGGTCACTTGCTTAGCTTGGCGTGAAAGGGCTTCTAACCCCAATGAACCGCTGCCAGCAAAACAATCTAAGCAAGTCGCGTCCACAATATAAGGCATCAGCCAGTTAAATAGCGTTTCTTTCACCCGATCACCTGTTGGGCGCAAGCCTTCCGCATTCAACACAGGTAATTTCCGCCCACGCCAAAGCCCCGCAATAATACGGACTTCACCTTTTGCCAGATTTGTATGTTGCTTGCGTGCTACAGGATTTTTTTTCATAGGGATTCGCCAAATTATGATAAACTATGCAAACTTTTCGCTGAACTTAATGCCCATTTTCAGCCGACTTTTGCATTCGGTAACAGAATAAAATCAGGTGGCATAGTTTAGTATAAAATTCAGAAAATCAGTAATTTTTTCATAATAGCGAGTAATTTATGGCAGAAAAAAATAAAAAAGGTGGTTTTTGGTCTTGGTTTGGATTAGGAAAAAAGAAAGAAGAAACATCAAACCAAGCTGAGGTACAAGAAACAGAAATCATTGAGCAAACAGAACTTCCACAAGAACAAAGTGCGGTGGAAAATCCTGAAGTTTTAGCACAAGAAACAGAAATTGTAGAGCAAGCCGAGCTTCCGCAAGAGCAAAGTGCGGTGGAAAATCCCGAAGTTTTAGCGCAAGAAACAGAGATCATCGAGCAAACCGAGCTTTCACAAGAACAAAGTGCAGTGGAAAATCCTGAAGTTTTAGCGCAAGAAACAGAAATCGCTGAGCAAACAGAACTTCCGCAAGAGCAAAGTGCGCTGGAAAATCCAGAAGTTTTGGTGGAAGAAACAGAAATCGTAGAGCAAACCGAGCTTCCGCAAGAATCAAGTGCGGCAGAAAATTCTGACGTTTTAGCGCAAGAAACAGGAATCGTAGAGCAAACCGAGCTTCCGCAAGAACCAAGTGCGGTGCAAAATCCAGAAATTTCAACGCAAGAAAAACCAAGCGAAGGGGGCTTTTTTAGCCGTTTGGTGAAAGGCTTAATTCGTACCAAACAAAATATTGGTTCGGGATTCTTCGGGCTATTTTCAGGCAAAAAAATTGATGATGATCTGTTTGAAGAATTAGAAGAACAGTTGCTCATTGCTGATATTGGTATGCCAACAACCACGAAAATTATCAATAATTTAACGCAGCACGCCAGCCGCAAGCAGCTAAAAGATGCGGATTTACTGTATCAACAATTAAAATTAGAACTCGCAGAGATTATCAAACCTGTGGCGCAGCCTTTAGAAATTGATACCAGCAAAAAGCCTTATGTGATTTTGATGGTGGGCGTCAATGGCGTAGGGAAAACCACGACCATTGGTAAACTCGCACGCCAATTCCAAATGCAAGGCAAATCGGTAATGTTGGCCGCAGGCGATACTTTCCGTGCCGCCGCGGTGGAACAGCTTCAGGTGTGGGGAGAGCGTAATAATATTCCTGTGGTGGCACAAAGCACGGGAGCAGATTCCGCTTCGGTGATCTATGATGCAATGCAATCGGCGGCGGCGCGCAATATTGATATTTTGATTGCCGATACCGCAGGGCGTTTGCAAAATAAAAATAATTTAATGGACGAGCTGAAAAAAATCGTTCGCGTAATGAAAAAATACGATGAAACCGCGCCGCACGAAATTATGCTTACCCTTGATGCTGGCACAGGGCAAAACGCCATTAACCAAGCCAAATTATTCAACGAAGCAGTTGGCTTAACGGGTATTAGCCTAACCAAATTAGACGGCACAGCCAAAGGCGGCGTGATTTTCGCCATCGCCGATCAATTCAAATTACCGATTCGTTATATTGGTATCGGCGAAAAAATTGAAGATCTGCGTCCATTCCAAGCAGAAGAATTTATTGAGGCGTTGTTTAATACCGAAGTGAATAATCATTAAATAAAACCCTTAAAATAATCTGTAAAACTTAGTCAAATAGATGTAAAAGATCAGCCCCTATTTAACAAATCATTATAAAAAGTGAGAGTTTCTCGTTCAGAATATGATCGCAAAATCCAATTTAAACGAAAAAGAAACTCTCATATTTTATTTCAGTAATTCTCCATTAAATTTAGTAATATCTCGCAACCTTATATAGATGTTGAGATGCCTTTTATCTTTATCAATAAACCACTTATGTTTCATCACAGCCAGCAAAAAAGAATGTGTATTTCATGCCTTGCTATTACAGAAGAATCTTCTGATTTTACAGACAAATTTGATGAAGTTTTTATTGCCTAATATAATTCATAATCTAATTCAACCTTTTCAATTAAGATTGTACTTTGGTTCTTTTATATGATTACTATATCAACCTCATATTTCCCACCGCACTTTTTTATTTGCCTATTTATCAAGTAAAATAAAGCCATTTAATCAGGCTGAAAAAATTGAGGGCAGATGAAAATCAGTGCAGTAATTCTTGCTGGTGGTCGGGCAAGGCGTATGGGTGGGGTGGATAAAGGGTTGCAGCTTTTCCGTGGGCAGCCGTTGGTGTGGCATTGTTATCAGCGCTTGAAAGATCAGGTGGCACAGGTGGCGGTGAATGCCAATCGCAACCCAAAATGCTATGCGCAGTTTGGCTTGCCAGTGTTTGCCGATGAATTGGCAGATTTTCAAGGGCCGCTGAGCGGTATTTTAACAGGGCTAAAACGGGCGGAGAGTGATTTTGTGCTGTTTGTACCTTGTGATTGCCCCTTTTTGCCGTTGAATTTATTGGAAAAATTGCAACAGCCCATTTTGCAATCTTTGCTAGATCGCAAAAGTGCGGGGGAAAATTCGCCAGTTTTACTCACTTATGCCACCGATGGTGAGCGTGAACACCCCACATTCTGTTTGGTTTCCACCTTGCTAGCGGAAAAGCTCGCCACTTATTTACACTGCGGTGAGCGGCGAATGTTGCAGTTTATGCAAGAAAATGGTGCGGTTGCGGTAGATTTTCACGATCAGAAAGAGGCGTTCCAAAATTTTAATACGCTAGCGGATTTAGAAAGCGAAGTGCGGTGAAAAAATCACGGAAATTTGGCTTTTTATTCAAATTATAATCAGTATAATAAGAAAAATCTGATTAACAAAAAACGGATAAGTTATGTTCAAAATTATTTCAATTTCAGTGTTAAGTGCCTTTTTAGTGGCGTGTTCTTCTTTGACTTCTTATGTGCCGTTTATGGACAACGAGAAAAAAGTGATCGATTTAGATAAAGAGAAAATCGATAAAAAATCCTATGCTTCTGCGTATGCGGCAACGGTGCAAACCTATTCAGGGCGTGTAAATGAAGATTATGATGTGAATTCTTTTGCTAGTGGCGTGAATGATTGGTATCTCAACCGTATTTTAGTGCCGATTGAAGAAGTGAAAGCAAAATTATACCAAGGCGGAGGCGTGGATAGCCAAGTTTATGCTTATTATAGTGGTGTGGTGTTCGCTTCTGAATTACAGAATAATTTCAATCGCTTAAGTGTAAATTGTTGGTCGCAAATCAGCCAGCCAAGTGCAACGCAAGGGATTTATGATGCAATGCGAGATCTACAAAAAGGGCAACCGCGTTCCTTAGATGAGGGCTATATCGCGGAAGGCAGCGATCAAGTGTTGAAAGTCTGTACAGGAAAATAATGTGTAAGGTTACTGATGTTTAATCAGTAACCTTTTCTTTTTTCATCGAAGCTGAAAGGTTTTTGCTTAACGTTCAGCAAGTGTTTAGCAAATCATCAGTAAAACTTATCGCCAAATTGGTTTTGCGAAGAAGTGAGCCAGTATCACAACGCCATTTGGTATTCAAACCAATATTCTGGAGGGAAAATGCTTAACTTATCAGAAAAAAATATTCACTTATCGGCACAAGCCGAAAATAAACAGCAGGCCATTGAATTGGTGGCGCAAGCGCTTGAGCAAGCGGGCAATGTGGAAGCAGGATATTTAGCAGGAATGTTGGCGCGCGAAACGCAAACATCCACCTTTTTAGGCAACGGTATTGCCATTCCGCACGGCACATTGGAAACGCGTCCAATGGTAAAAGAAACGGGCGTGCAAGTATTTCAATTTCCACAAGGGATTGAATGGAGCGACGGCAACAAAGCCTATGTTGTGATCGGCATTGCTGCCCGTTCAGATGAGCATTTAACCTTGCTGCGTCAGCTTACTCAAGTGTTAGGCAATGAAGAAAAAGCGGCGAAATTGGCAACATTACAAGAGGTAGAAAAATTCCGCGCCATTTTAATGGGCGAAGAAACGCTGGAAGTGAAAAGCGAAGATCTGAGCCTTGATGTGGATACTGAAAGCCTGCTTACTTTAATTGCGATTAATGCCGGCAAATTGCAAAACCAAGGCGCGGTGAATAATCAATTTGTGGCAGAGGTGATTGCCACGCCTGCATTGCCACTGGGCGGTGGTTTATGGCTTACAGACTCAGTGCAAGGCAACGAGAAAAATGCCCTTGCGTTCAGCCGTGCAAAACAAGCTTTCCAGCATAATCATAAAGCAGTGAAAGGCGTGCTAACGGTGGCTTGCGTGAATGAGCAAATTGATGAGCTACTCGCGCGATTACTAGAAAATTCCGTGCAGCAAGCCTTATTAAATGGAAATTCTCAGCAAATTTTGACCGCACTTAATGGTGGAGAAGTGAGTGTTGAAAGCCAAGCACCAGCCAATACCAGTAGCGAAAATGTAGGTACGGTTATCGGCACATTCACCGTGCGTAATGAACACGGCTTGCACGCACGTCCTTCAGCGGTATTAGTGAATGAAGTGAAAAAATTCGCCTCGAAAATTACGGTGGAAAATCTCACCCGTGGCGGTGAAGCCATCAGCGCTAAAAGCCTGATGAAAATCGTGGCATTGGGCGCAACGTTGGGACATCGTTTACGTTTTAGCGCGGTGGGTGAAGATGCCAAACAAGCCATTGAAGCCATTGGTAAAGCCATCGCAGACGGCTTGGGGGAAGAAGTATCCTCTTTATCGCCGAAAGAGCCGGATCACATTGAAGTGATTGGCGAAAGCAACACGGCTAGCGAAAAAACTGCAGAAAAAACCACCGCACTTGATAATCAAGATCCAAGCGAAAGTGTTGAAGCGGTGTTTGTGGTGCGTAACGAACACGGTTTGCACGCACGTCCTGCCGCCGTATTGGTTAATGAAGTGAAGAAATATAATGCTTCCGTGGCGGTGCAAAATGTGGATCGCGATAGCCAATTAGTGAGCGCTAAAAGTTTGATGAAAGTGGTGGCGCTTGGTGTGGTGAAAGGGCATCGTTTACGTTTCGTAGCAACTGGTGAAGAAGCACAAAAAGCCCTTGATGGCATTGGTGCGGCAATTGAAGCTGGCTTAGGTGAGTAGGATTAGGTGAGTAGGAGTTGATAATGGCAAAAGTGGCAACTATCACGTTAAATACCGCCTATGATTTAGTGGGGCGGTTAAAACGTATTGAGCTGGGTGAAGTGAATACGGTGGAAACCCTGGGCTTATTCCCTGCAGGCAAAGGCATCAACGTGGCAAAAGTGTTGAAAGATTTAGGCGTTGATGTGGCGGTAAGTGGTTTCCTTGGGCGTGATAATCAAGGGGATTTCAACACAATGTTTGCGGAACTTGGTTTAGAAGATCGCTTTCAGCGTGTGGCGGGTAAAACTCGCATAAACGTGAAAATCACCGAAACAGAAGCTGATGTAACGGATCTCAATTTCCTAGGCTATGAAATTTCACCACAAGATTGGCAAAATTTTGTGCAGCAATCCTTGCTGTTATGCAAAGATTTTGACATTGTCGCAGTGTGTGGCAGCTTGCCACGCGGTGTCAGCCCAGCAGATTTTGTAGATTGGCTTAAACAGCTACAACAAGCGGGCGTAAAAGTGGTGCTAGATAGCAGCAATGCGGCGCTTAGCGCAGGGCTATCCGCCAATCCTTGGCTAGTGAAACCAAATCATCGCGAGCTTGAGGCTTGGGTAGGGCATTCCTTACCAACCCTTGAAGAGATTATTGCAGCCGCAGAAAAATTGCGCGCACAAGGTATTGCTAATGTGATTATTTCAATGGGCGCGGACGGTTCTTTGTGGTTAAGCGAACAAGGTGTGATCCAAGCGAAGCCACCAAAATGCGAGCAAGTGGTTAGCACCGTGGGCGCAGGCGATTCGATGGTGGCAGGGCTAATTTACGGCCTGAGCAAATCGCTTTCACAGCAAGACACCTTGGCGTTTGCCAGTGCGGTATCTGCCTTTGCCGTGTCGCAAAGCAATGTGGGCGTGAGTGATCCTGCGTTATTAACGCCAATCTTAGAAAAAGTAGAAATTTCAGTGATTAAAGGGTAGAACAATGAAGATTTTTTTGACAAACACACAACAATTAGGCAATGCCAAAGCCTTTTTGATTAAACAAGTGCTGGCTGCGGCAGCAAAACAGCAAGGCGATGAAGTGGTGGCAGAAGCCAACCAAGCGGATTTAGTGATTGCCTTAGGTGGTGCGCCAAATAACAACGCATTACAAGGCAAAAAACTGTTTGTGGCAGAGGTGGAAAACGCCTTTAATGCACCAGAGGCGACCTTAAAACAAGCGCAGGCGGAAGCGGTGGAATATCAGCCAGCGGAAAATAAAAGTGCGGTGCAAAATACGCCAGATTTTTCTAATCAAAGGAAAAATATCGTGGCAGTTACCGCTTGTCCAACAGGCGTAGCGCATACTTTTA
The DNA here is from genome assembly GCF_049366555.1 of Avibacterium volantium. Taxonomy (GTDB): domain Bacteria; phylum Pseudomonadota; class Gammaproteobacteria; order Enterobacterales; family Pasteurellaceae; genus Avibacterium; species Avibacterium volantium_A. The sequence goes on along the minus strand of NZ_JBMMGT010000029.1, from coordinate 14,142 downwards.
TGTCAGCGGAGGCTATTGCTGAATATGCTAAAAAACAAGGCTGGAATGTGAAAGTGGAAACCCGTGGACAAGTGGGATCGAGTAACATTATTTCTCCTGAAGATGTGGCGAATGCGGATCTTGTCTTTATTGCTGCTGATATTGATGTGGATTTAAGCAAGTTTGAAGGCAAGCCGATGTATCGCACCTCCACAGGGCTTGCGCTGAAGAAAACGGCACAAGAATTTGAAAAAGCCTTTAAAGAGGCGAAGATTTACACAGGGGCAAATGCAGCTAAAGTACAAGCCAGCGAAGAAAGCACGGGTGAGCGTAAAGGCTTGTATAAACACCTGATGACAGGGGTTTCCCATATGTTGCCATTGGTGGTAGCAGGGGGCTTGCTGATCGCCATTTCCTTTATGTTTGGGATTGAAGCCTTTAAAGATCCGAATATTGCAGGTGGTTTACCAAAAGCCTTGATGGATATTGGTGGCGGTGCAGCGTTCCACTTAATGATTGCCGTGTTCGCAGGTTATGTGGCGTTTTCTATCGCTGATCGTCCCGGATTAGCTGTGGGTTTAATTGGCGGTATGCTTGCCACCACCGCAGGTGCAGGGATTTTAGGCGGGATTATTGCCGGCTTGCTTGCAGGTTATGTGGTGAAATTCTTAAACCAAGCCATTCAATTACCAGCGAGTTTAAGTTCATTAAAACCGATTTTAATTTTGCCATTACTCGGTTCTACGATTGTCGGCTTGGTGATGATTTATCTGATCAATCCACCAGTAAAAGGCTTAATGGACGCATTAGTGGAATGGCTCAACACAATGGGACAAAGCAATGCGTTGTTATTAGGCGCGGTACTTGGTGCGATGATGTGTGTGGATATGGGCGGCCCAGTGAATAAAGCGGCTTATACTTTCGGTACAGGTTTGATCGCTTCTGGCGTTTACACCCCAATGGCTGCGGTAATGGCAGCGGGTATGGTGCCACCGATTGGAATGGCAATTGCTACATTATTGGCTCGCAAAAAATTCACCGCCAATCAACGTGATGCGGGTAAAGCGTCTTTCGTATTAGGTTTATGTTTTATTTCTGAAGGTGCATTGCCATTTGTGGCGGCTGATCCTGTGCGCGTGATTGCATCAAGTATTATTGGTGGTGCAGTGGCTGGCGCGATTTCTTTAGGCTTATCCATCGGCTTACAAGCACCACACGGTGGTTTATTTGTGATTCCATTTGTAACTCAGCCATTAATGTATTTAGCGGCAATCGCTATTGGTGCGGTGCTAACAGGCGTGATTTATGCAGTTATTAAGCCAAAACTTTCGGAAAAATAACCGCACTTTATTATTAGCAAAACCCGACTTAGATGTCGGGTTTTTTGTGTTTTCTCTCTGAAATTATTCGCACAAGGAAAAGCAAATTCCGCTATAATCCCCCATTATTCAGTTCAAAAGGGAACAGAAATGGAAAAATATAATAAATTTCGCCTTGAATGGGATTGTCGGCGTGGAATGTTGGAGTTAGATAAAGTGATTATGCCTTTCTTTCAGCAACATTTTGATGAGCTAGATGAGCAACAAAAAGCCACGTTTGTGCGTTTATTGGCGGCAACGGATTTGCAATTATTTTCGTGGTTTTTTAACCGAAAACCTGCGCCAGATCTTGAATTACAGCAAATGGTTTCCTATATACAAGAAAAATTATCGAGCTAATTTGATAAAAAGATTGAACTTTTACGATTTTCACCCCTCTAAGAGAACACGAGCTTGCTGTCTTGTGTATCAAGGCTTGTTAGAGGTGTATAAGAGGTTATATGACTGAACAGCTAACAGATCAGGCTTTGGTAGAAAGGGTACAGCAGGGAGATAAGAAAGCATTCAATTTGTTGGTATCGCGTTATCAAAATAAGGTGGCAGGGCTATTAACCCGTTATGTTTCACCGAATGATATTCCCGATGTTGTACAAGAATCATTCATTAAAGCATATCGCTCTATTGAATCATTCCGCGGTGACAGTGCTTTCTACACTTGGCTATATCGTATCGCCGTGAACACGGCAAAGAATTATTTAACCGCACAGGGACGCCGCCCGCCGAATGAAGATATTCTGGCAGATGAGGCAGAATCCTATGATGTGGGAACAAATTTGCGGGACGTAGATACGCCCGAAAATCAGATGTTATCTGGTGAATTGAAGAAGATCATTTTTGATACCATTCATAGTATGCAAGAAGACTTAAAAACCGCCATCACCTTGCGTGAATTAGAAGGGTTAAGTTATGAAGAAATTGCCGATATTATGAATTGCCCAGTAGGAACGGTGCGTTCGCGCATTTTCCGTGCAAGGGAGATTATCGAAAATAAAATTCAACCCCTTCTTCAAGGCTAATACAACATTAATAACATTAAAAAAGAGAAAACCCTGGAGTTTACAATGCAAAAAGAGCAACTTTCCGCTTACATTGATGGCGAACAAATCAGCGAGGCAATGACAGAAAAACTTTGCCAAGATGCTGATTTACAAAAATCCTGGGCAAATTTTCATACTATTCGTGCAGTAATGCGTCAGGAAAGTGAAGTATTATTGGGTGCGGATTTCACTGCAAAAATGGCAGATTTAATTGAGCAAGAAGAAATTGTGGTGGCACAACCGATGGTTTCTCAACCAATGCCAGAAGAAACCGCGCAATCGCCATTTATGCAAAAACTGAAAGCGTGGTTTATGCCGATGACTCAATTTGCTGTGGCTGCAGGCGTGTGCTTAGTTGCGGTGGTGGGCGTGCAAAGTTTTATGGCTCACAATGGCAAAGAAAATCAAGATGCACCAGTGTTGCAAACCTTGCCATTTAACAATTCCGTGCAAGAAGTGAGCTATAATGCGCCAACCCAATCGGTGATTACGCCTGAGCAAATTGAGCAAAAAAATAAACGTATTGATTCAATGCTACAAAGCTACGAATTGCAAAAACGCATTTATGCGGATAGATTAAATTTGCAAAATCAGAAATAACAATGAATGAAGTTTAGGTTATTCACCACCAATTTTGGTGGTGAATTTGTTTGTATCCTATGTGTGAATAACGATGTTAAAAACGGTCAAAAAAATCACCGCACTTTCCTTAGTGCTATTTTCTGTAAATCCCTTATGGGCGGCAGAACCTGATGCAGTCCAGCCCCGCCAATTGCTAGACGAAATGCAACAGGCAGGCTCTCATCTGAACTATGAAATTGCTTTCGTGCAAACCACGCCGAATATGGCTTCACTACGTTATAGCCATATTTATCATAACGGCAAAACCTACGCCCAACTGTTCACTCTTGATGGAATGCCACAACAAATTGTGCAACGCGATAATGTGGTGAGTTATTTCCAACCGAATTATTCTCCGTTCTCGATTAACGCTAATCATATTGTGGACAGCTTGCCTGCGATTATGTGGAGCAATCTTGATGCACTGAAACAAAATTATGATTTCACCTATATTGGGCGGAACCGAGTGGCAGATCGTGTGGTACAAACCATTCGCATTTTGCCGAAAGATGATTTTCGCTATCAATATGTGGTCTTTATTGATGAGCAAAGCCATTTGTTGCTGCGCAGTGATGTGTTAGATCGAGAAAATAATCTGTTAGAACAATTCCGCGTGGTAAATTTATATCAAAGCGAACAATTTGATGATTTGCTCAATGCCATTAATCATATGGGGTTTCCTGCGCTGATTAATGACAAAACCACTTTCCAACCAAGCAAAGAAGCCTTTAACTGGCAGCCAAGCTGGTTACCAAATGGCTTCAAGCTGATTAATCGCAGTGTGGAAACTAATGGCGAAGAACGCATTGAAGCGCAGCTTTACAGCGATGGATTATTTTCCTTTACCCTTTACCGCTCAAGCTCAATTTTACCAAATGAAGAAAAAAACGGCTGGTGGAATGGCACCAGAACCTTTTATAGCGAAACCTTTGGCGATAACGAATTCACCCTTGTAGGGCAGCTACCGATTTCTACCGCAAAACGCATCGTGCAAGATATTAAGGTGAAGTAAATGCTGAAAGAAAGTGCGGTAGTTATTTCCTATCAATCTGGCATTGCGCAAGTGAAATGCCAATCGCAAAGTGCCTGTGGGAGCTGCGCGGCAAAGTCTGCCTGTGGCTCAGCGGCTCTGGCGGAGCTGAACGGCACAGGCACGGCGCATTTTTTTGAGGTGGAAACCATCACCCCCGTCAAAGCAGGGCAAATTATCGAAATCGGTTTAATGGAACGCTCACTGATTTTGTCTAGTTTGCTGGTGTATTTTTTCCCGTTACTCACCTTATTGCTTTCCACGCTGATCGCCGATCAGCTTTTCCAAACTGAACTTTGGCAAGGCATTTTTATCGTTTTTTGCACCGCACTTGCCTTTTTGATCGTCCATTTTGTATCGAAATCTTGGCAGAAAAAAGCAAGTTATCGCCCGATTTTTTTGCGTGTTATTCAATAATCTATTCATTTATGTGAAAGATCACAAGCTGCCAATAATGCGGTATCATAGGGCTACATTTTACTTAATATAAAGGACATAAAATGTGCCCAATACTTGGCATTACAGGATACAGTGGCAGTGGCAAAACTACTTTGCTGGAAAAACTTTTACCTCAGCTTGCTGATTTAGGTTTGCGTGTGGCGGTGATTAAGCACAGCCATCATAACGCGCAGGTGGATAAAGAAGGCAAGGATAGCTGGCGAATGAAAGAGGCGGGGGCAAGCCAAGTGGTAATGGCTTGTGATAACCGTTGGGCATTGATGACTGAAACACCACGGCCTGTGAGTTTAACTTATTTGGCAGCGCAATTTGATCCGCAGCTGACGGATTTGATTTTGGTGGAAGGCTTCAAACACGAACCTATTGCAAAGATTTTATTGCATCGCAAGACAATAGAGAAAGCCTTGCCTGAGCTTGATGAAAAAGTGATTGCGCTCGCCACAGATTACTCTTTAAGCTGCACTTTGCCACATTTGGATATTAATCAGATTGAGCAAATTGCCGCATTTATTTTTCATTGGTATCAACAACAAATGAAATAAAGTGCGGTGCAAAATCGTAAAATTTTTATGACAGAAACGAAAAATTATACAGGCTTGGCGTGGATTGCCGCCGTTGCCTTTTTTATGCAAACCCTAGACGCGACCATTTTGAATACGGCGTTGCCGACCATTTCGCGCAGTCTAAATGAATCGCCGCTGAATATGCAGTTGGCGATCATTAGCTACGCTTTGACGGTGGCGTTGTTTATTCCGTTAAGCGGTTGGGCGGCGGATAAATTTGGTACGCGTAAGGTTTTTCGTGCTGCCATTGGCGTTTTTGTGTTGGGATCGGTGGCGTGCGCCTTATCGCAATCTTTGCCACAATTGATCTTTGCTCGCATTTTACAAGGACTTGGTGGTGCGTTAATGATGCCTGTTGCACGCCTTGCGATAATCCGTAGCGTGCCGAAAAATCAGCTGTTAAATGCGTGGAATATTATGGCGATGGCAGGCCTTATTGGGCCAATTCTTGGGCCTGTGTTGGGTGGCTTAATCGTAACTTATATGACCTGGCATTGGATTTTCTTAATTAATATTCCCATTGGGCTGACAGGGATTTTCCTTGCAGGCATTTATATGCCAAATATGAAAGGGCAGGTGAGCCGTTTAGATAAATTGGGTTTTGTACTGTTTGCAGGCGGGCTGGTTGGCTTGACCTTGGGGCTGGATCTGGTGGCAGAACATTTCACCGCAACTTGGATTGCGTTAGTGGTGCTGGCGGTGGGAATGGCATTTCTGGCCTGTTATTATCTTTATGCCAAGCGCGTTCACAATCCGCTAATGCCCCTTTCTTTGTTTCATATTCGCACTTTTCGTTTAGGCTTTATTGCTAATTTATTTATTCGCCTGTGTGGCTCGGGCGTGCCGTTTTTGCTACCGTTAATGCTCCAAGTGGTATTTCATTACAGTGCAGAAGTTGCAGGCTGGCTAATGGTGCCAATTGCCGTGAGTTCAATGGCGTTTAAACCGCTGATTCGAGGAATTCTTTCTCGTTTTGGTTATAAGAAAACGCTGATCAGCACCGCCATTGTGATGACTTTCGTGATTGCCGCAATGAGCTTGCTACAACGCCACACGCCAATTTGGCAGATGGTGCTGATTTTATTGGCATACGGCGGTTGTATGTCGGTCAGTTTCACCGCGATCAACACCTTAACTGTCGGCGATTTATCCGACAACAACGCCAGCGCAGGTTCAACAATGCTAAGCGTGATTCAGCAAGTGGGAATTGGCATTGGCATTGCGGTTTCTTCGGTGATTTTAGGTTTATACCGCAACGCCCTTGGGGAAACTGTCGAACAGCTACAACAAGCCTTTAGCTATACATTCCTCATCTCTAGCCTGTTTGGCTTAATCCTCGTTTTGATTTTGACAAGACTTCAGCAAAACGATGGGGAAAATTTACAAATAAAGAAAAATTAAGGAGGCGTGATGAATTTACAAGATATTCGCCAAGAATATAGCCAACAGAATTTATCGAAAGCCCATTGCCCTGATGAGCCAATGACGTTGTTTGAACAATGGCTGCAAGAAGCAATACAAGCACAGGTAAATGAACCCACTGCAATGAATTTAGCAACAGTGGAAAAAAATGGCAAACCAAGCAGCAGAATAGTGTTATTAAAGCAAACCACCGAACAAGGTTTTATTTTCTTTACTAACTACCTCAGCCGTAAAGGGCAAGCGCTCACTCATCAGCCCTTTGCCGCCCTTACCTTCTTCTGGCCAGAATTAGAGCGCCAAATCCGCATTGAAGGTGTGGTTGAACAACTTCCTGCCAGCGATTCTGACGCATATTTTGCCAGCCGCCCCTATCAAAGCCAACTTGGCGCTTGGGCGAGCGAACAAAGTGCAGTGCTTTCAAGTAAAGCTGTTTTACTGAGTAAAGCCGTAATGTTTGCGATTAAATATCCGCTTACTGTGCCGCGCCCACCTCATTGGGGCGGCTATATCCTATTGCCAGAAATGGTCGAGTTTTGGCAAGGTCGCCCAAGCCGTTTACACGATAGGATTCGCTATTTACGCACTGATGAACAGCACTGGCAAAAAGATCGCCTATCGCCTTAATCTGATAAATTTCCTATATCTAACCCAAATTGCAAATAATGCTCAGCAGGGAGCTGCGCAGATATAGAGGAAAAAGAAAGTGCGGTAGAAAAATTTGGCGAATTTTGCACCGCACTTGTTGTTAGCGTATTTTCTTCTGCGGCATTGCTGAGCAACCACCAGCAGCTTCCTTCCCATTCTGTATCAGTGGGCGATTCAAATCCCCAGCCTAACAATACTTGCTCCGTTGTACCATTTTTCAATTCTGTTTGTGCCAGTTGTAATGGCTGTGCGTTATCTTCTGGTGAAGTGATCAAGAAAATACTATTGCCTGTGGTTTGCAACAGCTGCGCCAGCTGAAAAACTGTGGCGTTATTGAGATTTGCCATAAAATCCAACGGACTAGGCAAATCTTGTTCCATTAACTGGTGGAATAATTTGTTGAATTTACTTGGTGAATTAAAGGGGGAAGCCAAGTAAATGGCTGTATTTGGCGTAATATAGGGCTTCAGTGGTAATGCACCAAGCAAGCAGAGCTGAGTAAAGCGGCTTAAACGGCGAGCGTCCACGCCAAAGGCTTTAAGCTGCTGGCGTATCTCTGCCTCACTTTGCCCTTGAGTGATAAATTGGCTTTGCTGTTGGAGATAAATGTTTGATTTCATTTTAATTACGTGTTCTCTTGCCAGTGAAGAATCCAAGCAATATTGCTGCCACCAAAACCTAAAAAGTAATTCAAATAATAGCCTGCGGAAAGCGGTTGCGACTGCTTTTCTATTGCGCCTTGTGGCGTGATGAACAGGCAACCTGCGCTCTCTTGTTGTAATTGTTGCCAAAGCCACGCGGTTTCCATTGCCCCACTTGCACCTAAACTATGTCCAAGGTGAGGTTTTGCCAACAAGCAAGGAATGGTCGGAAATTGCTGTTGTAAAAATGCCATTTCCATTTCATCGCTGTTTCCGCCCACAGCGTGAACTTTAATGCCAGCCAGTTGGTGAGCTTGTAATCCTGCCTTATGCAAACAATTTCCGATCAGTTGAGCAAATGCGTCTGCGGAGCTATTGGTGAGATTATGGTGATCCGTAATGGTGGTGATAGCAGAAATTTCTAGCTTTTTCTCTGGATTTGGTTGATTTTCCAATGCCACGCAAGCAATGCCTTCCCCTAAAATAATGCCGTTACTTTGCACAAAAGGCTGATAGGGCAAATCTTCCGCCAGCAAGAGCATTGCGTTGAAATGTTCAAAGGTTAAGCGGTTAAACATTTCAAAGCCGAGAACCAAAGCTCGTTCACATTGCTCTTGAGCAATCATTTGATAAGCATAGCCCATTGCCTGTGCAGATGAAGTGCAAGACGTGGCAAAGCTGAAAACCTGTGTTTGATAGCGTACTTTTAGCCGTTCCGCGATCACCGCGAGGCTGTATTCTTGCGGTAAAGGTTGATTGTTTTGCCAACGAAATTCGCAATCACTCATTAAATACGCCGTTGAGCCTAAAAGAATGGGGGTATTGTGCAGTCCATCAGCTTGCCAATCCCGTTGCGTTAATAGGTTGTCAATATGCTGTTCTAAATAAGTGCAGAGCTGATCGAAATTCAGCAATGGTTGTTCAAAAGCGCGAAAATAGGGGAAATCCTGCGTTTGCCCAAGCATTGAAGATTGCTGCCAAGGACTGAGTTTGGCAGTTTGTGCATTTTGTTGGCTGACAGCGGTGATATAAACTTTTTGCATTGTTAAGAATGTTGATTACGGATAAAGCTAGCTAAATCACGAATATTCATCATATGCTTACGCACCATTCGATCACCATTTAATCTCACTTTAAAATGGGCTTGTAATGCCACTACAATTTGCAGGGCATCTAAAGAATCTAACTGGATACGGCTTTGTTCACCAAATAACGGCTCATCATCGCTAATTGTGCTGGGATCGATGTCCATTTTGTCGCTTTCTTGCACGATCAAGTTTTTCAGTTGTTGTTCTAACTCTGGTTGGCTGAGAGTAAAAATATAGCTCATTAAAATCTCGCTTGTGTTTTGAGTTGATGGGCGTAAACCAGCACGGCAATCAATAGCATTGCTGCACCAAACCCTGTTAAAAGCCAAAGTTCAGGCTGAATTTGCATTAAGGTAGCCTGATTTAATAATAGCTGCTGAAATGCCGTTAATGCCCACCCCATTGGTGAAAATTGGGCGATTTTTTGCATAATCTCAGGCATTACATAAGTTGGCACCATAATCCCACCAATGGCTGCCATAATGATAATGCCACCACCACCTAGCACCACGGCTTGTTCTGTGGTGCGTGCAATCACACTAATTAATAAGCCGTAACCTAACGCAGAAAGGCTTACCGCCGCTGACAGCACCGCGTAATGCCACCATTCACCATTTAAGCTAAAAGCGGGCATAGCAAGCATGGGTAGCACCCAATAGCCTAGGGCGATCATTCCAATAAATTGGCATTGATTGATAAAAAAATATGGCACTAATTTTGCCAAAATCAGTTGCAAACTTGAGGCTCTTGCCAAGCGCAGACGAGTGAGCGTGTTGGTTTGTCGTTCCATCGCCATTACGTTAGAAAGGGGGATCATAATAAAGAACATACCAAAAATTAACCACGCAGGCACACTATGTTGCACCGCATTAGGCTGACTAACCGTTTCCCCTTGACGATTAAGATAAATTTCCTGCCAACGTTCTTGTGCTAAATAAGTATTGATTTCATTGAATTTTTTATCTAATGCTTGATTGACTTCTTTCTGAATTTGTTTCATCGGATTGCGTTGATTATTTTTCAACACAATATGATTATCTTTCGAATAACGCTCAAGCCGTTGCTGGCTATAATGTTTCTGCAAGATACCTTTCACCCCAAGCAACCACGCACGATCCACGCTGGGGTTAAGCCAAAGTTGCAAAGGCTGTTCTTCTTTTAGGGCATTTTTATCTTGATTTGGATTAACAACAATCAAAGCAAATTTTTCTTGTTGCAAATCTTGCTGATAAGCCTCTAATTGAGCAATATTCCCTTGTTTTACCTGTAATTCTTCTTGTTGCAGTGCATTAAAAAATCCTTCGTTTAGGGGATCATTTGGCGTGCCTAGTAGCAAAATTTCACCACGATTACCTAATTCCTTTTCACTGCTTAACGCTGCCGACATAATCAGCATAAATAAAATTGGCATAACAAATAACACTGCCACACCGTGTAGATCACGGCTTAATAGGCGTAATTCTTTAAATATAGAGGATAATATCATATAAATTGTTTGGGCTATTCTAGTTCCTAAAAACTTGTGATGTAGTGCAAGTTTAAAGTAAAGCTTTTAATAACACTATAATTTTTTTAAGATAATTATTTGCAGTCATATTATTTTTATACTACTATGACCGCACCTATTTTATATATTTTATAAGGATTTTCTATGCGAAAGTTAGTTCAAGTTGTAAGTTTTATCATTGTATTGCTTTTAACCGCTTGTGCAAGAGTTCCTCTAACTACTTCTGAGCAGGATGCGCAAGCAAAGCAATTTAATGCGCCACCAAAAGACCAAGCAGGTTTATATGTCTATCGAGAAAAACATCTCGGAGGACAGACATTAAGAAAATCAATTAGTATTGATGGTGAGGACATTGGTTCTTTAGTTCGAGGAACTTATTTATATACGCACCTTCCAGCAGGTAAGCATCAAATTTCTACTTATTCTCAATTTGGTAAAAATCATATAGAGTTATCAATGGCAGGTGGAAAAAACTATTTTGTTAGACAAAAATTAAAAATGGGCATTGGTTTCGCTGGAGCTGAGCTAGTCGAAGTTTCAGAAGCTCAAGGTAAGAAAGACATATCATCATTAAAAAGAGTGAAGACACGATATTAAGGCATAATATATTTCCAATAATAAATTAAAACAACTAAAGACTCGCTAATTAGCGAGTTTTTAGTTATCTAAAAAATCCAAATAAAAATGCTCAAGGCTCTGCCCTTTTGCAAGAATGCCTTTTATTTCACCTTGATAAATCAATTTTCCTTCATTTAATAAAACTAATTTATCGCATAATTGTTCGATTTCTTGCAGATAATGTGAGGTGTAAATCACCGTGATGCCTTGCTGAGTTAATTCCGCCACGGAATTTAAAATAAATTGGCGAGATTGGGGATCAATGCCAACCGTAATTTCATCTAAAAAAATGACTTTAGGGCGATTAATTAAACCAATGGCGAAATTTAAACGGCGTTTTAATCCGCCTGATAAATGTTTTGCCAATCTCGATTTATAAGAAGTTAGTCCCACTTTTTCTAATAATTCAGTGAGCCAGTTTTTATCGTTGATATGATAAAGTGCGGCGAAAAATTTTAAATTTTCCCATACCGTTAATAAAGGATAAAACGCAAAATCCTGTGGCACTAAAGAAATTTGATGACGCTGCTTTTTGCTTAATTCGTGAAACGGCACGCCTTCAAAATAAATCTGCCCCTGCTGCACCGCTTGTAATCCACAAAGCAAAGACATCAATGTCGTCTTCCCCGCGCCATTAGGACCGAGCAAACCGATGGCCTGTCCTTGAGAAATATCCAGCTGAATGTTTTGTAAAGCGAACTCTTGGCTTTGTGGATAACGATGATAAAGATTTTCGATTTGCAACATCACAGACTTATCCTTTGAACTGAGCTAATTGCTGCCATAATTGACGCTCTTGTTGAGCGATCTGACGTAATCTTTCAGCTAAATCTTGGTAGCCTTGTGTTGTTTGCGCTCGACATTGCTTCACACAAAGGCTGGCAAATTGTCGCCATTGATCGCCGATTTCTGTCATTTGTTGGGAAGCCTGTTTGTATTTCGGTTCTTGGCAAATTTCAGCGGCTTGCTCGAGGAAATACGCATAAATATAACGAAACCCCGCGCCGCCCGTGCCGATTTCTTCTTGCATTCGCACGATATGACCGAGAAATAATTTCTTGTATTTTTCACTTTGTTTGCTATGGGCAAATTTTTCAATTTGTTTTGCGAGAGAGTACATTCCACGCACACCAACAAACCAAAGTGGTGCGAGCATTTGCTTGGCATTTTTGTGAATGGCTTTGCGTAAAATTGTGGATAAATCAAGTGCGGTCAAATTTGGCGAGGTTTTCCAATAATACATCAACCCTTTCGCTGCTAACGCCCCTTTGGCAAAACGGGCACGTTCTAAATCCTGTGCCGAACAGCGTTGCACCTGCTCAAATACAGGATCGCTAATTAAATATTCTTCGCCTTGCTTGCCATAAACTAATAAATTATGTGCATTAAAATGAAAACGCATTTCGGGCGGAAAATAAGGCAACCAAAACACCGAGGTTTGTAACCCCACCAACTTTCCTTGCACCAAGGCGTTATCTAAAGCCTGTTGCCCTTGTTGTGGCGAACGAAAACGTTTTAACGCAAGTTTTCCTTTTAATATTTTTGACACTTTTTTAAGCATTGACCCCGGCGGCATTCGATAAGAAATTAACGGCATTCCGCTAATTTTAATTTGTGGAATATAAACAAAGGTCAATGCCGAAGCCAAGCCAAATACCATTGCTTCGTTAAAATCAAAGCCTTGCGATTTAAGTAAAGTGGACATTACGCCACTTTCGCAATGGGCGGTGTGTTGATGTTCAAAATTATGGTTCATTTTTTAATATTTAAAAGTTCTTTGATATAAATTTCACCTAATTTTTCTTTTTCTAAACGGCGTTTTTGTGCATATTTGTCATATTCAAGAAGAGCTTTTTCGTCTGCTTGTTTTTTACTGATTGAACCTTGATTTCTCAATACATTTCTATCGTTAAATTCAAGAAAACGATCTAATCGTTCTTCCCAATCTTTTAAGAAAAACTGTTTTTTTCGGCTTGCTTGATCTTCTGCAAAATCTAGCCACATTGAAACAATTCGATTTAATGCTGTAATTTCTTGTTCATTAAGGTAATTTTTAGCTACTGTAACATCTTTTTTTACTACACTGATGCCGCTAAAATTTGTCAATCCCATATTAGGTAATTCTGCATTTGCTCGTTGAAAAATGATTTCTGCCGCTGTTTTATCAGTACAAGCAAAATGAAGTTTATTTTGAATTTTTTGGAAAAATTGAGTTGTTTCTTTAAAAGAGGGTTGATAATCCGCCGCTAAAGTGAAAATTTCACGCACCCGTAAATACATTCGGCGTTCACTTGCTCGAATATCTCGGATTTTTTCTAAGAGCAGATCAAAATAATCATTGGCTTGATTAGCACCAATAGGTGGATTTTTTAATCGTACCTCATCTAACACAAACCCTTTTTCGATATATTCGCCCAAGGTGCGAGTTGCCCATTGGCGAAATTGAGTACCACGCGTTGATCGGACACGATAACCAATGGCAATAATTAAAGGTAAAGGATAGTAAGCGATTTGGCGTTTAATCTCTCGCCCGCCTTCATTTTGAACTGTCAACTGAAAGTTGACGGTTGAATTTTCATCAAATTCATTTTCATCAAAAATAGCTTTAATATGTTTACTGATATTCTGCTTTGTAGTTTGATAAAGCTCTGCAATTTCCAACTGATTTAACCAAAGTTGAGAGCCTAATTCTCGTAAGGTGAATTGAGATAAACCGTCTTCGGTCGTATAGATTATAATACTGTTTTCTTTCATATTTAGTGGCACTCTTAATGAATATCAATCTACGCTTCGCTATATTGTTATTTCGTAATTCTAGTTAAAATTATTGACAATATAACAACATCAATAGCCAATTATATCTGTTAAAATGTTGATCAAATTAGTTTGAAAAAGTTTCTGATAAAATCTATACCAATCAAATAGTTAAATAAGCCAAAGATTACTCTAAAGAAGAATATGATACCAAATTTTTGAAATATTCCATCTCAACACCAAACACATCTGCATATTTCTCTAACTTCTTCTGAGAAAGTTTTTCCCAAATCTCAGGTTTAAAATGCCGTTTTATTTGCCATTGCCAAAAGCCGGTGGCTTGGGCGAGAGATTGTTCATCAAAACGGTATTTATACATTAAATAATACAGCACGGACT
>NZ_JBMMGT010000028.1:0-32752 GCF_049366555.1 Avibacterium volantium | reverse complement strand
TTTTTCATTTTTTTGTTGTTTGATTATTCTCTCAACGACATGAGGGGTTATCATCCAATTTTTGCTGAAGAAATGTAAAGTGCGGTAAAAAAATTAGCAACTTTTTTACCGCACTTCATTTATTTTTTAAGTTTCTTTATTAACGCTGGCAAGTCTGCCACACTATTTATCACAATATCTGCGGATTTTTCACTTTCTTCGGTTACTGCTTTTCCTGTTCGTACCAAAACACAGGTTTTTACGCCAGCCCCTTTGCCTGACTGCATATCTTCTTTTTTATCCCCCACCATAAAAGACTGTGTTGGATCGATATGTAATTCTTTAATTGCTTGCAATAACATTCCTGATTTTGGCTTGCGACAATCGCAATCTTCTATATATTCACCTTTACCCTCTGGGTGATGGGGACAATAATAGATGCCATCAAAATCCACTCCGCGATCCGCCAGCGACCAATCCATCCATTCTGTGAGTTGTAGGAATTGTTGTTCCGAAAAATAGCCTCTTGCAATGCCTGATTGATTAGTAACCAGCACCAATAAATAGCCCATTGCTTTGAGTTGCTGCAAGGCTTCAATGCTGCCTTCGATAAATTGGAAATCATCAATTTGATGTACATAACCGTGATCAATGTTGATCGTGCCATCTCGATCGAGAAAAATTGCTTTATTCACGTTTTGATCCTTGTTTATCTTTATTATTGCTATTTCGCTCAATTATGACTTAATTTTGTTCTAACTAATAGCTGAACATTCTAAAAATGTTGTGAATAAATATTGACATAGCAATCTAGACGTCTAAAATACGAAAAAACTTAAATTTAAGCATATTAAAAAGGGCTTATATGATTAAGCTAGAAAACCTTAGTAAAATTTTTGACATTGCGGATAAAAAAATCACCGCACTTGATGATGTCAATCTTCACGTTCCTAAAGGCCAAATTTGTGGCGTGATTGGCGCATCTGGCGCAGGGAAAAGCACGCTTATCCGTTGTGTGAACTTGTTGGAACGCCCAACGTCGGGTTCGGTAGTGGTAAATGGCAAAGAATTAACGCATTTGTCAGACAGCCAACTCATTCAAGAACGCCGTAATATTGGAATGATTTTCCAGCATTTCAATTTGCTCAGTTCGCGCACCGTTTATGGCAATATCGCGTTGCCGTTGGAATTAGCCGGTGAAAGCAAAGCCCATATTAAACAAAAAGTGGAACAGCTGCTTTCCTTAGTCGGATTAAGTGAAAAGCGCGATGTTTACCCTGCCAACCTTTCAGGTGGGCAAAAGCAACGTGTTGCGATTGCGCGTGCATTAGCAAGTGATCCAAAGGTGCTACTGTGCGATGAAGCAACCAGTGCGTTAGATCCAGCTACCACGCAAGCAATTTTAAAATTATTAAAAGAAATCAACCGCACTTTAGGTATCACTATTTTGTTAATCACGCACGAAATGGACGTGGTAAAACGCATTTGCGATCAAGTGGCGGTAATTGATAAAGGGCGTTTAGTGGAACAAGGCTCGGTAAGTGAAATTTTCTCTAATCCTAAAACCGAGCTGGCGCAGCAATTTATTAGCTCAACATTCCACATTAACTTGCCTGAAGAATATTTGGAAAAATTATCGCCAACCCCAAAACACCCAAATGCTTGGCCGATCATTAAATTTGAGTTTACTGGCCGTTCAGTGGACGCCCCTTTACTTTCACAAGCCTCTAAACGTTTTGGGGTGGATTTAAGTATTTTAACCTCGCAAATTGATTATGCGGGTGGCGTGAAATTTGGTTTTACCATCGCAGAAGTGGAAGGCAAAGAAGATGCCATTACACAAGCTAAGATTTATTTAATGGAAAATAATGTTCGTGTAGAGGTATTAGGTTATGTGGACTGAATTTAGTGCGGAATTTTCCCGTCAGCTTACCCCACAAGTGTGGCAACTTATCGCCAATAGCTCATTTGAGACCGTTTATATGAGCCTTGTAGCAACCTTTTTTGCCGTGCTATTTGGCTTGCCACTAGGTATTATCACCTTCTTAACCAAAGAAGGGCAAACCCTAAATAACAAAAAATTGAACCGCACTTTAGAAGTCATTATTAACGTTGGGCGTTCTATTCCCTTCATTATTTTGCTCTTCGATTTAATGCCCGTAACGCGTTTCTTAGTTGGCACAACCTTAGGTACAACGGCAGCTATCATTCCATTAAGTGTTGCCGCATTGCCATTTTACGCGCGTTTAACGGTAAACGCCTTAGGCGATATTCCAACGGGTTTAACAGAAACCGCCAAAGCAATGGGAACAAACGTTTGGCAATTGGTCACGCGTTTTTATTTGCCTGAAGCCCTGCCAATTCTCATTAAAGCAATGACACTCACCTTAGTTACGCTGATTGGTTATTCCGCAATGGCAGGCGCGGTAGGCGGCGGCGGTTTAGGTAACACCGCAATTTCGTTTGGCTTACACCGTAATATGCCTTATGTACTTTGGGTTTCTACTATTATCATCGTACTTATCGTAATGTTATGCGAAAAATACGGTAACAAATTAGCGAATCATTTTGATCATCGTTAATCTCAACATCACTCACTAAAAAGGAAAGTAAAATGAACTTTAAAAAATTATTCACTGTTGCAGCACTTTCATCAGTTTTAGCGCTAACTGCTTGTAAAGATGACAAAAAAACCGAAACCGCCGCAGCACAACCTGCTGCACAAAAAATTAAAGTGGGCGTGATGTCTGGCCCTGAGCATCAAGTGGCTGAAATTGCAGCGAAAGTGGCAAAAGAAAAATATGGCTTAGATGTGGAGTTCGTTGAATTTAACGAATATTCATTACCAAACCCAGCGGTAAGCAACGGTGATTTAGATCTTAACGCAATGCAGCACAAACCTTATCTTGATAAAGATTCACAAGAACACGGTTACAAAAATCTTGTGATTGTGGGTAACACTTTCGTGTATCCATTAGCGGGTTATTCGAAAAAAATTAAAAACGTGAACGAGTTAAAAGATGGCGCGATCATCGCAGTGCCAAATGATCCAAGTAACCTTGCGCGCGCATTAATTTTATTAGAAAAACAAGGCTTAATTAAATTAAAAGATAACACTAACCTATTCGCAACTTCTTTAGACATCGTAGAAAATCCGAAAAATCTACAAATTAAAGAAGTGGATACGTCAGTTGCAGCGCGTGCCTTAGATGATGTAGATTTAGCCGTGGTGAACAACACTTACGCGGGTCAAGTAGGCTTAAATACTGAAGAACACGGCGTGTTTGTGGAAGATAAAGATTCCCCTTATGTGAACATTATCGTTGCTCGTGAAGACAACAAAGACAGCGATGCCGTGAAAAACTTCGTGAAAGCTTACCAAACTGATGAAGTGTATCAAGAAGCGGTAAAATACTTCAAAGACGGTGTGGTTAAAGGCTGGTAGTCCCTTTCTTCTTTACTCAATTTTATACCATCGCCCCTGACAATTCAGGGGCGTTATTTTTCTCGGCTTTGCTATTTTCTCAGCAAAAAACCACCGCACTTTTCTTGTTGATTTGCTCAATCAATCCTATAATAGCGTCCCTATTTTCACTATTTTATTCTATCTATGGATCTCGCAATTTATATTCAATTTTTTGTCAGTCTTATTGCCTTGGTAAACCCGATTGGGGTTATTCCAATTTTTTATTCAATGACGACCGACCAAACACCCGCTCAACAAAATCGAACAGGGTTGATTACTTGTTTTTCTGTTTCTGTAATTTTGTTAGTTAGCTTCTTCTTTGGCAATATGATTTTAGAAGCCTTTCATATTTCCATTAACTCTTTCCGCATTGCGGGCGGGATCTTGGTGGCAATGATCGCACTCACAATGATTAACGGTAAAATCGGTGATCATAAAATCAATAAAGAAGAAAAAGCGGAAAACTTTGACGATTACAACAACATCGCCGTTGTACCACTGGCAATGCCGATTATGGCAGGCCCTGGCTCAATCAGCGCAACCATCGTGTTTGGCTCAAATCAAACTACTGTAATGGATTATGTTTACACATCACTCACCATCGCCCTATTTGGCTTATGTTGTTACATCTTATTACGCTATTCTGAGCCGTTAGTTAAAAAATTAGGCAAAACTGGCTCAAACGTTATCACCCGTATTATGGGTCTAATTTTGATGTCGCTAGGTGTTGAAATTATTGTGGAAGGAATTAAAAACCTTCATCTTTTCTAGTTCATTTCTTAAAGTGCGGTGCTTTTTTTAGAAATTTTTCACAAATCACCGTACTTTTTTGATAATCATCAAATCTCATATAAAAAATAATTTTTTTATAAAAAAATATTTGCAATATTCCCCCTTTTTGTTGCATAGTAATTCCCAAGCCGGTTTCTGAGGCTTATCTAAAGGCTGCAACGCCAGACTTTAGCCATTCTAATAATAAATTTATCAACATCATACACACATAAAGGAAGTAAACTATGTCACAAGTTAGCTCATTAGAAGAATTTTTAGCCAAAGTTGAACAACGCGATGGACACCAGCCAGAGTTTTTACAAGCGGTGCGTGAAGTGTTCACTTCAATTTGGCCATTCTTAGAGAAAAATCCACAATATCGTTCACAAGCGCTTTTGGAGCGTCTTGTTGAGCCAGAGCGTTTAATCCAATTCCGTGTAGCGTGGACAGATGACAAAGGACAAGTGCAAGTAAACCGTGCTTTCCGCGTACAATTCAACAGCGCGATCGGGCCATTTAAAGGCGGAATGCGTTTTCACCCATCGGTAAACCAATCTATCTTAAAATTCTTAGGATTTGAGCAAATCTTCAAAAACGCATTAACTACATTACCAATGGGCGGTGGTAAAGGTGGTTCAGACTTTGATCCTAAAGGCAAATCTGACGGTGAAGTAATGCGTTTCTGCCAAGCATTAATCAGCGAACTTTATCGCCACATTGGCCCAGACACAGACGTGCCAGCAGGCGACATCGGTGTTGGCGGTCGTGAAGTGGGCTACCTTGCTGGTATGATGAAAAAATTATCAAACCAAGCAGGTTGCGTGTTCACAGGGCGTGGATTGTCATTCGGTGGTAGCTTAATTCGCCCAGAAGCAACAGGTTACGGCTTAGTTTATTTCGCGCAAGCAATGCTTGAAGAAAAAAATCAATCATTCCAAGGCAAAACCGTTGTGGTTTCAGGTTCAGGTAACGTAGCACAATATGCCATTGAAAAAGCCTTACAACTTGGTGCGAAAGTGGTTACTTGTTCTGACAGCTCTGGTTATGTTTATGATGAAGCGGGCTTCACAGCAGAAAAATTAGCTGCGTTAATGGAAATCAAAAACGTACAACGTGGACGCGTGAAAGATTACGCAGAAAAATTCGGCTTACAATATGTTGCAGGCGAGCGTCCTTGGGGCGTGAAAGCAGACATCGCTTTACCTTGTGCAACACAAAACGAGCTAGACCTTGCTGACGCACAAAAATTGATCGCCAATGGCGTACAACTTGTGGCAGAAGGTGCAAATATGCCAACCACTATCGAAGCAACAGATGCACTACTTGAAGCTGGCGTATTATTCGGCCCAGGTAAAGCAGCAAACGCAGGTGGCGTGGCAACATCTGGTTTAGAAATGGCGCAAAGCTCACAACGTCTATACTGGACAGCGGAAGAAGTGGACGCAAAATTAAAACAAATTATGCTCGACATTCACGCAAACTGTAAAAAATACGGTACGGTGGAAGGCCAAGCGAACATCAATTACGTAACTGGTGCAAACATCGCAGGTTTCGTAAAAGTTGCAGATGCAATGTTAGCGCAAGGCGTTTACTAATCCTTAAAGGGCAAGACACATTATGGACTAAGCAAGTAGCGCGAAAGGACATTAATGTATTCATTCAAGCAAAGGGAGGTAAAACCTCCCTTTCTTTTTACGAGTAAAAATTCATAAAAAAACCACCGCACTTTCGTTGCGGTGGTTTTTCTTTTTATGTTTTAGCTTATCCTAAAAAATACTTATACGCTGGGCTGTTGGTAACATCTTGATAAGTATAGGCTAATTCTTCCAAATGGGTGTTGAAGCGAATTTCATCGTTTTCATCTAGTTGGAAGCCTGCAAGCACATTGCCGTAGTCTGCGCCGTGAGCGCGGTAGTGGAACAGTGAGATGTTCCAGTGCGTGCCGAGCATTTCAAGGA
This sequence comes from Avibacterium volantium, assembly GCF_049366555.1. Taxonomy (GTDB): domain Bacteria; phylum Pseudomonadota; class Gammaproteobacteria; order Enterobacterales; family Pasteurellaceae; genus Avibacterium; species Avibacterium volantium_A. Next base: position 26,578 of record NZ_JBMMGT010000028.1, on the reverse strand, counting down.
ATTTAAGTAACGCACCTTTTTGTTCTGGGAACTCGAAGCTATATAAACGTTCTTTCGCCTTGCTTAATGAGCGTCCGCCGATCATATAACGAATGTGCGTTTTCGCCACATCATCATCAGACAGATCCATCACGGAATAACCTTGTTGTTGCAACTGCGCGATAATGTCATTTTTCTCATCTTCACCACGAATTCTCACCCCGACAAAAATGCAAGCTTGTGCTTGATCCGCATAGCGGTAGTTAAATTCCGTAACAGCACGATCGCCAAGCAAATGGCAGAAACGCAAGAAACTGCCTTTTTCTTCAGGAATGGTTACCGCAAGCATTGCTTCGTGTTTTTCACCAATTTCGCAACGCTCAGACACATAACGTAGCGTATGGAAATTTAGGTTGGCGCCCGATAAAATATTCACCAAGGTTTCCCCTTGAATGTTATTTTCTTTAACGTATTTTTTTAGCCCTGCCAGTGACACCGCGCCTGACGGCTCTGCAATTGCGCGTACATTTTCAAAAATATCTTTCATTGCGGCACAAATTTCATCTCCGTCCACCAGTACCACATCATCAAGATATTGCTGACATAAGCGGAAGGTTTCATCGCCAATGCGTTTTACTGCCACGCCATCGGCAAATAAACCCACTCGTTCTAAATCCACTGGTTGCCCAGCTTTTAAGGCGTGATACAGGCAGGCTGAATCCTTGCTTTCCACGCCTATTACTTTAATTTCTGGCATTAATTGTTTGATTAGCACGGCAACCCCTGCGGCTAAGCCGCCCCCGCCCACTGGCACAAAAACGCGGTCGATATTGGACGATTGTTGTAACAATTCAAGCGCCAATGTCCCTTGCCCTGCGATCACTAAAGGGTGATCGAAAGGGGGAATAAACGTCATATTTTTACTTTTAGAAAGTTCAATCGCCTTGCCTTTGGCTTCATCAAAGTTTGCACCGTAAAGTAGCACTTCACCCCCAAAACGGCGCACCGCATCTACTTTAATACTTGGCGTATTCTGTGGCATCACGATTAACGCTTTCAAGCACAGTAATTTGGCAGATAGTGCCACGCCCTGCGCGTGGTTGCCCGCCGAGGCCGCAATCACGCCAGCTTGGCGTTGTTCATCATTTAAGGCGGCGATCATTGCATAAGCGCCACGCAATTTAAAGCTATGCACAGGCTGGCGATCTTCACGTTTAATTAAAACCTGATTGTGCAGCCGCGCGGAAAGTTTATCCATTGGTTGCAAGGGGGTTGTTTGCGCTGCTTGATACACCACAGATCCCAGTTTCAAAATGGTTTTTAAATAATCATCTCCGCTCGGAGTTAGATTGCTAAATGCAAGGGTTGTCATTTTATTATCCTTAAATAAAACCAGAAATAATGTTAATTAATAAGGAAAGCACGGTTACGTTGAAAATAAAGGCGACAATGCTGTGAATTCCGCCCAAAATTCGCCCCGCTCTTGAAGAAAACATCACATCGGCCGTTTGTGCTGATGTGCCGATAATCAAGGCGGTGTAAATAAAATCATAGTAATTTGGCTCGGTTTGATAGCCATTTTGCCCGTTGCTCTGTGGAATTTGCAGTGGCATTGGCTCGCCGCTGACTTTCGCGTGATAGAACAAATGGGCATAGCGAATAGCAAACAGAATATGGATCACCAACCAAGAAAGGAAAATGGAAATAATCGCTAAAGTGATATGCCAAGCTTTTTCCATTGGTGGAAGATTTTGCGCAATGCTCACTAAGCGAACCAATGCCACGATACAAGCACCGATAATCACGCTAACGATGACGAACATTGCTTTTGTCCCAGCTTGGCGCTCTTGTAGCACTGCGGTCATCTGCTCGCGATGACGATGTTGTTGGCGAATTGTCCAGAATGTCCAAAATAAATACAGGCTCATTCCCATATCCCAAGAATAAATGAGATCGGTACTAATATCGCCTTGCGAGAGCAGGCGAAATGCCATAAAAGAGAGAACCACCAAGATCAAACTGGTGAAAAATTTAATATGCTGTTTTAGCATTTTTTGCATTTTGCTTTCCTTGTATGCCTAAATTTAGGCAGAAATTACAAAAAATTCGCGAAAAACGACCGCACTTTGATTTACACAAGGCGGCCATTTTGATTTAGTCGCTTAATTTGGAACGATCTCGCACCGCACCTTTATCTGCTGAAGTGGCGAAATAGCCGTACATTTTGAGTGCGAAAGACACTTCACGCTGACGATTTGCTGGCTTCCAACCTTTCGCATCTTGTTCTGCGCGGCGTGCGCTCAATTCTTGTTCCGATACCATTAATTGGATTGAGCGATTTGGAATATCGATCTCAATGGTATCGCCGTCTTTCACCAAGCCGATTGTCCCGCCTGCTGCAGCTTCTGGCGAGCAGTGTCCGATAGATAAGCCTGATGTACCGCCAGAAAAACGGCCGTCAGTTAATAATGCGCAGGCTTTGCCTAAGCCCATTGATTTTAAATAGCTGGTTGGGTAAAGCATTTCTTGCATACCCGGCCCACCTTTTGGCCCTTCATAACGAATAACCACAACGTGTCCTGCTTGCACTTTGCCGCCGAGAATACCGTTTACCGCATCTTCTTGGCTTTCAAATACAATTGCCTTTCCTGTGAATTTTAAAATGGATTCATCAACTCCCGCGGTTTTAACGATACAGCCGTCCAAGGCGATATTGCCGGAAAGCATTGCTAATCCGCCGTCTTGGCTATAAGCAAAGGCTTTACTGCGAATACAGCCGTTCTCACGATCGTCATCAAGGCTGTCCCAGCGGCAATCTTGTGAGAAGGCTTGAGTGGTGCGAATACCCGCAGGCCCTGCACGATAGAATTCACGAATGGCTTCATCTTGAGTGAGCATAATGTCGTATTTGGCAATTTGCTCAGCCAAACTTAGCCCTAATACGGTGCGAGTTTGGTTATCAAGCAATCCTGCACGATCTAACTCGCCTAAAATTGCCATAATTCCACCCGCTCTATGTACATCTTCCATATGATATTTGGCCGTATTCGGGGCGACTTTGCTTAAGCAAGGTATACGGCGGGACAGGCGATCAATATCTGCCATTGTGAAATCCACTTCCGCTTCTTGAGCGGCGGCGAGTAGGTGCAATACGGTGTTGGTTGAACCGCCCATTGCAATATCCAAGCTCATTGCATTTTCAAACGCAGGCTTAGTGGCAATGGAACGTGGCAATACGGATTCATCATCTTGCTGATAATATTTATTGCACAGTTCGACAATTTGTTTACCTGCGTCTAAGAAAAGTTGTTTGCGATCGGCGTGGGTCGCAAGGCAAGATCCATTGCCAGGTAGGCTTAAGCCTAAGGCTTCGGTTAAACAGTTCATTGAGTTTGCGGTGAACATTCCTGAACAAGAACCACAAGTTGGGCAAGCAGAACGTTCAATGGTTTCCACATCAGAATCAGACACATTTTTATCCGCACTTTGCACCATAGCGTCCACCAAATCCAATTTGATGAGCTGATCGGATAATTTGGTTTTGCCCGCTTCCATTGGGCCGCCAGAAACGAAAATCGTTGGAATATTCAAGCGCAGTGCGGCCATCAACATTCCTGGGGTGATTTTATCGCAGTTAGAAATACACACCATTGCGTCTGCACAATGGGCATTTACCATATATTCCACACTGTCAGCGATTAAATCGCGAGAAGGCAAGGAATACAGCATTCCGCCGTGTCCCATTGCGATGCCATCATCAACGGCAATGGTGTTAAATTCTTTCGCCACCCCGCCTGCTTGCTCAATTTGCTGAGCCACCAGCTGCCCAATGTCTTTAAGGTGAACGTGGCCGGGAACAAACTGGGTAAAGGAATTAACCACCGCAATAATGGGTTTGCCGAAGTCATTTTCTTTCATTCCTGTGGCGCGCCATAACGCACGCGCCCCTGCCATATTGCGACCTTGTGTGCTGGTCGCGGAACGTAATTTAGGCATAATCTCTCCAACTTTTATCTTTGTTATAAATGTGTAAGCTAACTTTCTAACTGAAATGCGCTATCGTATTGCACAATGCCTTTAAGAGCTTGTGCAAATGAATCTAATTTTATCCCCATAAAATAGTGATCAGGTACCTCAAAAGGCGGATAAATATTAAATTGGCTTGCGGGAAGATAACCAAATTTTCCATAGTATTGCGGATCGCCTAATACAATAATATAAGAATAGCCAAGTTGTTTGGCATAATGATGTCCTGCAGTAATTAATTTTTTCCCAATACCTTGCCGCTGAAATTCTGGCAAAACGGCAAGCGGTGCGAGTGCTAAAGCTTGATCTTCACCAATAGTAACCCGTGTAAATAAAATGTAGCCAAGTAAACATTTATCTTGTTCCGCAACTAACGAGAGTTCAGGAATAAAAGAATCACTTGTCCATAAACGTTGCACCAAATCTTGCTCCGTGCCATCAGAATGTTCTGCGTTTTTAAACGCTTGCTTGACGAGCTGATAAATAGCAACACTATCTTTTGGAGTTGAAAAACGGATATTCATTTCAATAATTTCCTACAAAAAATCCACCGCACTTTATAAATAATGCGTTGATATTAATCATCATCCATTTTGTAGCGGCGAATTACGATCCTTTTGGATGATAGGTTACCGCGAGTATCAGATGTTTTCATTGATAGCCTTGTTTTATCTCGAATACATCAGGCAATTTAACTAATTGATTTACCAATAATTCCACCGCTCTTTCACTTTGCACCACAACGTGTAAAGTGATTTCTTGTTGTTGGCTTTCAGTTTGTAATTTAATCACCTCAAAACCGCGATGACGCATTACGCGCAATAAACGCTCTAAGGTTTCTGGGCGTCTGTTGGCGCGGATTGATAATTCATACTGTTGCATAATTTTCCCCACAATTCCTTTTCTATTATTCTTCAAGCATATCCACGTTACAGGCATTTGGTGGCACAAGTGGCCACACGTTTTCTTCTGCTGGGATACAAATATGTAATAAATAAGCGCCTTCCGCTTGGAATAAACGATCTAATGCCGCTTGCACTTCTTCGCCAGATTCAATGCGCTCGCCTTTAATATCAAAGGCAGAAGCAAGTGTAACGAAATCAGGGTTGTCATCTAAAATCGTATTACTATGGCGCGCTTGGAAGAATAGGGTTTGCCATTGACGCACCATTCCTAAGCGTTGGTTGTCTAATAAAATGATTTTTACCGGCGTTTTGCCACGTTTAATTGTGCCGAGTTCCTGCACGTTCATCATTAATGAACCATCTCCAGTGATTAAAATCACATCATCATTTGGACGTGCTTTCTGCGCGCCAATCGCCGCTGGCAAGCCAAAGCCCATTGAGCCAAATCCAGCTGAAGTGATGAAATTTTCAGGCGCATAATGTTTCATATGCTGTGCTGACCACATTTGATGTTGCCCCACATCGGTAACCACAATGGCGTTTTTCGCTTTTTGATTAGAAACGGTGTTAAGCAACCACCAAGGGTTAATCGGTTGTTTGCCTTGATTTTCAGCATAACGGAAATCAAAATCTTGTTTTAACTTATTGATTTCTTTATGCCAATCTGCCAAATCTAATTTCATTGTTAAGGCACGGAAAACTTCGCTTAAATCACCACGCAATGCTACATCTGGACAGCGTAATTTGCCTAATTCTGCCACATCAATATCACAGTGAATCACTTTAGCGTTCGGCGCAAAGGTGTCTAATTTGCCTGTTACACGATCGTCAAAACGCGCGCCAAACACTAACAATAAATCAGATTCTTGTGTGGCTAAATTGGCGGCTTTGGTGCCGTGCATACCAATCATTCCCATATAATAAGAGGTTTCAGGCAAAATTGCGCCCAAGCCTTTTAAGGTGGAAATACTTGGAATTTCTGTGGTGGCTAAAAACGCACGCAAGGCTGGCACGGCGTTCGCCATTCCCACGCCACCGCCAACATACACTACAGGGCGTTTGGCATTTTTCAATAATTCCACCGCTTTTTCCAATTCAGCAGGATCAAGTGCGGTCGGTTTTTCCACAGGAAGTGTGAAAGGTTGCAAATCGGTTTCGGCAAATTGCACATCTTTTGGAATATCAATAAGCACAGGGCCAGGGCGACCACTTTGGGCAATTTGAAAGGCTTTGGCGATAATTTCAGGAAGTTCGTCAATGCTTTGAACGATAAAACTATGCTTGGTACAAGCTAGCGATAATCCCAACACGTCAGCTTCTTGGAATGCGTCCGTCCCAATTAACGACGTTGCCACCTGCCCCGTTATTGCCACCACAGGAATGGAATCCATTAACGCATCACCTAATCCTGTGATTAAATTAGTCGCACCTGGGCCTGAGGTAGCAATGCACACCCCCGTTTTCCCGCTTGCTCTGGCATAGCCAATCGCAGCCATTGCCGCGCCTTGCTCATTGCGACAGAGCAAATGTTCCAAACCCGAATCATAAATGGCATCATAAACTGGCATTATCGCCCCACCTGGATAGCCAAATACAATATCCACATTGTGTGCTTTCAAGCACTCCGTTACTAATCTTGCACCGTTCATATTCCACCTTTCTGGTTATTAATCGCTATAAAAAAAGCCTCTCGAAGATCTCTGCGAGGGGCTTTCTATATACAAATTGAGTTATAAATTTATTCTATTTGTTAACAAGCCAAAACCTCGCAGTGTTCACCACCACGAGGTTAATAATAATGCCAATAAGAGAATAAAATTTTGTCATTGTCTGAATCCGATTTGAGCATTCCGCTTTTAATGCTGTTATTGATACCACATTCAAAATAGAAATCAAGGAATTTTTTACATTTCGCAATCGTTTTCCTGAGAAAATAAAAAGTGCGGTCATTTTTTCGCATAATTTGCTATCATACTCCCGTTTTGTTGAAGGAGTTTGACTATGCAAAATCAACCATTTCGTGCTGTGGTTTCAGATTTAGACGGCACATTGCTCAATGGGGATCACGTTATCGGTGATTTTACTATTGAAACCCTTGAAAAATTAGCGCAAGAGAAGATTGATATTATTCTCGCCACGGGGCGGAAGTATGAAGACGTGGCGCATATTGTTGGCAAGGTGAAGCTGGATAATGCGGTGCTTATCACGTCAAATGGCGCAAAGACGCATAATCTGCAAGGTAATTTGCTGCTCAGCAACAGTTTGCCTGATGAAATGGCAATGGAAATAATGCAGACCCCTTATGATGAAAAAAATGTGTTCGCTAATAGTTATCAAGATGATGGCTGGTTTATCAGCATTGATATGCCTGAATTAGCCAAATATCATCAAGATTCGGGCTTTATGTATCAAGTGGTGGATTTCAAACATCACCACGGACGTGGCACGGAAAAAGTGTTTTTTATTGGTCGCACACCCGCTGATCTCGCCCCGATTGAAGCGCATTTGAAAGCGCGTTTTGGTGATGCGATTTATATCACCTATTCCACGCCGCAATGTTTAGAGATTATGAATAAAAACGTGTCAAAAGCCACCGCACTTGCCCAAGTGGTACAAGGGCGTGAATATGGTTTGAGCGCGTGCATTGCCTTTGGTGATGGTATGAATGATATAGAAATGCTCAGCGAAGTGGGTAAAGGTTGCATTATGGGCAATGCAGATCCGCGCTTGGTGCAGGCTTGTCCGCAGTTAGAGCAAATTGGCTTGAACCGCCACGAAGCAGTAGCGAGCTATTTGCGTGCTACCTTTGGTGTGTATTAAGTTAGAAAGCAGGTAAAAATGGCGATTTGGCAATCTTTACTCATCATAAGCAGCGGCGCTGCAATTGGCGCTTGCACTCGTTGGGGCTTGAGCGAATTGCTAAATCCGCTATTTTCTTTTCTTGCCTTTGGCACGCTTATCGCCAATTATCTTGGCTGTTTTTTAATCGGCATTTTGATCGCCTTACTTTGGCAATATCCGCAAGTTTCTAGCGAGTGGCGATTATTTTTGATTACTGGATTTTTAGGCAGCCTCACCACCTTTTCTTCTTTTTCGGCTGAAGTAGTGAATGATTTTTTAACGGAAAAATGGCTATCTGCGCTGGCAATTATTACTTTGCATCTTGGCGGCAGCCTGTTATTTACGCTGTTTGGCGTGCTGCTGTACCGTTATTGGAAATAAAGGCTTGCACCGCACTTAAGGCTTCGGCACGAATTTTATTCCGTTCAAACAAAATCTCGTGTCTGGCATTTTCCACCGTGATGAGTTGCCCTTTTGGCAAGCAGGCAACCAATTTTTCCAACTGTGTATTTTCTACGATCTTTTCTTTGCCAGCTTGCAAAACTAAAACGGGAATTTCAATGCGCGACAAAATTTTTTCCAGCCCTTTAATTGCAGTTAAACATAAATGCACCCAGCGGAACGTTGGCCCTCCAAGGCTTAATTCAGGAAAATAACGATTAATGCGGTTCATCCATTTCATTCTGGTTTTGCAAAAACTGAGTTCATTTTGATCCAGATTGGCGGGTTTATAGGCGCTCTTGCCGAATACATAGCGTTGCCCTTGCCCGAATAACATCATCAAATTAATAATCAGCTCATCGCGCAATAAATGCTTGGTTGGCAAGCCAAAAAATGGTGAAGAAAGCACCGCACTTTGAATATGATGATCATAGTTCGCTAAATAATAAGCCGAAATCAGCGAGCCTAAAGAATGAGCGAGCAGATATTGTTGCGAATAATCATAATGGTGAGAGATTTGCTTGATGACCGCGTCCATATCCTCGCAGTAAAAGCGAAATTCATCAATATAGCCTTTATCGTTATCCGCTAATAAACGCTGCGAATAGCCCTGCCCGCGGTGATCGAAAAGCAGCACATCATAACCCCATTGATAAAAATCATAAGCCAACTCCGACCATTTCAGCATATTCTCCGCCCGTCCATTGACTAAAATTATCAATTTTCGTACCGCACTTGGCGAGCTTTCGGCGCGCAAAAAATGGCGATAGGCAATTTGGCAACCCTGTTTACCCGTTAAATATTGGATAGGAAATTGATCCACAAAGGGCATTAATTGCTGCAACGCAAAGCGGCAAAAATGGGGTTCTCGGTGTAGGCAATTTGACATCAGCTTACCATCAATAAAACAAAGATGTCCCGATCATAAAGGAAAGCGGGCAAGAAAGATAGAACATTAATGCCACATCAGACTTCCTTACTTGTTGATAAAATCTCACATTTTTAAAGTGCGGTGTTTTTTTTCGTTATTTTTGTCCAGCAGCCAGATCAACATTCAAAGGGAAATAAAACAGGTTACCCATTCAATCCGCCTTAAAAAATTCACAAAAAAAGCACCGCACTTTATTTTCAGCCGTGCGGTGCTTCTTTATGGGTTTTGTTACTTAAAAATTAAGCCACTAGCTGTTTTAAAATGCGGCGAACAGGTTCTGCAGCGCCCCATAATAATTGGTCACCAACGGTGAAGGCGGCAAGATATTCAGGCCCCATTGCCAATTTGCGTAAACGTCCCACTGGTACGCTTAATGTACCTGTTACTTTAGCAGGCGTTAATTCACGCAAGGTGGTTTCTTTGTCGTTTGGAATCACTTTAACCCATTCGTTGTGAGAAGCCAAAATTTGCTCGATTTCGTCTAATGGTAAATCTTTTTTCAACTTAATGGTGAATGCTTGGCTGTGGCAGCGTAATGCGCCGATACGCACACATAAACCGTCCACTGGGATTGGATTGTCGCTTAAACCTAAAATTTTATTGGTTTCTGCGTAGCCTTTCCATTCTTCTTTAGTTTGTCCTGTTTCTGGTAATAATTTGTCGATCCAAGGGATTAAGCCACCAGCAAGCGGTGCGCCGAAGTTATCAATCGGGAATGATGCATCACGCATTTTGGCTGTTACTTTGCGTTCAATGTCTAAAATTGATGAAGCGGGATCGGCTAACTCTGCTTTAACCGAATCTTCTAATTCACCCATTTGCACCAATAATTCACGCATATTTTTTGCGCCCGCACCAGAGGCCGCTTGGTAAGTGGCAACAGATACCCATTCCACTAAATCACGCTCAAATAAACCGCCTAGCGCCATTAACATTAAACTTACTGTACAGTTTCCACCAACAAAGGTTTTCACGCCGTTTTTTAACCCTTCGCTGATCACGTTTTGGTTTACTGGATCAAGCACGATGATGGCATCTTTGTCCATACGCAATGCAGAAGCTGCGTCAATCCAATAGCCGTTCCAGCCTGTTGCTTTTAATTTTGGATACACTTCGTTGGTGTAATCACCACCTTGACAGGTAACGATAATATCTAATTTTTGTAATTCAGCGATGTCAAAGGCATCTTTTAACACGCCCGCATCTTTACCTGCAAATACAGGCGCTTTTTGACCGGCTTGTGAGGTGGTGAAAAAGAAAGGATTGATGTTCGCGAAATCATTTTCTTGTTGCATACGATCCATTAGCACCGAGCCAACCATTCCACGCCAACCGATAAAACCAACGTTTTGCATAAAATTTTCCTTATAAGTAATGTTGTGTTGAAAATAAAATCTGAGTGAATTATGCACAGAAAAAGGGTTAGAAGAAATAACCATTCGGCTTTAATTCACGGGAAATTAATTACGTTAAACCGTGCAAAAAAACGTACAAGATAGCGTAAACAAAAGCAAGCGTTTTTCTAAAAAAAGTTGTGAATAATTGATCTTTCAACAAAGAATTTTTAAGTTTACTGACCACTCATTGAAAAAATCCGAATGATGCTAGAAAGGAAAAGAAAAATCCCCTTTGTCATAGAGCAAAGGGGATTAAAAGAAAGCACAAAGAAAACGTAAAGATTAGCTGTATTTTTTCGCCGATAACCAAGCAGCGGTGTAGCCAACTAGCGCACACATTGCGAGCAGAAAGAGTAACTCACCGATCATTATGCCGTGTAGCTCAAAGTTTACGGCGAAAATGTCTGTTACATATTTCACCGCACTGGTGAAATAACCAATCACAATAGCACTGAAAATGCAGGCAAATAATCCGCCCAGCACGGCATAAATTATTCCTGTATAAAGGAACGGGCGTAGGATAAATTGATCCGTTGCACCAAGCAGTTTCATTACTTCAATATTGGCTTTGTTGCTGTACACATCAGAACGAATACTGTTGCCAATCACAAGGAAAACAGAAATGGTCATCAAAATGGTGCAAACCACGGCGATATGAGCAATTAGCCACGAAAGTGCGGTGAGTTTTTCCATTAAATTATTGTCTAAACGCACTTCTTGTACGCCTTTAATTTTGGCGAGATTTTCCCGCAATTCATTGCGTTTTTGACTTTCGTTGTAGTCTTTGACTGGTTTAATAATCACCACGGCAGGCAGTGGATTATCATCTAAAATATCCAAGCCCTCAGTGAAACCAGACCAATTTTTGAACTCATTAAGGCTCTCTTGGCGAGAAACATAATTCAGGCTTTCCACCCCTGCTTGTTGGCGAATTTTTTCCACCACTAAATTGGCATCGGCTTCCGTAAGATTTTTATGCAAATAAACGGTCAGTTCACTTTCAGGATAAAACTGCGTAGTGGCCTGATGAATATTTTTCCACAATAAATAGCTCACCGTTGGTACAGTCAGCGAAACGGCAATAACAAGAATGGTTAATAAGGTCGCATATTTTTTCTTGATTAGATCTGCCAGCACGGCTCTTAGCACATAATGGGTTTGTACCCACCAAGAAGCATTGATTGGACGAGAACTCATTGGGCTTTCCTTGGGGTTCGTTAATAATTCATTATACATTTGAGCTGATGGCTATTTTTTGTGAGAACAAGGCGAACGCGCGGACGTTTAGTTAGGCTAAACGAACCACATTCAACATTGCTATCACGAAAAATAGCTTCAGCCCTTCGGGTTAGGTTTAAAATTAGCGCACTCTTTGTTACCGTTCTCACTAAGAGAATCATTCTTAGTTTTGAACGGCGCCGCGATTGCGCTAATTTTAAACGATAATTCAAATGCACAATGAATTATCAACAAGCCCTAACGTAAATGGCCTTGTTCTAAAATTAAACAAGGTTTTGGTTTTTGTTGAACAATATTAATATCGTGCGTGGCAATTAACACGGTCATTCCAAGACGATTAAACTCTTCAAATAAATTAAAAATATCCAGCGAAAGGGCGTTATCTAAATTGCCTGTTGGCTCATCAGCGAGCAATAATTGTGGTTTATGCACAATGGCGCGGGCAATATCGACACGTTGCTGTTCACCGCCCGATAAATGGATTGGTAAGTGATTAGCACGATCACGCAAGCCAACGCGATCTAACGCCGCTAAGGCACGACTTTGCGCTTCTTTTGGGTGAATTCCCGCAATGATAAGCGGCAACGCCACATTATCCACAATACAACGATCGGCAAGCAGGCGATAATCTTGATGCACCATACCAATTTGACGGCGTAAGAAGGGCAATTCGTGTTTGGACAGACGTGTAATATCGTGTCCGTTAAACCAAATTTGCCCGCCATTGGCACGTTCCATACCCATAATAAGTTTCAATAGGGTACTTTTCCCCGCGCCAGAATGCCCGAGAACATAGCTCATACTCCCAACCGGAAGATGAAAGTTTAATCCCTGCAAGGCTGGCTTGCCGCCTAAATAAGCCTTGCTGACGTTTTCAAAGCGTATCATCGTTGTTATCTCTTTTCTTTTTATGTTAAGCGAATGATTATAACGGATATTCTTATTTTTTGAGCAGAAATTTATGGGTTAAATGTAAGGAATTGTCAATTCAGAAGAAAAATGATGAGCATAACCAAGCAGCTCATCATTTTTGCCGATTAATCCAAGGCTTTGCCTTTTAATTCTGGAATTAAGAAAATGGTGGCGATCATATCGATCACATAAATTAGCGCAAGGAAGGCAATCGCCGTGGAAAACGAATAGCTTGCTACTACGGCACCGACTACCACAGGGCCGAAGCCACCGACCGCGCGCCCGATATTAAACAGCACATTTTGTGCGGTTGCACGGGCTTGAGTTGGGTAGGCTTCCGCCATTAATGCACCGTAGCCGCCCATCATTCCATTTACGAACATTCCGAGAAAGGCTCCAGCAATCAGCATTGCGTTTGGGTCGGTCAGTTGTGAGTAGGTAATCACACTGATTACGGCGCCTAGTTGGAAAAGCAGAAAACTTGGTTTGCGCCCGATTTTGTCCGCAAGGCGACCAAAAATCCAGATACCGCTCATCATTCCGCATACGGTTACCGCCGTCCAAACGCCAGATTTGGTTAAGCTAAAGCCAAGTTGTTTAGACAGGAAATTAGGTAGCCAGATCATTATGCCGTAATAACCAAAATTCTGTACGGAAGTCAGCACCACCACTCCTAGGCTGACTTTGGCGGTTTGTTTATCTTTCACTAATAATTGGAAAGATTGACGGAATGCCTGCCATTTCGATTGTGTCGTAGCGGAAAGTGCGGTCTGTTTTTCGGTAAAAACGTCAGGTTCGTGTAATTTCGCTCGCAAATACCATGCCACGAAAGCAGGGAAAATGCCCACAATAAACATTCCGCGCCAGCCGATGATTGGCAATAATAATGGTGTAAGTAACACTGCAGCTAGCACGCCCACTTGCCAGCCTAATGCCACATAAGAAGCGGCTTTTGCACGATGGCGAGCAGGCCAAGCTTCCGCCGCTAATGCCATTCCAATACCAAATTCACCACCCAATCCAATGCCTGCAATGGTGCGGTAAATTAATAAATCCCAATAACCTTGTGCGAGCGCACATAAGCCAGTAAACACGGCAAATAGCACGATTGTCCAAGTTAATACTCGCACACGTCCATAACGATCGCTTAATGCGCCGAAAATAATGCCACCCGCCACTGCGCCGATTAATGTCCAAGTAACCAAAGAGCCTGCTTGGGCGCTTGATAGGGCTAAATCCGCAGAAATTGCGCTGAGCATAAAGCCGAGAATGAGTAAATCGAAGCCGTCCATTGCATAGCCCACGGCAGAGCCGATCAAGGCTTTCCAGCCATAATCATTTACTTTGTTGTTCATAGATGTCCTTTTGCTACTCACGGGTAGCCTTTAAAGTGTTAAGAAAGGAAGTTTGCTAAAAGTGTGCCTTAAAAAAGCACGCCTTAAAAAGCGCACATAGTGTAGTTAATTTGACTGCTGTAAGCAAATAAAAAAACAGCCTTGCAAATCATTACAAGGCTGTTTGAAAAATTATTCCACCGTTACCGCTTTTGCAAGGTTACGCGGTTGATCCACGTCTGTTCCTTTGATTAAGGCAATATGGTAAGAAAGCAGTTGTAGCGGCACAGTGTAGAAAATTGGTGCGGTTACTTCGTCCACTTTCGGTAACACGATGGTTTTGAAACCTTCACCATCGCTAAAACCGGCATCGTGATCAGCAAAGATATAAAGCTGGCCGCCACGAGCGCGTACTTCTTCAATGTTTGATTTCACTTTTTCAAGTAAATCATTTTCTGGCGCAACCACAATCACTGGCATATCGCTATCAATTAAAGCCAGTGGGCCGTGTTTTAATTCCCCAGCCGCATAGGCTTCTGCGTGAATGTAGGAAATTTCTTTCAATTTCAAGGCTGATTCCATTGCGATTGGGTAAAACTCGCCACGTCCTAAGAATAAGGTGTGGTGTTTATCAGCGAAATCTTCAGATAATTTTTCAATTTGTTTATCGTAAACTAATGCGCTTTCAATTTGCGCTGGCAAACGTTGTAAAGCCTGTACAATGTGATGTTCTTGCTCTTCGCTCACTGTGCCTTTTAAGCGTCCGATTGCCGCATTTAATAATAATAAACAGGTTAATTGAGTGGTGAAGGCTTTGGTTGATGCCACGCCAATTTCCACGCCCGCACGGGTCATAAAGGCAAAATCTGATTCACGCACTAAAGAAGAACTTGCCACGTTACAGATTGTCATTGCCGTCATATAGCCTGATTCTTTGGCTAAGCGTAATGCGGCCAAGGTATCTGCGGTTTCGCCCGATTGAGAAAGGGTGATAAGCAGGCTATTTGGACGAGTAACAAATTTGCGATAGCGGAATTCTGACGCAATTTCCACATCACAGCTTACGCCAGCAATGGATTCAAACCAATAGCGTGCCACCATTCCCGCATTGTATGACGTTCCGCACGCCACAATTTGAACGTGTTCCACTTTTTTCAAGATTTCTGCTGCATTAGGGCCAATGGCATCAATATTGACTTTACCATTAACAATACGGCCATCTAAGGTGTTCATAATCGCAACAGGTTGTTCAAAAATTTCTTTTTGCATATAGTGGCGATATTGCCCTTTGTCTGCTGCATCGGCTTCAAAATGCCCTTCGTGCATTTCACGCTCAACGGCATTGCCTTGCGCATCAAAAATTTGTACATCACGGCGAGAAATTTCCGCCACATCGCCTTCTTCTAAATAAATGAAACGGCGCGTTACGCTTAATAGCGCTAAAGGATCGGAAGCAAGGAAGTTTTCACCCACGCCTAAACCGATAACCAATGGGCTGCCAGAACGCGCAACCACTAAATGTTCAGGTTCATCTTGGTGCATTACTACCGTACCGTAAGCGCCGCGCAATTGTGCCACGGTTTTTTGTACCGCTTCTAATAATGAGCTAGCGCTGCGGTATTCCCATTCCACTAAGTGGGCAATCACTTCGGTGTCGGTTTGCGAAAGGAATTCATAACCGCGTTTTTGTAATTCTTCACGCAATTCTTCGTAGTTTTCGATAATTCCATTGTGAACCACCGCAATTTTGCCAGAACGATGTGGGTGAGCGTTGGCTTCTGAAGGTTCACCGTGCGTTGCCCAACGAGTGTGCGCGATCCCTGTGCCACCTAAAATTGGGTGTGCTTCAAGGGCTTCATCTAAAGCTTTTACTTTACCTACACGGCGTACGATTTGCATATTATGATTTGCATCTAGCACCGCAATACCCGCTGAATCATAACCACGGTATTCTAAACGATGTAAGCCATTGACTAAAATTTCTGCTACATCACGTTGTGCTACTGCACCCACAATTCCACACATAAAATGTCCTCTCTGGTTAGAAAATAAAAAAGTTGAAAAATTTACACCGCACTTGCGCAGATCACCTCCACGCCTTGTGCTTCAATTTGTTGTTTAATTTCAGCGGCGAGCAAATCGTCCGTGACTAACACATCAATTTGCTGCCAAGTTAATTCGATATTTGGCATTTTTCTGCCGATTTTTTGTGATTCCACCATCACAATAACTTCACGGGAAACTTCCGCCATTACACGGCTTAAATCCACTAATTCATTAAAGGTGGTCGTGCCACGCTCTAAATCTATGCCGTCCGCGCCAATAAAAAGCTGATCAAAATTGTATGAACGCAACACTTGCGCCGCCACTTGCCCTTGGAAAGATTCAGAACGAGTGTCCCAAGTTCCCCCTGTCATCAACAGCGTTGGCTCATTTTCTAAAGCGCGCAATTGGGTGGCAACGGAAAGAGAATTCGTCATCACCACCAAGCCTTGCTTTTTATTGAGCTGATTGATCAGCGCCGCAGTGGTGCTACCGCTATCAATAATAATGCGATTATGATCCGCAATACGTTCCGCCGCTTTTTTCGCAATCGCTAACTTTCGTTTTGAAAGATGTTCATCTTGGCTTTCATCAAGCAACTCTTGCGGCATTAAAATCGCCCCACCATAACGGCGTACCAACACACCATTGGCTTCAAGTGCGGTCAAATCTTTGCGAATTGTTACCTCTGAAGTTTCAAATAACTGAACAAGCTGTTCCACACTCACTTCGCCTTGGCTTTGTAATAATTGCACAATGCGATGACGGCGTTGTTGCGTATTTCTGGGTTGAATGTTTCGTTTCATAATCTTAAATCAGATCTAAATTTCGGTTCGGAATATTATAGAAAGAAAAGGGAAATGTAAATAGAAAATTCGTTAAGGAAAACAAAACAACTGTTTTAAATCGTATAAACAAAAAACCCTGCATTATGCAGGGTTAGAAAAATAAGGGCAATTAATTATTTGATCGCGTCTTTTAATGCTTTACCAGCAACGAATGCAGGCACTTTAGACGCTGCAATTTGGATTTCTGCACCAGTTTGTGGATTACGACCTGTGCGCGCTTTACGCTCGTTCACTTTGAATGTACCAAAGCCGATTAATTGAACTGGCTGACCTGCTTTTAAGCTACCTGCGATAGCATCTAAAGTTGCTTCTAATGCAGCTTTAGCTTGTTTTTTGTTTAACTCTGCTGCACTTGCAATTGCATCAATTAAATCCGTTTTGTTCATAAATTAGTACCTTCTCTATTTTTTGATTAAATTAAGAGTGTTAGGATACGCCTAACGCCTAAGTCAATAATAAATACTGTATGCACAGTGTGGTAAAGAATAAATCAACTTCTATATAAAGCAAAGCAATAAATAGCAAAAATGTAATCTAAATCACATTATTGGCTAATTTCTATACCAATATTTGAGATTCCTTCTGCGCGAATTTCATTTTTAAGTGCTAAAATTAAGGAAACATCGCGTTCTTCGCACTCTCGTAGCGCACGGTAGATCTGCCATTGCACATCTAATTCTTGTTCAATTTCTTCACTTGCTTTGAGTTCTTGTTCGGATAATTCTCGGTCTAAATTAGTTTCCAATAATCCGATAACAGTTTGTAAAGAAATCAAACTCACTTGCACGGCGTGCTCTAAGGTTTCACCTGCAATTAGGCTATGTAATAATTCAGAAAGTGCTTCGCAGGCCTCAATCGCTGGCACAACGCCATAAAAATCATAATTATTCACATCAGGGATAATCGCTTCAAATTTTTCGAGCTGATTATCAAAATTGATGTGGGCATCTTTCACGGTTAAATATTCCCAGGTTAAATTCAGAATATTTTGGTAAATTCTGCTTTGCGTGGGCTGTTCCGTGACTTGGCAAAAAAGCTGAAAGTTCGGCAACATTCGCTCACACAGACAGGCCATAAAAGTGAGATGCTGCCAACTGGCTAAATTTTCTAAGCGTTTATGAATAGGATTTCGCATTGTTTATCCTTATTTATGGTAAGGCTGAGAATATTGATGGATTGCGTCCACAAAAATTTTCGGGCTGATTTCTGGCACATCTTGATGAATACCGTGTCCGAGATTAAAAACGTGGCCGCTGCCTTCGCCAAAATCCGCTAAAATCGACCGCACTTCTTGTTCAATGCGCTCTGGTGAAGCATAAAGCACAGAAGGATCCATATTGCCTTGTAGCGCCACTTTATGCCCGATACGTTTTTTGGCGTCTGCAAGATCCACTGTCCAATCCAAGCCCACTGCATCACAGCCTGTATTGGCGATATTTTCTAACCATAAGCCGCCACCTTTGGTAAAGAGGGTCACTGGCACTTTGCGTCCTTCATTATGACGAATAAGATTTTCCACAATTTTCTGCATATATTGCAGCGAAAACTCAAGGTATTCACGATGAGCTAGCACACCGCCCCAAGTATCAAAAATCATCACCGATTGCGCACCCGCTTTAATTTGTGCATTCAGATAAAGGGCAACGGAATCCGCTAATTTGTCGAGTAACAAATGCAAGGTTTGTGGATCGGTATAAAGCATTTTTTTGATTTTTGTGAAAGCCTTGCTACTGCCCCCTTCTACCATATAGGTGGCAAGTGTCCAAGGGCTGCCAGAAAATCCGATCAACGGCACTTCGCCTTTGAGTTCACGGCGAATGGTGCGCACCGCATTCATCACATATTGCAATTCTTGTTCCGGATCAGGAATTGGCAAATTTTCCACCGCACTTTTATTTTCGATAGGACGCGCAAATTTAGGCCCCTCGCCTGCGCCAAAGCTCAATCCTAGCCCCATTGCATCAGGAATGGTGAGAATATCAGAAAACAAAATGGCGGCATCTAAATCGTAACGGCGTAAAGGTTGTAGTGTCACTTCACAAGCCAACTCTGCATTGCGGCAAAGAGACATAAAATCCCCTGCTTGCGCACGCGTGGCTTTGTATTCTGGCAAATAACGCCCTGCTTGACGCATCATCCAAACGGGGGTCATATCCACAGGTTCACGCAAAAGCGCACGCAAATAACGATCATTTTTTAATTCAAACATCTTAAATTCCTTTATTTTTCTACCGCACTTTTATCATCATCGGCACAAAGTGCCAGTGTGGCATTAATTAATTTCAACGCAATAGTGCCTTGTGGCGGCAAATTTGGCAAGGGTTTATCATAATCAAACCATTGAGCATCTTGCAGTTCTGCTTCTTGCAAGCGAATTTCCCCCGCGGCATAATCGGCTAAAAATCCCACCATTTGAGAATTGGGGAACGCCCAAGGCTGGCTACCAAAATAACGAATGTTTTTCACCTGAATCCCAGTTTCTTCAAACACTTCTCGTTGCACGGTTTGCTCAAAACTTTCCCCCACTTCCACAAATCCCGCCAACGTGGTGTACATTTTTTCCTGTTGATGACGCTGATGATTGGCGAGCAAAATCTGCCTACCACGGCGAACTGCCACAATAATCGAAGGGCAAATCACGGGATAAGTGCGGTATCCACAGGCGGAATTTTCACATTGCACGGCCAATTCTTCTTTTGCCATTGCCATTTTTGAACCGCACTTCCCACAAACGCGATGGGTTTTCAGAAAATGATTAATCTCCACGCCACGATTGAGCAAATTAAATTGCGCTTCTGGCAAATGAAGCTGGCTACGCAATGAAGTATATTCTCGGCTATCGTCCTGCTCTGCTCTCTGCTTTTCTTCCTGCTCGGCAACTAGCCAAAGCGGCGCGCCATTCCAACGCCCGATTTCCATCGCCAAACGCCCCGTTAATTGAAAATCTTCCGCCTTTCCTTCGGGCAATTTTCCCTCGAAAAGAAAAATATTCGATCCTTGGGTTAAAAGCCAAGCACCCTGTGTTGTTGGCTCAATAGGCCGCATTGAAAAACTCATAAAAATTTCACCGCACTTTGGTTTTGGTTGTTTAAGATTTGGGGCTATTTTACAGGGTTACGCTCATTTTGCTATGAAAAATACATTTGCTTACGCTGTTAATAAGCACCTGTTTTTTCAAATACAACTCTTGCTGTTTTAAATAAAATTGTTATGTCATTCCAAATTGACCAATTTCTTACATACCAAGCATCGTAATAAACCCTTGTGGAATAATCGATATTATTTCTTCCACTAATTTGCCATAGTCCCGTCATTCCAGGACGAGTCATCAAATAATAATCTAATTCATCTCTATATCTTATTAATTCTTGGCGAACAATTGGACGAGGGCCAACTAAACTCATATCACCTTTAAGCACATTAAATAACTGTGGCAGCTCATCTAAACTTGTCTTACGCAGGAAATGGCCTATTTTGGTGATCCTAGGATCATTTTTTAATTTAAAATCTTTTTCCCACTCAGCCCGTGCTTCAGGATTGTTTTTTAATAAATTACGCAAGACTTCATCAGAATTAAGCACCATTGTTCTAAATTTTAAACAACCAAAAACTTTTTTATTCATTCCAACACGCTTATGCGCATAGATTGCTTTTCCACCATCTTTTGCCACAAGATAATATAACCATAATAAAAAAGGTGAAAGTACAATAATTAAAGATAAGGAAATAAAAATATCCACTGCTCTTTTTAAGATTCTAGAGCTACGTTTAGCTAACCTGTTCTGTACACGCAATAACATAACTTCGTGACTAAAAATAAAGGAAATATCCGTGTTATACAACGGCAATCCCTTTAAACTCGGCACAATGGAAATGGCTCGGCAATGATGCTTTGCTAGCAGCCGAACCCAATAATCCAGTTCATTAGCTTGATTTTCTTCCAATGCCAAAATAAATTGGGTAGTATTCTTATCTACCAAAGAAAATAAATTATGTGTATCAGGATATAAAATAGGAATATTTAAATGCTTTAAATACTTATTAAAACAATCTTCAGAGGAAGTATTCACATCAACAAAATACTTCACATCAAACCCTAAGAAAAACTCACTCTTAATAGCTTGATAAGCCTCCATCGCATTTTCTTGCGTACCAATAATAACTGTTTCTTTTCTATACCTCCCATTTTTTATTAAAATATATTTTACTATAAAACGAACTAGGGGAAATAATAAAAATATACTACCCCACATTAGCATAAAGAAAGTACGAGAAAAGGTAAGTTTTAAGAATGCAATCAAAGATAATTCAATAATACAAAACAAAAATAATGTATATATTACTTCTCTTAACTCAACCCAGAACGTTTTTCTATAAGTATAATGTCTTAACCTTAGCCAAAACCATAAAATACAGAAAAAAGTAATAAAAAAATGTAAAAATGATTGCTTATAAATAGAATAATCTGGAATTAATGAAGTTACATTAGGATAAAAAATGTTTACCAAACATAATACGAGAAAAAAAGGAACAAAAACCGAACAAAAATCAAGCAGCATAAAGGTTGCTTTATAGTAAAAATCTTTTTTTTGCATAATTGTCTCCTGCCTGAATAGAATTATAACTCTCTAAATATGCTAAAACAAAATCTTTTTATGTAGTTTTGTTGCTATAGCCAATGAATGTAGATAAAATAGCTAACTACATTCAATATTTGTCATTCTCTCAATAGGTTTATATGAAAATTTTGATTACTGGAGGCGCTGGTTTTATCGGCTCAGCACTCGTTCGTCATGTCATAAAAAACACTTCACATAGCGTTATTAATGTGGATAAACTCACTTATGCTGGGAACCTTGAGTCACTTGATGAGATTTCGGATAATGCTCGCTATGCTTTTGAACAAGTAGATATCTGTGATCTTATCTCATTACAAAAGGTTTTACAAAAGCACCAACCTGATGCAGTAATGCATTTAGCAGCAGAAAGCCATGTTGATCGTTCTATTGATGGTCCAGCCGCCTTTATTGAGACAAATATTGTTGGCACTTACACGCTGCTGGAGGCAGTAAGGCAATACTGGTCAGCAATGCCCGAAAACAAAAAGCAAAATTTTCGTTTTCATCACATTTCTACAGATGAAGTGTATGGAGATTTGCATAATACAGATGAATTATTCACAGAAGCTACACCTTATGCACCAAGTAGTCCATATTCAGCATCAAAAGCATCAAGTGATCATTTAGTGCGAGCTTGGCATCGCACATTTGGATTGCCTACAATTATAACCAATTGTTCAAATAATTATGGTCCCTACCATTTCCCAGAAAAACTAATTCCTTTGATGATTTTGAATGCCCTAGATGGCAAACCATTACCTGTTTATGGTGATGGTCAGCAAATCCGAGATTGGCTATTTGTTGAAGATCACGCTCGCGCGCTCTACAAAGTAGTGACAGAAGGCCAAATTGGAGAAACTTATAATATTGGTGGGCATAATGAAAAAACCAATTTAGAGGTTGTTAAAACTATCTGCGAATTATTAGAGGAGCTTGCACCGAATAAACCTGAAGGTGTAACTCATTATTCTGATTTAATTACCTTTGTGACAGATCGACCAGGACATGACTTACGTTATGCTATTGACGCTAGCAAAATAGGAAAAGAACTAGGTTGGTATCCTGAAGAAACTTTCGATACGGGCTTGCGTAAAACTGTAGAATGGTATCTCAATAATTCTAAATGGTGGAAAAGAGTCTTAAATGGTTCCTATAATTTAGAACGTTTAGGTTTCAAAAGTTTATAAGGGTAAAAAATAGATGAAAGGAATTATTTTAGCAGGGGGCTCTGGTACGCGTCTCTACCCTATTACGCGTGGTGTATCGAAACAGTTATTACCTGTTTATGATAAACCAATGATTTATTATCCTCTTTCTGTACTAATGCTAGCAGGAATTAGAGATATTCTAATCATCACGACACCTGAAGATAACGAAAGTTTTAAACGACTTTTAGGTGACGGGAGTGATTTTGGGATAAAACTTAAATATGCAGTACAACCTAGCCCAGATGGATTGGCACAAGCCTTTCTCATTGGAGAAGAATTTATAGGCAATGATCGCTGTTGCTTAGTTTTGGGTGATAATATCTTCTATGGTCAACATTTCAGTCAACTCCTTTCTCAGGCAAGAGAACAGCAATCTGGGGCAACGGTATTCGGCTATCAAGTCAAAGACCCCGAGCGTTTTGGGGTTGTGGAATTTGATGAAAATTTCAAAGCCTTATCAATAGAAGAAAAACCAGAACATCCAAAATCCAATTGGGCAGTGACTGGACTTTATTTTTATGATAATCGTGTTGTGGATTTTGCAAAACAAATTAAGCCTTCTGCGAGAGGGGAATTAGAAATTACTACCTTAAATCAAATGTACTTGGAAGATGGTTCATTAACAGTGCAGCTATTAGGTCGTGGATTCGCTTGGCTAGATACGGGTACATATGAGAGCCTACATGAGGCGTCCTCCTTCGTCCGTACAATTGAGAATATTCAAGCTCTCCAAATTGCTTGCTTAGAAGAAATCGCTTGGCGTAATGGTTGGCTAACAACAGAACAGTTAATTCAACTTGCCACTCCGATGAAAAAAAATCGCTATGGTCAATATTTATTACATTTAATTGGAGAGCAATAATCATGCCTCGGATTCTAGTTACTGGAAGCAGTGGACAAGTAGGTCAATGCTTAGTTGAACGATTGAAAAATAAAGTAGATTTACTTGCCCTTGATCGTGATCAACTAGATATAACCGATATAAAAGCGGTAAATCATACAATTAAACAATTTAGACCAGATGTTGTGATTAATGCAGCTGCATATACTGCAGTAGATAAAGCTGAATCTGATCAAGAAACAGCTAAATTGATTAATGTTGATGGAGTAAAAAATCTAGCTATTGCTTGCGAAGAAATATCTGCTGCTTTATTACACATTTCTACAGATTATGTTTTTGATGGAAATAAAAACCTTGCGAATCTATATACTGAAGAAGATCTAGTGAATCCCCAAAGTGTCTATGGTGAAACAAAATTACAAGGCGAGATAGTCGCTCAAAAACATTGCCAAAAAACAATTATTTTACGAACCGCATGGGTTTTTTGCGAATACGGTAATAACTTTGTAAAAACAATGTTGCGCTTAGCAAAGACGCATAATGAGTTAGGTATTGTATCCGATCAATTTGGCTCACCAACATATGCTGGAGATATCGCTAATGCACTGATCAAAATTGCGGATACTATTATTGCCGAAAAAAGCATTTCTTACGGTATTTACCATTTCTCAGGTTATCCCTATGTGAATTGGTTTGAATTTGCTCAAGCTATCTTTAATAATGCAAATCAGCGCGGTCTATTAGATATTATGCCTAATCTTAAAGCTATTGATACACTAAGTTACCCAACTGCAGCAAAACGTCCAGCAAATTCGAAACTAAGCCATACAAAAATAAGAAATGCATTTAATATATCTCCAAGTAATTGGCAAGATGCGTTAAAAAATATAAGAGCATATATTTAATTGAAAACAGGACATCATAATGAAAATTATTGACACAACTATTCCTGATGTAAAAATTCTAGAACCTCAAGTTTTTGGTGACGAACGTGGTTTCTTTATGGAGACCTTTCGCGACCAATGGTTTAAAGAAAATGTGTGCAATCGAACTTTTGTACAAGAAAACCATTCAAAATCTACTAAAGGTGTATTAAGAGGGCTGCATTATCAAACAGAAAACACTCAAGGAAAGCTAGTAAGAGTGATTTCAGGAGCAGTTTTTGATGTTGCAGTGGATCTCCGTAAAAATTCACCAACTTTTGGTAAATGGGTAGGGGAAATTTTATCAGCGGAAAACAAAAGACAATTATGGGTGCCCGAAGGATTTGCCCATGGTTTTTATGTTTTAAGTGATGAGGCAGAGTTTGTGTATAAGTGTACTGACTATTATAACCCTAATGCCGAACACTCCTTGATTTGGAATGACTCTACTGTAGGTATTGAATGGCCCATAATTGGAGAGCCTAATTTATCAAATAAAGATTTATTAGGTAGCTCTCTTCATAAAGCAGTTCTATTTGAGTAAAAAGTATTTTAAATATGATAAAAAAAGAGATTTCAGAAATCTATCGTTATAGAGAACTATTAAAACAACTAATAATAAAAGATATCAAACTAAAATATAGACGTAGTTATCTTGGCTATATTTGGAGTATCTTAAATCCACTAATGATGATGCTCGTTTTAGTAGTTGTCTTTTCTAGTCTATTTAGATTTGATGTACCAAATTATCCAGTGTACTTGCTTACTGGACAAGTGCTGTTCAACTTTGTTGCTGAGGCGACAAATATGTCCGTATCTTCAATCACTGGAAATGGAGCATTACTCAAAAAAACCTATGTACCTAAGGCAATATTCCCTATATCAAGAGTAACAAGCTCATTAGTGAATCTGTTGTTTTCTCTGGTGGCATTAGCGCTAGTAATGCTTATTACTTCTACACCTATCTCATGGTATATACTCTTAATCCCTATAGTATTTATGGAAGTTTATCTATTTACTTTAGGTCTTAGTTTACTACTAGCAAGTAGTGCCGTATTTTTTAGAGATATACAGTATCTATGGGGAGTCTTAATTTCTATCTGGTTATATGTAACCCCAATCTTTTATCCCGTCTCAATTATTTCCGATGAGTACCAGGTAATTTACCAAAACCTAAATCCTATGTATGGCTATTTATTACAATTTAGAGATCTTGTTCTCTATGCTAAGCCATTACCAATGGACTGGTTCTATCAAGGATCTATCACTGCTGTTGTAATGTTAGCAATCGGACTATGGGTCTTTAACCGTAAACAAAATCAATTTATTTTATATATATAACTATGAATGATATTATTATAGATATACAAAATGCATCTGTCAGATTTAACAAAGCGACTGAAAATATAACTGGCCTAAAAGAATACGTTATAAAACTTCTTAAAGGTCAGTTAATGTTTGAAGAGTTTTTTGCTCTAAAAGACATTAATCTACAGATTAGAAGAGGAGAATCATGGGGACTTATTGGAAATAATGGTTCTGGCAAATCAACCCTACTTAAATTGATTTGTGGTATTCTTCAACCTTATACAGGAAAAGTATCAGTATCAGGCACAATAGCTCCTCTAATTGAACTTGGTGCTGGCTTTGATTATGAACTTACTGCAAGAGAAAATATCTTTTTAAACGGTGCATTACTTGGCCATAATAAAAAATTTATGCAATCAAAATTTGATGAGATTATTGAGTTTTCTGAATTATCAGATTTTGTTGATGTTCCTATAAAAAACTATTCTTCTGGAATGTCTGCAAGACTTGGCTTTGCAATTGCTACAATGGTGAAAGCGGATATTTTGGTTATAGATGAAATTTTATCCGTGGGAGATCAGGCTTTCCAAGAAAAATGTAAAGTAAGAATGACAGAATTATTAAAAGGGGGTACCACACTATTATTTGTTTCTCATTCTATGGCACAGGTAAAAGAAGTATGTAGCAATATAGCTTTTATAGAAAAAGGAACTGTAAAAATGACGGGGAAAATTTCTGACGTACTAGATTAGGACTATTCAAAAGTCAATTTAAACTTATATT
>NZ_JBMMGT010000027.1:0-35597 GCF_049366555.1 Avibacterium volantium | reverse complement strand
TTATTTAATTCAAAGTCTTTCGGTTTTTCAACATCGCTGAATTTTTTATCTTTATTCGCCTGAATCAAGGTTTCCGTTTGTTTTGCCAATTCAGGAAGATTCATTTTTTCATAAGCTTCTTTCATTAATGGCAAGGCTTCAAGAGTGGCTTGGGTGTCAGGATATTGCTGTAACATTCCTACTACTCGGTTGGCAACGGCAACATAAGCATTACGTTTCATATAGAATTTAGCAATGGCAAGTTCGTGGCGAGCCAAGGCGGCTTTAATATAAGCCATTCTTGCTAAGGCATCTTGTGCATAAGTGCTATTAGGGAAATTATCTACAAGGGTTTGGAAGTTTGCGAACGCCGCTTTCATTGCTGTGTTTTCACGGGTTGCGCGATCAACGCCAAAGAAATCTTGGAAGAAGTTTTCACCTG
Source organism: Avibacterium volantium (assembly GCF_049366555.1). GTDB lineage: Bacteria > Pseudomonadota > Gammaproteobacteria > Enterobacterales > Pasteurellaceae > Avibacterium > Avibacterium volantium_A. Next base: position 35,176 of record NZ_JBMMGT010000027.1, on the reverse strand, counting down.
AGGCAAAATTGGTTAGCCCTGCCATATAGATCACATAATCTACATTTGGACTATTCGGATATTGCTGTAAAAAACGCTCTGCGGCTACTAAGGTTTTGGTGTAATCTTGCGATTTATAATAAGCATAAATTAAATCTAACTGCGTTTGCTCACTGTAATTTGCGGCAGGAAAACGATTTTTTACCGCTTCTAAATAGCGCACCGCTTGGGAATAATCACCGTCTTGTAAATAGGTTTGCCCTTTGGCATAAAGTTCTTGTTCAGAGCCTTGCTCTACCTCTTTTGATGAATTAGAACAAGCACTCACGGCAAGTGCGGCTAATGCAACGAATGTAAAAGATTTTAATTTACGCATTGATGATTCCTTTTTTACGAGCAATGATAAATAAGTTACAATGATCCGTATTTTATAGCACATTGCTAAATAAGCAAATTATTCACGGATTTATTTATGGCATATCTTACTTTATCGGCAGAAGTTCTGCCAAGCCAAATGGGACAACGTTTAGACCAAAGCTTAGCAGAAATGTTCCCGGACTATTCTCGTTCACGTTTAAAAACTTGGATCGAAAGCGATCTGGTGAAAGTAAACGGTGAAGTGGTGAATGTGCCACGCAGTAAAGTTTATGGCGGCGAACAGATTACGATCAATGTTGAAGTGGAAGATGAAACCCGTTTTGAGCCAGAAAATATTCCGCTCAATATTGTCTATGAAGACGATGATATTTTAGTCATCAATAAGCCAAAAGATATGGTGGTTCACCCTGGGGCAGGCAACCCGAATGGCACGGTACTCAATGCCTTGCTTTATCATTATCCACCGATTGCAGAAGTACCAAGAGCGGGCATTGTTCACCGTTTAGACAAAGACACCACCGGCTTAATGGTGGTGGCAAAAACCATTCCTGCACAAACCAAATTAGTGCGCGATCTGCAAAAACGCAAAATCACCCGTGAATATGAAGCCATTGCTTACGGCATTATGACCCAAGGCGGCACCGTGGACGAACCAATGGCGCGCCACCCAACCAAGCGTACTCATATGGCGGTTCACCCGATGGGCAAGCCAGCGGTGACGCATTATCGCATTATGGAACGTTTTCGTAATTACACGCGCTTGCGCCTGCGCCTTGAAACAGGGCGAACTCACCAAATTCGCGTGCATATGGCGCATATCGCCCACCCATTATTAGGCGATCAAACTTACGGTGGACGCCCACGCCCACCGAAAAACGCCAGCGAAGAATTACTCACCACTTTGCGTGATTTCAAACGCCAAGCATTGCACGCCATAATGTTACGCTTAGAACACCCCATCACAGGGGAATTAATGGAATGGTATGCGCCATTACCAGAGGATTTCGTTGGCTTAGTGAATGCCTTAAAAGCCGATTACCTTGCTCATAAAGATGAATTGGATTACTAAAATGGACGCACTCAAACCAAACTGGACAGCCCCTGCCAATATCCACGCTTTCACCACCTTGCGCCAAGGTGGCGTTAGCCAAGCGCCTTATGATAGCTTTAATCTGGGCGATCACGTTGGCGATGACAAAAATTCAGTAAAAACCAACCGCACTTTATTGGTGGAGCAATTTCATTTGCCACAGCTTCCGCTTTTCTTAAATCAAACGCATAGCACAAGGGTGATCTGCTTGCCTTATGAGGGCAACAATTTAGATGCCGATGCGGTTTACACCAACCAACCGAACCAAGTTTGCCTTGTAATGACCGCAGATTGCTTGCCCGTCTTGTTTACCAATCAACAAGGTACGGAAGTCGCCGCCGCACACGCAGGCTGGCGTGGTTTATGTGATGGCGTGTTAGAACAAACGGTGCAACAATTCCAAGCAGAACCACAAGAGATTATCGCGTGGCTCGGGCCGGCTATCGGGCCAAAATCTTTCCAAGTTGGGGAAGAGGTTCGCCAACAATTTATCGCGCAAGATCCCAATGCCGCACAAGCCTTTGTGCCAGATCCTAGCGAGCAAGGCAAATACCTTGCGGATCTTTATCACATCGCTCGATTACGCCTTAACAAATTAGGCATTTCACAAATTAGTGGTGGTGAGCATTGCACCTATTTAGAACGGGAAAACTTCTTTTCTTTTAGACGAGAGAAACAAACGGGAAGAATGGCATCATTGATTTGGTTTGAATAGCAAAATTGGGCATTACGCCCAATTTTTATTTTTATGATAAGTTGTAAGGCAATTCAATGAGAGTTAATGCTGTTTCAGTGCCAGACAGACGAAATGCCGTGCCTGCGTCAAACTGATTATTCATCACCACTTGCAGCCATAAAATGCCGTCAAAATGCACCGCACTTAAGATAAAACCTGTTTTGCGCCAGCCATTTTCCAGCTGTATTTCAATTTCTGAACCCAGTTGAACAGGCGTGTCAGTTTGCGCATTAAACAGGAACATCGCGCGTTTGTTAATGCCACGATATTTCGCACGCGCCACGGTTTCTTGCCCGATATAACAGCCTTTTTGGAACGAAATGGCTTGTTCAATACATTGTAAATTCAGGGCTTGCGGGATAAATTCGTTTTGGCTTTCTGGCGATAAAATCGGATAGCCCGCTTGCATTATGGCTTGCTCCCATTGTGAAATTTCACCTGTGAAATCAATCTGTTGTGCGGTTTTATTTAATAACATCGCGCACGCAGATTGTCCTATTTCAAGGCAAAAATCCGCCGAAATTGCACCGCACTTTTGTTTATCCAATAGCCCGATCACTTGCCAATCTTGCGCTTCAAAGGTAACTTTGGAAAATACTGCATATTTTTTCAGATTATCCAACGCAGAGGGCAATAAGGCGTGGCGGATAATCAAGTAAAACTGCTCGGCATTTTCACGCAACAGACGAAACACGCTGCTCATTTTGCCTTTCGGATCGCAATGGGTGGTGAGGGTGGATTGCCCATCTGCCAGCCCATTCACATCACAAGTGAGCTGACCTTGCAGAAATTTTTCTGCGTCCACGCCTTGCACAGAAATAACAAGATATTGTGAGAGATTGATGATTGCCATAAAGATTCCAAAAATTATTCCAAATTCTGAATTTGTTCACGCATTTGTTCGATAAGCACTTTTAACTCCACCGCAGAATTAGTGATTTCTGCGCTAATGGATTTTGACGCCAGCGTGTTACTTTCGCGGTTGAGTTCTTGCATCATAAAATCAAGTTTACGCCCTACCGCGCCGCCTTTTTGCAAAATGCGTTGGGTTTCTTTAACGTGCAGCTGTAAACGATCTAATTCTTCCGCCACATCAATACGCTGCGCTAATAGCACCATTTCTTGCTCTAGGCGCTGTGGATCGGCTTGTAGTTGCAATTCGTCAAAACGTTGCTGCAAACGCTCCCGTTGCCATTGCAAAATCTCTGGCATTTTTGACCGCACTTTATCACTTTCACTGGCGATGGCGGTTAAACGCTGTTGGATCAAGTCGTTTAATTTTTCCCCTTCACGCCCACGCATTGCGATAAATTCATCGAGCGCCGCTTCAAAGCCAGCTAACAACTCTTGGCTAATGCGATCTAAATCCTGCTCTGGGGTTTCCACCACGCCGGGGTAGCGCAGAACATCGGTGAGATTGATTTCCCCTTCGCCAGCTTGTTGTTTGATCCATTGTAAGGATTGGATCACCTGCTGCGCCAAGGCTTGGTTTAAATTAAGGCTGGCTGTGGCTTGCTGTTTGCCTTCAAAACGCAGATTACATTCCACCTTACCGCGGGTTAGACGCTGGCGTAATTTTTCTCGCAAGGTGTTTTCCAAACCGCGAAATGGCTCGGGCAAGCGGAAGACGGTTTCCAAATAACGTTGATTAACGGAACGAATCTCCCAAACCGCATTGCCCCAATCTTGCTTGATTTCATAACGGGCAAAGGCCGTCATACTATAAATCATAATAAATCCTTAATTTACGCTAAAAATTGCCGCCTATTCTACCGTTAAATTTCTCATCTGTCAGTTTGCGTGTTAGAATGAGCGCCATTTTATGAATGAGTAAGGAATTTCCAATGCGTCCGAATGATCGCCCATTAAATCAACCCCGCCCGATTAAAATCACCCGCCATTTCACCAAATATGCCGAAGGTTCGGTGTTGGTGGAATTTGGCGAAACCAAAGTGCTTTGCACCGCCAGCGTTGATGAAAGTGTGCCACGTTTCTTAAAAGGGCAAAACCAAGGTTGGGTTACGGCAGAATATGGTATGTTGCCACGCTCCACCCACAGTCGTATGCAACGTGAAGCGGCAAAAGGGAAACAAGGTGGTCGCACGATGGAAATTCAGCGTTTAATCGCCCGCTCTTTGCGTGCAATGGTGGATCTGAATGCCCTTGGTGAGCGTTCAATCACACTGGATTGTGATGTGATCCAAGCCGATGGCGGCACGCGGACGGCTTCTATTACTGGGGCTTGCGTGGCGTTAGTGGACGCGATCAACGGCTTAATGGAAAAAGGTGTGCTAAAAACGAACCCAATTAAAGGGCTAGTAGCCGCCATTTCTGTTGGCATTGTAGAGGGCGAAGCGGTATGCGATTTGGAATATGTGGAAGATAGCAACGCCGAAACCGATATGAACGTGGTGATGACCGATGATGGCCGAATGATCGAAGTGCAAGGCACAGCAGAAGGAGAGCCATTCTCCCACGAAGAATTATTAACCCTGTTAGATCTCGCAAAACAAGGCTGTGAAGTGATCTTCAACGCGCAGCGCGAAGCTTTAGAGCAAGCATAATTGGGGGCGTAAATGCAAGGCTACAAAATTGACTTTATCAAATTCGCACTCAGCCGTAATGTGCTGAAATTTGGCGAGTTCACCTTGAAATCTGGGCGCATTAGCCCTTATTTCTTTAATGCAGGTTTGTTTAATACGGGCGCGGATTTAGCACGTTTAGGCGAATTTTATGCCGCTGCCATTCAAGCAAGCGGCTTAGATTATGACGTAATTTTTGGCCCTGCTTACAAAGGCATTCCCATTAGTACCACGGTGTCGGTGGCGCTGTTTAAGCAATATGGCATTGATAAACCAGTGTGTTTTAACCGTAAAGAAGCCAAAGATCACGGCGAAGGTGGCAATTTAATTGGCAGCCCATTGCAAGGCAAGGTGCTATTGGTGGACGATGTGATCACCGCTGGCACGGCAATTCGCGAAGCAATGGATTTAATCGCACAAAATCAAGCGACATTAAGTGCGGTGGTGATTGCGTTAAATCGTAAAGAACGCGGCAAAGGCACGCTTTCTGCCATTCAAGAAGTGGAACGCGATTATCAATGCAACGTGCTTTCTATTGTGGATTTTGATGATTTAATGCAGTTTATTGAGCAAGATCCCGCTTATCAACAATATTTACCCGCGATGCACGCTTATCGTGAGCAATATGGCATCTAAAATACGGCGTATAAAAATCGCGAAAAATGTACCGCACTTTATTTTATGTATAACTCAAGATTTTATGCATAACTCAAGTTGGAGAACAGAATGAGTTTTATTGGAAAGTTATTAGGTTTTTTCATTGGCTACCGTTTTGGCGGCTTTTTTGGTGGGCTGGTTGGCGCTTACTTAGGGCATTTAGCCGACAAAAAATTATATGAACTAGGCAGCGTCAATTCGAGCTTTTTCAAACGCAAAGAAACCCGTCAATCCTTGTTTATGCAAACCACCTTTGCGGTGTTAGGTCATTTGTCTAAATCGAAAGGACGCGTAACGCAAGATGACATTGCCCTTGCTAATAACCTAATGAACCAAATGAATTTGGACGACAAAGGGCGTAAATTGGCACAAGAAGCCTTTAATCGCGGCAAAGATCCGAATTTTCCGTTACGCCAAGTGATCCGCGAATTTTGCCAAGCCTGCGGTCAGCGTAGTGATCTATTAAGAATGTTCTTGCGTGTTCAGCTACAAGCCGCTTTTGCTGATGATCACCTGCACGAAAATGAAAAAGAAGTGCTACAAGTGGTGGCAGAAGAATTGGGCTTATCCAGTTTCCAATTCCAACAAATTTTAATGGCAGAAATTGCCGCCCGCCAATTCAGCCGCGGTGGGTTTTACTATGAATATAACGGCTCACAACAGGGCGATTATCAACAAGGCGGCTATCAGAGTGGTGGTTATCAAACACACAGCGGACCAACCTTACAAGACGCTTACAACGTGCTTGGCGTGAGCGAAAATGACGACCGCGCCACTGTAAAACGCGCTTACCGCCGTTTAATGAACGAAAACCACCCCGATAAACTCGTCGCCAAAGGCTTACCAGAAGAAATGCTCGAAATGGCGAAAGAGAAAACCCAACAAATTCAAGCCGCTTATGATTTGATTTGTAAAGCGAAAGGGTGGAAGTAAACCTTTCTTCATTGCTGAATTTTTTACCGTTTCTCTCAAATAACAAAGTGCGGTGAAAAATTCAGCTTTTTTATTTTTATCAAAAGAGTAATAGTAAATAAAATGCGTGTTTTCCTCGCGCCAATGCAGGGCGTGCTTGATCCCCTTGTGCGGCAGCTTTTGACTGAAATTAACGATTATGATCTGTGCGTATCGGAGTTTGTGCGTGTGGTGGATCAGCGTTTGCCAGTCAAAACTTTTTATCGTTTATGTCCAGAGCTTCAGCACGATGGGCGAACGCCTGCGGGAACGCCTGTGCGTGTACAACTTTTAGGCCAACACCCACAGTGGCTGGCGGAAAATGCGGTGTTGGCGGTGGAATTGGGATCGCACGGCATTGATTTTAACTGTGGTTGTCCGTCTAAAACGGTGAATGGTAGCCACGGTGGTGCGGCATTATTAAAGCAGCCCGAATTGATTTACCAAGCCACCAAAGCTTTACGCGAAGCCCTACCGAAAGAGCAAGTAGTAAGCGTGAAAGTGCGTTTGGGCTGGGATAGCGATAGCCACGCTTTTGAAATCGCGGACGCGGTGCAACAAGGCGGCGCAACGGAAATCACTATTCACGGACGCACCAAAACCGATGGCTATCGTGCAGAAAAGATCAACTGGCAGAAAATTGGTGAAATTCGTCAACGCTTAACCATTCCTGTCATCGCAAATGGTGAAATTTGGCATTGGCAAGACGCGCAAGACTGCCTTGTCATAACAGGCTGCCAAGATGTAATGATTGGGCGTGGTGCATTAACCATTCCAAACTTAAGCCTTGTGGTGAAGTTTAATCAGGAAAAATTAGATTGGGCGCAAGGGGTAATGCCTTTGTTACATCGCTATGCGCATATTGAAAACCTGCAAGATACGGGCTTTTACCACATTGCCCGCACCAAACAATGGTTGCAATATTTGAAAAAATCTTACCCACAAGCCACCGCACTTTTTGAACATATTAAAACCTGCCAAACGGCAGAGGATTTACGCCAAAGGTTAGATCAAATGAGATAAGCCTGATTATGGGCTGGCTAGAAAAATCATCAAAAATCCCACCGCACTTTTGTTTATTATGGCTTTTAAATTCGGGGAGTTTGAGAAGGTGAAAAATCCTCCGTGTGTGGAGGATTTTAGTTGCGGTAGTTAGACGTCCAAGCCTAACACTTTTCGTCCGTTGATACTGGCGATGTTTACCATTGCATTTAAATCTGGGAAGTGGCTGCTTGTGGCGAATGTAGGTTAGCTAGAAAAATCATCAAAAATCCCACCACACTTTTGTTTATTATGACTTTCAAATTCAGGGAGTTTGATAAGGTGAAAAATCCTTCAAGTGTAGAGGATTTTTATTTGCGGTAGTTAAACGTCCAAGCCCAGCAGTTTTCGTTCATTGATACTGGCGATGTTTACCATTGCATCTAAATCTGGGAAACGGCTGCTTGTGGCGAATGTAGGTTAGCTAGAAAAATCATCAAAAATTCCACCGCACTTTTGTTTATTATGGCTTTCAAATTCAGGGAGTTTGAGAAGGTGAAAAATCCTCCGTGTGTGGAGGATTTTATTTGTGGCAGTTAAACGTCCAGCCCCAATACTTTTCGTCCGTTAATACTGGCGATGTTTACCATTGCGTCTAAATCTGGGAAACGGCAGCCTGCGGCGAGTAGGCTGAGTTCTTGCCACATATCCCCTTCACACAGTGGCACCATATAATCGCAGATGTTATCCGTGCCAATGGCAACCGTAATGTTTTCTGGGATCATTTCATCAACAGGGGTGAGCGCATTGTGGAACGGCATTAAATCTTCTTTACGGTTACTGTCGATCCACGCCATTGGGCAGGCGATCATCATCATTTGCGCTTGGCGCATTTTTTCGTACAGTTTGTAGCGATATTCACGGGAATGCGCGCCGATGGAAATACCGTGAATCGCCACCACACGTCCTTCCATTCCGTGTTCAATGGTTTTATCGCACAATTGTTCCGTTTCTTTTTCTTTTGGTGTGTTGAATTGATCAACGTGAACGTGGCACATAATGCCGAGGGATTTGGCTTTATCAAGCAGAATATCCATTGCTTCCAAGCCACGTCCGTAATCCAGCTCATCACGATAAGGCAGCCCGCCGATCATATCCACCATTTCCGAGCCAATATCGAACCATTTTTTCGCGGTGGGTTCAATTACGCCTTTTAGGGTTTGATTGGCGAATTTAAGGGTGATGTCGTGTTTATACACATCGCGGGCTTTGTGGGCGGCGATGATGGCGCGATCTTCACAAATGGGATCAATATCCACAAAAGTACCAAAAGCCGTTACCCCTTGTGAGATCATCAATTCAATGGCTTGGCAAAAGCGTGCGTAATAGTCCTCTACGGTGGAAGTGCGTTTGACTTCGTCCACTAAATCCCATTTTTGTTGCAAGTTACTCGTATGATAAATGCCGATTTTCTCTGGCGTCATGGTGAACGCACGGTCAGCGTGAGCATGTGAGTTTACCCAACCGCCTTTCTTGATAATTTCATCTCTGATATAGGTTTTAAAGCTACGAACGTGATTACGCATAATTTTCTCCGTAATAATGAAAGCGAGGCGGACAATAGGCTAGATATGAAAAAATCCCAATAAAGTGGGATCTTGTTATTAAGAGAAAATAGCTTTGCGCCCAAGCGGTGAGCATCTTGATTGGTGTGTTGTGTAATGTTATGAAAAATTCGCAGATTTTTACTTAATAACATTCTATCTTGTCCAGATTGATTTGAATAATAAAACAGGCGAAATGCCTTTGCTGGAGCGATAGTATAAGCGGTTCAATAGTAAAAATATAATTGGTTTTAACTATTGGTTGCCTGAATTTTATTCATTTTATTTTTCAAAAAAAGCACTATCTTGATTAAACACTTCTAAGAACAAGCCAAGCGGTGGCGTGCGTGAAGAGGCTTTTTCATAAGTGCGGTCATATTTTTGATAATTTCCGCGCCGATCAAGGTGGTATTGCGTGCCGTTGGCGGTGATGATCACATTCCAGCGATAATTGCCTGCTTGCACCCAAGTACGGCGTAATGCAGGGTTAAATAAATCCACGCCTTGCGCATAATCAGAAGCTGGATTTTGCACGCCAAATAAATGTTTCATTAGGGCAGGCAAAATGTCTGTGTGGCTGGTAAGTTTTTCCACTTGACCTTGCGCTAACCCTTGCCACGCAATAATCAGCGGAACCTGAATTTGTTCTGGGGCAAAATAGTTGCTTTGTTGTTTTTCACTTAATGGCTTGAAGTGATAGCCCTCTTCGGCGGTGATCAAAATTAACGTGTTTTGGCGATCCACTTGACTTAATACGCTATCTAGCAAACCGTCCAATTCATTCAGTTGAAGCGCATAGCCTGTTTCATTTAAGTCTTTTGGAATGGCTAAACTTAAATAGCTGAAATAAGGTTTTTCGCTATGGCGTTTCGCATACCAATTTTGCCATTGCTGCACGCTGGCTTGATTGCTGCGCACTTTGTGATCTAATTTTTGTTGATTAAACACATTCTGGCTTAATAAACTGGCGTGAAATCCATCGCTGGCAAATAATCCCAACTGATAAGCGGATTTCTCTTGTTTGAGTGCGTTAATGAGCACGGATGGCGTTTTGTTACTTAATAAGCTATCAGTGTAGTTCGCCGTTAATCCGTAGAACAAGCCAGTTAAGGCGGTATTGTTGTTATTGCCTGTGCTGTAATGATTGAGATACTGCGTAGCTTGCTCGGCAAAGGCGCTGAGTTTTGGCATTTTGTCTGCACTGACAGCATCATAACGCAGCCCAGATACCGTAATCATCAGAATATTGCTCGGCTTAACTGGAGTAAAATGCAACGGCGATTTTGGATAATCAATCTTTAAGGCTTCAGGTCGCCCTTCTTGTTCTAGGGTTTGGCTATATTGATCCTTATCTAAGAAACCGTGCTTTTCCAAGAAAGAGCGCGCCGTCATTGGGTAAGACAGCGGAAAATTGGATTTTTGCATTGTGATCGGGCGATAGATAAAGGCATCAGCCCAAGCATAAATTAAATGAGTGGCAATAAAGGTGCAAACAAAGAATACGCCCACGCCTTTGAGCCATTTTTGCCGTTCAAGGCTGCGCAATTTTTCCCACGACCAACGAGAAAATAGCATTTGAATCAATAGAATAATCGGCATTGGCACAAAGAACAGTTGCCAGTTACGCGAAAGCTCACCATTATCAGGATTGACCAATAAATTCCACACAAGGGAAGAAAGGTGAAAATTAAAGCGCGCGAAAACTTCGGTATCGACTAATAATAAGGTTGCACCAATGGTGGTGAGAATCACACTCAGCCCACGGAAAGTGCGGTTGTTTTTTACGATAAAACTGAGCGGAAAAATAATCAGTAAATACAGGGCAAAAACAATAAAACTAAAATGCCCGAGTAGGCTGATGAAAAAATAGAGCTTGCCAAACAGCGTGTCTGGCCAATCGATCAAAAAGGCGTAACGTGCGCCAATGACAATCGCCCAAAGGATATTAAAAAAAGCAAACCAATGCCCCCAAGCGATTTTTCGCGAGGTGTTTTCACGATATTGTTTGCTTGTTTTAATTCCAAACATTTGATTATTGTTTCTCTTTTAAGGAATTCATTAACGCATCAGAAAAGGCCTGAGCAAGAGCGATACGTTGCTGTTGGCCCATATTATTTTTGAGAACATTGGTAACCATATTGCCCAACACCACTAAAGATAAATCCACCGGCGTTTGATGTTTTTCAAACACCGCGATCAGTTCATTTAATAAGGTATCGACTTGTTTATCTTGAAATTTTGATTGTTTCGCCATAATGAATATTGTTGTTAAATTTGAAGGCTGAGAATAATTTTGCGTATGCTAGCATATTTTCGCCTAAAGTGCGGTTATAATATCGCACAAATTTGTTTTTATAAATATGGATTAAAAAATGAGTATTACGGTTAAGCAAATTGTGTTACACCAATTGGTCAAACACCAGCAAGAAGATGCCATTCAACTTGATGTGCAGCTGCGCAATGAGCTGTTGCCCATTAGCCCTGAAGTGGAACAAATGATGTTGCACCTACACCAAGGTTATCAAAATAAAGCCAAAGCCTATGGTATGTTTGAGGAAGCGTCAGAATTTGCGCAAAATCTTAACCGATTTCTTGAAAATGAATTAGATTTCCTGCCGTTTAGCCATCAATCGGCGCAAAAACTCGCCCAAGAGTTAGGCAAATATAGCTTTGCTGATAGCGGAACCTTCGTGCTGTGCCAATATAATTTTTTAGCCACTGATTATTTATTTATCGCCTTGCTTGATAGCCGAGCCAGTATGTTGGTGGACGAAAATTTAGAAATTCATCGTACGCAATATTTGGATCTCACCCAATTTGACATTGCCGCACGCATTAACCTGACCGATTTGCAAGTGGACGCCAATTCCAACCGCTATCTTACCTTTATTAAAGGAAAAGTGGGGCGTAAAATTGCTGACTTTTTTATGGATTTTCTACAAGCCGAAGAAGGCTTAAATCCGCAAGTACAAAATCAATGTTTATTGCAAGCGGTGAGCGATTATTGCGAACAAGGCGAATTAAACAATGAGCAATCGCAAGCAGTGAAAAAGCAAGTGTTTGAATATTGCAAAGGGCAAATGAGTGCAGGGGAAGAAATTGAATTGCGGGAACTTTCCGATAGCTTGCCCACTCTAAACGAGCAGTCTTTTGCAGATTTTACCCAAATGCAAGATTATGGCTTGGAAGAACATATTCCGCCGGTGCGTTCCGCATTAAAAGGCTTAACCAAGTTTTCAGGCTCAGGCAAAGGGGTAACCATTAGTTTTGATGCGGAGCTCATTAATCAACGTGTGATTTGGGACGAAATGGGTGATACGCTCACGATTAAAGGTTTGCCACCAAATTTGCGCGATCAATTACAACGCTGGCTAAAAGGCTAGAATTAATTTGGCAATAGGGCGAAGTTTAGGTATTATCCCCTTCATTATTAAAGAATAAAAGGTAACCAATATGCAGTTAAAAACTCTTATTACAGCAGCAATGTTAGCGCTAAGTGTAACGGCTTGTTCAACCGTAAGCAAAGTGGTGTATCGTATTGATGTGCCACAGGGTAACTATCTTGAAGCTGCCACGGTGGATCAAGTAAAAGTGGGAATGAATAAACAACAAGTGCAATATTTATTGGGCACACCAGTTTTAATTGACCCATTTAGCGATGACACTTGGTATTATGTTTTCCTTATCCAAAAGGCTTACCAAACGCCAGAACAACATACCTTTATCGTAAACTTTGATAGGCAAGGGGTGGTTACTCATCTTGATTTAGATAAACCATTGCCAACAGCCGGTGAAAAAGAAATCAACAATGTAGTGATTGAAGCTTCAGAAACCCAAAACAAACGTTGGTGGCAGTTCTGGAAATAAAAAATTCGGCAAAATTACACCGCACCTAATTATAAGGACCAATCATAATGGCTAAATTATTATTAGTGGACGATGATATTGAACTTGTGGAACTTCTGGCTGAATTACTTCAGTTAGAGGGCTTTGAGGTAGATACCGCAAACAATGGTAAAGAAGCCTTAGACAAATTGGATAACAGCTATCACCTCGTGTTATTGGATATAATGATGCCTGTATTAAACGGCATTGAAACCCTAAAACAAATTAGGCAACATTTCACCACACCGGTAATGATGCTCACGGCACGGGGCGATGAAATTGATCGCGTTATCGGCTTAGAATTGGGTGCGGACGATTATTTACCGAAGCCTTTCAATGATCGTGAATTGGTGGCAAGAATTAAAGCCATTTTACGCCGTACCGAACTAGCAAATTCAGTGAATGAAAGCAAATCGGAAGAAAATCAGCAAATTGAATTTTGTGGTTTAACCCTCTATCCGGGACGTCAGCAAGTGCTTTATGAAGATAAAAATCTCGAACTCACAGGCACTGAATTTGCCTTATTACAAATCCTTATTGCCAACCCGGGGCAAATTCTTTCTCGTGAGCATTTGAGTATGGAAATCCTTGGTAAACCGCTTACGCCTTTTGATCGTGCCATTGATATGCATATGTCAAATTTAAGGAAAAAACTTCCGCCACGAAATGATGATTCCCCTTGGTTCAAAACATTACGAGGCAAAGGCTATCTGCTCGTTGCGTCTAAATAAACTCAATCAAAATGAAATTAACTTTTCTTAATACACTCTCAATGCGAATTTTTGCCTTATTCTGGCTCGCTTTTGTTCTTCTCCTCGCATTGATTTTTTTACTGCCTTATTTTGACGCGCGTATTTACACCGAGCTAGGCAACGAAGAGGTTTCAGGTTATTACGGTGAAATATCCACCGCCATTCGTAATAAACAACTGGCACATATTATCTCGGGCGTGCCAGTTATCCCAGTGGATAAATTTGATGGCATTCACCCTGTTCTTGTCGATCAAAACGGCAATATTCTCGGCACAAGAAAGGAAGAAATTGCCCCTATTCAGCAATTTATGTATCACACCAGCACCACATTAAAACCGCTGAAAAAAAACTTTTATGACATTCAAATTGCAGGGCCTTTTACCGTACATCTTAATTTAGAAAATGATGTGCCTTACACACTCTATTTTGTCAGCCGTGTTAATCCACAAAAAGAAATTCTTTCCTACATTTTTGACCGCCCTTATATTCTCATTTTATTTATTATGTTGATTTCCACCCCCTTACTATGGTGGCTTTCACGCAGTATCGGACGGCCATTACGGCATTTACAACAAGCTGCAAATGCCGTGGCATTAGGAAATTTTAAAGTGGACAAATCCCTTGAAACCCAAGGGACTATTGAATTACGCCAAGTAGGGCAAAGTTTCAACCGAATGACGATTGCCTTAGAAGATCTGCTTTCTAATCAACAAGCTTTGCTTTCCTCTATTTCACACGAGTTAAGAACACCGCTCACTCGCTTGCAATTGGCACTGGCATTATTACGCCGGCGTGTGAACGGCAGTTCAGAAATTGCACGCATCGAAAAAGAAGCCGTACGCCTTGATGGAATGATCAACGATCTGCTTTTACTTTCGCGTCAGCAATTAAACAGCCACATTCTGCGAGAAATTTTCCCCATCATCGAAATTTGGCACGATATTATTAAAGATAGCCGCTTTGAGGCAGAACAGAAAAAATTATCTTTTAAAGTAAAACAGCTTATCCATAAACCAGGCCAATATTATCTCAATGGAAACAAAGGGTTAATTTGCAGTGCCATTGAAAATATTTTATGCAACGCGCTGAAATATACGCGTTCTAAAATTGAAGCAACGATCTTCGTTGAAGATAATTCAATGGTCATTACGATTGATGACAATGGGGCAGGCATTCCAATCAGTGAATATGAAAATATTTTCAAACCTTTTTACCGTATTGACGAAGCCAGAACCCGCGAAACAGGCGGCACAGGGCTAGGGCTTGCGATTGTCGCCAATGTTATCCGTGAACATCAAGGAAAAGTTTGGGCGGCATCAAGCCATCTTGGTGGGTTGCGTGTTGTGATCAAATTGCCACTGTGGATTTCTGAATAAAAATATTTTGAGTTTGTTGGGTCATCTATTTCAGAAATAAAAACACCAAAATTTCCAACCGCACTTCTATTTTGCACGATTTTCCATTTATTGTAATAAAGTTAGTGCGGTGCTTTTTTGTTAAGTTTTTGTAGAACGAGAAAGAAGTAGAGATAAAAGAAAAAGATAAGAAAAAAGAGCGGATTTTTCACCGCTCTTTTGTTTTGAAATGGTTAAGCACCTTTGTGTTGGAAATAAAGCACTGTGGCGGCAACACGAGAATGAACGTTTAGTTTACGCAGCAAATTGCGGATATGCACTTTTACCGTTTCTTCTGAAATGAAAAGTTGCGCAGCAATTTGTTTATTGGATAAGCCTGTGGCGATAAGGCGTAACACGTCCATTTCGCGATCCGTTAAAGTGTAAATTGGATCTTGTTCTGGGCGCTGTTCTAACAGCAGATCTTTAATGGAATCACTTAAAATCACTTCGCCTTGTGCAATGCGTTTGATTTGTCCAAGTAGTAGATCTGGCTCGGTATCTTTTAATAGATAACCATCTGCACCTGCGTCCACTAGGGTGAACACATCATTTTTCGCATCAGAAACGGTGAGAATAATAATGCGAGCATCCACATTTTCTGCGCGCAATGCTTTAAGGGTGTCTAATCCTGATAACCCTTTCATATTCAAATCAAGAATGATTAAATCTGGCGAAGTGCGTAACGCAAGATTAATGCCTTCCGTGCCACTCCCTGCATCTCCAACGACTTCAAATGCTTCATCAAGTTCTAATAATTGTTTTATGCCACGACGCATCAATGGATGATCGTCAATGAGCAATATTTTCATTTTATCAAGCATAGTTTCCCCTATTATGATGACACCAAACGGCTATAAAATGGCACAATTTTGATCCCATTATCACTTGGTAATAATTGATAAAATTGTGGGTAGTTAAAATTTCGTTGCACAATTTTATACGGATTATTATCTCCCTCCAAGCCTGCCGACTGGTAAATATGATTTATCTCATAAATTTTCTGTTCTTTTTCGCCTTCACAGTTGCGATAAATCTCAATGCGGTTGGCTTCATCTAAAATATAGACGTTGAATGTGTGATCTAAGTTATTTTCAAAGAAAAATTGTAAAAAGCCTTCGCTAGCAAAGGCGTCAATTTCATAAGGATATTTTTTGCGTGCTTGTGGCTTTTCTTTATGTTCGATGAGCTCTTGCACTTCGACATTAAAATCATTGTTATCAATCAATGGTGGATTGTGGATTTCTTGTAGGCTAATGCCGCGTTCTTCAAAGAAAAATTGCCAGTTTTTCCCCGCCACACGCAGTAAATTATTTTGTGGTGCATCACTCACGCCCACTTGAATGCTGATACATTTTTGAATTAAGGCGGTAACAATGTTGCGCAAGGTTTTTTGATAATATTTGCTGTAACAAAACACATTGACGCTTTGTGGCGAAGTTGCGCCACGATAAATTTTGTTAGAAAGCACTTTTAATGCAAGCAAAATGGCATTCGGCCCTTCAAAGTGCAGGGTACGAATTTCATTCCATAAATTGCGGTAGGTAAGATCAATGCTTCCGACTAAACTTTCTTCATCAGGACCAAAGCTAAATAAATCACTGGCGATAATGCTGGTTTTGGCTTCGGATAAGTGTGCAGTGGGATCTTTGGTAAGGTTGATCGACACCACCAAATTTTTGATTTCACAGTTGTGGTTTAATTCTTCGTTACTTGCCACAGGCACGATGGCGGGCAAGGACAAGCGAAGATCGGCGACAAAGTGGCGTAATTTATGCAGATCAACATTGGGGCTGAAAATATGTAATTCGGTTTTTGGCGTAAGCAGGCGGTTAAAATATGCCCACGCCACGAGTTTATTGAGGTTTTCGCTATATTCCACATAACGCTGTTGTTGAAAGCCACGAATATCAGGCGTTTGATTAACCAAATACCAGCCATCTTTGAAATTACGGTTATTTTTCACCTCAATAAAAGTGATGTTTTTTTCCGATAAATCAGAAGAAATCATTGCATTGAGCAGGGTGATTTTGCCCGGTAATTCTTCAAAGGCAGTGTAAAGCTTACGGGTTAAAATGCTAATATCTTGCGGCATTATGCTGGAATTTACCTTATATTTGCGGGCAAATTGCACCAAATGGCGATAGCTAAACATTAGGAATTTGATTAAATTATTATGACTTTCTCTCACCCGTTTGATTTTCCAGCACGCCCGTTGATTCAGCTCTTGCACTAATTCTTTCGGCCAGCCCCAAGTTCTGGCTAAATTCTGCAATTGAGAAAGTCGCCACGTATTTTTTTCTACATTGCTGTTATATTCATTGGCTTTAATGTAAAAACAGCGGCGCACGAACTCTAAACGCTGCAAATCTTTTAAGCCAATCAAATAGTTAGTTACGCGATCAAGCATTGTGAGATAAGGATCAAAGTGATGTTTTTTGTCCCCATTAAGCAAGCGAGCTTTAAATTCTTGCGCGATAAGGTAAGTATCGGGATAATCCGCTGAATAGGTTTCCAGCAATAAAATTTTTAAGACGGATTTATAAGGCGAATCGATCCCCTTGTAGAGTTGCCATAAACTTGCACCAAAATATTCATTAGCAGAAAATGCCCCTAAGCCGCCAAAATCCACCCAATCATCAGGATTGATCACCTTTTCTTCGATTAAACGAGCCACTTCATTTTCGTAATCTTTTTCATTTTCTACCGCCAAATGCAGCCACAATAGGGGTTTACCCGCAAGGCGAATGGCGGAACGATAAAATTCATCAAGCAGCAGCATATATTGTGCTGAACCACAATTTTCTGCGGTTAAAGGATCCGCATAACGAAAGCAGCGGAAGCGATTTTGATCCATTGGGTAAAGATTAATTTCGATCCCTAAGGTTAAAGCCCATTGCTGCAAGGCGTCCATTTTTTTGTGCAATAAGTTGCGATCAGCTGCGCTGATATTTTCTAAATGACACACCCAAATATCCAAATCAGAAATGGACGTTTGGCTGATTGAGGCAATGCTTCCCATCACATACACGCCTAAAATAGGCGCACAAGTGCGGTGCGAAAATAGCGAGTTTTTTATATCCTGTTCCGTGAAATCAAATTGTCTTATTAGGAAATTTTGTTGATAGTCTGACAATTTAAAATCAGCAATCCCTGCTGGCGCATTTTCAATATAACCTGGTAATTTTTCGTGATTGAGATGCAATAACAAGCTAATTGTTTGAAATACTTGCTTAAATTTCTGAGATGTCCCTGAAATTGCGCGTTCAAAACGCACTTTATCAAGATATTCCACTTGCTTTTTAGCACTATTAATATCGTAATTCAATTTATATCCTAGGAAAGAGGGATTGATAAATGAACAATTTCCTCGCATTTTTTGAAAAGAAATTGAAGTATTACTCTATCACTTGCCTCACAGGAAAGCAAAAAAATTAAATGGAAACTGACATTTTTCAGCAACAGTGATAGGATAAGACAATTATTTCTAATCTTCTTTTTTGCACGATGACGACAAAAAAACTACTCAAAATCGCCACGCGCCGTAGCCCTTTGGCATTATGGCAAGCTAACTATATTAAAGATCGTTTAACTCAATTATATCCACAACTTACGGTGGAGCTTGTGCCAATGGTTACCAAAGGCGATGTGATTTTAGACACGCCTTTAGCCAAAATTGGCGGCAAAGGCTTATTCGTCAAAGAGTTAGAGAACGCCTTATTAAATGGCGAAGCGGATATTGCGGTGCATTCAATGAAAGATGTGCCAATGCAATTCCCAGCAGGATTAGGCTTGAGTGTGATTTGTAAACGTGAAGATCCGCGCGATGCATTTGTGTCAAATTCTTACCGCACTTTAGATGAGCTACCTGAAGGCGCGGTGGTAGGAACATCAAGTTTACGCCGTCAATGTCAGCTGAAAGCCTTACGTCCAGATTTGAATATTCAATCTTTGCGCGGCAATGTGGGAACGCGCTTGAGCAAATTAGATAACGGTGATTACGATGCCATTATTTTGGCTTCCGCAGGCTTAATTCGTTTAGGAATGGCCGATCGCATCGCTTCTTTCATTGATACCGAAACCTCTTTGCCCGCAGCAGGACAAGGTGCAGTGGGCATTGAATGTCGCACCGATGATCTAGGAACCCAACAATTATTAGCCCCATTGGCAGATGCCGAAACCACCGCCTGTGTATTAGCAGAACGAGCAATGAATAACCACTTACAAGGTGGGTGCCAAGTACCCATCGCAGGCTATGCGGTAATTCGCGATAACCAGCTTTATCTCAAAGCCTTGGTAGGCAAAACAGACGGTAGCTTAATCATTCGTGCAGAAAATCAAAGTGCGGTGGAAAATTCGCAAGAATTAGGCGTACAAGTGGCAGAAAGCCTGTTAAAACAAGGGGCTGATGAAATTTTGCAAGCCCTTGGTATTTAATCGCCTAGGCTTATAACAGCAAGGAAAAGAAAATGGCAGTGTTGGTTACGCGTCCTGATGAAAAAGGTAAGCAACTGGTAGAAATGCTTGCAAAGGCAGGCATTGCAGCCATTCATTTTCCGCTCTTTTCCATTCAAGCGGGGCGTGAACTGAATGATTTACCCCGTCAGCTTAATCAACTTAAGGCCGGTGATTATGTTTTTGTGGTATCGCAAAATGCGGTAACTTACAGTGCAGAAAGCCTGAAGCAAGCGGGCTTTCAATGGCGGGCAGATTTACATTATTTTACCGTAGGACAGCGAACCGCGCAGGTCTTTTCCAGTCAGACAGAACAGAATATTCATTATCCTTTTCAGCAAGAAACCAGTGAGGGCGTACTTTCTTTATCCGCAATGGAAAATTTGCACGGTAAAACCATTTTGATTTTACGCGGTAATGGTGGCCGTGAGTTTTTCTCCGAGCAAGCCAAGTCGCGTGGGGCAACAATTCAAACTCTCGAATGTTATCGCCGCGAACCGCTGATTTATGATAAGGCAGAGCAAGTGAGTATGTTAAAACGCGCTGGAATCAGTGAAATTGTGGTAACGAGTAAAGAAATTTTGCGTTCATTGCTGGATTTTGTGCCAAAAAATGAACATAATTGGTTAATGTCTTGTGGATTAATTACAATTAGCGAAAGAATTGCTCATTTCGCCCAAGAAAAAGGGTGGCAAAACGTGCGTATTTCGCCAAAAGCAAATAATTCAGCAATGTTAAATGCGGTATTGCAACGAAATGAAGTTTAATCAGCATAAGGAATAAATTATGGCTAAACATCACGGCAAAAAAATGGGGAAAAATCGTTTAACGGAAACCTCGTCCGTACAGCCCGTACAGCAAGAAGTAGAACAACACGAAGTAGGAAAAGAAGTAGAACAAGAACCTACTGTTCAAACCAGCCAACAGCAAGCAAACCAAGAAAGCGAAGTGAATCCCCAAAGCACAGAACAAAATGAGCTGGAAGCGCAGCAGGACACCGATTCAAATCAAGCCCAAGTAACGGAAGAGCAAACAACAATGAAAGAAAAAGAGCAAACTCAAGAACGCGATGAATTATCGCAACAAGCGAAATCCTCTGAAACAGAAGCAGACCAATCGGCTGCTGAGCCACAAACCGTCATCGTTAAAAAAGGCGGTACGGGTGTGGCGATTTTAGCCTTATTAGTGGCGTTAGGTTTAGGTGGCGCAGGCTATTATTTTGCTGAGCAGCATTTAACCAAAGTGCAAGGCCGATTAACCGCCCTAGAACAACGCGCTGTGCCAACCAACGTACAGGGCTTAATGGATAGCGATTTAGCCGCATTAAAACAAGATCAAGCAAAAATTGCACAGCTTGCCCAAACTAGCCAATCTACCAACGATAAATTAACGGCGTTAGAAAAAATGGTGGAAATCAAGGATCAACAAATCACTTCATTACAAAATCAAGTTAAGAATTTAAGTAATGCACAGAAAACGGCACAGCCGAATGATTGGTTGCTTTCTGAAGCAGATTTCTTATTAAACAATGCGTTACGCAAATTAGTGCTAGATAATGATGTGGATACCGCGGTTTCGCTATTAAAAGTGGCTGATGAAACCTTAAGTAAGGTATCTGATCCGCGTGCGATGCAAGTGCGTAGCGCCATTAATGCAGATTTAAAACAGCTATTGTCGGTGAACAATATCGATCAAAACGCCATTATGCAACGCCTTTCTCAGCTGGCAAATAACGTGGACGAACTCACCGTGCTAAACGTGAATTTTGATGATCCAAATCCCGCTAACGAAAAATTAAGTGGTTCTTGGGAAGATTGGAAAGAAAATGCGGAGAAAAGTGCGACCTCTTTCTTAAATCATTTTATTCGTGTTACACCAAAAAATGCCGAAAGCAAAGCCTTACTTGCACCAAATCAAGATATTTATTTGCGTGAAAACATTCGTTTACGCTTACAGCTAGCCATTATGGCGGTGCCACGTCAGCAAAATGATTTGTATAAACAATCTTTAGAAACCGTGGCATCTTGGGTGAGAAGTTATTTTGATACCAACACGGAAGTAGCAAAAACTTTCTTAAATGAAGTGGACGAACTGGCGGAACAATCTATTTATGTCGATGTGCCAACCCAACTTAGCAGCTTAAATATGCTAGATAAACTGCTTAATAAACCGTCACAAGAAGTGCAAAAAATTGAGATTTCCGTAGATAAAGATGTGGCTAAAGAAACGGCACAAGAAGCGAAAGCCGCTCCAGTAGAACAACCAGTAGCGGACAAAGCTGAAAACAACGCAGCGCAAAATGATGAAAGCCAAAGTGAAAAGCCGAGCGAAAATCAAGCTGATACAGAAAAACAATCTGATGCAGAAAATAAAAGTGCGGTAGAAAATTCTGACAAATCTGAGCAAACACAACAGTAGAGGAAATAGCAATGTTTAGAACCCTATTTTTAATGCTGGTGTTACTTGCCGGCTTAATCGCAGGCCCTTATTTATCGGGCAAACAAGGTTATGTGCTAATAGAAACCAGCACATACAGCATTGAAATGTCCATCACCACTCTTGTGATTTTCTTTGTAATCGCAATGGCGGTGGTGTACGGTATTGAGTGGATCATTACCAAATTCTGCCGTTTAAGTAACAGCACTTACGGTTGGTTCTCCCGCCGTAAACGTCTTAAAGCACAAAAACAAACCCTTGAAGGGTTGATGCTAATGGACGAAGGGCAATATTCTAAAGCCGAGAAATTGATTGGTAAGAACGCCAAACATTCTGATGAGCCGGTGTTGAACTTTATTAAAGCCGCCGAAGCTGCCCAACAGCGTGGTGATGAATTTAGTGCTAACCGTTACCTTATCAAAGCGACCGAATTGGCTGGCACGGATAATCTACTTGTTGAAATTGCTCGCACGCGAATTTTGTTACAGCAAAATAAATTGCCAGCTGCACGCAGTGCCATTGATAGCCTGTTAGTAATGACCCACCGCAATAAAGAAGTGTTGAAACTCGCGGTTGAGATTTACTTAAAATCCCACGCTTTTGAAGCTTTGGACAAAATTCTTGATCAAGTGGAAAATTCAGGGCTTTATTCCGACAAAGAATTTACCACCTTACAACATCGCGTTGAAGATGGCTTACTTGATGAGAAAATGAATGAAGAAGGCGTGGACGGCTTGCTTAAATGGTGGGACGATCAACCGCGTAAACGTCAAAATGATCTTTATGTGAAAGTGGGATTAATTCGCCGTTTAATTGACAGTGATGATCACGAAACCGCTTATAAATTGATCTTAGAAGCCTTGAAAAAAGTGGACGACAACAACCCACTGGCACAACAACTTTGCACACAGATTACCCGCGTTCAACCAGTAGATAACAGCAAATTGCTGAAAATTATGGAAAAACGCGCGAAACAAAGTAAAGATCAAGGCTGTTGTTGCACAAACCGTGCTTTAGGCTATTTGTATGTGCGTAATGGTGAATTTGCCAAAGCGAGTGAGGCATTCAAGAAAGTGCTGGAAAATAAAGCACAGCTTGAGCCAAATGATATTACAATGGCGACCTATGTGTTCGAGCAAAACGGTGAAAATGAATTGGCTAAACAACTTCAGCAAGAAAGTTTGAAATCCGCCATGTCGGTGCAAAACTTAGCCCCTGAAGAAAAGGAAAAAACGCCAGAAAATTCCACCGCACTAGCGGAAACAACAGAAGCCAAAAATGCTTAAGGTAAACCTAATGCCCTGTTTTGCAGGGCATTTTCTTTAATGATAAAAAATGATGTGATGAAAAATCTTCCCCATAACATTGCACAATTTTTACAACAGCAAACAGTGATGAGCATTGCCGTACATAGCGCACAAGGCTTTTGGGCGGCCAACTGCTTTTATGTGCTTGATGACAGCAATATCAGCTTGATCTTCTTTTCTTCCCTTTCCACCCAACACGCACAAATTATGCAACAAAGTGATCTGGTGGTTGGCACGATCGCCACCCAAACGGATCAAGTGAGCGAGATTGAAGGCGTGCAATTCAAAGGACGTGCCATTTTGCTTAATGAAGATACCCGAAAATCCGCCCTTAAACGCTATTATGACCGTTACCCCTTTGCGCGCTTAATGAACACGGATTTATGGCAAATTGAGCTTGACGAAATCAAACACACGTCAAATAAATTCGTTTTTGCCCAGAAAACTTACTGGCAAAGAGCAAGTGCGGTGTAATTTTTGATTATTTTACTTAAATAAGTAAAAATCGCTTTTCTTTCTAGCAAAAAAGGGTACTATATCCCGTCTTTTGTAAGGCTTCGGCTTTACGAACCTCTGTTTTCCAAATTGGAAAAAATAAAAAAGCTGAAACGCTTTTTTTAATAAGTAGCGAGTCAAAATGCCCCATGGCATCTTATTTGGAAAAATAAGAAAGCTTAGGCTTATAACGCATATGACGTTATCCCGCAAGGCACCCGACTTATTTTTTTAACCTCTTATCGAAGGTATAGATTAAAAATGACAAACACTCCTGTAAATCCAATCAACAACGCAACCAACGAATATTACCTTACTCGTCAAAATGAAATGGAATCCAATGTGCGTAGTTATCCACGCAAATTGCCATTGGCGATCGCAAAAGCACAAGGCTGCTGGGTAACAGACGTAGAAGGTAATGAATATCTTGATTGCTTAGCTGGTGCAGGTACATTAGCCCTTGGACATAATCACCCAGCGGTGATCCAAGCTATTCAAGACGTATTAAGCAGTGGTCTACCGCTTCATACATTAGATTTAACTACGCCATTAAAAGACGCATTTACCGAAGAACTGCTTTCTTTCTTCCCGAAAGATCAGTATCGCTTGCAATTCTGTGGCCCTTCTGGTGCTGATGGCACAGAAGCAGCGGTAAAACTTGCTAAAACCTACACAGGGCGTGGTAATGTTATCGCATTCTCTGGTGGTTACCACGGAATGACCCACGGTTCATTGGCGATGACAGGCAACTTAAACGCAAAAAACGCGGTACAAAACTTAATGGCAGGCGTGCAATTTATGCCTTATCCGCACGAATATCGTTGTCCATTAGGCTTAGGTGGTGAAGCAGGTGTTGATGCTTTAACCTATTATTTTGAAAACTTTATTGAAGATGTTGAAAGCGGTGTGGTAAAACCAGCAGCCGTGATCCTTGAAGCCATTCAAGGGGAAGGCGGTGTGGTTACTGCGCCGGTGAAATGGTTACAAAAAATCCGTGAAGTGACCAAAAAACACGGCATTGTGTTAATCCTTGATGAAGTACAAGCAGGTTTCTGCCGTTCAGGAAAAATGTTTGCCTTTGAATATGCAGGTATCGAGCCAGACATCGTTGTAATGTCAAAAGCGGTAGGTGGAAGTTTACCATTAGCAGTGCTAGCTATTCGAAAAGAATTTGATGCGTGGCAGCCAGCAGGACACACAGGCACATTCCGCGGCAACCAAATGGCAATGGCGACAGGTTATGCCTCATTAAAAGTAATGCGTGAGCAAAACTTGGCACAAAATGCTTTAGAACGCGGTGATTTCTTACAAACTGAATTGAAGAAATTAGCCCAGCAGTATCCTTGTATCGGAAACGTGCGTGGACGTGGTTTAATGATCGGGATTGAGATTGTTGATGAGCGTAAACCACAAGATCGCATCGGCGCTTATCCAGCAGATGGTGAGCTTGCTGCAGCAATTCAAAAAGCCTGCTTTAACAATAAGTTATTGTTAGAACGTGGTGGTCGTGGCGGTAACGTGGTGCGTATTCTTTGCCCACTCATCATCACGCAAGCAGAAAGTGAAGAATTAATCAAACGCTTTGCTCAATCTGTTGCAGACGCATTAAAAGCTGTGCGTGGCTAATTATTGATCTAGCTAAATGGGGTGTGTAACGCCCCTTTTAGCTATTTTTATCTCAATCATCTTTCAGGAAATTCTCAATGGTCGATTTCGCAAAACACAAACAATCCCTTCTTTGCAATGATCCACAATCTATCGCTGATTATGAAAAAAATATGGCAACAGCAATAAGTGCGGTAGGAAATTGGCTCAAAAATAACAAAATGTACACTGGCGGCAGCATTAAACAGCTACGCGAAGAAATTGCTTTTCAGCCTTCTGAACAAGGTTTTGGCTTAGAAAAATCCTTAGATCGCTTAACGGAATTATTCTTAAATAAAAGCCTAAAAGTGCATCACCCTCATTCTTTAGCACACTTACATTGCCCAACCATGGTGGCAAGCCAAGTGGCAGAAGTGTTTATTAACGCCACCAACCAATCAATGGACTCTTGGGATCAAAGCCCAGCAGGCTCATTAATGGAAGTGCAACTGATCGAATGGCTGCGTGAAAAAGTGGGCTATGCAGCAGGTGATGCGGGCGTGTTTACCTCTGGCGGTACGCAATCTAACTTAATGGGTGTGCTATTGGCGCGTGATGCTTGCGTGGCAAAACACTGGAAAAATGCGGAAGGCAAAGAATGGTCTGTACAGCAAGATGGCTTGCCAGCAGAAGCCTTGCAACGTGTAAAAGTGTTATGTTCAGAAAATGCACACTTTTCCGTGCAAAAAAATATGGCGATGATGGGAATGGGATTCCAATCCGTGGTGAGCGTGCCTTGTAATTCCAACGCACAAATGGACACCAACGCCCTAGCCGACATTCTCGCCCAGCTCAAAGCGGAAGGAAAATTAGTGGCGTGCATTGTGGCAACCGCAGGCACAACTGACGCAGGGGCAATCGACCCACTCAAAGACATTCGTAAATTGGCTGATCAATATGATGCGTGGTTACACGTTGATGCCGCGTGGGGCGGTGCATTGTTGCTTTCCAATGAATATCGCCATTGGTTAGACGGCTTAGAGCAGGCGGATTCTGTTACCCTTGATTTCCACAAACACTTTTTCCAAAGCATTTCTTGCGGTGCGTTTTTGCTTAAAGATCCGCAAAATTATCGTTTTATTGATTACAAAGCGGACTACCTAAATTCAGAATATGACGAAGAGCACGGTGTGCCAAACCTGGTAGCAAAATCACTGCAAACCACACGCCGTTTTGACGCGTTAAAATTATGGTTCACCGTAGAAGCACTTGGTGAAGAACTTTACGGCTCAATGATCGACCATGGGGTGAAGCTCACGCGCGAAGTGGCGGATTACATCAAAGCCACAGAAGGCCTTGAATTATTAGTTGAACCGCAGTTCGCTTCGGTGTTATTCCGTGTCAATCCTGCGAACTACCCTGCGGAATTTATTGATAATCTCAATCAAAATATCGCAGACGAATTGTTCGCCCGTGGTGAAGCTAATATTGGGGTAACGAAAGTCAATGGCGTACAAGCCTTAAAAATGACCACCCTTAGCCCAATTGCCACCCTTGAAAACGTGCAAGCCTTGCTCGCTCAAGTGCTGGAAACCGCTGATAACATCAAAGATGCGATCGTTGCCGGCAATTATGTGCCAGCGATTGATTAATCTTTCTAGACGGTAAGAAAAAAGTGCGGTGAAAAATACCGCACTTTTTGTTTCTTTGTGTTTATTTATTGCGTTATCCTTTCCGATTACACATCAGCAACCCTAGCACAATCAATGCACCACTGGCGAAATGATACCAATAGAGCGCTTCCCCCAAAACGCTAATACCAAGCAATGCGGCAAATAACGGCGTTACATTGGTGAAAACCGCACCTTTCGCACCGCCCACGAGGCTTATACCGTAATTCCAAAAGGCGTAAGATAAAATTGACGGTCCGATAACCAAATAGCCAATCATTGCCCAATGGCTCGTAGAGATTTGGCTCATAATCGGCTCGCTGGCGGTTAAGGCTTTCCATAGAAAAACAGGGCTAAAGCACAGAATTGCAATGGCAACAAGCAAAGTAAGCATCACGGCGTTGGGTAAGTCTGTTGGGCGTAGGCGGATAATGCAGCAATACAGCGCCCAGCTCAATGCCGAACCAATCGCCCATAAATCCCCTTTATTCACATTAAACTGTAGTAAGGTTTGTGGATCGCCTTGGCTTAATAAACATAATACACCGAAGAAACTCACCACTGCCCCTGCGAGCATTAAAGGGCGAATTTTATCCCCGAAAACAAGACGATTCAGCAATAATACCGCAATCGGCACAACCGCAAGATAAATACTGGCATTAAGTGCGGTGGTGGTTTGTAAGCCCTGATAAAGAAATAACGGGAAAATGACAATGCCGAGTAAAGAAAGTGCGGTCAAAATTTTCCACGTTTTTTGAATAGTGGGATAAAAAGTGATGACACGTTTAGC
Source organism: Avibacterium volantium (assembly GCF_049366555.1). Classification (GTDB taxonomy): domain Bacteria; phylum Pseudomonadota; class Gammaproteobacteria; order Enterobacterales; family Pasteurellaceae; genus Avibacterium; species Avibacterium volantium_A. The sequence continues at coordinate 7,450 of NZ_JBMMGT010000027.1, read as the reverse complement.
AAACAGCAATAACAAAATTACCGCAGCGGGAAACCAACGAAGATAAGTTAGCACAATGGGATCCACTTCACGGCTTAGTATTTTGCCGAAAATATAATTGCCGCCCCAAAATAAGGTGGCTAAAATCAGGCAAAGATAGCCATAATGCTGTTTGTTCATCTTGTGCCGCGTTCCACAATAATCCCCACATTGCGGGCTTGTGCTACGGCTTTAGGTTTACTTAATTTAATTTTTAACCAGCTCAGCCCATATTTTTGTTCAAGCTGCACTGCCACTTCATAAGCCACGCGCTCAATTAAGAAAAAGGGCTTAGATTGCACATAGTCAATGATAAATTCGCTGACTTCTGCGTAATTTAGACAATATGCCACATCATCACTTTCTGCGGCTTGGCGGCAATCCCACGCCATTTCTATATCAAAAATAAGCTTTTGTTTGATTTGTTGTTCCCAGTCATACACGCCAATTTGAGCGAAAACGACCAATTCTTCAATAAAAATGCGATCTATCATAAAATCCTTCAATATCCTGAAATACTATTAGGCGTATGCTACCAAGTTTATGTACAATAGACGAACAAATTTTTCACTTGACGAATCAGGTAGGTAAAAATGAGCCTTTTCGCCCTTTTTTATATGTTTTGTGCGTATTTGCTCGGTTCAATTTCGAGCGCTATTTTATTTTGTCGCCTAGCAGGCTTACCTGATCCACGCACAACAGGCTCACACAACCCCGGTGCAACTAACGTACTACGCATCGGCGGGCGCTGGGCTGCCTTAGCAGTACTCATTTTTGACATTTTAAAAGGAATGCTTCCCGTATGGGCGGGCTATTATCTTGGCTTAACCCAATTTCAGTTAGGTATGGTCGCACTGGCCGCCTGTTTAGGGCATATCTTCCCCATCTTCTTTAAATTTAAAGGCGGAAAAGGCGTCGCCACCGCATTTGGTGCAATCGCCCCTATCGGCTGGGGCGTGGATCTATGGATGCTCGGCACTTGGCTTGCGGTATTTTTGCTCACGGGTTATTCATCTTTAAGTGCCGTTATCGCCGCGATCACCATTCCTTTTTATGTATGGTGGTACAAACCTGAATTCACCTTCCCTGTCGCACTCGTCTGCTGCCTGCTCGTTTACCGCCATCACGACAATATCCAACGCCTATGGCGTGGGCAAGAGGACAAGGTTTGGGGTAAGTTTAAATAAGAGTTATAGATATGAACTAACCTCAATTCATTAATAAAGAAATATGCAATCATATTTAATATATTTCCAATTCCCCTATCTCCGCCACATCTATTTTAAGTCCTATTAAAATTAATTTATAAACAAGATATAGAAAGAACAACTGTTCACCATGTGATTTTATATGTAAATGATAAATCTTAATATATTAAGATTGTAAATACTCAAATATGTGAAAAAGATCACAAAAACAACAAAAATATACGGAGAAATCTAGATCTGAGATCTGGATCACATTTTTTCTAGAACAAATATGATTAAACCCAAGTAAATCAAAAGAACACAAAGTGAACATATGATAATTAAGGAGAAGATATATATAAACCAACAATTGCTTTACTGCTTGGAGAGACTGCTGGTATCGGGCCAGAATTAGTAGCAAAACTTCTAAGTAAAGACACGATAAGAGAGCAAGCCAATATCTTAATCATTGGAGATGAAAACGAACTTTCTAATGGTATGAGAATAGCTCAAACAAATTTTCCTTATGAAAAAATAGAAACGAACCTACTTTTTAAATATCAGTTCAAAGTGGGAGTTCCTGTTTTACTTGAACACAAATGCTCTCATCCATTACCACTAAAATATGGCATCGCAGTTGAACAAAATGGTGTTTATATTCTAGAAACACTCAAAATAGCAGTTAATTTAGCGAAAGCAGGCTATGTTCAAGCAATCTGCTTTGCACCATTAAATAAACAAGCAATGCACAAAGGAGGACTTAAATATAGAGATGAACTCCACTGGTTTGCAGAGCAAACAGAATTTAAGGATTTTGTTTGTGAATTAAATGTCGTTGATGATATTTGGGCTGCACGCGTAACCTCACACATTCCGTTCAAAGATATTGTCCCGAATTTATCTATACAAGGGCTGGTTGATTGTATTTGCCTATTGAATAGGACGCTTATCCAAGCAGGTATCTCTCACCCTAAAATTGCAGTGCAAGCACTAAATCCTCATGGAGGGGAAGGAGGAGTATTTGGTGATGAGGAAATGACGATTATTAAACCTGCTATAGAACAAGCTCAGCGAGAGCATGGCATTGAACTATATGGACCATTCCCTGGCGATACCACAATGCATGAAGTAAAACGCTTAAATCTCGATGGTGTCGTATCAATGTACCATGACCAATTTTCTACCGCATTGAAACTTCTTGGTTTTGAGCGAGGAGTAACAGTTCAAGGTGGTATCCCTATTCCAATTACTACAGCTAATCATGGAACCGCTTACGATTTATACGGAAAAAATGTGGCTGTTCCAACGGCATTTGAAGCTGCTTTTAATATTGCAGTTCGTATGGGACAAGGTGTACTTAAATCAACAGAATACGCTTAGGAGACACGATGATGGCTAGACATCCTAAAAAATTACTCAATGATCCAAATTCAGTACCGACAGAACAGTTAGAAGGTCTCCTTTACGCCAGTCAAGGTAAATTATTAAAAGTTGAAGGTTATAGTGGTGTATATCGCCCCGATATCCGTAATGGCAAAGTTGTTATTGTTACAGGCGGTGGTAGTGGTCATGAACCTATGTTTGCTGGTTATGTCGGGAACGGCCTAGCAGATGCGGCAGCCCTAGGTGATATTTTTGCTTCTCCTTCACCAGACATCATTATAGAAACAACCAAATCTGCAGAAAAAGGTCAAGGCGTGTTATTTATTTATGGTAACTATGCTGGGGATAATATGAATTTCGACATTGCGGCAGAACTTTTGGAAGAAGATGGAATTCAAGTTAAGACAGTACGGGTGTCAGATGATATTTCCGCTGCCCCCATTTCTAAAATGAGCGATCGGCGAGGTGTTGCAGGCGATATGTATGTATTAAAAATTGCTGGTGCTGCTTCTGAAGCAGGTTACAACTTAGATCAAGTATATGAAGCGGCAAAAAAAGCGAATTTTAACACCAGAACTATGGGCGTTGCACTAGGAGCTTGTTCAATTCCCCAAACAGGAAAATTTAATTTTGAGCTAGCCGATGACGAATTAGAACTCGGTATGGGAATTCATGGGGAACCAGGTGTTAGAAGACAAAAAATGGCACCCGCAGACGAAATCAATGGAGAAATGGTTGAGCGTTTATGCGATGACATTGGCTTGCAAGAAGGAGACAGAGTTTGTGTAACAATCAATAATTTAGGAGGTTCTACCTATACTGAATTATTAATTGCTTATAGAAAGGTACACCAAGATTTAATTAAGCGAAATATTTAGATTCACGATGTACTCATTGGGCCTTATTGTACATCTCAAGAAATGGCTGGTTATTCAATAACAATTTTCCGTTTAGACGATGAATTGCAGAAACTGCATGACATGCCTTGTGACAGCTTTGCTTGGAGAAAATAAGATGAATATCACGGAAACAAGAGAGATGCTTTTATATACAGCAGAAAAAATGGTTAACAGTGAACCCATGTTAACAGAATTGGATTTGAAAATTGGGGATGGAGATCATGGGCTTGGTATGCAACGAGGTTTTGCAGCTGTTCGTGCTTTACTTCAAAGTGGTGATTTTTCTCCTAAAGACATTGGCGAGCTATTTTTAATGTCTGGAACGAAGATGATGTCGAGTATGGGTGGCGCTTCTGGTGCAATATTCGGCACTTTATTTAGAGCTGGTGGAAAGGCAATTGCTGGTCAACAAGAGTTTAATAGTAATGTCCTTTCACAATTTTTAGTCGCAGGATCAGCCGCTGTTTTTGCTAGAGGATGTGCAAAACCGGGAGATAAAACAATGATTGATGCTCTGGTTGCAGCTGAAAAACAATCTGAGCAAGTGAAGAATGAAGATTTAAAAAATGCCTTATCAAGTGTAGCCAAAGCTGCAGAAGATGGTGCTGAAAATACACGTAATCAAGTTGCAGTCTTCGGCAGAGCTAAGAGTTTAGGCGAAAGGTCATTAGGTCATGTAGATCCAGGAGCAGTATCTATGTCTTTGATTCTAAAATATATGTCGGAGTTTGTTAATCAATAATACTGTCATATCAATTATTCACAATAATAACTGATTGAAATGGGTGTATTTTGAAACAAATAAACTCTTTTATTAAATAAGGGGCTGACGTAGATTAGCCCTAAATTTCACACCATTTTCGCAATGTTTTTAGCTGCTCTTTTGGTGTCCCAAAGTTAAATCGAAATTCACATTCTTTCAAAAATAATGGAAAACTTTTTCGGTCAATTCCATTATATTTTCGGAGTATCCTCTTGGCTTGACTCCAAAAATTTTCAATGTCGTTGATGTGATTTTGTTTCACTGCAAACAGCTCCGAATGGTTAATTCGTTCGTGGTGAAATTCGCTTACATCAAGGGCATCATAACTACGATACGTATCTGTATAAACCCAACTATCAGGCTTAATTTTCCTTGTTATAACAGGCAGTAACGTTTTTGATTTGGTATCATCTACGACAATAGTAAACACTTTTCCTTGCCGTTTCAATATCCCAAAAACAGCGACTTTTCCTGCAGCTCCACGACCTCGTTTTCCTTTACGATGTCCACCGAAATAGCTTTCATCCAACTCAATTTGTCCGTCAAATACTTCATCCGCTTCAAGTGCTAAATAATAGCTGATGACCTCACGGATTTTGCGGTAAAACAGGATGGCTGAATTGGGCTGAATACCGAGTAAATCTGCGGCTGATCGAGCTGTTACTTCTAATACAAAAAATTCAAGTAGCTTTTTCTGTATAGACTTCTTTAATTTACAATGAGTTATCTTCATTTTTGTAGGTTAGCATACTAGCTAATCTACGTCAGCCCCAATTGAAATTATAGCCTTTGATTTTCCACAAGATTATCCTATCAGAGGCTGGCTGACTGGAGAAATAGAAAAACCATTATCAAAACATGTAACTCATCACCATTTATTATCCAAAGGAATTACATTAGTCGAATATCTTTGTAATACAGATAAAATAACAAGCACTATTGTTGAGGCATTAATGATCCCTATCGCAATAGAAAATGCCGATGGCGCACCTTGCAGAGTTTTAGTAAAAAATAAGGACTAATATCAATGAAAAAAATATTTTTTGGTACAAATCTAAAAATGTACAAAGATAGAAAAGAAGTACAAAACTATCTTTCTGCATTATCTCATAATCTTTCTAAAATTAAATCAAAATTTCAGCTAGAATTTTTTGTCATTCCATCTTATACCGCTTTAGAAACAGCAATGAATACGGTTAAAAAAGATGAAACGTCCCCTCCAATAATCATTGGTGCACAAAATATGAATCCCAATGAACGAGGACAATATACAGGAGAAATCTCCCCATTAATGCTAGAAGAATTAGGTGTCAAATTAGTGATGATTGGTCATTCAGAGCGTAGACACCTAATGAGGGAAACTGATAAAGAAGAGAATGAGAAAGTTTTATCATCTCTACAACATAACTTTTTCACCTTATTATGTGTAGGTGAAACCATAGAGCAAAAAGATTATCAAATTTCTGATGAAATTCTTAGAATACAGTTGAAAATAGGGTTAGCTGGCGTTTCTATTAATGATTTACCAAAATTACGGATAGCTTATGAACCGGTTTGGGCTATTGGTGATTCTGGAACGCCAGCAAGTGCTGAATATGCTAATAAGAAACATCAAGTTATAAAAGAATGCTTAGTAGAAATTTTTGGAGATGCAGGAAAAGATATACCAGTATTATATGGTGGAAGCGTGAATCCACAAAATGCGAATGAATTAATTGTTCAGCCTTATATAGATGGGCTATTTGTGGGTCGTAGTGCTTGGAATGCTGATGCATTTTATTCTTTAATTAAAGATTCGTTAGAAACATATGAAAATCAACAATCTGATAGCAATAACTCAGAAAGTGAATATTCAAAAATAGCTTATTTGCTCCTTGAATATTTAGGTGGAAAAAATAATATTAGCGCACTAACACATTGTGCAACTCGTATTCGAGTTGTATTGAAAGATGATACTAAAATCAATAAGCTTAATATTGAAAAGCTTGATAAAGTTAAAGGATTATTTTCAATAACTAACCAATTTCAGATTATTTTCGGTCAATATATTGTCCAAGAAGTTTATTCAGAGTTAAAGAAATTACTTAATTAATATTGATAAGGAGTTATTATGACAACACAATTAGAAGCATTACGCGAAATGACCGTGGTTGTGGCAGATACAGGGGATATTGAAGCCATTAAAACCTACCAACCACAAGACGCCACCACCAACCCATCACTCATTTTAAGCGCCTCTGCTTTGCCTCAATATGCACCATTAATTGATGAAGCCATTGCTTATGCCAAAAGCAAAAGTGCCGACAAAGCACAGCAACTTATTGATGCAGAAGATAAATTAGCGGTAAACATCGGTTTAGAAATCCTTAAAATCGTGCCAGGACGCATTTCTACCGAAGTGGACGCACGTCTTTCTTACGACACCCAAGCGACCGTTGAAAAAGCGCGTAAATTAATCGCACTTTATAATGAAGCAGGCGTGTCTAATGATCGTATTTTAACTAAAATTGCCTCCACTTGGCAGGGTATCCGAGCAGCAGAAATCCTTGAAAAAGAAGGCATTAACTGTAACCTAACCCTTTTATTCTCAGAAGCGCAAGCGCGTGCTTGTGCGGAAGCGGGCGTATATTTAATTTCCCCATTTGTGGGCCGTATTCTTGACTGGTGCAAAGCAAACAGCGACAAAAAAGAATACGCACCAGCAGAAGATCCGGGCGTGATTTCAGTGACGAAAATTTACAACTATTACAAACAACACGGCTATCAAACCGTAGTAATGGGCGCAAGTTTCCGTAACGTAGGCGAAATTACTGAGCTTGCAGGCTGCGACCGTTTAACCATCGCGCCAGCATTGTTAAAAGAATTACAAGAAAATCACACCGCACTTGTGCGTAAATTAAACTACACTGGCGAAGTGAAAGCCAAGCAACAACCGCTTACTGAAAGCGAGTTCTACTGGCAACACAACAGCAATCCAATGGCAGTCGAAAAACTGGCTGAAGGTATCCGCAAATTCGCCATCGACCAAGAAAAATTAGAAGCGATGTTATTGGCGAAGTTTTAAGGTTTGCTATTGGTATTAGGAGAATAAAAATGTCAACTCGAAGAGAATTAGCGAATGCCATTCGTTTTTTAAGTATGGACGCGGTGCAAAAAGCCAAGTCAGGTCACCCTGGTGCCCAATGGGAATGGCGGACATC
>NZ_JBMMGT010000026.1:0-35825 GCF_049366555.1 Avibacterium volantium | reverse complement strand
TTTATCATTCCCTTTTTGTTCAATATGGTTATTTTTTCGCGCGTTGTTCAGCGTGCGCTTTTTTCTGCTCTTTCATTTTCGCGCTGATTTCACGGCGTTGGGTGGCGAGTTCAGCGTTGCGGATACGATATTCGTCCACGCGCGTATCATAATCATCACGCATATTTTCGATAATTACGCGAATGTCTTCCACGCTCATATCATCGCGGATATATTGGTTTAAATTGTCTAATAAAAGTACACGTTTTTGGTTGTCACGGATTTTGCGGTTATTGTCATCAATATCACGCAATAGTTTATTTTTTAAACGATACATACGCACATACTCCAAGACATCTTGGAAAGATTGTTTATTCACAGTTTCCATAATTTCACTCTCTAGTGGGATTAATATAAATTCAGTGGGCGAAAACGCCATTGCGTGGGTTAATGTAGTCTTTTTTGCTTTTTTCGTCAAAGTATTCCGCCATTTTTTGTGGGGAAAATCAAAAATTTTTCTGAATTAAATAAAAGCGGTTGATCCGCCTCCCTTGAGGTGATAAAACTAACAAATTCTTTTTACACAACCATCATAATTAGGAACGAAAAATGACACAGGTATTTAATTTTAGCGCTGGGCCTGCAATGATGCCGCACGAAGTGCTAGAACAAGCGCAAGCAGAATTATTAAACTGGCAAGGTCAGCACACTTCAGTAATGGAAGTGAGCCACCGCGGTAAGCTGTTTATGGAACTGATTACCCAAGCAGAAAAAGATTTTCGCACGCTTTATCATATTCCTGATAATTACAAAATTCTCTTTTTACAAGGTGGAGCGCGCGGACAATTTGCCTCGGTGCCGATGAATTTAATTGGCGAAAAAGGCAAGGCGTTATATTTAACCAGTGGTCATTGGTCGGCAACAGCAGCCAAAGAAGCCCGTTTATTCTGTGAAGTCGATGAGATCAATATTTTATCCGAAGGTGCCGAATTAAAAGTGGATCGCCTTGATTTCAGCGATATTGCCGATCAGTATGATTATGTGCATTATTGCCCGAATGAAACCATCAGTGGCGTGGAAATTTTTGATGTGCCAAAGGTGGGCAATGCGGTATTAGTGGCGGATATGTCTTCCAATATTCTTTCGCGCGAAGTGGATATTAACCAGTTTGGCATTATTTATGCGGGTGCGCAGAAAAATCTTGGCCCAGCAGGCATCACCATTGTGATCGTGCGTGAAGATTTAATCGGCAAAGCACGCAAAGCCACGCCATCTATTTGGAATTATGAAGTGCAAGCCAATAGCGATTCGATGATCAACACGCCACCAACCTTTGCGTGGTATTTGTGTTCTTTGGTGTTCAAATATTTGCTGGAACGCGGTGGCGTAAAAGCGGCGGAAAAACGCAATCAAGAAAAAGCACAGCTGCTTTATGATTATTTAGATCAAAGCGATTTCTATCATAATTCTGTGGCAAAAAACAACCGCTCTTTAATGAACGTTACCTTTAGCACAGGCAATGATGAATTGAATATGAAATTTGTTGGCGAAGCCGCAGAAGCAGGTTTGCAAGCCTTAAAAGGCCATAAAGTGATTGGCGGAATGCGTGCGTCTATTTATAACGCAATGCCGATTGAAGGGGTAAAAGCCTTAATTGCGTTTATGGAAAAGTTTGCTGCCGAAAATCGTTAATTTTATTTTCAAAATCAAAGGCTTGTTGATTCTAGGCAAGCCTTTGTTATTCGCTGTATCAACAATTAAAAACAAGGAACAACAATGCAATTTATTGATGTTGCAAATGAAGGGGTGAAATCTCTCTCCCCTTATCAAGCTGGCAAACCCATTGAAGAATTAGAACGTGAGCTTGGCGTGCAAAATATTGTGAAATTAGCCTCTAACGAAAACCCTTTTGGATTTCCACAAAGTGCAATTGATGCCATTCAAGCTCAGCTGCCACACCTTACACGTTATCCAGATGCAAATGGTTTTGAGTTAAAAGCCGTCATCGCCGAGAAATTTGGCGTGAAACCTGAGCAAATCACCCTTGGCAATGGCTCAAACGATTTATTGGAATTATTCGCCCACACTTTCGCCAGCGAAAAAGATGAAATTATTTATTCGCAATATGCCTTCATTGTCTATCCCTTAGTCACGAAAGCCATTAATGCAGTAGCAAGAGAAATTCCTGCTAAAAACTGGGGACACGATTTAGACGGCTTTTTGCAAGCGATCAATGACAAAACCAAGCTCATTTTTATTGCGAACCCGAATAATCCAACGGGAAATTTCCTTTCCCAGCAAGAAATTGAACAATTTTTAGCGCAAGTGCCAGCCCATATCATTGTGGTGCTTGATGAAGCCTATACAGAATTTACTCGTCCCGAAGAACGAATTGATTCTTTTGCCCTTGCGAAAAAATATCCGAATCTAATTATTTCTCGCTCCCTTTCCAAAGCTTACGGATTGGCGGGATTACGCATTGGCTATGCAGTGTCTAACCCTGAAATTGCAGATTTATTAAACCGTGTGCGTCAGCCGTTTAACTGTAACGTACTCGCCCTTTCCGCGGCGGCTGCAGTGCTGAAAGACGATGCTTTTGTCGAAAAAGTGGCCGAAAACAACCGCACTGAAATGCAACGCTATGAACAATTTTGCCAGCAACATCAGCTGGAATATATTCCGTCCAAAGGCAATTTCATCACCATTGATTTTAAACGCCCCGCACAGCCTATTTATGAGGGGCTATTGCGTGAAGGCGTGATCGTCCGCCCGATTGCGGGGTATGGAATGCCAAATCACCTGCGTGTTAGCATTGGCTTACCTGAAGAAAATGACAAATTTTTCACCGAACTTTTAAATGTCTTAAAGCAAGGAGTGGGGGAATAATGGAAAAATTAACGCTACAACCCATTTCTTTTGTGGAGGGCGAAATTAATCTTCCTGGCTCAAAAAGTTTGTCCAACCGTGCTTTGCTTCTCGCCGCTTTAGCGAAAGGCACAACACGCGTGAAAAACTTGCTCGACAGCGATGACATTCGCCATATGCTCAACGCCTTACAAGCCTTAGGCGTAAAGTATCAGCTTTCACAAGATAAGCGTGAATGCAAAATTGAAGGCGTGGGCGGGGCATTTCAATGGCAAGGCGGTTTATCCCTTTATCTTGGCAACGCGGGAACGGCGATGCGACCTTTGAGTGCCGCATTATGCTTAAAAGGGGAAGTGCCTGCGGAAATCATTTTAACGGGTGAACCGCGAATGAAAGAGCGTCCAATTAAGCATTTGGTGGACGCATTACGCCAAGTTGGCGCGAATATTAGCTATTTAGAAAATGAAGGCTACCCGCCCATTGCCATTCAAAATAGCGGTTTAAAAGGCGGAAAAGTGCAAATTGACGGATCAATTTCTTCGCAATTTTTGACCGCACTTTTAATGGCCGCACCGCTTGCGGAAGGGGATATGGAAATTGAGATCATCGGCGATCTGGTTTCCAAACCTTACATTGACATCACCCTTGCAATGATGAAAGATTTTGGCGTTACCGTGCGTAATGATGGCTACCGCACGTTCTTTGTACAAGGCAACCAAAGTTACATTTCACCAAAACGCTATTTAGTGGAGGGCGATGCCTCTTCCGCTTCTTATTTCCTTGCTGCAGGCGCCATTAAAGGAAAAGTGAAAGTTACCGGCATCGGCAAAAATTCCATTCAAGGGGATCGTTTATTTGCCGATGTACTAGAAAAAATGGGTGCGAAAATCACTTGGGGAGAAGATTTCATTCAAGCAGAAAAAGGCAATCTCAAAGGCATTGATATGGATATGAACCATATTCCCGATGCCGCAATGACCATTGCCACCACCGCGCTTTTTGCCGATGGGGAAACCGTGATCCGCAATATTTATAACTGGCGCGTAAAAGAAACCGACCGCCTTAGCGCAATGGCCACCGAGCTACGCAAAATCGGCGCAGAAGTGGAAGAAGGCGAAGATTACATTCGTATTCAACCGCTACCGTTAGATCAATTCCAACCAGCGGAAATCGAAACCTATAACGATCACCGAATGGCAATGTGCTTCGCCCTTGTGGCACTTGCCAACACCCCGATAACCATTCTCGATCCTAAATGCACCGCGAAAACTTTCCCAACATTTTTTGCGGAGTTTAGTAATATCTCGCATTATTAGAGCTAAAAAAATTGCGCCCTTAGCCAAGAGGGCGCAGTTCATTGACAAATTATTTTTTAGCCTGATAAATCAATACCGCTCTGTCATCAAAGCTATAATTCCCTTTTGCTACACCTTTGGTAGAGGGATGTTTAATTCTCAGTCTATCGGTTTCTAATACGTGGTTTAATGCCGTTTCATAAGCTTGAATAGTAGCTTCTTTTGGATAGGTTTCATAGCCATCAGAACTTAACTCAATGATTTTTGGTAACTGCTCAAACTTCCAAACACGTAATTCAGTAGAGGGAATATCAAAACCATCTATTGCCCAAAATTGGAAAGCTTTTGGTGCATTAGGATTATTTTGAAATTCAGCTTGGCGTTTAAGTAAAGGAAGAATATAAAAACGACCTAAATCATTCTCTGCAACTTGTTGATCTGTTAATCCTAAGGCTTCGATCACTTTTACTCGTAACGCACTATTTAAGGTATCCACTAACTTTTCTTCATCATTATAGGCGACACCATCAATTCGTGCTTTTGAATCACCGATAGCCACAAGTTCATTATTATCAAAGTTATACCAAATTAATGTCGCTGTTGGACGAAAAAGAGGATTTTTTTCAAAATCAATGTCTTTGTTTTCGGTATAAAACTTTTGATATTCATCATTGATCCGTTTTAGCACTTCTTCTTTCGAGGTATTAGGGGGTAAAGATTGGAAGACAGATTGAATAATATCACGGCTAATACGTCCCCCTTTTTTTCCATCATATTTTTTCCCTGATTTATCTGTTGCACCGTCAAAAACAGCAAGATAATGATCATTAAAAAATAATCCGTCTTCACATTGTGCATTATTTTTTTCGCCTTCTCCTATTTTAGATTGAATAAAGTAATCAACACTGCCGTGAGATAGGGTGTGATGTTGTGTTTTATCATAAACTAAATCATCGGTAGCAAAAACTTGTGCTGACCATAAGCTGAATAAACATAAAGCAAATTTTTTCATTTATTGCTCCTTATTTAAAATAATTTTTTGCGTTATTAAAACAAATGTTTTGTACCATTTGTCCTAATAGCACCATATCATTCGGTGCTTCTCCGTTTTCAACCCACTTACCAATCATTTCGCACAAAATACGGCGGAAATATTCGTGGCGAGTGAAAGATAAAAAGCTGCGAGAATCAGTTAGCATACCGATAAACTGGCTAAGCAGACCAAGTTGAGAAAGCTGCTGTAATTGGCGTTCCATTCCATCTTTTTGGTCATTAAACCACCAACCTGAACCAAATTGAATTTTGCCAGCAATTCCACCAGTTTGGAAATTTCCAATCATACTTGCAATCATTTCATTATCTCGTGGATTTAAGCAATAGAGTACTGTCTTAGGTAGATGATCTGTTTGATCCATTAAATCCAATAATTTAGCTAATGGTTCTGCATAGGTACGATCCCCGATAGAATCAAAACCACTATCTGCTCCTAATAATCGAAACATTCGAGTATTGTTATTGCGTAAAGCACCAATGTGCATTTGCATTACCCATTGACGTTTAGCATATTGGCTGGCAAGCCACACTAGAAGAGCGGTACTAAATTGAGCAATTTTTTCTTCGTCTAATGTTTTACCTTGTAAACGTTGTTGTAAAATTTGATCTAAAACTCGCTCTTCAGGAATTGGGGCGAAACGAACAATTTCCATTCCGTGATCTGCAGACTTACAGCCATAGCGATCAAAATGCTCAAGCCGTTTTAATAAGGCTTGTTTTAATGTATCAAAGGAACAGATCTCAATATCGCTTGCTTCAGAAAGTTGAATAATGTATTCAGAAAATCCATCAAGCTCAATTTTGAATGCTTTATCTGGACGCCAACTTGGTACAACATCAATATTAAAGCTAGGATCATTAGCAATTTGTTGATGATATTCAAGACTATCAATAGGATCATCGGTTGTTCCCGATAAGCGAACATTCATCTGCTGCATAATGCCACGTGCAGAAAAATCGGGCTGCTGCAGCATTTCATTACATTGATGCCAAATTGTTTCTGCCGATTTTGGATTAAATAGAGTATTTGTTATGCCAAAAGGTCGGCGCAATTCTAAATGTGTCCAATGGTAAATAGGATTACCAATACAGAGTGGCACAGTTTTCGCCCAAGCTAAATATTTTTGGTAATTATCTGCTGTTCCCGTAATAAGATTTTCATCAATTCCCGCCGTTCGCATTGCTCGCCATTTATAATGATCGCCTTCTAACCAAATTTCAGTGAGATCTTTAAATTGACGGTTTTCCGCAATATCTTTAGGACTTAAATGACAGTGATAGTCGAAAATAGGTTGCGGTTCAGCATATTGATGATAAAGCTGTTTTGCTGTATCTGTTGAGAGTAAAAAATCTTCATCCATAAATGCTTTCATTTTACACCCCACTATAAGCAGAGAATCCACCGTCCACAGGTAAAACTACACCATTAACAAAACTAGAGTATTCACTGTCAATTAAAAATAGCAATGCACCTAATAATTCTTCTGGTTCACCAAATCTTCCCATTGGCGTATTGGTCAAAATTTTATTTGCTCTCGCAGTAGGCTGACCATTTTCATCAAATAATAATGTTCGGTTTTGATTACTTACCAAAAATCCTGGTGCAATTGCATTGCAGCGAATACCTACTTTAGAAAAATACACTGCAAGCCATTGCGTAAAATTACTAATCGCCGCTTTTGCACCAGAGTATGCAGGGATTTTTGTTAAAGGCGTGAAAGCATTCATACTTGAAATATTTACGATATTTGCCCCTTGTTTTCCCATCATATCTTTAGCAAATACTTGCGTTGGCAAAAGCGTACCTAAGTAATTCAAATTGAAAACAAATTCAATACCAGATTTATCTAATTCAAAGAAACTTTTGGTGTTATCAGGTAAATCAAATTGATGGAATTCATTATCGGTTGTCGCCTTTGGATTATTGCCGCCTGCGCCATTTATTAAAATATCGCAAGTGCCAAAGTCTTGTTCAATCGCATTGCGGGTTTGTTGAAGGCTATTTAGCTCTAATACATTAGTTTGATAGGCTTTTGCAATTCCGCCTTCTTGTTCAATTTCTTGAGCTACCTGACTAGCCGCATCAAAATTAATATCTAACAATGCGATTTTAGCTTGGGTTTTGGCTAAAGCTTTAGCTAAAAAAGCACACAACACTCCGCCCGCACCAGTAATAACAATAGTCTTATTTTTAAAATTGTGTTTTTTTGCAATAGTCATTGTAATTTCTCCAATGTCATAAAAAGTGCGGTAAAAAATACCGCACTTTTAAATTATTATTCACTTAACGCTTCAATACGTTCAATATAAGGTTTCAATGTGGTATTTTGTTTTGCTGTATCGTGCATTGATTTTACCGCTTGTACGAAAGGTGCCTTATCGACTTGTACAAATTCAACATTAAGTTGTTTTTGAGCTTTGTCTTTTTCCTCAGCAATCATTTTTGTCCAAAGATCTTTATGGAATAACATTGAATTATCTGCAGCTTGTTTTAAGATTTTTTGTTGTTCTGGCGTTAATTTTTGCCAAGATTTTGTACTGATCAACAATACGTCTGGAATCATTGTATGTTCATCTTCACTAAAGAACTTCGCAACTTCACCGTGTCGAGCTAGCGTTAAAGCTGTTTCATTGTTTTCTGCACCATCAACAACCTTTTGTTGTAATGCGGTATAGAGTTCACCGTAAGCAAGAGGTGTTGGAGAAGCACCCATTAATTTGATCATTTCAACTGCAGTTGGGCTTGGTTGCACACGAATTTTCATTCCTTTTAAATCTTCAGGAGATTTAATCGGTTTATTGGCATAAAAACTTCTTGCTCCACCATCATAATAAGTTAAACCAATAAAGCCTTTATCTTGTGAATTTTGTAAAATCTTTTGCCCCACATCATTGTCTGCCAAAACGCGATAATAATGATCACGATCTTTAAATAAGTAAGGTAAGTTAAACGCACCATAGGTTGCCTCAAACGCTTCCATTTCGCTGGCATTTGATTTTGCCATATCCAATGAACCCGCTTGTAATAATTCCATTGATTCACGTTGAGAACCAAGTTGGCTGTTTGGATAGATGCGGATCACCACTTCTCCATTAGTCAGCTGTTTGACTTCATCCGCCATATGTTGCATTGAAATATGTACAGGGTGAGTTTTATCATTGTTATGACTGATTTTTAATGTTGTTTTAGCTTGAGAAGATAATGCAATTCCCATTGATAATATTGTGATTAACGCACTAGAAAGGATCGTTCTTTTCATAAAATTCTCCATTTGGTTAGATCAATTCATCAATGAAAGCGGTAAAACTTATTCACTTTCACATTGGCTACAAACAATATTTGCATATTGCAAGTGAGCTTAACTATAACTTTCTTTTTAAAGAGTTCAATCCAATTTTTTAAAATTGGTGAGCCAGATCACAAAATTAACTATTTTTTATTGATTTTTTACCGATAAAAAGCAAAATTGGTTCACCAATAAAAATGGAGAACAAAAATGGAAAAATTCACCAATCTAGTAAATAAGGTGCTAGCAGCTATGTGTGTAGCACTTTGTTCCATACTTGTCTGTTGCGTGGTTTGGCAAGTTTTCTCACGCTATATATTGAATACGCCAAGCACCTATACCGATGAAATGGCTCGCTTTCTTTTCATCTGGGTTGGATTAATTGGGGCTGCTTACGCTTTAGGGCAGAAAAAGCATTTAGCAATTGATTTGTTAGCCACAAAGCTTGAAAACTCCCCAGCAAAACTTCTACAACTGACATTGATTATTAATTTAGTCAGTATATTTTTCGTGCTATCTATAATGTGCTATGGGGGAATAAATTTAGTACAAGATACGATTGCAAATGGTCAGATTTCTCCAGTCTTAGGGGTTCAGATGGGGCTCGTTTATTTAGCTATTCCAATCAGTGGTTTTTTTATGCTGTTTTATTTATGCCAAGATTTAATAAGTCATTTAAAAAAGTTAAAACGAATTAAATAGGAGATAAATTATGGAATGGTCTACGATTATCGTATTAAGCACAAGTTTCTTTCTTCTTTTGTTTATTGGTGTACCAATTTCATTTTCGATTGGTATTGCATCGTTATTGACAATAATGCTTTCACTGCCATTTGATTCGGCAATTGCTGTTATTTCACAGAAGATGGCCTCTGGATTAGATAGTTTTTCTTTACTCGCTATTCCTTTCTTTATTCTTGCTGGAAATATTATGAATCGAGGCGGAATTGCATTGCGTTTAATCGAATTTGCAAAAGTTATTGGCGGAAGATTACCCGGTTCGCTGGCTCACGTTAATGTACTAGCTAATATGATGTTTGGGTCTATTTCTGGCTCAGCAGTAGCATCAGGAGCTGCTATGGGGGGGATAATGGCACCATTGCAGAAAAAAGAAGGTTATGACCCAGCATTTTCTGCAGCTGTAAATATTGCATCTTGTCCGACAGGGTTATTAATTCCACCAAGCAATACGTTTATTGTGTATTCATTAATTTCTGGCGGAACATCAATTGGTGCATTATTTCTAGCAGGATATATTCCGGGTATCCTAATGGGATTGTCTATTATGCTAATTATTGGTTTTATTGCTAAAAGACGTCATTATCCTGTATCACCAAAACCAACAATGAACGAAGCAGTGAAAAAGACACTAGATGCGCTACCAAGTCTAGGATTAATTATCGTCATTATGGGAGGAATTATTGGCGGAATTTTTACTGCGACAGAAGCTTCCGCATTTGCCGTTGTTTATACATTAATTCTAGCTATGGTAATTTATCGTGAAGTGAAGTTAAAAGAGCTTCCTAAGATTATCCTTGATTCTGTAATTACTACTTCTATTGTATTGCTACTGATTGGTACATCAATGGGAATGTCTTGGGCAATGGCAAATGCAGATATTCCTTATACGATTAGTGATGCCTTACTTGCTGTTTCTGAGAATCCTATTGTTATTTTATTAATCATCAATCTGATTTTACTTGTTGTAGGTGTATTTATGGATATGACACCTGCCTTATTAATATTTACACCCATTTTCCTACCAATAGTAACTGAGCTCGGAATGGATCCTGTTCATTTTGGTATTGTAATGGCATTTAACTTATCGATCGGTATTTGTACGCCACCAGTTGGTAGTGCATTATTTATAGGTTGTTCCGTTGGTGGAATAAAAATTAATCAAGTCATTAAACCTTTATTGCCTTTCTACTGTGCATTAATTTTCGCTTTATTATTGGTGACTTATATTCCAGATATTAGCTTATTTTTACCTAGAGTTTTATTAGGCTATTAATTTAGGAGGGAGTATGAAAACATTAAAGAATTGGAAAATCATCAACCAAGAAAGTAATCGTATTGACTTAGAATGTGAATATGGAATTAAACTTCATTTATTTATTCTTGAACAAGATATATTTCGTGTTGCATTCTCTTATAACAACAATTTTCGCTTACCTGATACTTGGGCAATTACACCAAATCAAAATGATATTGATTGGAAAGGCCGAAATAAATGGAGAACTGATGGCTTCACTCTTCCTGAATATTGCATACTAGATAAGTTTCAACAATTAGAGATCTATACAGAAAAATTAAAAGTTATTATTCATCAGCCATTGTGGTTAGAATGGCAGCAATATACAGAACAAGGTTGGCAAACAATAGCTCAGGATAGAAAGAGCGGTGCTTATTTAATGGGAATTTCTTTACCAAGTAGTTCGCACTTTATGCAACGTTCTCCAGATGAACATTACTATGGATTAGGTGAGAAAGCGGGAAATTTAAATCGTTATGGAAGGCGTTTTGAAATGCGTAATTTAGATGCGATGGGATATAATGCTGAGAACACTGATCCATTATATAAGCATATTCCCTTTTACATTACGTATACACCACAAGCAAGTTATGGGCTCTATTATGATAATTTAGCGCATTGTTGGTTTGATTTAGGTAATGAACTAGATAATTATCACTCCGCATACCGCTTTTATCGAGCTGACGATGGTGATCTAGATTACTATTTTATCCTTGGGCCTAAAATTGTTGATGTGACTAAGAAATATTGCCAGTTAACTGGTGGTACTATTTTTAGTCCTAAATGGAGCTTGGGATATAGTGGTTCAACGATGCATTATACTGATGCACCTGATGCTCAGGAGCAGTTGAAAAACTTCGTAGATTTATGCCGCACTTATAATATTCCTTGTGATTCGTTCCAATTATCTTCAGGTTATACTTCTATCAATAATAAACGCTATGTGTTTAATTGGAATCACGATAAATTCCCAAATCCTAAAGCAATGACAGCTTATTTTCAACAAGCTGGTATGCAACTTGCAGCGAATATTAAACCTTGCTTATTGCAAGATCATCCAAGATATGAAGAGGTTGCTGAAGCCGGATTATTTATTAAAGATTCTTTGTCAGAACAGCCTGAGCGCTCAATGTTTTGGGATGATGAAGGTTCTCATTTGGATTTTACCAATCCAGATACAATTAATTGGTGGAAAAATAATGTAACAACCCAATTACTTGGCTATGGGATTGCTTCGACTTGGAATGATAATAACGAATTTGAAATCTGGGATAATCAGGCTCGTTGTTGTTATTTTGGTGATGAGAAACCAATTAAATTACTTCGCCCATTAATGCCTTTATTGATGATGAAAGCCTCTTATGAAGCACAATTAGCCCATCAGCCTGAAATAAGACCTTATTTAATTTCTCGCTCGGGATCAGCTGGAATGAATCGCTATGTTCAAACTTGGAGTGGTGATAATCGCACAAGCTGGCATACGCTCAAATACAATATCAAAATGGGATTAGGAATGAGCCTTTCAGCACTTTACAATGTAGGGCATGATGTGGGGGGCTTTTCTGGTGACAAACCAGATCCTGAACTTTTTGTTCGCTGGGTGCAAAATGGCGTAATGCACCCTAGATTTACCATTCATTCTTGGAACGATGATCATACTGTAAATGAGCCTTGGATGTATCCAGAAGTCACCAATATTATTCGTGCAGCAATTCATTTACGTTATCAATTAATGCCTTATTTATATAATTTATTATGGAAAGCGCATAAATATCACGAACCGATGCTACGCCCAACATTTTTAGATCATGAAAATGACCCAAATACATTTGTTGAAAATGATGATTATTTATTAGGAGATTCGCTCTTAGTTGCCTCTGTAGTAGAACCAAATCAAAGACAACGAAGTGTTTATTTACCAAACAATCAAGTTGGTTGGTATGATTTTGATACACATCAATGGTATAGCGGTGGGCAAGAGATTACCGTGGCAGCCCCTTTAGAACGTATCCCACTTTTTGTTAAAGCGGGCTCAATTCTTCCTATGAATCTAAGAAGTGGTGTTAATGTACAGCAAGATACTCACAGAGAGTTGTTAATTATGCCATTTATTGACGAAGGAGAAACAAATATTGAGATTTTTGATGATGATGGAAAAACATTTAATTATTTAAAAGATGATTATCTTTTATTAAATATTGACTTAGTCTGTGATAGTCATTCCATTAATTTAACAATTCATCGAACAGGTTCTTTTAGTCCACAATATAACGTGTTACATTTGCGCACGCCAAAAAATGAACAACGAGAGATTTATGTCAATGGACAGCTTTTGGCGCCAAATTGTTCCATTCCTTTATCTAAAATAAATTAGGAAAGCTATATGACAGACGATTTACGCTCCTATAAAAAAATAGGTGATGAATTAAAAAAACAGTTAAAAAGCGGACGTTACCAAATTGGCGATAAATTACCTCCTGAAAGAGAGTTAGCAGAATTTTTTAACGTTAGTCGAACAGTAATTCGAGAAGCTTTAATTATGCTAGAAATTGAAGGTTTCATCGAAGTAAGAAAAGGTTCTGGAGTCTATTTAATTGATTTGCCTCGTATTGCTGAAAATGATGAATTTTTAGAACAAATTGATGTAGGACCTTTTGAGTTACTACAAGCAAGGCAATTACTAGAAAGTAGCATTGCAGAATTTGCTGCGATTCAAGCGACGCGTTCAGATATTATGCGCTTAAAAGATATTCTATTAAGAGAAAGAGAAACCCTAGAACAGGGGGATGAAGATTATTTTGCTGATGAAGATTTTCATCGAACGATTGCAGAAATTACTCAGAATGAAGTGGTGATTCAGATGCAAAAATCTCTTTGGGATTTAAGAATGAATAGCAAAATGTGGGAGGGGTTACATTCTCATATTCCTAATCAAAATTATCGTCATCTTTGGATAAGAGATCATGAAAATATTGTGCAGGCAATGCAGAAAAAAGATCCTGTATTAGCTAAAAAAGCAATGTGGCAACATTTAGAGAATGTAAAACAAAAATTGTTTGAGCTTTCTGATGTTGATGATCCTAATTTTGACGGTTATTTATTTAATCTTAGCCCAGTTGTAGTGGGAATTAATACAAAATAAGCAATATAAGGAGTAAAAAATGGAACAAACTTGGCGTTGGTATGGACCAAATGATCCCGTATCGTTAGCTGATATTAGACAAGCCGGTGCAACAGGGATTGTCACAGCATTACATCATATTCCTAATGGGCAAATTTGGTCCATTGAAGAAATAGAAAAACGTAAGCAGCAAATTGAACAAGCCGGTTTAACTTGGTCAGTTGTTGAGAGTGTACCTGTCCATGAAGAAATTAAAACACAGACGGGGAATTATGTGCAATGGATTGGAAATTATAAGCAGACCTTACGTAATCTTGCACAATACGGCATTGATACAGTTTGTTATAATTTTATGCCAGTGTTGGATTGGACGCGCACAGATTTGGCATATCAATTACCCGATGGCTCAAAAGCACTTCGCTTTGATCAAATTGCATTTGCTGCTTTTGAGTTACATATTTTAAAACGCCCGAATGCAGAAGCGATTTATACCGAGCAAGAACGCCAAGCTGCTAAAGTTTATTTTGAACAGATGACTCCTGAACAAATAGAACAATTAACTCGTAATATTATTGCAGGTTTACCAGGTGCGGAAGAAGGATATACCCTAGCAGAATTTCAGGCACAGTTAGATCGGTATAAGGATATTACACCTGAGAAATTTCGTACGCACTTAGCTCATTTCTTACATGAGATTGTACCAGTAGCCCAAGAAATCGGAATTAAATTAGCAATTCATCCAGACGATCCACCTCGCCCAATTTTAGGCTTGCCTCGTATTGTTTCAACTATTGAAGATATGCAATGGTTTGTAGAAACAGAGCCATTGACAGCGAACGGCTTTACAATGTGTACGGGGTCTTATGGTGTTCGTTCTGATAATGACCTAGTCAAAATGACAGAGCAATTTGCTGATAGAATTTATTTTGCTCATTTACGTTCAACTTGCCGTGAAGATAATCCTTTGAGTTTCCACGAAGCTGCGCATTTAGAAGGAGATGTCGATATGTTTAACGTAGTAAAAGCGTTGCTTACAGAAGAATATCGCCGTTTAGAAAAAGGAAACACACGCCTGATTCCAATGCGCCCTGATCACGGACATCAAATGCTTGACGATCTGAAAAAGAAAACCAATCCAGGCTATTCTGCGATTGGTCGATTAAAAGGATTAGCTGAGTTTAGGGGATTGGAGCTAGCATTAAAGAAAGTTTATTTTAATAGCTAAGTGATACCTTATTCTAGGTAATAGAACTTGTATGAAATTTGTAAGAAAAATAAGAAATACAATATCTATCCAAAGAATAATCATAATAGCCCCTGTTTAAGGGGCTATTTTTGTGGGATATATGTTTGTCAATAGTACTTATGTCAAATCTTAGATTCAAGGCAACTTCGCAATCACCGCATACCCCTCTTCAATTCCTTCTATTAAATACTCGGAACCTGCACTGATAAACGCAGATTGACCTTGCTTTAAAGAAAGTGCGGTGGAATTTTCGCTGATTTTTAGCTCGCCGCGCATGACCAATAAAATCTCGGCACTTTGTGCGTGTAAGCGGTGTTGCTCAGCTTGTTGATAGCTCACTTGGGTGAGGGCGAAATCTTTTGCCGGTGTTTGATAAGTGAATACTGGCTCGTTTTTTGGTGCAACAGGGATAATTTGTGGCACGACTTCTCGGCAGTCGATCACTTTCAATAGTTCAGCAATATCAACGTGTTTTGGCGTTAAGCCGCCGCGGATAACGTTGTCGGAACAGGCCATTAATTCAATATTTTGTCCGCGTAAATAGGCGTGTGGAATGCCTGCATCTTGGAAAATGCCTTCGCCTTTTTTCACTTCCACAATGTTAAATAAGTAGAAACAGATCAGCCCCACATCAAGTTTTTCCGGGGAAATCTGCATTGCGTCCATGGTGTAAAGTACCCAATAATCAGGATTATCAAGGCTAAGCTGATTTTGTGCATAAGCACTTTGATTGGCTTGAATAATCGGATTAAGCCAGTTTGCCAGCTCGGTTTGATCCGATAGCATAATTGTGGCGTAAAAATCCGCGAGGGGCTGTTGTTTCAGCTTCTCTGCCAAAGGGGCGAGAGAGGGACGAGCCGACAATGTTTCAATGATCGCTTGTTTCGGTTTAAAACCGTGTAATAGCCAGAAATCAGAAAGGGCAACCATCATTTCAGGCTTATGGTTATCATCTTTGTAGGTGCGTTTCGGATCGTCCAACGCGATGCCTAGCGCATTTTCTCTTACAAAGCCTGCTTCAGCTTGTGCTTTTGTTGGGTGAAGCTGAATAGAAAGGGGCTGTTTCACATCTAAAATTTTCAGTAAATAAGGCAAGTTGTCGCCAAATTGGGTTCGGCTTGTTTCCCCAAGTGCGGTGGGATTTTTCGCTAAAAATGTGTTTAGTGGCTCAGATATGCCATTTTTTTCAATGATTGATGGGGCAGAATTGTGATCACCTAGCCACCATTCGGCATAATATTGATTTTGCTCTGCTGGAATGCCCAGAAACTCAGGTAAAAATTGGTGTCCACCCCAGACATAATGCTGAAGCTGACCGTTTAATGGGTAAAGCATTGTTATTTTCCTTTTTTATTGTTTTTTTCGCTTTTATTCACTGTGGATTTTTGTTTAGCTTGTTCTACCGCGTTTTGATCTTGCGAAATGCGGCCGCTATCTGTGAGATATTGTAGGATTTTTTCTACATCTTTAGGATTTTCAGCCATTAAAGGCACGGCTTTGCCGTTTTTTAACACTAATTGTAAAAAGCCATTTTCACCAATATTAATGGTATTGATATAAGCATATTGCAAATACAGATTATTTAAGAAAAAGCCTTCTTTTTTCAAAATAAACACAGGGTAGCGGATAAAGAAATGATAAATCATCAAAATACCGAACATTACCAATAAAAACATTGTGTAAGGTTCGATACCTTGTGGTAGTGCTTGATAAATCGCAACGCCAACTAGGGCGAGCATAATAATGCCTTCAATTTTCGATTTACGGCGTAAACGCACTTTTAAGATGGTTTCACCAAAGCGTTTTTCCATTAGGAATTGATCGTAGAAAGCATATAAAAAATAAAGAATGATAAAAACTAATAAAGCGGTATTGATCATAACAACGTCCGTATTTAGGGTTTATAAAAAATAAACTCTCCACGAAAGTACGGGGAGAGTTTAATTTTAGCATTATTCTGCGTTTAAGTAACGATTAAGCAAGAATACCGGTTGCTGCACCAATGATACCAATGATGAAAATGCCCACGATAATCCATAACGCATTGATGCGGTTGCGTAAGAGCCACATACAGCCAAAGGTGAACAACAATGGTAATAAACCTGGCATTAAGCTATCAAGGATAGATTGCACGGTGGTGACTTCAATTGTACCGTCTTGTTTTTCAATGGTGGAAACCACAAGTGGCACATTAATGCTTGTCCATTTTTGCACTAACGCCCCCATTATGAATAGACCGAGAATTGATGCCCCTTCAGTGAGTTTTTGTAATAAGCCTCCACTCATATCTTGCACCACATCAAGCCCTTTTTGGTAGCCATATACGACACCTAAATAACGGGTAGCAATGCGAACTAAGTTAAAGAATAGAAAGAATAAGATGGGTCCCCATATGCTCCCATTAATTGCTAAGGTTGCACCTAATGCAGCAAAAACAGGTCGAGCCGTTCCCCAGAAAATTGGATCCCCCACACCGGCTAATGGCCCCATTAGACCCACTTTGATCCCATTGATTGCCGCATCATCAATCTCTTTTCCATTTGCGCGTTCTTCTTCCATTGCGATGGTTACACCAAGCACAGGTGCAGCCACGAAAGGTTGCGTGTTAAAGAACTCTAAATGGCGTTTGATTGCATCTTTGCGTTCTTGAGAATTTGGATCTGGGTATAAACGCTTGATAACAGGCACCATTGAGTAAGCAAAGCCAAGGGCTTGCATACGCTCAAAGTTCCAAGAACCTTGGAAAAGGTTAGAACGCATTACCACTTTATTTAAATCACTTTGGGTTACTTTTTTCATTTCAGTTGTCATTTTCCTTACCCCATTAATCTAATCTGTTATCAAGATCATTGTTGCCATTTGAAACTACTTGCACCACTTGTTTACTTTGGTTGTATTTCGGGTGAAGTTGGATATAAAGTGCTGCCATAATTGCACCTAGCACACCTAAGGCAACAAGGTTGAAATCAGTAAAGGCGGCAATCACAAAGCCTGCGTAGAAAAATGGCATTAAGTGGCCTGCGCGCATCATATTGATCACCATTGCGTAACCCACAACGGCGATAATTCCACCGGCAATTTTTAAGCCTGTTGTCACAACTGGTGGAATTGCATTTAACATTGCTTGCACAGCGTCTGTACCTGCGGTTAAAGCCACGATTAACGCTGGGATTGCAATACGCATTGCTTGTAAAATCAAGGCACTGCAGTGAATCCAGTCTAAGCGGTTCAAGTTACCATCTTCAATGGCACGGTCTGCAGCGTGTTGGAAACCCACAGTAATTGCACGCACCACATAGGTTAAAACCTGACCTGCTGCGGCAAGTGGAATGGCTAATGCGATCGCAGTAGTGATTTCTTGACCACCCACAATCACAAGAATGGTTGAAACCACAGAAGCTAATGCCGCATCAGGCGCAAGTGCTGCACCAATGTTCATCCAGCCAAGAGCAAGTAATTCTAATGAACCACCCACAATAATCCCCGTTTTAATATCGCCTAACACTAAGCCCACAAGGGTACAAGCGATAAGCGGACGGTGAGTTTGAAATTCATCAAGAATCGATCCCATACCTGAAATACAGGCAACGATAAATACAAGAATAATTTGTAGCGTTGAAATTTCCATAATATTCATCCTTTACACAAGATTGTTTTTCTTCAATAAATCCATCATATATTGACGGCTATCGTTTGATACTTTACGCACATCAAGCTCCACGCCCATTGCATCAATGGCTTTGAATGCGTCAATGTCTTTATCATCAACAGATACCGCACTGGTAATCATTTTCTTACCGTCTTTATAAGCCATACCACCAATGTTGATGGATTTCATATCAACGCCAGCTTCTAGCAGTCTTAACACGTCTGTTGGATTGGTGAATAACAACATCATACGCTCGCCTGCATATTCAGGGTTGTTATAAACGCGGATCATTTTATCTACGCCCACAACGTGTGCGGTTACTCCCGGTGGCGCAACGCTTTTCAGCATTGTTGAACGCACACTATCTTTCGCCACATCGTCATTCACTACCACAATGCGAGAAACTTTGCTTTCTTTTGTCCAGCGTGTTGCTACTTGACCGTGAATTAAGCGGTCATCAATACGCGCAAGCCCAACAACAAGATGACCTTCTTTATTTGGTGTAACCACTTCAGGTTGGCTTGGTGCAGGGGCGGGTTGAGCAACGGCTTGTGGCGCTTGTTCTGGCTCTTCTTCCACATATTTTAAGGCACGCACACCAGTACGGCCTGTTTCTAAGGCAATCGTCACCAGTTCTTGCAAACTCGGGCCATCATCACGCGCCATAAAGGTTTCGACCAACATTGGCACGTTTACTCCAGTCACAATATCCATATTGTCTTTTCCTTCCGATACACGGTTCGCAGCATTAAAAGGACTGCCGCCCCAAGTATCCACAAGGAACAACACTTCATCACAATGTGATAGGGTTGTGCTGAGTTTTTCCTGATATTTCGCCATAATCGTTTCAGCGTTTTCGCCGGGAACAAAATCAATCGTGGCAACGTTTTCTTGTTCACCAATCAACATTTCGGTCGTTTTGAGCAGTTGTTCTGCCGCCACGCCGTGTGTTGCGATGATGATCGCAATAGCCATAAGGACTCCTTATACAAGTGGTTATGGTTTAAGTACTATAAAATCAGGCGCGCATTCTAAACGAAAACACTCCAAAATAATGTGATTAAGATCACATTATTTGTGATTAAACGTTCTAACTGTGCGTTTTCTTTATACAAAACTTTATTGGGTGATTAAAATGTATACATTTAAAGATATTTATTTTATAGTTCAAAAAAAAATAAAATGGTGTTTTATTTAATTGGGGGTTATGTTTAGTTTTGCGATCGCTTTCGCAAAATATAAAGTGCGGTCTTTTTTTATTTATTTTTCTTGGTTAAGTTAGGCTATTCTTTATATTAAACGGGGCGATTTCATCGTGATAACTAGAAAACTAAAGCTGTTTAATTGGCAAGCCACTAATTTTTTGCAACAAAAACAACAAGGTATGATCGTGGCAGAGAATATTGAAATAGCGCGGCAAGCGTTGTTTCAACGACAGTTGCAAAATATCAAGCTGCAACGCAACTGGCAATTTCCGCGTAAACCGAAAGCGAATGAATTGTATGAACTGATTAACCAGCTGGCGTTACTGCTGAAATCCGCCGTGCCAATTAAGCAAAGTTTGCAATTATTGCTGCAGAATTGCACAGTGATTTCTTTAAATCTCTGGCTTGGGCGATTGATAGAAGATCTTGAAAGTGGTCTAAGTTTTTCACAAGGAATTGAAAAACAGGGGAAATATTTTTCACAACAGGAACAGCAGCTAATTCAAGTGGGCGAAATGACAGGCAAGCTCGCGCAAGTGTGTGAGCAAATCGCACAATATCGTCAGCAATCCTTAATTCTGCAACGAAAACTCCAAAAAATCCTGCTTTATCCTATGTTGGTGCTGGGCATTTCCGTGCTTTTGACCTTGTTGTTGCTGATTTTTATCGTGCCACAATTTGCTGAAATGTATGGCAACAATAATGCTAGCTTACCTGCATTTACCGCATTTTTATTACATCTTTCCGAAGGGTTGCAACAACATTTTTGGCAACTTGCTTTGTTATTTATACTGGTTTTGCTATTTATTCGCTTTCGTCTAAAGCGTTCGGCAAAGCTAATAAAGTGGAAAAGTCAATGTATCAATAAAATGCCAATTTCGGGCAAGATTACCCAGTTAGCCCGTTTGATCCGCTTTAGCCAAGCCCTTGCGCTAATGTTGCGTTCAGGCGTGCCGTTAAATATGGCATTGCAATCTTTTTTACCAAAACAGCAAAGCTGGCAGGTAAAGCAAGTTTATACGGGCGATCCCGTGCTAAATCAAGCGGTGGAAACGGCGTTATATTGGCTCAATCAAGGTTATAAATTTTCCGATAGCGTAGCCAGCGATTTCTTTCCAATGACGGCACAACAAATGCTAAAAATTGGTGAAGAAAGTGGGCAGGTAGCACAAATGCTACAACATATTGCAGATAAATATCAGCAGGATCTCAATCATCAAGTGGATCTACTTTCTCAACTGCTTGAACCCTTGCTAATGTTGATTATTGGCGGCTTAATCGGCGCAGTGTTGCTAGGAATGTATTTACCCATTTTCAATATGGGATCGATGATCCAATGATAACGCTTGCAACATTTTTATTGGGTAGCTTCGTGGGGTTACTTATCTTTTTGTATATTGCCACTTTTGCCCAACGGCTAACGCAGACTGTATGGCAAGATTATTGTGAACTTTTCCAGCCACAACAAAGAGAAAAGCCAATGCCACATTCCTCTTGGCAGAATAAAAAGTGCGGTGGTTTTTTGTGTTATATTTTTGCCTTTGCAGGATTGTTTGTCTTGTGCGGCAAGCTTAATGCGGATCCTTATGTCGTATTATGGTGGGCGATTTGGCTGAGCTTGGTGATTTTAATCAGCATTATTGATTGGCTTTATCGATTGATTTCACCGTTATTATGCGTTTGGCTTTTCTTATGGACATTGCTTGGCGTGCATTGGCACATTATTTCGCTTTCGTTAGAACAGGCTGTAGCAAGTGCGGTGATAATTTTGTTAATTTTTTATAGTATTTGCTACATAAGCCAAATGATTTATCACAAAACAATGTTAGGCGAAGGGGATTGCTGGCTAGCGTTTGCACTTGGCGCTGGCATTTTCTGGCAAAAATTACCGCATTTTGTTTTTCTTGCTTGTTGTTATGCCATTGTTTTTTGTGGCATACAAAAATTGCGCGGGCGTACTGTGAACCAAATACCCTTCGCTCCTTTTTTAAGCTTTTCGGCTTTCAGCCTATTATTGCTTCACTAAAAAAGACAGCGTATGATTTCAAGCAAAATAATAAAGGTAGGAAAAAATGAGTTATATCGTTGGCGTAACGGGTGGCATTGGCAGTGGCAAAAGCACCATTGTGGATTTATTTGCCGAGTTAGGGGCGGAAATTATTGATGCGGATATTGTGGCAAGAGAAGTGGTGGCGAAAGGAACGCCATTGCTGGCGGAAATTGCAGCACATTTTGGCGAAACTATTTTGCTAGATTCAGGCGAGTTAAATCGCCAAGCCTTGCGTCAAATTGTGTTTGAGCGTCCGCAGGAAAAGGCGTGGTTAAATAATTTGCTTCACCCTGCCATTCGGCGTGAAATGTTACATCAGCTTGCGCAAAGTCAAGCGCCTTATGTATTGTGGGTTGTGCCATTGTTGATCGAAAATGATCTGACAGCATTTTGTGATCGCGTGTTAGTGGTTGATGTGCTACCAGAAACTCAACTATTGCGTGCTGCGAAGCGGGATCAAAATAACATTGCCTTGATTAAAAATATTATGGCATCACAAGTTAGCCGAGAAAAACGTTTATCAGTCGCCGATGATGTGGTGGATAACGAAGCAGAATTAAGCCAAAATCTGCCTTATTTGCAGCAAAAAGTGTTAGAATTGCACCACCAATATTTACAACTTGCAAAGGAAAAAGAGAAAACCAATGGGTGAAGAAATTTTTGAAGTGCCTTGTCCTGTGTGTCAAAAAGCCGTGCCTTGGACGGCGGCAAGCCAGTATCGTCCTTTTTGTAGTAAGCGTTGCCAGCTGATTGATTTAGGCGAATGGGCAAACGAAGAAAAAGCCATTCCCTGTGAAACCGCAGATTTTGCCACGAATGAGCATTTTGGTGAAGATTGGCGTGGCTAGTTAAAGAAAGTTATTTAAGAGAGCAAGCAAAGGAAAAAATGAAAATTCAACATCAACAAAATCCACAAGATGGCGAGTTTTTTGTCCTTGATGAACAAGGGCAAAAAGTGGCAAAACTCACTTATTATTTTATTGATGCGCATAGCATTAATGCTAATCACACTTATGTCTCAGAGAGTTTACGCGGACAAGGTGTGGCGGATAAACTTTATCAGGCCCTAGTGCAATTTGTGCGAGAACATCAATTAAATTTAGTGCCAAGTTGTAGCTATATTGCTAAAAAATGGCAGCGTGAAGCGCATTAATCCCTTTAAATAATTGATTGAAAACCACAAATTTTGTTTAGCAATGGTGGGCGATTAAAACACCGTTGCGGCAATCGTCTGTCTGTTGCCTATCTATTTTCTTGTCCATTTTCTTAGGAATTCCCCCGATTTTTGCAAAAGGATTGAGAAATTAAAATTATCTTGCTAAAATCCACCGCACTTTTTTACAAAAGTATGTTCGGATGAAGGTAGCTGGAGAGTAGGGAATTAACCCTGCACCGACGAGGTAAAATCTTTCAGGTGCTATTAAGTTAGCGAGGACTGTTACTGGACGAACCCTTGGAGAGATCCATTGCATTTGCAAAATGGACGCCGAAGGCGCAAAAGAGCGGTGAAATTTTCATCGTTTTTCAAACGCTCAGGCAAAAGGACAGGGGCAAGAGATTATTTCAGGTGATATAACGCGAGGCTTCGCGTTGTCTTTTTTCTATTCGCCAAACTCTTTTCGCCTCCTTGTAAACCGAGATTTTTTACGAGGAACATTCAATGTCAATCACTGAATTATTGTCATCAGTCAATTCATTTATTTGGGGCCCGCCACTGTTAATTTTATTATCTGGCGTAGGGCTTTATTTCACCTTTCGTTTAGGTTTTATTCAAATTTTTCAGCTGCCAAGAGCCTTAACTTATTTATTTAGAAAAGAAAAAGGCGCACAAAACGGCAAGGGCGATGTGTCAGCTTTTGCCGCATTAAGCACTGCTTTGGCAGCCACCATTGGAACAGGAAATATTGTTGGGGTGGCAACCGCCGTACAAGCTGGTGGCCCTGGGGCAATTTTCTGGATGTGGTTAGTGGCGTTATTGGGTATGGCAACCAAATATGCAGAATGTTTGTTGTCGGTGAAATACCGCATTATTGATAAACGTGGGTTTATTGCTGGCGGCCCGATGTACTACATTGAACGTGGGCTAGGCATCAAATGGCTAGCAAAAATATTTGCGATTTGTGGGATTTTAGTGGCATTTTTCGGCATCGGGACATTCCCACAAGTACAGGCTATCACCCACGCAATGCAGGACAGCTTTCATATTCCTGTAGAAGTAATGGCGCCCATTATCACACTTTTAGTTGCGGCGATTATTTTAGGCGGTATTAAACGCATTTCTTCTGTCGCAGCCATTGTTGTGCCTTTTATGGCTGTGCTTTATGTGGCAACGTCAATCATTATTATTGTGTTGAATTGGCAACAAGTGCCAGCAGCTGTGAGTTTGATTATTGAAAGCGCATTCAATCCGCAATCGGCACTGGGTGGGGCATTAGGTTATACCGTAATGAAAGCCATTCAATCGGGCGTGGCGCGTGGTATTTTTTCCAATGAATCAGGTTTAGGTAGCGCCCCCATTGCAGCGGCGGCGGCGCAAACCAAAGAGCCTGCACGCCAAGGTTTGATTTCAATGACCGGAACATTTTTAGATACGCTTATTGTTTGTACGATGACAGGCGTTGTGATTGTGCTGACTGGGGCGTGGCAAGCACCAGAAGCAGGGGCAGCGGTAACCAATCTTGCGTTCTCTAAAGGGCTTGGTACAGCAGCAGGCGGAACGATTGTCACCCTTGGATTATTATTCTTCGCATTCACCACAATTTTAGGTTGGTGTTATTATGGCGAGCGCTGTTTCGTTTATTTAGCAGGGGTGAAAGGAGTAAAATTCTACCGTTTTATTTTTATTGTGCTCGTGGGCTGTGGTGCGTTTATTCACCTTGAAACCATTTGGATCTTGGCAGATATTGTTAACGGATTAATGGCATTCCCAAATCTTGTCGCCTTAATTGGTCTACGCAAGGTGGTGTTCGAAGAAACTAGGAACTATTTTCAACGTTTAAGCATTGCACATCGAGATGCTGATGATTAGAAAACGTTAAATAGATATTGATTATTTTAGGCACAGTAAAATGAGCATTTACTGTGCTTTTTTTATCTAAAATAAAAAAGGAAGCGGATTGTACTTCAGTCAAATATTATGTAAAGAATAGAAAATTATTGCTTAAAAGGGAGGATTTCAGGAACACTAACCCCTGAATGATAGCAACTTTTTCGTAAAATGAAAGTGTCTTTTTTCAAATCTTCTACCTAGATCATAAATTTGCATTTTTCTTTTTTATTCTTCAATAAAGCCCTTGAAAAGTTCGCCTAACAGAGCTATGTTGTAGCCATAAGGTTTCACACAAGTAGAAATACTTACAATCAAAAGAGAGGTAAATGCTATGACTCTAAATATCACAAGTAAACAAATGGACATCACCCCTGCAATCCGCGCTCACATTGAAGAAAGACTTGCTAAATTAGGAAAATGGCAAACTCAACTGATTAATCCTCATTTCATTTTAAATAAAGTACCAAAAGGCTTTGCAGTGGAGGCTTCTATAGGCACGCCATTTGGTGATTTGTTCGCAAGTAGCGAATCGGAGGATATGTACAAAGCAATTAATGAAGTAGAAGAAAAACTCGAACGCCAACTCAATAAATTGCAACATAAAAGTGAATCTCGCCGTGCAGAGGAACGCTTAAAAGATTCATTTAACTAAAAACTTTTCCATTTTAGCCCGTACTTTTGCGGGCTTTTTCTTTGTCTAAGCCCGCCTTTATTGTACAATACCGCCCTTATTTCGTTGGCTGAATCAAATTCAGCCGTAACCGTGGTTCGCAACCCTCCCACGCAAAAAAACTAGGACATCTTATGACAACATTCAAAAATCACAATCGCAAAGCGGTTGTTATCTTTTCTGGTGGGCAAGATTCCACCACCTGCTTAATTCAAGCCATTGCCGATTATGGCGTAGAAAATGTGGAAACCGTAACCTTTCATTATGGTCAGCGCCACGCTATTGAATTAGAAAAAGCCAAATGGATCGCACAAGATCTTGGGGTAAAACAAACGTTCATTGATACTTCTGTGATCAAAGCGATTACCTCAAATGCCCTAATGAATGAAAACGCAGAAATCAAGCAAGAAAAAGATGAGCTGCCAAACACCTTTGTGGACGGACGCAACGCCTTATTTCTGCTTTACACCGCCATTTATGCCAAAGGGCAAGGTATTTCTGACATTATCACTGGCGTATGCGAAACGGATTTCAGTGGCTACCCTGATTGCCGTGATGTGTTCATCAAATCAATGAACGTTACCCTTAACTTAGCGATGGATTACAATTTTAATCTTCGCACGCCGTTGATGTATCTCACCAAAGCGCAAACTTGGGCGTTGGCAGATAGCCTAGGTGCACTGGATTATGTTCGCAATCATACTCACACTTGTTATCAGGGCGTGGAAGGCGGTTGTGGCGAATGTCCAAGCTGCGTATTGCGCAATAAAGGCTTAGACGAATATTTACAACAAAAAAGTGCGGTGCAAAATGTTTAAAGTTTCTAAAGAATTCAGTTTTGATATGGCGCATTTGTTGGACGGACACGATGGCAAATGCCAAAACCTGCACGGCCACACTTATAAATTACAAGTGGAAGTGCAAGGGGAACTACACGCCAGTGGAGCGAAAAAAGGAATGGTGATGGATTTTTCTGATCTCAAACAGATCGTAAAAGAACAGATTCTCACCCCAATGGATCACGCCTTTATTTATGATGAAACCAGCGAGCGCGAAAGTAAAATTGCACGGCTATTACAAGATCTCAATTCCAAAACCTTTGCAATGCCTACTCGTACCACCGCAGAAGAAATGGCACGCTTTATTTTCCAACGCTTAAGTGAACACTTGCCGATTAGCGCCATTCGCTTATGGGAAACACCTACTTCATTTTGTGAATATCGGGAAGATTAATGGCGGGAAAATGAATGACAGAACTGATTTCTAATCCAAGTTATCCCATTGTAGAAATTTTCCAAAGCCTGCAAGGGGAAGGGGCAAACACAGGAATGCCGAGCATTTTTATCCGCTTCGGCAAATGCAACTTGGCCTGTCCTTGGTGCGATACGCCCTACAATGATTTTGAATCGTGGTCGTTACAGCAAATCTTAGCTAAAGTGCGGTTGTTTTCGGCGAAAAATATTATTATCACGGGGGGCGAACCCACCATTCAGCCACGGCTAAGCTTATTGCTTGATCAACTTAAGGCAGAGGGCTATTTTCTTGCTATTGAAACCAATGGATTAAAGCCTGTCCCTGCACAAATTGATTACATTGCCACTAGCCCGAAACGAGAATATGCACAGAAATATCGCCAACGCTGTATTGCACAAGCTAACGAAGTTCGCATTGTGGCAGATGCCGATGTGCAAGAATTTTGTGCGTTAATCGAAAGCCAGATTCAAGCGCAGCATTACTTCCTTTCTCCTTGTGAAAGCAACGGTGAAATGAATTTGCTCCATACCATCACGCAATTAGGCTTGCTAAACCAACGTCCAAATAAACCGAAATGGCAGTTGAGCATTCAAACGCACAAGCTGATTGGAATTGAATAAAATTTGATAAAAAAAGACCGCACTTTATAAAGTGCGTTCTTTTTTTGAAAAGTTTTAATTATTGTTGATTGTAATATTTATAGGCTTCATCAATAGAAGGGAAGTCCAATAATTTGCCTTTTTCTAACACCTTGGCATTATCACAATACTCACGGATTGCAGATGGGCTGTGAGAAACGAGAATAATAGAGCGATCTTTACGTTTTTCAAAAAGCTCATAACGACATTTATCACTAAAGCGTGAATCCCCCACGGCAATCACTTCATCAATAAGATAGCAGTCAAATTCTACAGATAAGGATAATGCAAAGGCTAAACGCGCTTTCATTCCCGAAGAATAGCTTTTCACTGGCTCATAAAGATAATTGCCTAATTCTGAAAAATCTTCAGTAAAGGCTTTTACATAGTCAATATCAGCATTATAAATACGACAAATAAAGCGCAAATTGTCCATTCCCGTTAAACTACCTTGGAATGCACCACTAAAGGCGAGCGGCCAAGAGATGCTCATTTCACGGCGAATTGTACCTGATGTTGGCGCTTCGACACCACTCATTAAGCGAATTAGGGTTGATTTTCCCGCACCATTGCGTCCCAAAATGCCAACTTTTTCCCCTTTCTCAAGTTTAAAATTAATATCATTTAAAACAGTTACTGGGCCTGTTCTTGTATGATATTTCTTATAAACATTTTCTACACTGATCATCTTGCGTTAATCCTATTACTAAAACTGCGTACCATTAATAATCCAATTAAAAGCATTACTAAATCACAGGTAAGAAGGTAGCCGGGGGATTCCATTGTGACGACACTTGGGCCAAAATAACCGTGCCTAAACATTTCTGTACCGTGAATCATTGGAAACCATAGCAACATAGATTGCACATTACTAGGCAAACTGCTTACTAAAAAGAATGCCCCCGAAATAGGAAACATCAAGAATGTTAATGTTCCCCAGATCTTGCCAAAAAATTCTAAATAATAAGATAGTGAGCAAATAATCAAGCCTAGACCAATGGCAAATAGAGCCATTAAGAACCAAGCAAAAAGCATATATAGCACATCGCTTGGCATTTCAACCCAGCCGATTATCACAAGAAAGGCAAGCATTAAAATCTGCGCAACGGTTGCTCCCATAATTTCCAACGTCATTCTGGAAAAAAGCGTATCTAAAGGGCGAACATTACGGTGATATAACAACGCCACATTGGCATCAATTGCACCAATCGCCCTACTAGATGAATTACGCCACATCATCAATAAGGGATAGCCTGTGATCGCAAAAGCAACAATATTTAGCGTAGAGAACCTATCGGCCCTAAAAAAGTGCCACATTAATACAATCACAAGGGTCATCATAAAGGGTTCGACAAATAACCATAAGAACCCTAAATTCTTACGCCCATAACGAGTAATGATTTCGCGTAGCAATAATGCTTTCAGCACTCGCCACTGAATTTGAAATGATTCTCGCAATGAGGTTTGTTCGCCATACTGCATTAGTTTTTATGCTCTCTCACACCTGCTAATAATAGTGTTAATACACCATAAAGCACCAAGCCAAGAATTAACGTTGCTAAAATATTGTATAAACGATGCGGCTCCAAGGCTAAATCTGGACGATTCGGCTTAGCAATAATTTCCAAATATAGCTGCTGTCTGCCTGCTTCTTCTTTTGCGCTTTGCAACGCTGACATCGCAGCAGTTAATTGTTGTTTCGCTAAGGTATCATCTAAAATCAAACGTTGATACTCAGCAGATTGGGTGGTTAACGATTTTTTCCCTTCAAAAACTACATCTAACTGCTGTGATAACTCTTCTCGAATACTTTTTTGTCTTGCTCTTAACACTTTAACCTGAGGGTTATTGGGTGATAACGCTCTGACTTGATCAAGCTGAGTTTGAATTGAAATTAATTCATTTTGTAATTTCTGTACCAAGGTCAAAACTGATTCTGATTGGCTTGCCACATCAAAAATTTCATTTTTAACACGATATTGACTCAATGCGACAGAAGTTTCCGTTAAATGATTCTCTGCTTCATTAACGGATTGTTCTGCAAATTTAATGGTATCCCTACGCGCTCGATCATTAAGCTGATTCACTAATTTCTCAGCGAGATTGAGCAAGGCATTATTAATTTCTTGCGCTGATGCAGCATCAAAAGTACGCACCCTTAATGTTGCAATACCCGATAATGAATCAATGCTAATTGATAGGTGATCGCGAAAATATTGATAGAACGCTTCTTGGGAGTCGAATAATCCTAGTGGATCAAAACGACTGAAAAAATCCCCTTCGTCATAATATTTTCTAAGCGGCAAATCAGTTTCTAAGGTGCTTAAGGCATTGCGAGAACGCATAAACTCTTGCACCGTGAAAGTATCATCTTGAGAACGTGCAAAGCCGATACTTTGCAATAATGCGCCCATTCCGCCTAAACTAGCCTGACTACGTGAAGAACGCACAATAAAGCTAGATTCAGAAATATAGACATCTGAAGCCCAGATCGAAAAATAAAAAATCGAACAGAAGGTAGGAATAATCACCGTTATCCACAACAGCGGATTAAGTTTCTTTAAATTCAATTTTTTCTTACGTCTTGCAATAGGCTGATCAATATTTTGTTCCATTTTTTATACACCTACATCTTATTAATACTATTTATGGTAGATAGCGCTGGATTTACTGTTCCAAAGATCATACGAATAAATTTTTGGTATTCAGCCAATGGTGCAT
This sequence comes from Avibacterium volantium, assembly GCF_049366555.1. Taxonomy (GTDB): domain Bacteria; phylum Pseudomonadota; class Gammaproteobacteria; order Enterobacterales; family Pasteurellaceae; genus Avibacterium; species Avibacterium volantium_A. The sequence continues at coordinate 5,708 of NZ_JBMMGT010000026.1, read as the reverse complement.
TAGAGACATAAACAATATCTTTATCTTTAATTGGAAATTGTTGAATCCAAAACATTGATTGAGGTTCAAGTAAATTTGCCTGATATACTGTCGGAATTTTCATTCCGTTGTGATACCCCTTGGCTTGCCATTCACTTTGTTTATTTAATGACATTTCTTCAAATGGAACATAACGGAAGATAAATACGCCTCTTGGATCTGCGCGATCATCATTTAATCCACCTAAACGACCGATTGCTTCAGCTAAAGTTAAACCTTCTGCTGAAAAACGAATTTCTTTACTATTTCCTACCGCACCCATTGCCGTAAAGGAAAGTGGATTATTTATTAAGCTTAGGACATCACCAGAACGCAAAAGAATATTCTCTTGCGGCTCGCGTGCTAATTTTGCTAAAGAAATGGTTTTTACTTGGTTATTTCGGGTAAGTTGCACGGCAATATCTTGTAACTCTCCACTTGTACCACCTGCTGCGGTTACAGCATCTAATACACGTTCACCGTAAGTTGTTAAAGGCATACGCACAGCTGATGATTTAGTGAGTACCGTTACATTTGCAGAATTATTTTTTACAACACGCACAATCGCCTGTGGTTGATTCGCAATAGATTGTAAGCGATTGACAATATCAGTTTGAATTTGCTCTGGCGTTTTTCCTGCTACACGCAAAGAACCCACAAATGGAATGGTAACGCGTCCATTATTGCTAACCATTTGCTCTGGCAAGCGGGTACTTTGACTAGACGAAACCCCACTTTCATCTAACACGCTACCAAACAAAATCGCGGGAGGAGCTTCCCAAAGAGTAATATCAAGCAAATCACCAGAACTAACCACACCTTGGTAACGTTGCTTAGAAGAACCTAACTGTTTAAAAGATTGAACTTGAAAAGGCGTATTGCCTACAGCTTTGTCATCTAATTTAATTAATTGAACAGCAGGAACATTAGTATTTTGCTGTTCCACTTTTTCAATGCTGCCTTTATCAGGGCCTGAATTGGGTAAGTTGGCACAGGATACAAGTAAACAACAACTGATAGTAATGAGAGATTTGAGCATATGTTTCCTCATAAATATTATTAGTTCTTCAAGAATAAATTATAAATAGCCCCAAAAATTTAGCCATCATAATACATAGCATGAGCATTGTCCAAAATAGATTACATAGAGTCATTAAGTTCCTTTGGAATATCCCAAAAATCTTTAGCAATATTGATATTTGATGAATCTAAAAAACTAATAATAGAATCGTAAGCCATCTGCAAACTATTTTCTTTTCTATATGGATTCTCAGAACCTTGTAATTTAATTTGGAATTCTTTATCTTGAGACTGAATAATACTTGCTACAATATCTTGAGTCTTAATATGACTATCAATTACTGTTCCCCCTCTAACTCTCCCCTTTTGCCTATCTCCTAAGTTAATTGTGGCAACTTTTAAAGACGGAACTTCAATCAAACCAGATGATGAATTACCAATAATACCTCTAGAATTTTTTACCAATGACAAATACTCTTCAGTTGTAAGAGATGGGAAATAAGCATAATCATTTCTATTGGCATACTCTAAAAACTTTTGATAAATCACATTTGAACCTGTATCTGAATTTGAACCAATAAATACAAAATCATAACTATTTTTTAATTCAGAAAGAGCCATTAAAATTTGATCAGCTTGTTCTTCAACACTATTTTCAGTCATAGTCTCTGGATGAAATAAAACAACAAAGTATGGCTTATTATATCTAATTTTACTATATATATACTCTTTCGCATGCAAAGGTAATAAAAGACTGTTTTCCGCTCCCAAAGAGCCTATATTTACAACAGAATCGGGGGATTCACCAAGCTGAATAACTCGTTGCTTATATTCTTCAGTAGAAACAAGATGCAATTTCGCCATCTTAGTAATGCTATGCCGAATAAACTCATCATAATTTCCAAGTGTTTTCTCACCACCATGCAAGTGAATAATTGGAATATTATGCATTGCAGCAGAAATAGCAACTGATAGCATTTCATACCTATCACCAAGAACAATAATTGCATCATATTTATAGTTCTGAAAATGCTCTCCGAATTTCGATAGACATTCTGCCATTGATTCAATAACCTTTTGATTATTATTACTATCTAATTTTATCGGTATTTCATGAGAAACATTAACTCCATCCTTTTCCAAAACATCTATAGTATAGCCATACATTTTATCCAAATGCATAGCAGTTACAATCACTGAAAAATCAATATTTTGGTGCTTTTGTAATTTTAATAAAAGACGCTTTACAATTCCATATTCCGCTCTTGAACCAGTAACATATGCTAATCTTTTCATTTATTTTCGCCTAATTCTTTACTTAAAATATTATATAATCTACGATATCCATTTTGATTAAAATGCAAACCATCATTACTAAATAACAAATCTAGTTTTCCATATTTATCAACAAAATAGCTATATAAGTCAATCCATACGATAGATTTTAAATTTTCCTTTAGATATTTATTTAAAGATTTTATATCTTCATTATTTCTATCTAAGCGTAGTGCTGTAGGAGTAACTTCCAAAAAGAAAATTTTTGTATCTTCGTTTATCTTCTTTAATGAATAAATTATTTTCTGTATTGATTTTAAACAACTATCATTAGTCCAAGATTCTTTAACTATATCATTTGTCCCAATCATTAAAATCACAATATCACCAAGATTTTTTAAGTATCCTTCATCAAGAATAAGCTCTTGATATTCTTTAGAGGAAATTCCTGAAATAGCAAGATTATTGACTGACATATTATTTATAGAATCAATAGTCCACTGATCTAGTATAGAATGCCCTATTAAAGTAATATCTTTAACTTCATTAAAACAAGTTTTTTTACATTCAATTTCTTTTTTTATATTATTTAGCAAAATATTATTTTTATTCTGCTGCTGAATTAAAAAATAAAAATATTCAAAATCTAATCTATCATCAATATCTATGGAGCGATTTTTATCCATATAATACGCCAAACTTTTCTCTCCATAAAAATGCTTCTGCTCTAGATATTTATTTGGCTTTCCAGAAAATATTGCACCATTAGGAGAATATTCTAATTTAGAATTCTGCCTTGCATAATTAGAATAATCTAATTGAAAATATTTCAAACTTTTATCCTCATCTATAGGGCGTGTTAACGCCGTAGACTTAGTAGCTACTGAGACAGAAACAAGAAAATCAAAATCAAGAAAATTATCTTCAAAGATCCTATTTGCATTAATAATATCTTCTTTAGTTCTTAGAGGGGAAGTCGGTTGTAACAAAACAAAATAGTCAAATTCAGTATCATTATATTTTCTCAATACATCCTCTATTACAACAAATGAACTTGCTGTATCTGTTGCTAAATTAGAATCCCTACATATAAATTCAATTGGATAATGAGATAATAAATCAATATACTCTTGAGAATCTGTGCTTACTATAATTTTTTCAAACTCACCAGAATTAATAGCCGCCTCAATTGAATAAGCTATTAAGGGCTTTCCATTTACTAACAAAACATTCTTATTAGGAAGACCTTTTGAACCAGATCTAGCAGTAATTATTGCTATCTTTTTCATTTATTAATCCTCTATTCTTGATTAGGAAATCTACTATCAATGATTAATTGATCTTCTAGAAAATCCTCTTCAGCTCTCTTACCTAGAATATCATACCAATATAATGGACTAATACCATTACCTGGGCGCTTAGTAGTAAGATTGTCTACTGTAAAAAGCTCACCTTTTTTGATCTCTTTAGCTGCTATGATAGATTTTCTCGCCACAATCTTATTTTTAACTTCAGATTGGGTAACTATCTTTTCTGATGAACCAAGACATTGCTCTACCGCTCTAATCCCTTTGCAAAGAAGCTCTAACTCATCAGGAGTAACGGAAGCTTTATGATCTGGTCCTTCAAAGTTTTTATCCAAAGTAAAATGCTTTTCAATAAAAGTAATTCCATAAGTAACCGCAGCAACTCCAGCAAAATAGCCTGAAGAATGATCAGAAAAACCTATAGCGTAGTCTGAAAATATCTTTTTGAGATATTTAAGTGTGTTAAGATTCACATCTCTATAAGGAGTTGGATATTCAGTATTACAATGTAAAATCGTAATATCCTCTCTTGACATTCCATTATCCTCTAATATTTTTAGAGCCATTTGAATCTCTTCTAAAGTTGCCATACCCGTTGAAATTACAATTTTTTTACCTTCAATAGGTAAACAAGCTATTTTTTCTAAGTAAGGTAAATTTGTTATTTCTCCAGATGGGATTTTCCACGTTTTTTGCTCTAAACTAGCTAAGAAATCAATAGATTCAAAGTCAAAAGGCGTAGAAAAAACCTGCAATCCTAAAGAACGTGCATACTCTTCAAGATTAACAAAGTCATGATAAGAAAGCTCTAATTTCCGAGTCATTTCTAATTGGGTATCTTGCGTACCTGTTGTTATTTTTTGATATTCTGCTTTAGGAGCATATTTAGAAATTAGCTTATCAGCTTTAAAAGTCTGAAATTTAACTGCATCTACTCCACAAGAATAAGCTACATCTACCATTTTTTTTGCTAACTTAGGATCACCATTATGGTTACAACCAATTTCAGCTACAATAAATACTTTTTTCATTTTACATCCTTTATATATTTAGCAGGCACACCTGCAACTACAGTATTTGAAATAACATCCTTTATAACTACTGAACCGGCACCAATAATTGTATTAGCCCCTATTCGTAATTGACCAGTAATGACAGAAGAACTACCAATAAAGCTCAGTTTTTCTACAATCACATCGCCATTTAATGTTGTATTTGTAGAAATATTACAATGATCTTCAATAGAAGAACCATGCTCAATTAATGCTTTAGTGTTAATAATTACATTATTACCAATTATTGTATCATTATTAATAATAGCTAATCTTCCAATAAACACTCCGATACCCAATTTTGCGCCATCAGAAACAATTGCTGTTTTATCAATAACATTAATAATGTTACAATTATATCTTGATAATTCAAGAAAGTATTTTAATCTTCTATTATTGTTACCAATACTAATAAAATAGCTATAGTTATTCTTATCAACTAAATCATCTAATTTATTAGCTAATATAGGATAATTTAAATGATAGCTTCCGATGGGTTTAAAATCATCGATAAAGCCATAGAATTTATATTGTTCTCGATCTAGTGAATCTAACACTGACTTTGCATAGCCACCAGCGCCAATAAAAATAACTTTTTTCATGTCATCTCTATTCCCTTAATGGATATTAATCCCTAAAATATAATAATCAATGGTTCATTCTCATTAAAGAACCTCTCAAATAAAGTCATTCAAAATAGGAAATTGTTCAACTATTTATAACTATCAAATAAAGCATAGAGTCTCATTTTGGGATCTTTATATATTTCAAAAATCTCATCTACTAAATTTACTATAGGTTTGTCTAATTCTTTTAAATCCGGATCTATTTTAAGATTTGAAAACTTTTCTATTATCCATTTTTTATCTTTGTCATCTGGTATAGTTAGAGGTATGCTAGAGCCATGGCCTGAATAGTTAAGTGGAATTATTTTAAAGGTATCATTATTTATGTTATCCATCTCTTTTCTATCCATATCAAATTTCTTTCCAAAAACAATAATTAAAGAATTTTCTTTCGATACCTTTATATCATT
>NZ_JBMMGT010000025.1:0-37872 GCF_049366555.1 Avibacterium volantium | reverse complement strand
AAAAGTTTTTATAAACACAATCTTATGTACTTTTGTTAAGCCATTATGCACAGCAAGTTTTTATTTCAATTCTTTGAATAATCCTGTTGTTTTTTCAATATCTAAATCTATCTATATGTGCCACTTAACATGGATTTAAAAAAGAGTTATGAAACCTTCAAAACCTTTATGTGTAAACTGATTCAGATGTATTTGAATGTCAAAGATGATGCTTACTTATTGTTCTTTTGTAAACTAGAGTGGTTAGCAAAAGTTGTCAGTACCTTATTTCGTACTCTAATAATATTTTATAGTGCGCATGAAATCGCTGATAACCAAGCTGTAGTCGCTATCTTTGCAATGCAATTTACTAACGAAACGTTTGAGAAAAAGTTTATTTAGAAGAAAACGGAAAAGTAGATAATGGAAAAATGAGCTTGAAAGTATGAAATATACAACAAAAAATGATGCCCTTATCGAAATAAGGGCATTTTATGTAGAGCTAGTCAATTTTAGAGTTTCGTGCAACGGCTGCATAATACCACATTTTTCACCGCTCTTTGCTTTTATCTTAATCTAAAACCTAGAAATTCGCATTTCTTGGTGCGCGTGGGAATGGGATCACGTCGCGGATATTTTGCACGCCAGTTACATAAACGATTAAACGCTCAAAACCTAAACCAAAGCCTGAATGTGGCACGGTGCCGTAACGGCGGAGATCGCGATACCACCAGTAATCTTCAGGGTTTAAGCCCATTTCAAGCATACGTTTATCTAGCACATCTAGGCGTTCCTCACGTTGTGAGCCACCAATGATTTCACCAATTCCCGGGGCTAATACGTCCATTGCCGCCACGGTTTTGCCGTCGTCATTTAAGCGCATATAGAAGGCTTTGATGTCTTTTGGATAGTTTTTTACCACTACTGGGGATTTGAAATATTCTTCCGCTAAATAACGTTCGTGTTCTGAGGACAAATCAATGCCCCAAGACACCGGAAATTCAAATTTTTTGCCTGATTTTAATAAGATTTCAATGGCATCTGTGTAGTCAATTTGCGCAAAATCAGAATTAATGAAGTTTTCTAAACGGCTGATAACGTCCTTATCAACGTGTTTTTCAAAGAATTTTAAGTCATCTTTGCGTTCATTTAATACCGCACGGAACACATATTTAAGCATATCTTCCGCAAGTTTTGCGTTATCGTTTAAATCAGCAAAGGCCATTTCTGGCTCAACCATCCAGAATTCTGCCAAGTGGCGAGTGGTGTTGGAATTTTCCGCACGGAATGTTGGGCCAAAGGTGTAGATTTTACTTAACGCACAAGCGTAAGTTTCGCCGTTTAACTGACCAGATACGGTTAAAAATGCTTCTTTACCGAAAAAATCTTGCGAAAAATCCACCGCACCTTGTTCTGTGCGTGGCAGATTTTCTAAATCAAGAGTGGAAACACGGAACATTTCGCCCGCCCCTTCGGTATCAGAAGCGGTGATAAGTGGCGTTGCCACCCAGTAGAAACCTTGCTCGTGGAAGAAACGGTGAATGGCTTGCGCTAAACAATGACGAACACGCGCCACCGCTCCAATAATGTTTGTGCGTGGGCGTAAATGTGCGACTTCTCGCAAATATTCAATACTGTGGCGTTTTGCGGCCATAGGGTAGGTATCAGGATCTTCCACCCAACCTGTTACTTCCACATTTTCCGCTTGTAATTCAACCGCTTGCCCTTCAGCTGGGGATTCCACCACTTTACCCGTTACGATCACTGAGCAACCTGTGGTTAAGCGTAGGATTTCATCTTGATAATTTGCGATGTCGTTATTTACGATCACTTGGATAGGATCGAAGCAAGAGCCGTCATACACCGCAAGGAAAGAAAGCCCTGCTTTAGAATCGCGGCGAGTACGCACCCAGCCACGCACGGTAACTTGATCACCGATTTGAATTTTGCCTTGTAATACATCTACGATAGGGGCAATTTGTATCATATAAACCTCAATCAAAAAAATTAGCGTAAAAACGTGCCTAGTTTACCGCAAGTCAAGACATTTGCCAAAATGAATTGTGCGATTGTTTTTGTGAAGTCGCCCACAAAATTGAAGTAAATAACTTGTTTTTAGATCGCAACCTGATATAAAAAACAATTATTTCATTTCAAAAATTTAATCGACTAATTAATCAACGATGAGGCGTTATGATCAAGGAAAGAAAACAAGACAAGTATGTCTTAAAATTACAGCAACTAGGGAAAGTGTATCGACTCATTGAGCAATTTGAAGAAATTTCGCGGATTGACCTTTCAAAACTCTCACGCTTAGCCCCTGCGACAATTACTTCTTTAACCCGTCAGCTTATTAACGAACGGCTAATTATTGAAAAAGCCGTGCGAAATACAGAAAACCGTGGTCGTCCAGCTATTGGTTTATGTGTATCGCCTTTTTTCTGGCAGTCTTTATGTGCGGTATTGAGCGAAGATCGCTTTGATATTTTTCTTTGTGAATTAGATGGCACACCGTTGGCAGAACATTCCTTTCCTTTACGCCGTGAAGAATTTGCCCAATTAGATCGGGTTTTAGTTGGCTATGTGCAAGCGTTTTTAGAAAAAACAAAACTTGAACCTTATAAGGTGATCACTTTTTCCATTGCGGTAACAGGGGAATTAGACAGTGAAGAACGCTATGTTTATCAGCTTGGCAATCGTCAGCTCACCTTAGATTTGAAAGCCTTATTTCACCCTTATTTCAAAATGCCAGTAATGGTTACGGATTATTTCCAAACTTGGCTGTTTGCTGAAAGCTCTGTGGGCAGCGTGATTGGTTGTGATCACGTTTTATTTTTACAACTTGATGAGCGGATAAATTTAAGCGTGCTATCGCAAGGTGATGTGTTACGATGTAACAAACAGCCGAAAATGAATATTGATAAACTCATCACCCCAAGATTAAACCCAATTCAGGATAAACTTAATAATCAGTTACCTGAAATTGAACGCAATCAAATCATCAATCAGCTAACACATAAAGCCATTTATAAATTGATTGATTTGGCGTATCCCAACAATCAACAAATTGATAATATTGAAAAAATCCACTTTTTATGTGAACAGGCACAAAAAAATGATGGGAAAGCCGTTGATATTATTCATCATATTGCTGATTTAACGGCTTATCATTTAATGTGTTTAGTGAATATGTTTTCTTCTAAAAAAGTGATGTTAAACACCTGTTTATTGGCAGCAAAAGAGATTTTCTTAGCCCGCTTAAATCAACGCTTATCCCTTTATCATTGCGATGTGGAAGTGGTAACGAGCCGTTATAAATGGAATAGCCCAGAAGTATTAACCGCCGCCATTAAACAAGGGATTTATGACGGCAGTTTGTTAGGTGATCTACTGAAAAATAAAGAAAAATTGTGTTAGCTCAATGTTCTCCTGATGAAATTCCTTTAGAATTCAACACAAATTGGATCATAAGGAAAAAATGATGAGCTGCTTTTTTGTTACCGGCACGGATACGAATGTAGGGAAAACCGTATCCAGCCGTGCCATTATCCAAGCGTTGCAAAATCAAGGTATTCAGATTGTCGGCTATAAGCCCATAGCCTGTTGTCAAGAAGATTGGTCTTATTGCGAAAGCGCAGTAGATAGTGATTATGGGCTAGAAAATAATTCTGATGTGCTAACCTTAATCGATGCCACAAAAGAAAATGTAACCTATCAAGATGTGAATAGTTATAGCTTTTCGCACAGTTTGCCTATGTTAAGTGAAGATGGGCAACGCATTGATATAAAAAAAATTAACGCCGATCTCAGCGCGCTGACGCAGCGTTATCAATCTGTGTTAGTGGAGGGGGCATTTGGTTGGCTAACGCCGATGAATAAGGAATACAGCTTTGCCAGCTGGGCCATCTCACACAAAATGCCTGTAGTGCTGGTGGTTGGCATTAAAGAAGGTTGTATTAATCACGCATTGCTGACCGCACAATCCATTCAACAATCGGGCTTGCCCTTAGTGGGTTGGATCGCCAATCGCATTAACCCAGGCTTAGCCCATTATGCGGAAATTATTGAAATGCTGAGTGAAAAAATTGACGCACCGTTGCTCGGACAAATCCCCTATGTGCATCGCCCTGAGGAACAAGAATTAGGGCATTATATTACCAATATTGAGCGTTTAACTTATCTGCAAACGGAATGGGTGAAGTAGATGAAGTAAACGAAATTCATTCGTTTCAATCTGAATGATTATTAAAGTGCGGTGCAAAAAATCAAAATTTTTCCACCGCACTTTGTTTTTTCGCCATTAAATATGGCTTCTGCTTAAAACACTACAAATGCGCTGTGCTATTCACCGTTTCTAACACAAAACGCCCTACATTTTCGTTTTCCGCTTGCTCATAGTGAACAATGCTAATGGACGTGTTATCCAAACGGATTACTCGTGGATTTTCACGGTGATTTTGCCAGGTTGAGCCATCAAATAAGGCCAGCAATAAACGCAGTGTGTGTCCGTGAGAAACCAGTAGAATATTGCCTTCGTTATGCACATTGGTAATGTCATAAACTGCCTGCATTGCGCGTTCAGCCAGTTCAGCAAAGGTTTCGCCGCCGTTGCTTTTGGCTTGATAATTCGCAGGATCTTTGGTCATTTGCTGAAATTCTTCGCTTTGACGAATACTATCCACCAACACGCCCTCCCAGCTACCAAAAAAATGTTCGTTTAAGCCTTTATGCTGAAAGAAAGGAATATTGCGCTCGCCAATAATGTATTGCGTGGTATCCATTGCCCGTTTTAACACGCTGGAATAGGCGGCAACGAAAGGCACATCAGCTAAGTATTTACCTGTTTTGATCGCACCTTCTATGCCTTCCGCCGTTAATGGCGAATCCCCTTGACCTTGTAATAAGCCCTTTTCATTCCATTCCGTGCGTCCGTGCCGAACAAAATAAAAGCGAAGTTGTTTTTTCATTGCTTCCTCAATCAGTGTAAAAATAGGTAAAATTCATACCGCACTTTATAACAGCGGGCTGAATAAGAAAAATAAACGTTCAATCACGCGTTGATACACGGGGCGTTTCACCCAATCTTCATAGCCTAAAAGTGAGGCGTGCTGGCGATAACTTTCTTGCAACAACGTCACTTCATTGGCGAATGCCACGTCTTCCACCACCATTGTTACTTCAAAATTCAACATAAAACTGCGCATATCCATATTTACCGTGCCAACAAGGGCAAGGCGGTTATCAATCAACACGCTTTTAGTATGTAATAAGCCTTGCTCAAATTGATAAATTTTCACCCCAGCGGCAAGCAGATCTTCAAAAAAGGTGCGGCTCGCCCAGCTTACCATTAAAGAATCGTTTTTCTTTGGAAGAATCAGCGTAACGTCAATACCACGCAATGCCGCAATGCGTAAGGCTTCAGCAATGCTATGGCTTGGCACAAAATAGGGCGAGGTAATGGTGATGCTTTGGCGCGCGGAAAAAATCGCAATAGAAAGGGATTGCGCCATTAAATCATCAGGAAAGCCCGGCCCTGTGGCAAGAATTTGCACGGCGTGCGAATTATTTTGATCAATAGGTAGCAAGGGGCAATCTGGCAACTGCAAGGGGATTTCTTTATCGCTTTCAATTTGCCAATCCCACGCATACAACCCATTTAGCACGGCAGAAACAGGCCCATTAATACGCACCATAATATCCACCCATTCGCCAACGTAGCTGTTTTGTTTGAAATATTTTGGATCAACCATATTCATACTGCCGGTGTAAGCAATTTGATTATCGATCACAATAATTTTGCGGTGCTGGCGTAAATCAATACGACTAAAAAACATACGCAGTAAATTAACGTGTAGCGCTTCGGTGATCTCAATGCCACTTTCTTTCATTTGGCGGTAATTTTTACTTTTTAGAAATTGACGGCTGCCCACGCTATCCACCAATATCCGCACCGTAACACCACGCTGTTGTGCGCTAATTAGCGCGTTCTGCACCTCTTCCACTAAGCCGCCATTCCACCAAATATAAAACACCATATTAATGCTGTGTTGAGCTTGGTGAATATCTTGAATAATGCTTTTAATAATACTTTCTGGCGTGTCTAAAATATGTAGCTCATTGCCCAGAACACAAGGGATATTTAAGCGACTTTTGGCTAAGTCAAAAATGGGGCGATAAAGTAGGGTGTTGTGATGATTAATTAATTGCGGACATTGCGAAAAATCGCCAAACCACTGGTTAAATTTGGGGGCAAGCAAACGAAATGCTTTTGCTCGTTTTGTGCCTAATTTCACTTCGCCAAACACTAAATAGGCGATAATGCCCACCACTGGCACGAGATAAATAATCATCAACCAAGAAAGGGTGGCTGAAACCGATTGTTTTTTTATCACTAATCGCATTGTGATAGAAATGGTCAAAATCCAAATCAGGACAGGGACGAGATATGCTATAATCTGTTGAAAAGTAAAATTCATTTATTTTTAACCGCACTTTTATAAACATCTAATTATGCCAGAGATCACAACGCCAATGTTCGACATTGTTTTTCAGCACGCCGATTTTATCATTATTCACAAGCCTTGTGGCATTTCCGTGCATAAAGATGATCAGGCGCTTGGTCTAACCACCTTAGTGGCGCAGCAATTAAATTTGCCCCAAGTGTGGCTGGTACATAGGTTAGATAAAGTAACTTCTGGGTTGTTAATCTTAGCGTTGAATAAGCAGGCTGCGGCAACCTTGTCAGGCCTATTTGCCGATCATCGCATTGAGAAAACCTATCTGGCGTTATCCACCGAAAAGCCGAAGAAAAAGCAAGGGCGAATTGTGGGGGATATGCAAAAATCTCGCAATGGCACTTGGAAATTATGCCAAAGCAAGGAAAACCCTGCCATCACGCGTTTTTCTTCCTTAAGCTGTGAGCCAAATTTACGCCTTTTTATTTTGTTTCCGCAAACAGGCAAGACGCACCAGTTACGCGTGGCAATGAAAAGCCTAGGCAGCCCGATTTTAGGTGATGAACTTTATGGCGGAAATAAACAAAAATCCGACCGCACTTATTTGCATTGTTATCAGCTTAAATTCACTTACAAAGACCAGCAGATTAATGTGAAAACCTTACCAAAAACAGGCAAATTTTTCACCGCACTTTCCGTGCAAGAAAAAATTCAGCAATGGGAAAGGGAGAATAATTGTGAAAAGCCAGAATAAAAACGTGATTTTTTAAGGCGTTAGTATTATTATTAAGGCATTTTTTCAATTCTTATCAGATTTATTTACTCATAGAGGATAGGTATGCAACACCTTAAAGACATTACAGAACAGGCAAAAGACGCGATTGAGAAATTGCACGATAAAAGCCTCGAAACCCTAGATGCGATTCGCGTAGAATATTTTGGTAAAAAAGGGCATTTTACCCAATTAATGCAAGGGTTGCGTGATATTGCCGCCGAAGAGCGTCCTGCAATGGGGGCGAAAATTAATGAGGCAAAACAGAAAGTTTTAGACTTATTAAACAGCAAAAAAGCGGAATGGGAGCAAGAAGCCTTAGATGCTCAGCTTGCCAAAGAAAGTATTGACGTGAGCTTGCCAGGGCGTAAAACGGAACTTGGTGGCTTGCACCCTGTTTCTGTAACCATTGGGCGTGTGGTGAGCTTTTTCTCTAATTTAGGTTTTACGGTGGAAGTGGGGCCTGAAATTGAAACGGATTATTACAATTTTGATGCGTTAAATATCCCCGCTCATCACCCCGCACGAGCCGATCACGATACCTTCTGGTTCGATGCCGAGCGTTTACTGCGTACCCAAACCTCTGGGGTGCAAATTCGTACAATGGAAAAAGCCAAACCACCTATCCGTATTATCGCCCCTGGGCGTGTTTATCGTAATGATTACGACCAAACCCACACCCCAATGTTCCACCAAATTGAATTACTTTATGTGGATAAGCACGCCAATTTCACCGAATTAAAAGGTCTGTTACACGATTTCTTGCGTGCCTTTTTTGAAGAAGATTTACAAGTGCGTTTCCGTCCTTCCTATTTCCCATTCACCGAACCTTCAGCGGAAGTGGACGTTATGGGCAAAAATGGAAAATGGTTAGAAGTGTTAGGCTGTGGAATGGTTCACCCAAATGTACTACGCAATGTGGGTATCGATCCAGAAGAATATTCTGGCTTTGCGGTGGGAATGGGCGTAGAGCGTTTAACAATGCTTCGTTACAATGTAACAGATTTACGTTCATTCTTTGAAAACGATCTGCGTTTCTTAAAACAATTTAAATAATTAATCCGATTGACCGAATAAAATTTACGATAGAGAAAGAATATGAAATTTAGTGAATTATGGGTGCGTGAATGGGTAAATCCTGCCATTAGCACTGAACAATTATGTGATCAAATTACTATGCTCGGCTTGGAAGTTGATGGCGTTGAGCCTGTGGCTGGGGCATTTTCAGGCGTTGTGGTGGGTGAAGTGGTGGAATGTGCCCAACACCCTGATGCGGATAAATTACGCGTAACCAAAGTTAATGTGGGCGGTGATCGTCTCTTAGACATTGTATGCGGTGCGCCGAACTGCCGTCAAGGCTTAAAAGTGGCTTGTGCGGTTGATGGTGCAGTGTTACCGGGTAACTTTAAAATTAAGAAAACCAAATTACGCGGTCAGCCTTCTGAAGGAATGTTATGCTCATTCAGCGAATTAGGCATTTCAGACGATCACAACGGCATCATCGAATTACCCGCAGATGCGCCAATTGGTACGGATTTGCGTGAGTATTTGCAATTAAACGATAACACTGTAGAAATTAGCTTAACGCCAAACCGTGCGGACTGTTTAAGCATTGCAGGAATTGCCCGTGAAGTGGGTGTGGTTAATCAGCAAGCCGTTAATGCCCCTGAAATTAAGTCTGTTGCAGCAACCATTGCAGATAAAGCACAAATTGAGGTATTAGCCCCTGAAGCTTGCCCTCGTTATTTATTGCGTGTGGTTAAAAATGTGAACGTAAAAGCGGAAACCCCGATTTGGCTAAAAGAAAAATTACGTCGTTGCGGTATTCGCTCTATCGATCCTGTAGTGGATATTACTAACTATATTTTGCTTGAACTCGGTCAGCCAATGCACGCTTTTGATGCCGCCAAAGTGGCGCAGCCTGTGCAAGTGCGTATGGCAAAAGAAGGCGAAGAATTGGTGCTATTAGATGGCACAACCGCCAAACTTCAACCAAACACTTTAGTGATTGCCGATCAAAATGGCCCATTAGCGATGGCGGGTATTTTTGGTGGCGAAGCCAGTGGTGTGAATGCCGAAACCAAAGATGTGATTCTTGAAGCTGCATTCTTTGCGCCATTAGCCATTACAGGACGCGCTAGACAATATGGCTTGCATACCGATTCTTCACACCGTTTTGAACGTGGTGTAGATTTCAATCTTCAACACAAAGCAATGGAACGCGCAACCGCATTATTGTTAGAAATTTGCGGTGGGGAAGCCGGTGAAATTTGCGAAGCGGTCAGCGAAGCTGATTTACCAAAAGTGAAACAAGTGCAATTACGCCGTGAGAAATTGGATCACTTATTAGGTCATCATATCCCAACGGAAACCGTTACAGACATTTTGCAACGCTTAGGCTTACAAGTGAGCTACCAAGACGGTTTATGGACAGCCATTTCACCAAGTTGGCGTTTTGATATTGAAATTGAAGAAGACTTAATCGAAGAAGTAGCACGCATTTATGGTTACAACAACATTCCAAATAATGCCCCATTAGCGCATTTACAAATGAAACCAATGCCTGAAAGTTTATTAGAATTGGTGCGTGTGCGTACCGCATTTGTCGATAGCGATTATCAAGAAATTGTGTCTTATAGCTTTGTTGATCCAGAAGTTCAGCAATTATTATACCCAGAGCAAGAAGCATTAATTCTGCCAAACCCAATTTCGCGTGAAATGTCGGCAATGCGCGTGTCTTTATTACCGGGCTTGCTTACAACCATTGCTTACAACCAAAATCGCCAACAAAGCCGTGTACGCATTTTTGAAGGCGGATTACGCTTTATTCCTGATAGCCAAGCAGAAAGCGGCGTTCGTCAAGAATATGTACTGGGTGCAGCCATTGTGGGAGATAAACGCCCTGTTCATTGGGAACAAAAAGGCGAAAATGTGGATTTCTTTGATCTAAAAGGGGATTTAGAACGCATTTTATCACTAACAAAGGCTGGAAATCGTTTGCGTTTTGTAGCAAAATCATATCCAGCGTTACACCCAGGGCAATCTGCTGCCATTATGTTAGACGACAAAGAAATCGGTTATATTGGCACGGTGCATCCCAAAGTGGTGCAACAGCTTGGTTTATCTGGTAAACCTATCGTATTTGAAATTGAATGGGCTGCTATTGCAGAAAGACCTGTTCCAAATGCCAAAGAAATTTCTCGTTTCCCTGCAAATAAACGTGATTTGGCGGTTGTAGTGGATAGCGCAACACCAGCGGGCGATGTGTTAGAAGTGTGTCGTCAAGCGGGTGGGAAACAGCTTGTAAACGTAAGTTTATTTGATGTTTACCAAGGGGCGAATTTACCAGAAGGTAAGAAAAGTTTAGCCATTAGCTTAACCATTCAAGACACTGATAAAACCCTTGAAGAGAAAGAGATTAATGCGGTGATTTCAGCGGTATTAGACGCATTAAAACAACGCTTTGATGCCTATTTGAGAGATTAAAATTATGACATTGACCAAAGTTGAACTAGCAGACAGCTTAATTGAAAAGCATAATCTAAATAAACGTGATGCCAAATTATTGGTGGAAAGTTTTTTTGAGGAAATTCGCGTGGCATTGGAAAGTGGGCAAGATGTGAAATTATCTGGATTTGGTAATTTTGAATTACGCGATAAAGCCTCACGCCCAGGACGTAACCCTAAAACTGGGGAAAGCGTATCTGTTTCCGCGCGCCGAGTGGTGGTATTCAAGCCCGGTCAAAAATTACGCTCTCGTGTAGAAAAATCTAAGCCAAAGGCTTAAAGTTTATGTGATGAGAAAGCTATCCTGTTTTAGGATAGCTTTCCTTTTATTTATTTTTGTAGGTAAAAAATGCGTTTAGCTAAATTTATTTTGGTTTCCCTTGGTCTTACTGTATTAGCGGCTTGCTCAGGCTCTCCCCATTCAGTAAAAAATTCAGGTTCAGATCAAAAAATTTCTTATCAAGGACAACTTGGTGATCAGATTATGACGATCACCTTATTGAGTGAACATCAACGAGAATGGGCTGGCACGCCTTATCGTTTAGGCGGGCAAAGTCGCCGTGGTATTGATTGCTCTGGGTTTGTCCAAAAAACGTTTCTTGATCGTTTTAATATTCAACTTCCACGCACCACAAAAGATCAAGCCAAATATGGCACGAAAGTAGCCAAAGAAGACATTCAAACGGGTGATTTAGTTTTCTTTAAAACAGGGCGCGGGCCAAATGGCTACCACGTTGGTATTTATGTGAAAGACGGCCAATTCCTACACGCTTCAACTAAAGGCGGCGTGATTTATTCTTCACTCAATAGCCCTTACTGGACTCGCACTTATTGGCAAGCGCGTAGAATGTAAAACCGAGTTTATAGAAAATACAGAAATAAAAAGTGCGGTGGAAAATTTTTGATTTTTTCACCGCTCTTTATTTTTGCCATTTTCTTATTCAGCCTTTGTTTAACTCACTTCCTTAAACGAAATCATTTCATTTTGGCTGAAATCCGTTTGCTCATCTTCATCTTGGAATAATGGGGTAGTAGGTAGCTCCTGCTTATCAAAAGCAATATCCCCTTCCACGCCGTCTAGGTTTTGTCCACGTTGAATATCTTTGAAATTAAACAAATTTTTATCGCATAGGTGCGAAGGCACAATATTTTGCATTGCGCTGAACATTGTTTCGATGCGCCCCGGATATTGGCGATCCCAAGTTTGCAACATTTCTTTTACCACTTGGCGTTGTAAGTTAGGTTGCGAACCACATAGATTACAAGGAATAATCGGGAATTGTTTGGCGATGGAATATTTTTCAATGTCCTTTTCTTTGCAATAAGCCAGCGGACGAATCACAATTTGCTTGCCGTCATCACTGATTAGTTTTGGTGGCATTGATTTGAGTTTGCCGCCGTAGAACATATTTAAAAACAAGGTTTCTAACATATCATCACGGTGATGCCCAAGTGCGATTTTGGTTGCGCCAAGTTCTGTGGCTGTGCGGTATAAAATCCCACGTCTTAAACGAGAACAAAGGGAACAAGTGGTTTTGCCTTCAGGAATTTTTTCTTTCACAATGCCGTAGGTATTTTCTTCCACGATTTTGTAATCCACGGCAATGCTTTCTAAATATTCAGGCAAGACGTGTTCAGGAAAACCTGGTTGTTTTTGATCTAAATTTACCGCCACAATGTCAAAATGAATCGGTGCGTTAAGGCGTAAATTAAGCAAAATATCCAGCAACGTGTAGCTGTCTTTACCACCAGATAAACACACCATCACCTTATCGCCATCTTCAATCATATTAAAATCGGCAATGGCTGCGCCCACATTACGGCGTAGGCGTTTTTGTAACTTATTGAAATTATAGATTTGTTTCTTTGTTTTTTCGTTTTGAGAAGTTAAATTTTCGCTCATTGGGTTTATTATTCGGTTATATCAATTTAAAAAAACTTGCGTATAGTAAGGGGTAATGGGATTTTTTCCAATAGGAATGTGCAGGATTAGGTCTTTTTAGGTAGCTAAAAAGATGAAAATTTTTGACCGCACTTTATTATGCGGTCATTGCTGATTATACGGAATGAATATGCTGGAGAAGCACTTCATTAATACGCGATTGCCAACCTTTCCCTGTGGCTTTAAAGGCCTCAATCACTTCAGGTGATAAGCGAATAGTGATAATTTGTTTGGTTGGCGTTTTTTGTTTGCCCCTTACTTTCGGTTTTATATGTCCTTGCTTTTCCATTTCTGCTTGATGTGCAAGCACCATATTGACAAAATCATCAGTCATTGTTTCTTGTAATGATTTCATTTGTGTAAAATCGCTTTGCTGTAATTCCCGGGCTTCGCCTTCAGAATTAATCAGTGGTGTGTTTTTCTCTATTTTCATATTTTTTGATCTCCCTTGCATTTGCTTTACGGAAGCTAATAACTCGAATTCCTGTTTTTGTTGGTGTAAATACGAGAATGTGTAATCGCGCTGTTGTCCCCACATAACCAGCGGCTAAAAAACGCGGTTCAGGATAATCTTTTCTATCATCAGCGATAATCATTGCGCTATCCCAATGAAAATAGCGTGCCATTTCAAAAGAGAGTTGACGTTCTTCAATATTGCGCTGATTTTTCTTTTGATCAAATTCAATTTCCATTTTGAATGTTAAATCAAATAACCGTTTCTTTATTGTAAATACATTTTGCTAAATAACAAGTTTTTGTAAACATTTTTGGTAAAAAAACGATCTACAAGATCCGTAAAAATTCCTGTATAATCAACTACAATTTTTGTCTAATTTTTATTTGCTTGTGAGAATACACAATGCTTGAAACATCACAAACAATCCCTGAATTGGTTTCTTGGGCGAGAGAGCGAGAGTTTTCGCTGAATTTGCCTACCGATCGTTTGGCGTTTTTATTGGCCATTGCCATTTATAACAATGAGCGCTTAGACGGTGAAATGCTGGAAACGGATTTAGTGGATATTTTCCGCCATACGGCATCTGCCTTTGAGCAGTCTCCCGATAATATTGCCACCCGCGCCAATAATGCAATTAATGAATTGGTGAAACAACGCTTTCTCAATCGTTTTAGTAGTGAATTTACCGAGGGCTTGGCGATTTATCGTTTAACGCCGTTGGGCGTTGGGGTATCAGATTATTATATTCGCCAACGTGAATTTTCTGCCTTACGCCTTTCTGTTCAGCTTTCAATTGTGGCAGATGAAATTCAACGCGCTTCTGAAGCGGCGGAAGAAGGGGGCGATGAGCATCATTGGCGGCGTAATGTGTTTGCGCCATTAAAATATTCTGTGGCGGAGATTTTCGATAGCATTGATTTTTCCCAACGGGTGATGGACGAAAATCAGCAAAGTATTAAAGATGAAATCGCCGAGCTATTAACCAAAGATTGGCAAGCCGCTATTTCAAGCTGTGAACGTTTGTTAGATGAAACCTCAAGCAATCTGCGTGAATTGCAAGATACACTCAATTCCGCAGGGGATAAACTGCAAGCGCAATTATTGCGTATTCAAGATTGTGTGATCGGTCAGGAAAATCTTTATTTTATCGATCAGCTTATCATTGATTTGCAAGCAAAATTAGACCGCATTATCAGCTGGGGACAACAGTCTATTGACTTATGGATTGGCTATGACCGCCACGTGCATAAATTTATCCGTACCGCGATTGATATGGACAAAAATCGCGTCTTTTCACAGCGTTTACGTCAGTCTATTCAACAATATTTTGAAAACCCTTGGTACTTATGGACAGCACAGGCTGAGCGCTTAGTGGATTTGCGTGATGAAGAACTGGTGCTGCGTGAAGAAGATGCGCTAGGGGAACTGCCAGAAGAATTACAATACGAAAGTTTGGCAGATTTACACGATCAAATTGTAGAACATATGCAAAGCCTGTTAATTGCCTACCGTGAGCATAACCGTCCGATTGATTTGAGTTTAGTACTGAAAGAGCAGTTGGAAAATTACCCAGTTTCACGCCATTTTGATGTGGCACGAATTATTGTCGATCAGGCAATGCACTTAGGTATGGCAGGTGGTGATTTAACCGGTGCTTATCCGCAATGGCAAAAAATTAACGAGCAGGGCGCTGAAGTACAAGCCAATATCATTGATGAATATAACTAATTTTTAGAGAACCAAACTATGACAGAGCAGCTACAAGAGATACTTTCCGTAAAACAAGCGCAAGCTATTGCAAATCCCCTTTTTCCTGCGGTGGATAGCCAATTACGCGCGGGGCGACACATTAGTTTAGAGCAATTGGATAATCACGCCTTTTTGATGGATTTCCAAAACGAGCTAGATCAGTTTTATCGCCGTTACAATGTGGAATTAATTCGTGCGCCAGAAGGCTTTTTCTATTTGCGTCCCAAAGCCACCACGCTGATTGCACGTTCAGTGCTTTCTGAATTAGAAATGTTGGTCGGGAAAGTGCTGTGTTATTTGTATTTAAGCCCAGAGTGCCTTGCTCAACAAGGCATTTTCAGCACACAAGAAGTGTATGATGAATTGCTCAATTTGGCTGATGAAAGCAAGTTGTTAAAAGTGGTGAATCAGCGTTCTTCAGGTTCAGATTTAGATAAACAAAAACTGGCAGAAAAAGTCCGCGCTGCGTTAAATCGTTTACGCCGTTTAGGAATGATTTCAACAGTCGGCGATCAACATAGTGGAAAATTTGTGATTTCAGAAGCAGTATTCCGTTTTGGTGCTGAAGTGCGTGCTGGCGATGATCCAATGGAAGCGCAATTACGCTTAATCCGTGATGGGGAAGCCGCAACACCACAATCTTTACAAGATGAGAAAAGTGCGGGGCAAAATAGCGAAGAAATTGAAGAATTTGATGAAGAAGGGGAAGAATAATGACCAAAGAATTTGAATTAGAAAGCGATAATTTAACCCTTGAAAGCAAAGAAATGGAAAATCATCAAACCGAAGAATTAGATATTATGGAAACCGTATCGGTGCAACAGCAAGATACCGCCGCGCCTGTTGGGCAAAATGTAGAACGAGGAAAATTCCGCTCCCTCACACTGATCAACTGGAACGGTTTTTTTGCCCGCACTTTTGATTTAGATGAATTAGTCACCACCTTATCAGGGGGAAATGGAGCCGGGAAATCCACCACAATGGCCGGCTTTGTTACCGCCTTAATTCCTGATTTAACCCTATTGCATTTCCGTAACACCACTGAGGCAGGGGCAACCACAGGTTCACGAGATAAAGGTTTGCACGGCAAACTCAAACCAGGGGTTTGTTATGCGGTGTTAGATGCGGTGAATTCTCGTCATCAACGTGTTTTAGTGGGCGCACGTCTGCAACAAGTGGCAGGGCGCGATAAAAAAGTGGATATTAAAACCTTTTCTATTCAAGGCCTCCCCTTATCTTTAGCGCCAATTAGCGTCCTAACCGAAGTGGTAAGCGAGCGTCAAGCCCGAGTGTTGGCCTTAAACGAATTAAAAGAAAAAATCGAAACACTTGGTGCGCAATTTAAGCAATATCACTCAATCACCGATTATCACGGAATGATGTTTGATTTAGGCATTATTCCTAAGCGTCTGCGTTCGTCTTCTGATCGCAGCAAATTCTATAAATTAATCGAAGCCTCACTTTACGGTGGGATTTCCAGCGCTATTACTCGTTCTTTGCGTGATTATTTATTGCCAGAAAACTTAGGGGTGCGTAAGGCTTTCCAAGATATGGAAAGTGCTTTGCGCGAAAACCGTATGACCCTTGAGGCGATTAAAGTCACTCAATCAGATCGTGATTTATTCAAGCATTTAATTACTGAAACCACCAATTATGTGGCGTCAGATTATATGCGTAATGCCAACGAACGCCGCGGCAATGTGGAAAATGCTTTAGCGCACCGTAAAGAATGGTATTTAGCCAAATCGGAACGCGATTTATCGCAACATCGTTTGGTGGATTTTAGCCGTGAATTGGCGGAACTTAACGAAAGCGAACAAACCCTTGAAGTGGATCATCAAAGCGCCGTTGATCATCTGAATTTAGTACTGAATGCCTTGCGCCATCAAGAAAAAATCTCACGTTATCAAGATGATGTAGAAAGTTTACGGGAAAAATTAGAAGAGCAAAAATTTGCCGTAGAAGAAACCTCTGAACAGCACGAAGAAAGCCAAGCGCAGTTAGAACAGTATGAGCAAGAAGTGGATCAACTGCGTAGTCAATTGGCCGATTATCAACAAGCCCTTGATGCGCAACAAACCCGTGCGTTGCAATATCAACAAGCTATTCAAGCGCTTGAAAAAGCCAAAACCCTTTGTGGATTGGCAGATCTGTCCACCAAAAATGTGGAAGATTATTACGTTGAATTTGCCGCGCAGGCTGAAGATCTCACCAATAAAGTGCTGGATTTAGAGCAAAAAATGTCGATTTCTGAAATGGCGAAATCGCAGTTTGATAAAGCCTATCAACTCGTTTGCCAAATTGCTGGGGAAATGCCGCGTTCGGCAGCGTGGGAAAGTGCAAAAGCCTTGTTGCGTGAATATCCAAGCCAAAAAGTGCAAGCGCAACAAACGCCACAACTTCGTGCCAAATTACATGAATTAGAACAGCGTTATCAGCAACAACAAAGTGCGGTGCGTTTATTGAAAGAATTTAATC
This sequence comes from Avibacterium volantium, assembly GCF_049366555.1. GTDB lineage: Bacteria > Pseudomonadota > Gammaproteobacteria > Enterobacterales > Pasteurellaceae > Avibacterium > Avibacterium volantium_A. The sequence continues at coordinate 20,533 of NZ_JBMMGT010000025.1, read as the reverse complement.
AGCGTGCAGAATTAGAACTCGAAACCGCCGATGAAATTGAAGAGTATTACGCCGAGCAAGAAAGCCTTGTTGATGAGCTAAATGAAGAATTGGCAGAGCAGGTGGAACAGCGCTCAACCTTGCGTCAAAAACGTGAACAGTTGAACGCGCGTTACAATGAAAATGCCAATAAAGCGCCAGCGTGGCTCACGGCCCAGTCTGCACTTGAGCGCTTGCAAGAACAAAGTCATAGCCAGTTTAGCGACAGCCAAGATGTGATGAATTTTATGCAATCGCTGTTGGTGAAAGAGCGTGAATTAACCATTAAACGCGATCAGTTAGAGCAAAAACGTCAGCAACTTGATGAGCAAATTTCCCGTTTAAGTCAGCCAGATGGTTCTGAAGATCCGCGCCTAAATGTGTTAGCAGAACGCTTTGGAGGAGTGTTGCTTTCTGAACTTTATGATGACGTGCCGATTGAAGATGCCCCTTATTTCTCTGCGCTATATGGCCCAGCTCGCCACGCGATTGTGGTACGCGATTTAGACGCGGTGAAAGCACAATTAGCCCAGCTTGAAGATTGCCCTGATGATTTATACCTTATCGAAGGGGATCCAAGTTCTTTTGATGACAGCGTATTGTCAGCCCAAGAGCTTGAGTTAGGGGTCGTGGTTCAGGTGTCGAACCGTGAATTACGTTATTCAAAATTCCCTGAAATTCCATTATTTGGCCGCGCCGCACGGGAAAAACATTTAGAAGCCTTGCAAATTGAACGTGATGAGGTGTCGGAACAATATGCAGAATGTGCCTTTGATGTGCAAAAATGCCAACGTTTACACGAACATTTCAGCCAATTTGTTGGTTTACACTTGGCCCTTGCATTCCAGCCAAACCCTGAAGAATTAATGGCAGAAATTCGCCGTGAACAAGGGGAAATTGAGCGTGAATTAGGGCAGTTTAGCACCACAGAACAACAAATTCGTCTTAAATTAGACAGTGCTAAGGAAAAATTACAGTTATTAAATAAACTGATTCCGCAGCTTTCTGTAGTTGATGATGAAAGTTTATTAGATCGCATTGAAGAATGTCGCGAACAGCTTGATTTAGCCGAGCAAGATGAACATTTTATCCGTCAATATGGCGTGACATTGTCACAGCTTGAGCCAATTGCCAACACATTACAAAGCGATCCTGAAAATTACGAACGCTTAAAAGCGGAATACGAACAAGCGGTTAATCAGCAAAAACAAGTACAGTTGCGTGTGTTTGCCTTGGCAGACGTGGCACAGCGTAAAGCACATTTTGATTACAAAGAAAGCGTGCAATCGGAAACCTCTGAATTAAATGAACAGCTGCGCAACCGTTTAGAGCAAGTGCAACAACAGCGCGAACAACAACGCGAGCAAGTTCGCCAAAAACAAGTGCGTTTTGCCCAATATAATCAAGTTTATATTGAGCTGCGCAGTTCTTATGAAGAAAAAAATAAAGTGCTCAATGAGCTACTTGAAGAAATCAGTCAGCTTGGTGTGCGCGCAGATGACGGGGCAGAGCAACGCGCTCAAACACGCCGTGATGAATTATCACAGCAACTTGCTACCGTGCGTAATCGCCGCCGTTATTTAGAAAAACAATTAACCCTAATTGAAAGCGAAAGCGAAAATCTTAACCGCCGAATTCGTAAAGCTGAACGTGATTACAAAACACAGCGCGAATTGGTGGTTGCGATGAAAGCCAGCTGGTGTGTGGTGTTGCGTTTATCACGCAATAGTGATGTAGAAAAACGCTTAAACCGCCGCGAACTCGCTTATCTTTCTGCTGATGAATTGCGTTCAATGTCGGATAAAGCTCTTGGGGCGTTGCGTACTGCCGTGGCTGACAATGAATACCTGCGCGATGCTCTGCGTTCATCAGAAGATAATCGTAAACCAGAAAACAAAGTGCGGTTCTTTATTGCGGTTTATCAGCATTTGCGTGAGCGTATTCGTCAAGACATCATCAAAACGGACGATCCAATTGATGCGATTGAACAAATGGAAATCGAATTATCTCGCCTGACTGCAGAATTAACCAACCGCGAGAAAAAATTGGCGATTAGCTCCGAAAGTGTGGCGAACATTATGCGTAAGACTATTCAGCGTGAGCAAAATCGTATTCGTATGCTTAACCAAGGGCTACAAAATATTGCCTTTGGTCAGGTGAAATCGGTGCGTTTAGTGGTGAATATTCGTGATACTCACGCAATGTTGCTAGACGCGCTTTCCGATCGCCAAGATGATTATCAAGATTTATTCTCAGATAACCGTATTACCTTCTCCGAAGCCATTGCGAAATTGTATCAGCGCTTAAATCCGCATATTGATATGGGGCAGCGTACGGCACAAACCATTGGTGAAGAATTGTTGGATTACCGCAATTACCTTGATTTGGAAGTAGAAGTCTATCGTGGCGCAGACGGCTGGTTGCGTGCGGAAAGTGGCGCATTATCAACAGGTGAAGCCATCGGTACTGGTATGTCGATCTTGTTAATGGTAGTGCAAAGCTGGGAAGAAGAAAGCCGTCGTATTCGTGGTAAAGACATTGTGCCTTGTCGCTTATTATTCCTTGATGAAGCGGCGCGTTTAGATGCGAAATCCATTTCAACCTTGTTTGAGCTTTGCTCTCGCTTGGATATGCAATTATTAATTGCCGCGCCTGAAAACATTAGCCCAGAGAAAGGGACAACCTATAAACTGGTGCGTAAGATTTTTGGTAACCAAGAAATGGTTCAAGTGTCCGCCTTACGCGGTTTTGGCGCAACGGAATAGAATAGGCAATAAACAAAAGTGCGGTGCAAAAATACAAAATTTTTCACCGCACTTTACTCGTTATCTTTTCACTTTAAATCTCGCAAGGAAATAAAATGCACTATTTATTTCTCGCCATTGCTTGCAGCATTGCGGTGTCTGTACTGCTAAAAGTCGCTCGCCGATTCAACGTGGTGATCGAGCAAGCAATCGCCTTCAATTATCTTATCGCACTTTTACTCAGCTATTTTTTATTACAGCCGAACTTTCAAGGGCAAGGCTTTACCGATTTTATCGTACAAAATGAAAATAACGCGATTTTCCTGAGTTTAGGCTTATTGCTGCCTAGCGTGTTTATCATTATGTCAAAAGCCGTTGAATTTGCAGGCATTGTGCGTTCTGATGCAGCGCAGCGTTTATCTTTATTTTTGCCTATTTTGGCAGCGTTTGTATTATTTGGCGAACGGCTCAGCCAATCGCGTATTATCAGCTTAATCTTGGCGTTTTCAGCATTGTTTTGTTTAATCAATAAACCGCGCGAGCAAGGGCTTTCGGTTAAAGGCGGATTGAGCTTGCTCACTGTGTGGTTTGGTTATGGTGTAATTGATATTTTATTCAAGCAGACCGCCAAAATGGGCAGCGCCTTTCCAACCACCTTGTTTATTGCCTTTGCCTTAGCAATGTGCGTAATGTTTATGTATTTATTGATTAAACGAACCCAGTGGAATGGGGCGAGTTTGTTAGCCGGCATTGTACTCGGTGGGCTAAATTTTATGAATATTCTATTTTATATTCGTGCTCATCAAAGTTTTAGCCAAAATCCAACCCTTGTTTTTGCGGGAATGAATATTGGCGTGATTTGTCTTGGCACGCTTGTGGGTGCAATAGTATTCAAAGAAAAAATAAGCAAAATCAATGGGGTAGGCGTGGTACTTGGAATTTCTGCCATTCTCAGCCTATTTTATTTAGAACCTTTTTTGACAAGGTAAGATAATGCAAGATAATTTCAGTTTTTTTGTTTACGATTACGAAAGTTTTGGGGTAAATCCAGCCACGGATCGTCCTGCACAATTTGCCGGAATTCGTACAGATAAGGATTTTAATATTATTGGCGAGCCTGTGATGTTCTATTGCAAGCAAACCAATGATTATTTGCCCTCGCCAACCGCGGTGATGGTAACGGGCATCACGCCACAGCAATGCAATGAGCAAGGCTTGCCTGAACCTGAATTTTCTGCGCGAATTTTGCAAGAATTCTCTCAACCAAACACTTGTGTTATGGGCTTTAATAATATCCGTTATGATGATGAAATGACCCGTTATACCTTTTATCGGAATTTTATCGATCCTTACGAATATAGCTGGAAAAATGGCAATTCTCGTTGGGATTTGCTGGATTTAGTGCGTGCCTGTTATGCTTTGCGACCTGATGGCATAAACTGGGTTTATGATGATGACGGAATGCCATCTTTCCGCTTAGAAAATTTAACTAAAGCTAATGGAATAGAGCATAGCAATGCCCACGATGCGATGGCTGACGTGTATGCAACCATTGAAATGGCGAAATTAATCAAGGAAAAACAGCCAAGATTATTCCAGTTTTTCTTTGAGCATCGCGATAAAAAATCCCTTGAAGCAATGATTAACACCGCAGAAATGACGCCATTGGTTCACGTTTCAGGAATGTTGGGGAATTATCGTGGTAACACTACTTGGATTGCCCCGCTTGCGTGGCACCCAACCAATAAAAATGCTGTTATTGTGTGTGATTTAGATAGCAATATTGATGATTTACTCAATAAAAGTGCGGAAGAATTACGCCAAAATTTATATACCAAAAAAGCGGAATTGGAAGAACAGGGCATTTTGCCTGTGCCATTAAAATTGGTGCATATTAATAAATGCCCAATTCTTGCCCCCGCGAAAACCTTATTACCCGAAAATGCTCAGCGTTTAGGCATTGATCGCCAGCGTTGTTTGGATAATCTCGCGAAATTGCGTGCGAACACAGAAATTCGCGATAAAGTGCTACAAATTTTTACTGACGAGCGGGTATTTGAGCCAAGTGATAATGTGGAAACGGAATTATACAGTGGTTTTTTTGGCATTAATGATAAAAATAATATGGCGATTTTGCGTGATTTACCGCCTGAAAAACTCTCAGAACACAATTTGACATTCCAAGATAAGCGAGTAGAGGCGTTGTTATTCCATTACCGTGCGCGGCATTTCTATAAAACCTTGAGCAGAGCAGAGCAGGTGCGATGGGATAAATACCGCCGTAACAAGTTAGAAAAAAGTGCGGTGCAATTTGAGCAAGAATTACAAAGCCTTGTGGAAGAAAATCAAAATCACCCTGAAAAATTGGCATTGTTGCAGCAAGTTTATCAATATGGGGTGAAATTATTGGGTTAGACTTGTGATGCTGTAACAATCTGATTAAATTTTGCTAAATTGCGTAAAATAAAAAATCGAGTAATCTAACTGCTCGATTTTTTTATTTTTCGCGTAGCGCAATCATTTAGCCTTAATAAAGTAAGGCTAAAAAGCGGAAAATCATTAAATAGCTTAACTAAGCTTATTCCAGTTATTGTTTTTAAGCTCTCAAAAATAGCAGATAAGTAAAATCATCGTAAAGATTATAGATTTTGTTTCATTGATTTTTAATTCAATTAAGCAAGACTAGATTTTTATCTAGCGTTATTTTTACCACCATATTAATCTACGTCATTCTTTAACTTTTCTTTACATTTCATCATTGACAGTGCGTAACTCATAAAATCTAAGCGTTACAGTGTGGTCAAAAACCTTAATTTTACCTTGTTTAACTAGTAAAAGTGATCTGTGTATAAGTCTGTGATTTTATTAATCCGTAGTTTTTGCTAACCTGATAACTGATTTCGCATAATGTATATTATGTTAAATAATATAAATATAAAAGTAACTTTTGTACCGCTATTTTTTGTCATATCCTACAGCATATCTTTATGGCGTTTTTAATGTTTCGACTTGGAATCTTTTCTTCGGTTATTCTTTATATGAAATATCTTTTCAGTGGATTTATGATGATGAGATCATTTAGATTTGATTTTCGCAATGAATATAAAATGAATATTAGTGAGATTTAAGAAATCTTTAAGATTTGAGTCTTAAAAAATATAGGAAAAGCCTGCCTATCAATTTGTTACAACGTTACAAAAATAACTAGCGAAAATTGGTAAAGATGAGAAAAATAAGGATTTTGTTTAAATAAAGAAATATAAAAAAACGCCTGCGCTATTTATTTAGCACTGGCGCTTAAAAGGAATTAAGTACAGCAAAGAATTAATCAACAAAACGTAATTTTGGAGAAGATTTCTTACTCGATGGTTTTTCTGTTGTTTCAGGTTTATCTACGGCCTCAACAAAGCTTAACGGTTGTTCATCTTTAATTTCATCTTGTTGAATAGAAAGATCATCTTCGAACTCTTCTGGTTCAAACATAATGCCATCGCCGCTTTCTCTTGCATAAAGCGCAATTAACGCCCCCATAGGAATAAAGATTTCTTGCGGTATGCCTTGAAAACGTGCATTAAATTGAACGAAATCATTGGTTAATTGCAAGTTTCCTGTTGCATTCATTGAAATATTCAGCACAATCTGCCCATCTTTCACATATTCAACAGGCACTTTCACGCCAGCATAAGTGGCATCAACAGCCAAGTACGGCGTGCAATCATTGTCTATCAACCAATCATAATAAGCTCTTAAAACATAAGGGCGTTTCGGTGAGAATTTACGTTCCATAACTACTCTCTTTTATTTATCATCCATTAGGTTTTTAGGTGCTGCTTCGCCTACGGATTGCTTGAAAGAATCTCTTTGGTACACGCGTTCCATATAATTTTTAATCGCTTTACTTCCTGCGCCTGTAAATTGAATTCCTAATTTCTGCATACGCCATAATAACGGCGCAATATAGCAATCTACCAAGCTAAACTCTTCGCTCATAAAATAAGGAGTTTGGTTGAAAATTGGTGCAATGGCTAATAATTCTTCTTTTAATTGTTTGGCAGCCTGCTCTTTTTCAGCGTCATCACCTTGCTCAATTTGGTTTAATAAAGAATACCAATCCTGTTCAATTCTTAGCATTAATAAACGGCTTTTACCGCGCGATACAGGATAAACAGGCATTAATGGCGGGTGTGGAAAGCGCTCATCAAGGTATTCCATAATAATACGGGAATTAAATAGCACTAAATCACGATCTACCAAAGTTGGCAATGTGCCATAAGGGTTTAACTCCATTAAATCTTCTGAAACAGAACCGGGTTCAATTTCTTCCATTTCATAAGGCACGCCTTTTTCCGCCAAAACAATACGGACTTGATGGCAATAAATATCATCTTTATTAGAAAAAAGGGTCATTATTGAACGTTTATTTGCTGCACTACTCATTTATTCCTCCGCTAACCTGTTACTTGTCAATCAATTAAAATTAAAGGCGAATATTTTACCATAATTTATAGGGAAATAGCTAAGTAAATTTGTTGTATAGCGTGCTATATTGTTGATTATAAATTGAATTTTTCTTGAAAATGATTGATTTGAGAAATTTAGAAAATTAGAAAAGAAAAATGGCAAGTAAAAACTTGCCATTTGAACTGCATTTGAATAAGAAACGATTAACGTTTTGAGTATTGTGGGCGACGACGTGCTTTGTGTAAACCCACTTTTTTACGTTCAACGCGACGAGCATCACGAGTAACAAAGCCTGCTGCGCGTAATGCTGGACGTAATGTTTCATCATATTCAATTAATGCACGAGTGATACCGTGACGGATTGCACCCGCTTGACCAGAAATACCACCACCTTTAACTGTGATGTATAGGTCTAATTTATCAGTTAATTCAACCAACTCTAATGGTTGACGTACGATCATACGAGAAGTTTCGCGACCGAAATAAACGTCTAATTCGCGTTGGTTAATAGTGATTTTACCACTGCCCGGTTTGATAAATACACGAGCTGAAGAGCTTTTGCGGCGACCTGTGCCGTAGTTTTGATTCTCTGCCATTTTTCTCACCTCGTGATTAAATATCTAAAACTTGTGGTTGTTGTGCTGCGTGTTCGTGGTTAGGACCAGCGTACACTTTCAATTTACGATACATTGCGCGACCTAATGGGCCTTTTGGCAACATACCTTTAACCGCAATTTCAATCACAGCTTCTGGACGGCGAGCAATCATTTCTTTAAATGTCGCTTGTTTGATACCACCTACATAGCCAGTGTGCCAGTAGTAAATTTTATCGCTTTCTTTTTTGCCGGTTACAGCAACTTTGTCCGCATTGATAACGATGATGTAATCACCTGTATCAACGTGTGGAGTATATTCAGCTTTATGTTTACCACGAAGGCGACGTGCTAATTCAGTCGCTAAACGACCTAAAGTTTTACCTGTCGCATCTACTACATACCAGTCGCGTTTAACCGTTTCTGGTTTTGCTACAAAAGTTTTCATTAATTAATTACCAATAAAATAATATTAATACCCAGTGTTCAAATTTGAACACAACCATGAATCTCAATCTGCACCCCTTCGAGTGGATCTCGATAAAATAATGTGTGGTGGGAAAGCCGACACATTCACAGGGTCGGGCGATTATACAAGAGCTTTAACAAAAAAACAAACGAAAAAAAGCACCGCACTTTGAAATTCCTAGGAAATTTCTAGTATTTTTACGCATTTGATGTTTCATCTTTTATTTTTGAGCATTTACCCGATCCCATTCCAAGAAAAAGTTTCAAACAAGCGTTGCCATTGTTCATCTAAAGGTGCGGTGATTTTTAACCGATTTTTTGTTATAGGGTGGCTAAACGCAAGCGTTTCTGCGTGTAACATTAGCCGTTGCACGCCAGTATGTTCGGTTAAAGCACGGTTTTGATGCAAATCGCCATATTGCGTATCCCCTAAAATAGGGTGAAAAATATGCTTTAAGTGACGACGTAACTGATGTTTTCTGCCCGTATGTGGAATGAGCCTAACTAAAGAATAGCGGCTGGTTTGATAACGCCCTACCCCATAAGGCATTTCCACTGTTTTTAAGCCTTCATAATCCGTGATCGCCTCTTGCGGTGCTTTATCTTGCTGAGCAAATTTATCGGCGATTTTATCTAATTGAACTCTCAGCGGATAATCAATTCTGCCCTGCTCTTTCAAATACCCACGCACCACCGCCAAATAGCTTTTTTCCACCTGCTTTTGTTCAAATTGTTCGCACAACAATTTGGCAATTTCCCCATTCAAAGCAAACAGCAATACGCCAGATGTCGGGCGATCTAAACGATGAATAGGAAAAACGTGCTGCCCAATTTGATCGCGCAAAGTTTGCATCACAAATTGGGTTTCGTGGCGATCAAGCCAGCTACGATGCACCAACATTCCCGCTGGCTTGTTCACCGCGACCAAATATTCATCTTGGTAAAGAATATTAAGCGCGGTCATTTTGAGCGTTGCAAATTTCTTCGATGGCTTTCAACGGCTCAATTAAGCGTTGCACATCCACAATATCCTTTTCTTTTAAGGCTTCTTCAATATAAGGCACAATCGCCATTTTGTGCGGTAATGGTTCGTTGCTTTCAATAATGGCATACATTCTCGGAATAAACACCCATTGCAACCATTCGTGCGCATTCATTGTGTCGATACAAAACGGCTCAACGCTGTCAAATGCCGCCGCTTCAGGTGCAACGGCTTGCCAAAGGGCTAATTCTTCCATTGCTTTTTGTAATTGTTGTAACTGATATTTTGTTTGTTCACGCATTGTGGATTCCTTAATTTGCTTTCTCATCTTATTCTGCCTAAAATGTGGCGTTCACCTTTAGTGCAGAAACAAAGGCGTTATGATACCACAAAGCTAAGTACGAAAAAACGCAATCGCTTTCCTATAAATTAAGGCAGAGAATGTATTTAATTGAAGCTTTTTTTACCCTTACCGACCCCAACAATGCGGTTTACCCATTGATTAATCAAGTGATTGAACAATGGCGTTATAATGGGCAAATTCTTGGGCGAGAAATTCCCCTTTTTCACGCTGAATTAGAAAACCAGCAAGGCATTGCTGTGCGAGTGGTTTGCCCCGAACAACAAAGCCTGTTGCCCGAATTTAATAATTCAGTGGTACAAAATGCCTTAGATGTGGCACAACGTGCGGGGATAAATTTTGATAGTTTTCAAGTGATTGCTGATGACCTAAATTCTGATCTCACTTATCAAGGCGAGCGACCAAGCTGGCAGGTGCTTTACACTACCTATTTGCAATCTTGCTCACCGTTGCACAGTGGCGATGATAACTTGCCTATTCCACTGTATAAATTTTTCAAAAATGCACCGCACTTGAGTTTAGATCTCATTAAATGGCAAGAAAATTGGCAGGCTTGCGATCAGTTACAAATGAACGGCACCGCCCTAGAAAGCCAAGCCATTGCTGAAATTTCTGATTTGCACAGCAATTTATCCAAACACGGTTATGCCTTATGCCAAGAAATTGAACAACACACTGGCATTCCAACTTACTATTATTTATATCGCATTGGTGGCGAAAGTTTGCAAGCCGAACAACAACGTCGTTGCCCAAGCTGTCATAAAAATTGGGCATTAAAAACACCGCTCTTTGATCTGTTTGATTTTAAATGTGATCAGTGCCGATTGGTATCCAACCTTTCTTGGCACTGGCAATAAGGAAAAATATGGATTACAACCACGAAAGTTTACACGCCTTAAAATTAGGGCAAGAAACAAAATATGCACAACATTACGACCGCACTTTATTGCAAGCCGTGCCGCGTCAATTAAACCGCGCACAGCTTGGGATTGTGGAAAATCAGCCCTTTACTTTTGGCGCAGATATTTGGACGGCTTATGAAATCTCTTGGCTTAATCCCAAAGGCGTGCCACAAGTGGCGATTGCGGACGTGGAAATTGATTTCCGCAGTGAAAATTTAATTGAATCTAAAAGTTTTAAGCTTTATCTCAACAGCTTCAATCAAAGCCATTTTGACAGCTTCGAGCAGGTGCAACAGCTCTTGCAGCAAGATCTGGCTGATTGCGCCAAAGGGCAAGTCAAAGTGCGGTTAAATTCTTTGCAAAATTACCACCGCACTTTCATTGACAGCTTGCAAGGAGATTGTATTGATGATCAGGATATCGAAATCCGAGATTATCAATTCAATCCCAATTATTTAGAACATTGCACGCACGCAGAACAGGTGGAAGAACATTTGGTGAGCCATTTGCTTAAATCAAATTGTTTAATCACTCAGCAACCAGACTGGGGATCGTTACAAATTCATTATGTGGGGAAACGGATTGATCGCGAGAAATTATTGCGCTATTTGGTTTCTTTCCGTCAGCATAACGAATTTCACGAACAATGCGTTGAGCGAATTTATTGTGATCTAATGCATTTTGCTCAGCCAGAAAAGCTCACCGTTTACGCCCGTTACACACGTCGCGGTGGGTTGGACATTAATCCGTTCCGCTCGAATTTTGAAGCCGTGCCGCACAATGTGCGCTTAGCCAGACAATAGGAGGTCGCAATGGCAAATATTCATTATGTGAATCCTCGTGGGAGTATGGAACAGCTCTCGCATCTTGAAGTGGAATTGCTCACCAAGCAAGCCAAAAGCGAGCTATATCAGCTGTATCGCAACTGCTCGCTTGCGGTGCTAAATTCTGGTGCGGTTACCGATGACAGCCGCAAGTTATTAAATCAATATCCTGATTTTGATATTGAGCTGGTGGCGACAGAACGTGGTATCACCCTCAAGTTACACAATCCGCCAGAAAGTGCCTTTGTGGATCAACATATTATCCGCAATATTCAATATCACCTTTTTGCCGTCCTGCGTGATATTGTGTTCGTGAATGTGCTAAGCCAACGGATTAATCCTTGCGATATTCAAGACAGCGTGCATATCACCAACCAAGTGTTTTCCATTTTGCGTAATGCCAAAGCCTTGATTGTGGGCGAATTGCCGAATTTGGTGGTGTGCTGGGGAGGTCATTCCATCAATCAAATTGAATACCAATATTGTCGCGCGGTGGGGTTAGAATTAGGTCATCGTGAATTAAATATCATCACAGGCTGCGGGCCAGGTGTGATGGAAGCACCGATGAAAGGCGCGGCAATTGGCCATTCCAACCAACGCTATAAAAACAGCCGTTTTATTGGCATCACCGAGCCTTCAATCATTGCTTCTGAGCCGCCTAACCCAATTGTTAATGAGCTGATCATTATGCCTGACATTGAAAAGCGTCTTGAAGCCTTTGTGCGTATGGGGCACGGCATTATTATCTTCCCTGGCGGCCCTGGGACATTCGAGGAATTGCTGTATATCCTTGGAATTAAGCTCAACCCAGAAAATCAAGCGCAAGCTATCCCACTCATTTTAACTGGGCCAAAAGAAAGTGCGGATTATTTTGCCACGATTGATCGCTTTATTGGCGAAACCTTAGGGAAAGAAGCGCAATCCTTGTATAAAATCATCATTGATGATCCTGTGGCAGTAGCACGTCATATGAAATCTTCAATAGAAGAAATTCGTCATTTACGCTATGAAAATAATGATTCTTATGGCTTTAATTGGTCATTGAAAATTGATCCTGAATTTCAACAGCCATTTATCCCAACCCACGAAAATATGGCAAATTTAGATTTGCATATGAATCAAAGCAAAGTAAGCCTTGCCGCTAATCTTCGCCGTGTATTTTCTGGCATTGTAGCGGGCAACATTAAGCCTGATACGCAAGATCGCATCGCTGAACTAGGCAAATTCCAGCTAAAAGGGGATAAAGATTTAATGGAAAAAGTGGACAACGTGCTACAAGATTTCATCACCCAACACCGAATGAAACTGCCAGACGGCGAGGCTTATGAGCCTTGTTATGAGATTATTTCCTATTCATAACAAGAATGAAAAAGGTTGCACTATATTTTCTCAGTTTGGAATGTCAGAATAAGGGGGCAAATCCCCTTTTTGGGTTGAGCAAATAATGAAAAAATTTGCTGTAATTCCAACCGCACTTTCTGATTAAGTTGTTCTGCGAGTGGTAAATATGTGACAATCTGTTCATCACATTTGCTTTCGAGTTGGCTCATTAATAAACGTTCTGCGTACATACCTGAATGATAATAATGTAACGCCCCGGGCAAATTGTCCTCAAACAATGTACCAATTTGACAACAATCTGCCAGTATTGCCATCAATGCAGCGTCTTCACCGCCAAATTTTTGGAATAACATATCTTGCGGATAACCACCGCAAGCTAAAAACAATCGTCTTCTGAACACTTTATTACTTGCTACAATCAAGCATAAACGATACCAAGCCTCAGAAAATCCCGGGTGATCTAAATATTGTTGCGGAAAATCTAAGGGATAAAGTGGTAAGCAAATTCCCCCCAATTGAGCAAGCTGAGAAAAGATAAAAGGGGCATTTTCCAATGCACCAGCTTGATAGGCATCATCTGCATCAAGAAAGGCGATCAAATCCGCTTCACTTTGTAAAGCTCCCCAATTTCTTGCTTTAGCAACACCGCTGTTATGCGGCATTTTTTCAATACGAATACGCTTATCAGATTGTGCAAGGCGTTGCATTTGATCCCAAGTGTTATCTATTGATCCATCATCAATCAACCAGACATATTGCACACATTGATGTTGCAAAACACTTTTGACTGCACGAATTAAGGTTTTTTGTGCATTGTAGCAAGGAATAATCACATCTAATGTTAAACTAGTTTGATTGATGGTTTTTGTATCATTTTCACCGTACATATTAAAAACCTTTAACTCCTTAACCCAACCCCACGGCTAATCAGATAATAGGCGATGCCGTAAAGTGCGGTGATAAAAATGCCTAAAACGCTGAAGGTGTAAACAAGGCTGACATCTTGAATGCCGAGAAAACCGTAGCGGAAGCCGCTGATCATATAAACAATGGGGTTAAATTTTGACACTACTTGCCAGAAAGGTGGCAGTAAGGAAATGGAATAAAATACGCCGCCGAGATAGGTTAATGGTGTTAAAACAAAAGTGGGGATAATGCTAATGTCATCAAAAGAGCGTGCGAAAACTGCATTGATCAAGCCTCCTAGTGCAAAACTTGCGGTGGTGAGTAATAAAGTGGCAAGAATTACCGTCCAAGAATAAATCTGTAATGGCACGAAAAATAGCGAAACCAAGGTAACGAGAATGCCAACACTCAATCCGCGCGCCATTCCGCCAGCCATATAGCCTAAAATAATAATGTGCGGTGAAGTTGGCGAAATTAGCAGTTCTTCTACGTTACGGGCAAATTTTGTGCTGTAAAAAGATGATGCCACGTTGGCGAAAGAATGGGTTAAGGCAGACATCATAATCAGCCCCGGTACGATAAATTGCATATAGCTAAAGCCGTGCATTTCGCCAATACGATGGCCAATCAGCTGGCCAAAAATCACAAAATATAAGGTCATTGTGATCACCGGCGGCACAAGGGTCTGCACCCAAATTCGGGTAAAACGGCGTACTTCTTTCACAAAAATGGTTTGAAAGGCAACCCAAGCTAAACTCATTATTGCACTCCTTTATTCAATGCCATTGAAACAAATAATTCTTCTAAACGATTGGCTTTATTACGCATACTCAACACTTGCACGCCTTGTTGCGTCAGTTGTGAAAATAGCTGATTTAAACCCTGCTCTCTTTTCACTTCCACTTCAAGCGTATTGTTATCTAGCCAAGTGACGTTGTAACCCATTATTTCAGGCTTAACCGCTTGCGGCGCTAAATCAAAAATAAAGGTTTCTGTTTCCAGCTTCACCAATAAGGCTTTCATTGACATATTTACCACTAAACGCCCGTGCTGAATAATGCCAATATGGCGACAGAGCATTTCCGCTTCTTCCAAATAATGTGTGGTAAGAATAATCGTTGTGCCTTGGTGATTTAGCTCACGCAAAAACTCCCACATTGTGCGGCGCAGTTCAATATCCACGCCTGCCGTTGGCTCATCAAGAATCAGCAATTTAGGGTGATGCATTAAGGCGCGCGCAATCATTAAACGGCGCTTCATTCCCCCTGAAAGTTGGCGTGATTGCTGATGGCGTTTATCCCACAAATCCAGCTTTTTCAGCCATACTTCCGCGCGCACTAAAGCCTCTTTGCGTGGAATACCATAATAACCCGCTTGATTGGTGAGAATATCAATCACGCGTTCAAATTGGTTAAAGTTAAACTCTTGTGGCACTAAACCGATATTCTGTTTTAGCTGGCTTGGATTGCTATCCAAATCCGCGCCAAACACTTTCACATCACCTGATGTTTTATTCACCAAAGAACAAATAATCCCAATGGTAGTGGATTTTCCCGCGCCATTATGCCCAAGCAGCGCATAAAAATCCCCTGCTTCAACACTCAGATCAATGCCGTGCAAGGCTTTGACCCCGTTTTTATATTCTTTGGTTAATCCTTTGATTTCTAATGCTAACATTCAATGTTCCGTTAAATTTATTAAAATTTTGCACCGCACTTTTTAAATCATAAGTAAACAAAGTGCGGTGCAAATTTCGCTGATTTTTGACTTAAATTTTACTCACGTGAAATAAATCCAAATTAATGCAATCTGGCGTGCCGTAAAATTTAGCAAGGGCTTGGCGTAAGGTTTCTGCGCGTTTTGGCAACCCTTTTTCCGCATAGATTTTCACCTGTTGATAAACCGCTTGCTTAAAGGGCTGAGTATCCCCTGTTTCACCGTTTAAATTATCACTGCTAGCGAAATAGCGAAACCCTGCGGCGGTGGCTAAAATCCACTCTAACGCTTGTGGCTTTACTTCCACTAGCTCAAATTCTCGCTGGCGTTGTTCAGAGCGTCCGTCAGGTTCGTACCAATAACCAAAATCTTCTAATTTACGCCGCTCTTTACCTGCAATCAGCCAGTGCGAAATCTCGTGCAAGGCGCTGCTATAAAAACCCCGCGCAAAATAAATGGCATTGTAAGGGCAGTCTTCATTCGCTGGCACATAAAGCGGTTCATCGCCCCCTTTAACCAATTTGGTATTATATTCTTGCTCAAAGCATTGATTAAAAATGGCAATAATATCTTCTAAACGATGTTCCATCACAACTCCAAAAAATAATAAGGCACAAAGTCTGTGCCTGAAAATTTGAAAACGCCCTATTTTAACATTTATGGCGGTTTAGCTACATTAATTATTTTAAAGGGCGGACACATCGGCCCGCCCCTACACTCGTATATAATGATAACTGATTGTAATTAAATAAATTTTCGTAGGGACAGACCGATGTGTCTGCCCGAAAAAACATTTATTTCAAGCTATCACTTTGTTGCAACGCTTCAATACGTTTTTCCAACGGTGGGTGGCTTAAAAATAAAGAAGCTAAGCCGCCTGTTCTGCCGTTAATACCGAAAGCCGCAAATTGCCCTTCCATTTGTTGTGGTTCGTGAAGTTGTTGTAAGCGGCGTAATGCGGCGATCATTTTTTGTTTGCCGACTAAATGGGCTGAGCCTGCGTCCGCACGATATTCACGATAACGTGAGAACCACATTGCGATCATACTCGCCAAGAAACCGAACACCACTTCTAGCACCATTGAAACTAAGAAATAAATTCCGCTGCTGCTTTCGCCGTTGTCATTGCGATTGCTCGCCACCACGTTGGCAATAAGACGAGAAATAAAAATCACGAAAGTATTTAGCACGCCTTGTAGCAACGTCATTGTAACCATATCGCCATTTTGGATATGGCTAATTTCGTGCGCTAGCACCGCTTCGGCTTCGTCTTTGGTCATTGCGTTGAGCAATCCTGTACTCACGGCAACCAGAGAGTTGCTTTTACTTGCGCCAGTGGCAAAGGCATTGACGTCCGCAGAATGGTAAATCGCCACCGTTGGCATTGGAATATTAGCTTCGCGCGCCTGCGTAGCCACGGTGTTTAATAACCAACGCTCTTGCTCTGTACGCGGCTGTTCGATCACTTGCCCATTGACCGATTTTAACGCCATTGTTTTGGATAAAAACAGGGAAATTAATGATCCGCTGAAACCAAACAACGCAGCCATAATGAGTAACCCACTGGCATCTTGGGCGCGGATTCCCGTTAAACTCAAAATAATGTTGAAAACGATCAACACCGCCATATTCGTGGCTAAAAATAATAAAATTCGCATCATAAAACGTTCCTCGCTGTGAGTATGTAGTTGATTATCCAATAAATGATTAAAGGAATAACCAATATAATTATAAATTTTGTAATTTCAAGATTTAACAGATCAGTTTTCCCATAAACTCATCTGTTTTTCTTCTTGTTGCTCGGGTAAATTAACCTGTAAGCCGATTAATCGAATGGATTTATTTTGACGGCGCTGCCAAATTTGCGCCAATAAGGCACGGAAATTTTCTTGCGAAAAATCCACCGCACTTTTTTCTAAGGTGGTGATTTGGAAATCATCGAATTTTAACTTCACGCCAATTTTGCGTAATTTTTGCAAAGGCAAACCAGGGCAAGCTCGCTGCACACGGCGCACTAATTGATCATAAAGCTGATTTAGCACGGCCTCACCTTGTTCAAGTGCGGTGATATTTTTCAATAACGTGGTTTCCACCCCTACGGATTTACGCAACCGCTCGGGCTGCACTTCCCTTTCATCAATGGCGTGGCTAAAATTCCAAATACGCTGTCCGCTCTTGCCGAGTTGATTGAGCAATAAATGCTGTTCAAATTGTTGCACATCGGCACAGGTTTTTAAGCCCATTTCCAATAAGCGCTGGGTGGTCACTTTTCCCACACCGGGAATGGCACTAAGCGGCAGGTTGCGAACGAATTCGTCCACATCATCTGGCTCAATCACAAACTGCCCATTCGGCTTATTTTTATCAGAAGCGATTTTAGCCAAAAATTTTAACGGCGCTACGCCAGCAGACGCAGTAAGCTGAGTTTCAGCAAAAATGGTTTGGCGAATTTCTTGTGCAATCCAAGTGGCTGAGCCGGAACATTGCTGACAATCCGTGACATCTAAATAGGCTTCATCTAAAGATAAAGGTTCAACCAAATGGGTATAACGATGAAATATTTGCTGAATTTGTTGCGATACCTGTTTATACAACGGCATATTCACCGGTAATAAAATCAAATTTGGGCAACGTTTTAGGGCTTGTGCCGTTGGCATTGCACTATGCAAACCAAATTTTCTAGCTTCATAATTGCAAGTGCTTAACACGCCACGTTGCTCAGATGAACCGCCCACCGCCACAGGTTTGCCTTTAAGATGCGGTTTATCACGCAGCTCAATAGAAGCATAAAAGCAATCCATATCAATATGAATGATTTTTCTTGTTTTTGACATTGTGGCGTAAATTTCTAGAAAAAATAATGGATAAAGTGCGGTGCAAAATTGGTAATATTTTACTTGTTTTTAAAGCAAATCGAAAATAACAAAAGTGCGGTAAAAAATTAGGGCGAATTTTTCGCCCTAATTAAAAAGAGTTAGCCAACCCAAACGAATTTGGCAATAAAGAGTAAGGCAACCACCCAAACTGGTGCATTGACTTCTTTCCAGCGTCCTGTGCAAACTTTCATCACACAGTAGCTAATAAAGCCAAAGGCAATACCTTCCGTAATGGAATAAGTGAACGGCATCATTGCTGCGGTGATAAAGGCAGGTGTGGCTTCGGTCAAATCTTCCCATTGAACACGAATTAAGCTTGAGGCCATTAAAATCCCCACATAAACCAACGCGCCTGCGGTGGCATAAGGTGGCACAACGCTCGCTAATGGCGAGAAGAAAATGGTTAATAAGAACAGCACGCCAACTACAACTGCCGTCATTCCCGTGCGTCCACCCACGGAAACACCAGCGCCACTTTCAATGTAAGTACTGATTGCAGATGTGCCGATGTACGACCCCGCCACGGCGCTCACACTATCCACATAAAGGGCTTGTTTCATTTTCGGGAAACGTCCTTTCTCATCGCTGATCCCTGCTTTGTCTGTTACACCCAACAAAGTGCCTGAAGAATCGAATAAATTCACCAATAAGAAAGAGAAAATAATGCCGAGCAAGGCGGTATCTAATGCGCCGACAATATCCACTTTGCCCACCACTGGCTCAAGGCTTGGTGGCATTGAAATGATCCCGTGAAACACAACGCTATCATCAAATAATAAGGCTAAAGTTGTAACCACTGCGATGGAGATCAACACGCCAGAATAAATATTGCGTGCCGCTAGCACAACGATAATAAAGAAGCCCAAAATCCCCATTAACACTTGCGGATTGTGTAGCTCACCTAATGCCACTAAAGTTGCTGGGTTTGCCACCACTAGGCCCATATTTTTAAAGCCGATCAGGGAGATAAAAAAGCCAATCCCCGCCCCGATGCCGACGCGTAAACTGAGCGGAATTGATGCCATTAACCAATAGCGAATTTGGAACAGCGTTAGCACTAATAAGCCAACCGATCCCCAAAAGATCGCCCCCATTCCCACTTGCCACGAGTAGCCCAATTTGCTCACCACTACATAAGCGAAAAAGGCGTTCAACCCCATCGCAGGCGCAAGGGCAATAGGCAAATTACTGAACAAGCCCATCGCGATCGTACCAAATGCCGCGATTAAACAGGTGGTAACAAACACTACTTGTTTATCCATTCCCGCATCACCTAACACGGACGGATTAACAAAAACGATATAAACCATCGTGAAGAAAGTGGTGATCCCCGCGATAATTTCTGTTTTTGCTGTGGTATTTTTTTGCTTGAGTTTAAAAAGTTTTTGTAGAAAAGACTGATTTTCCATTTTTTAATCCAGATTAGTTGATAAAAAAGATGAAAAACGCAACTTAAAGAAGGGTGTTTTTCCTGCCAATTCTAGCAGAAAGCAAACGATTTCGCGATAGGTTTTCGCAAATTTTTTTGATGAAAATACAATAGTTCGGAAGTTTATTTTTTCCCTATCACACCTTTCTATTCTACTTTCTACTCTCCTCAGCTTTACAGCGCAGAATTTCTATATTTTGCACATCACCCAGTTTTCATAAGATACACCATATTTGATAATTTAAAGGTTGCTGTCTTTTAAGAATTGTGATCGCTATCACTGTTTTTAGCTTGTTTTTTCATTAATTTATCTTATGATGATAACGTGGTTTTTATTGAACATATTTTACCTGTACAACAGCATATCAATCCCCCTTTGGAGAGGTTAATTTGTGCGCATAAAACATTTCTTTAGCGTGATCTATCAGATAATTTTTCTTATTAAAAAAGCCTTGATACATATTTATACAACTATTTGTCCTGGGCATAAGATGGTGATATTGTTATATTTTAT
Organism: Avibacterium volantium; assembly: GCF_049366555.1. Taxonomy (GTDB): domain Bacteria; phylum Pseudomonadota; class Gammaproteobacteria; order Enterobacterales; family Pasteurellaceae; genus Avibacterium; species Avibacterium volantium_A. The sequence continues at coordinate 398 of NZ_JBMMGT010000025.1, read as the reverse complement.
ACTATTCTATCAGGCATGGCCTGTGTTATTTGATAAATTTACAATAGAGTATCAAACCTATAAAAATATTGATGTTATCGTTCAAGATTATAGAATGAATGGAAGACTAAATAAGTACAAAACAATTCAGCAAATAAATAATAAATGTTATTATAAACATTGTGGTTTATTAGAAAACGGAGAATATAAATTATCAGAGATAAAATTTATCACCATACAGGGAAAGGAAGAAATATTTTCTTTTTGCACAAATCAACATTGCTTCTTGAATATAGATATTGAGAGAAAAAAAGTAAACTTAAGATATGAAGCCAAATTAGCTGCTTGGGTAGCATTATGTCTAATAATCATATCTTATATAGAAAGTCTAGTTGTAATACGTAATGAAAGACGTAAAA
>NZ_JBMMGT010000024.1:0-41796 GCF_049366555.1 Avibacterium volantium | reverse complement strand
GAATAACCCCTCTTTGTGTAAAGAGGGGTTAGGGAAGTTAAGTGCGGTAATTTTTTTGCGAATTTTTCACCGCACTTATTTTTTCTTCGCGTATTTAAGCGAGTCAATGGCTACGGCGAAGATGATAATGCTACCCTTGATGATGTATTGCCAGTATGGGTTTACGCCAATGTAGGTTAAACCATAGTTGATCACGGTGAAGATCAATACCCCAGTTACCACACCAAGCACCGTACCTACACCACCAGCGAAGGATACGCCGCCAACCACACAAGCAGCAATGGCATCAAGTTCATACATAAAACCAAGGTTATTAGTGGCACTACCAATACGCCCTGCTTCAAGCATACCGCCAAAGGCATAAAATACCCCTGCAATCATATAAATAGCCACAAGATTACGGGTTACGTTTACCCCTGAAACACGCGCCGCTTCTGGATTTCCACCAATAGCAAAGATGTTTTTACCAAAGCGTGTTTTATTCCATAACACCCACACAAACACAGCACAAATCGCCGCATAAATGGTGATGTAGGAAAGTTTAAAGCTACCTAAGCGAAAAAAGCCTTGGGCAAAGGTAGAGAATTGTTCGTTAAAACCTGCAATTGGTGATGATCCCACTGCATCATAATAAAGAGAGTTGATCCCGTACACGATGATCATCGTTCCCATTGTGGCAATAAATGGCGTTACATTAAGATAAGCGATGACGATCCCGTTTACTAAGCCAATAATTGCTCCCACCACACAGACGGTAAGAATCACCACAGGAATAGGAATTTCACTTAAATTTGGGAAGACGCGATTCATATTATCCATTGCTTGTAGCAATGTGGCTGAAATTACCGCAGCAAGCCCCACTTGGCGTCCTGCGGATAAGTCTGTCCCTTGCGTAATCAGCACGCCAGCCACACCAAGAGCGATGATTAAACGTACAGAAGATTGGGTAAGAATATTACTAAAATTTCTTAAACTCAAAAAGCTGGAATCTTGCATAATGATAATGCCAAGAAGTACCAACAGCACAAAGTAAATAGCGTTTTGCTTAAGGAAATCTAGCGATTTATTTTGTTTTAAAGCTGACATAATTCATTTCCTTCTAAATTAGAGATATTTCGCTGCAAGTTGCAGAATTTCTTCTTGCGAAGTTTTTGCGGTTTCAACAATTCCCGCCACTTTTCCGTTACTCATTACCAAAATTCGGTCGGTTACGCCTAACAGTTCTGGCATTTCAGAAGAAATCATAATAATGCCTTTGTCCTTTTTAGCGAGTTCCATAATTAGTTGGTAAATTTCAAATTTTGCCCCAATATCAATGCCGCGTGTTGGTTCATCAAGCATTAAAATTTCAGGCTGAGTAAGCAACCAACGGCCAATGACCACTTTTTGCTGGTTTCCGCCCGAAAGCGAGCCTATGGTAGTTTTGTGCGATGGCGTTTTCACATTCATTGCATCGATCACCCACTGGGTGTCGCTTTTCATTTTTTCGCCACTTAGCAAACCTAGCCGCCCTAAATAAGATTTCATATTTGAAATCAATGAGTTAAATTCAATATTTAGGTTAGCATAAATCCCTGTGGAACGGCGTTCTTCCGTGACCAACGCAAAACCGTTATTAATGGCTTCAAGTGCGGTGCGATTTTTCATTGTTTTTCCGTGCAATTTGATCTCGCCCGTTTTACGTTCACGCACGCCAAAAATGGTTTCCACAATGTCCGTGCGTTTTGCCCCAACAAGTCCTGCGATGCCAAGAATTTCCCCTTTACGAAGCTGGAAGCTGACATCTTGAATAGAAGGTTGGTTCAGTGCCGTTAGGTGTTCCACTTCTAAAATCACTTCTTGTGGCGTGTTGGTTTTTTCAGGGAAACGTTGTGTAAGTTCACGCCCTACCATCATTGCCACAATTTCGTCCATCGTGCTGCCTTTGACTGGCACGGTGTTGATCCATTTGCCATCGCGTAAAATGGTAATTTCATCGCAAATTTTGAAAATTTCGTCCATTTTGTGCGAAATATAAATAATTCCACAACCGCGTTCTTTGAGCTTTTCGATGATTCTAAATAAATGCTCCACTTCTTTTTCAGATAGCGATGAAGTGGGTTCGTCCATAATCACAATTTTTGCGTTATAAGAAAAAGCCTTTGCAATTTCAATCATTTGCATTTGTGAAACAGAGAGATTTGCCACTTTTTCTTTAGGATCAACATCAATATCCAATTCATCAAAAATGGCTTTGGTGTCACGATACATTTTGGCGTGATCGACAAACACACCTTTTAGTGGATAACGTCCAAGCCAAAGGTTATCCATCACATTACGCTGGCGCACAAGATTGAGTTCTTGGTGAACCATTGAAATACCATTTTCAAGTGCTTCTTTTGATGTTTTGAAATTAACTGGTTGATTTAAAAAGAGAATCTCACCTTCGTCTTTAGCATAAATGCCAAATAAGCATTTCAGCAAGGTGGATTTGCCCGCACCGTTTTCCCCCATTAATGCGTGTACTGAGTGAGAACGCACGGTGAGATTTGCCCGGTCTAAAGCTTTAACGCCCGGAAAGGTTTTGCTTACATTGGTCATTGTAAGCAAGACTTCTTGGGTATTTGGTGTGTGTTCTGTCATAGCCAACCCCATAGAAAAGGGGAAGAAAGCCTTCCCCTATATGCCAATAAAATTATTTTAAGAAATCATTTAAGTTATCTGCGTCAATGCCTACATAAGGAATACGCAATACTTTGTTTTCTAATTTCCAGTTTGTGCCTTCTGCAATTGGTTTACCTTTTGCTAGGTTATCGGCAAATTGCACGATAACTTTACCCTGTGTTACACCATCGTTTAACACTGTACCTGCCATTTCGCCTTTTTTAACTAGCTGTAACACTTCTGGCAAGGCATCTACACCAAAGATTGGTAATTTTTTACCGTGTGCTTTGGTGGCTTCCAACGCGCCCATTGCCATACCGTCATTGTTAGAAATAATCACTTCAATTTCGTTGGCTTTCGGGCTTGATAACCACGCATCCATTTTATCTTTGGCTAATGCCGCGTCCCACATTCCTGTGTCGATAAAGAGTTGTTCGGTTTCAATGCCGTTTTTATTTAGCTCTTCAATCACATATTTCGTACGCGCTTCCGCATCTGGGTGGCCTGGCTCACCTTTCAATAATACATATTGAATTTTGCCATCTTTATTTAAGTCATAGGCAGGGTTAGCTTTCCAGTGTTTCGCAATTAATTGGCCTTGAATCACGCCAGATTCTTTTGGCTCAGTCCCTACATAATAAGCTTGCTCATAACTGCCAATGGCTTTTGCACCAGGGTCTTTATTGAAGAAAATCACTGGCACATCTTCTAACTGTGCTTTTTTGATAATGGTTGGCGCAGCCGCTGGATCCACAAGGTTAATCGCAAGGGCTTTCACCCCTTTAGAAATCAACACATCAACTTGGTCATTTTGCACCGACTGGGCATTTTGCGAGTCGTTCATTAACAATTCAATGTCTTTAAATTGTTTGGCTTCTTTGTCAATTTCTTGACGCATTAATGACATAAAGTTGTCATCGTATTTATAAATAGTTACCCCCACACGATTCGCTGCTTGAGCAACAGTACCAGCAAGCCCCAAGGTTAAAGCAAGTGCGGTGATTTTTAATGAGATTTTTTTCATAGGGATAGCTCCTTAATTGTTTAGTGGAAAATTTACCTCTAGCACAATTAAGCATATAAGAAAATAAACTGTAAGACTGTGATCCCTCTCACACTTACTGTAAACGATTACAAAAAATGTTCAAAAATGTGACGGTGATCATAAATTAATCGCAGGGTTCTGTGGAAAATCGTCTGACTAGGGTGGGATTAAATTGGGTATGAATCGGTGTATTAACGCGAGTATCCACCAAACTTAATGCCAGATTTGCCGCATAAGTTGCCATTAAATCAATGGGATAGCGAATCGTGGTGAGCTTAGGGATCAGATAACGGGCAATGGGCATATCATCAAAGCCGATAATGGAAAATTGTTTCGGCACGTTGATATTGTTTTCATTCAGCACCGAAATTGCGCCTGCCGCCATTGTGTCGTTATAGGCCACCACGGCAGTTAGATCAGAATTGTAGCTCAACAAATGGATCATTGCCTGCTCGCCCCCCTCAAAATCCGGTGAGCTGTGCGCAATGCGATGTTCCGCCATTGGCAAATTGTGCTGCGCAAGGGCATTAAGATAGCCTTGAATACGCTCTTTTTCATCATTAATTTTATGATTTGAACCAATATAACCGATGTGCTTATGCCCAAGGCGGATTAAATTTTCCGTAGCAATAAACGTACCTTTGGTGTTATCTAGGCTTACGCAGCGATTTTCATAACCTTGCACCACGCGATTAATCACCACCATTCCCGCAATGCGGCTTAAATATTGGCTAAGTTCTTCATCGCTCAAGGCTTTGGTGTGAACCACCAAACAGCTACAACGCTTGCGTAGCAAGGTTTCAATGGCATTACGTTCCTTTTCCGCATTATGATAGCCAATGCCGATCAAAATGCTTTTGTTGTGCTGTTCCGCCACTTTATCCACTGCTTTCACTAAAATCGCAAAGAAAGGATCGGTAACGTCCGTGACCACCACGCCAATGGTGTCAGTGTTTTGCAAGGCAAGGGCTTGCGCATTAGCATTCGGGTGATAGCCCAATTCCTGCACAGCTTTTTGCACTGCAAGGCGTGCCTTTTCACTGGCGGAAGAATGATTATTCAACACGCGCGAAACCGTTGCCACTGAAACGCCCGCTTGTTTTGCTACATCACGAATAGTAATCATCTTCTCCCCTAAAAACTCTGCAAATTTACACCGCACTTATCATATAAAGAATTTTCTGTGATTGAAAACGCTTACTTTAAAAAATGAAAACTACATCACAAAAAAAATCACACTTTTTTCTCAATTTGTGATCTAGTTAATAGTTTATTTTTGGCAATCTGCTATTTTATAGCAGTTTATTTTTGTAACCGCTTTCATATTTTCACTTAAGGAGAACATTATGTCTGAACAATTTGTTGCGGCAGATCATCCACACCGCCGCTATAATCCGCTTATCGATCGCTGGGTATTGGTTTCTCCCCATCGCGCAAAACGTCCATGGCAAGGTCAGCAAGAAAAAAATGAAGAAGAACAAAAACCTTGCTACGATCCAAGCTGCTACCTTTGCCCAAGCAATAAACGCATTACCGGCGAACAAAACCCTGACTACCGCAAACCCTTTGTGTTTAAAAATGATTTTTCCGCCTTGTTAGAACAAACGCCAGCCCCCGCGCCGAGTGATGATCCCCTTTTCCAAACTGCCGCTGCTGAAGGGGAAAGCCGCGTGATTTGCTTTTCACCGGATCACAGCAAAACCTTACCATTACTCACGGTGGAAGAAATTGTTGATGTGATTGACGTATGGCAAGCTCAACTTAACGAGCTAGGGCAGCGTTATCCTTGGGTACAAATCTTTGAAAATAAAGGTGCGGCAATGGGCTGTTCAAACCCTCACCCACACGGACAAATCTGGGCAAACAGTTTTCTGCCGAATGAAGTGGCGCAAGAGGATTTAGCCCAACAACGTTACTTTGAAAAATACGGTTCAGTGCTATTGGTGGATTATGTGCAACGTGAATTAGCGCGGAAAGAACGCATTGTGGTGGAAACCAAACACTGGGTTGCCCTTGTACCTTATTGGGCTGTATGGCCTTTTGAAACCTTATTACTGCCAAAAGTTCATATTAAAAATTTCGCCCAACTCAACCCTGAACAACAGCAAGATTTGGCGCTTGCCTTGAAGTTGCTCACCACCAAATATGACAACCTGTTTGAAACTTCTTTCCCATATTCAATGGGTTTCCATTTTGCCCCATTTAATGGCAAAGAAAATGATCATTGGCAACTGCACGCGCATTTTTATCCCCCATTATTACGCTCCGCCACGGTGCGAAAATTTATGGTGGGCTATGAAATGCTAGGCGAAAGCCAGCGCGATCTCACCGCAGAACAAGCGGCAGAACGATTACGTGCCTTAAGCGATATTCATTACAAACTACGCTAGGATCTGTTAATAACTCAAATGCACAATGAATTATCGACAACCACTAAATCGAAGGAGACAACTGATGAACCCACAACAACGAGCAGAACAATTATTTTCCGAAAAATTCCACCGCACTTTTGATCTGCGTGTTTATGCTCCTGGGCGTGTCAATATTATCGGCGAGCATACGGATTACAATGACGGCTTTGTAATGCCTTGCGCGATTAATTACGGCACAGCAGTATGTGGCGCAAAGCGAGATGATAGCCTTTTCCGTGTTTATGCCGCCGATCTTGATGAGTTTGACGAATTTGATCTTGCCAAACCCATTGAGCCTAATCCCGCCCACAAATGGACAGGCTATGTGCGTGGCGTGGTGAAATTTATTCAAGCGCAATGTCCCGACTTCAAACAAGGGGCTGATTTAGTGATTAGTGGTAACGTCCCACTTTCTGCGGGCTTAAGTTCTTCAGCTTCTCTTGAAGTGGCGGTGGGAAAATTCTGCCAGCAGCTCGCACAACTTCCACTCAGCGATACCCAGCTGGCGTTAATCGGGCAGCAAGCAGAAAACAAATTTGTGGGCGCGAATTGCGGCAATATGGATCAGCTGATCTCTGCCCTTGGACAAAAAGATCATTTATTAATGATCGATTGCCGCAGCCTTGAAACTCAGCCAACCCCTGTTCCCAATGATGTGGCAGTGATGATTGTCAATTCGCACGTTAAACACGATTTAGTGGCAGGTGAATACAACACACGCCGCGCGCAATGTGAACAAGCGGCAGAATTTTTTGGCGTGAAAGCCTTGCGTGATGTGTCCGTAGCACAATTCGAAAAAATGGAAGAAAAACTCACCGCACTTGATCCTATCGTGGCGAAACGCGCTAGACACGTTGTTAGCGAAAACGCTCGCGTGCTTGCTGCAGTAGAAGCCTTAAAACAAGGCGATCTCACAAAACTTGGACAATTAATGGCACAATCCCACGATTCAATGCGCGATGATTTCGAGATCACCGTGCCACAAATTGATTACTTAGTTGAACTGGCTCAACTTGCCGTGGGTAACACAGGCGGTGCAAGAATGACAGGCGGTGGCTTTGGTGGTTGTATCGTGGTGGTAGCGCCGTTGGATAAGGTGGACGCCGTGCGTAAGATCATCGCAGAAAACTATGAAAAACAAACAGGATTAAAAGAAGATTTCTATGTTTGCACCGCCTCACAAGGGGTCGCCGTATGTTAAGACAATCTCACACAGGGCTTGCGCCAGACGGCAAGCCCTTCAACCTATTTACCCTAACCAATCAACAAGGAATGCGCATTCAATTAATGGATTGGGGCGCAACTTGGCTTTCTTGCCAAGTACCTGTGAATGGTGGCTTACAAGAAGTGCTATTGGGCGCGCAAGTGCCTGATTATCTAAAACAACAAGCCTATTTAGGTGCAACCGTGGGGCGTTATGCCAACCGTATTGCCAACAGCCGTTTTCGTTTAAATGGCAGAACGGTTTACCTTAACGCCAATCAAGGCAAACACCAACTTCACGGCGGCGAAGGCTTTGATAAACGCCGTTGGCAAGTGGAAAAGTGCGGTGATAATTTTGTCCAATTTTCCCTATTCTCGCCAAATGGCGATCAAGGTTTTGTCGGCAATGTGCAAGTAAAAACCACTTATCGCTTAACGGAGCAAAATAGCGTTCGCATTGAATTTGAAGCCCTAACCGATGAAGACACACCGCTTAATCTCACCAATCACGCCTATTTTAATTTAGATAATGCAAGCCAAGGCACGGACGTTCGCGGGCATTTTCTGCAACTGAATGCGGACTATTTTTTACCAGTGAACGAACAAGGCATTCCGAATGCGCCACTCAAAGCGGTGCAAGGCTCAAGTTTTGATTTCCGCCAAGAAAAAACGCTCGCACAAGATTTCTTACAACAAGAACAGCTGTTCACCAAAGGCTATGATCACGCCTTTTTACTCAATGGCACACAACCTTGCGCGGTACTGACTTCCAGCAACCGCCAGCTTTCCCTTGCCCTTTCCACCTCGCAACCCGCATTGCAAATTTACACAGGGAATTATCTGGCTGGCACGCCAAATCGCCTAGGCTATGCTTACCAAGATTATCAAGGCATCGCCCTTGAACCTGAATGCCTGCCTGATACCCCAAATCACCCAGAATGGCAAAAATACGGCGGCATTGGTAAGAAAAATCGGCCTTATAAGCAATGGATTGAGTATCAGTTTGGGGTAAACAATTAAATGTCTTAGAGTATTTTTAGAACTGTAGCGGCAGACTTATAAGCCTGCCGTTCTGTTAAAAATCGCACATATTATGATAACGATGTGCCCATTCGTTTCTGTTAGGGCTTATCTACAACACCACCATATCATCACGATGCACCGCGACAGCGCCGTATTCATAGCCCAAAATTTGCGGAATATCTTGCGATTTTTTGCCTTTGATTAAATTCAACGCATCGCTGTTGTAGCGTGGAATGCCAAGGGCGATAACTTTACCGTTAGGTTGTTGAATTTTCACCACTTCGCCGCGCGAGAAGCGCCCTTCGATTTGCGCAATGCCTGCTGGAAGCAAGGATTTATGTTGAATTAGCACCGCACTTGTTGCCCCTTCATCAATGATGATCGTGCCTGCAGATGGTGCTGCGAAAAGCCATTGCTTACGGCTTTCAAGGCGGTCTGTTTGTACGGTAAATTTTGTGCCGATATTTTCTCCATAAGCCAGATCCACAATCACATTTGCGCGATTGCCGGGGGCGATAATGGTTTCTACGCCCGAACGGGTGGCAACGTCCGCGGCGATCACTTTGGTGGACATTCCGCCTGTGCCAAGGGTTGTGCCACTTCCACCGGCAATTTGGCGAATGTTATCAGTGATTTTTTCCACCACGGAAAGCAATTTGGCTTGCGGATTTTTTCTTGGATCGCTATCGAATAAGCCTTGTTGGTCAGTGAGCAAATAAAGTTGCTCCGCTTGTGCCAAAATGGCCACCAGCGCCGATAAATTATCGTTATCGCCCACTTTAATTTCGGCGGTAGCAACGGCATCATTCTCATTAATTACAGGAATAATACCGTTATCTAACAAGGCGTTAAGGGTATCCCGCGCATTAAGAAAACGCTCGCGATCTTCAATATCAGCACGGCTGAGCAAAATTTGCCCGATGTGAATATCATAAATAGAAAACAGCTGTTCCCAAGTTTGAATTAGCTGGCTTTGCCCCACGGCGGCTAATAATTGCTTTGATGCAATAGTAGGCGGAAGTTGTGGATGATTGAGATAATCGCGCCCTGCCGCCATTGCGCCAGAAGTAACAATAATAATGCGAAAGCCTGCTTGGTGCAGTTGGGTGATTTGGCGCACAATTTCCATCATATGTGGACGATGAAGCTTGGTTGTGCCTTGTGTTAAAGTGCTTGTGCCAAACTTCACCACGATGGTTTTCTTTTGTTCCATACGAAATTTTCCTGTTAATGTTGAATGCCCGAAACCCTACCATTAAATGAGAAAAATTTCATTAAATTTTCACCGCACTTTCTATGATTTAAAACAATCTTTATTACCTAAAAAGCGTTATAATATCGACATTTTTTAATCAACTCATCTTAGCCAAAATGTCAGAGCAAAGTCGTATTGAGCGCCAACGTGAAGTAACAAGGTTATGTATAAAAGTCGCATTAATGCTACTTCAACACGGGGCAGAAAGTGCTGTGGTGGTACAAATGTCGCATAGATTAGGGCGCGCTTTGGGAATGGATAGTGTGGAATGTGCATTAACGCCCAACGCTGTGATTATCACCACGCTATATCATAATCATTGCATTACCACCGCACGCAAAAATGTGGATCAGGGCATAAATATGCATATTGTTACAGAAGTGCAGCGGGTGGTGATTACTGCCGAGCGCCGTATTTATGATATTCATCAAGTGCGTAAACGCCTTGAGAAAATTAAGCCGTTTAAATATAACCGTTATCTCGTGGTGCTTATGATTGGCTTGTCTTGCGCCTGTTTTGCCCATTTATCTGGCGGCGATATTCGGATTTCACTCATCACCTTTGTCGCTGCAGCTGTTGCGATGTTTATTCGTCAAGCCCTTGCTCATCGACATTACAATCCGATTATTGTGTTTTCCATTACCGCCTTTATCGCATCAATTATTTCAGGAATGGCGCTGAAATATCAGTTAGGCAATGATCCGCAAATCGCCCTTGCTTCTAGTGTGCTTTTGCTCGTGCCGGGCTTTCCATTGATTAATTCGCTGGCGGATATTCTCAAAGGGCACGTTGGTATGGGCTTAGGGCGTTGGACGATTGCCACCATTCTCACCTTTGGCGCGTGTTTGGGCATTGTTTTTGCCCTTGCGCTGTTGAATATTCCCTATTGGGGAGAATTAAAATGACCTTATTGCTGAATTTATTCGATGATATGCTATTCGCCGCCATTCCTGCGGTGGGCTTTGCTTTAGTTTTTAATGTTCCGCCTAAGGCCTTGAAATATTGTGCCATTTTAGGTGCATTAGGACACGGATTGCGAACCTTGTTAGTGCATTTTGATGTACCGTTAGTGTTTGCTACCTTTGCTGGCGCAAGTTTAATCGGTTTTATTGGCGTGCATTTATCCCATCGTTATCTTGCCCACCCAAAAGTGTTTACCGTCGCAGCGATTATTCCGATGATCCCGGGTGTTTATGCTTATAAAGCGATGATCGCCATTGTGCAAATTCATCATTATGGCTTTTCCGATGTATTATTTGCCCAAATGATTGATTATTTTATTAAAACAGGCTTTATTTTAGGCGCATTGGTTTTTGGCTTGGCGCTACCTGGCTTATTGTTCTATCGACAAAAACCTGTAATATAATAAGCAAGTAAGGTAAATAGAAAGGAAAGCAAATGACGCTCAGTTTAATTGTGGCAATGACGAAAAATAATGTGATCGGGAAAGATAACCAAATGCCGTGGCACTTGCCTGCGGATCTTGCGTGGTTTCGCCAAAATACGCAAGGCAAGCCCGTGATTATGGGGCGAAAAACCTTTGAGAGCATTGGTCGTCCGTTGCCAAAACGTACCAATATTGTGCTTTCCCGTTCCCCTTTTCAGCACGAAGGCGTGATTTGGAAAAGTGATTTTGAAAGTGCGGTGGATTTTGTCAAAGATTTTCCCGAAATAATGCTTATCGGCGGCGGTGAGTTATTTAAACAATATCTTCCCATTGCAGATAAACTCTATCTTACTGAAATTCAAGCAGAAATTGACGGCGATACGTTTTTTCCAAAAATTGATTGGACAGAATGGCAAATTGAATTTGAACAATATCGCTCTGCTGATGAAAATAATCCTTATGATTGCCGATTTTTAATTTTGCAACGAATTAATAGAACGCATCCATAACAAAAAAGGAAGGTCGATTTGGCTTACCTTCCTTAATTGATTAGCTTTATACAAATGCGGTGCTTTTTTAGCTATTTTTATGCTTTTTTCTGACATTTTGGGCAGAAAAAGCTATTACGTTGCCCGATGACTAAACTTTCAATTTTTGTCCCGCACGTTGGACAAGGCTTATCTTTATTGCCGTAAACACGTAGTTCTTGAGCGAAATAACCGGGGCGACCGTCAGGTTGCAAGAAGTCTTTCAACGTTGTACCACCTTGCGCAATGGCGGTGGCAAGCACTTGTTTAATGGTTTGAACCAGCAATTCACATTGGGCTTTGGTTAAGTTTTTAGCCAATTTCAACGGATGTAAACCGCATAAAAAGAGTGTTTCATTGGCATAAATATTGCCCACGCCCACTACCACGGCATTATCCATTAAAAAGGTTTTAAGTGCGGTCTGTTTTTTACGAGATTTTTTGAACAAATATTCCCCAGTAAATTCTGCTGAAAGGGGTTCTGGGCCAAGTTTGGCAAAAAGATGAAAATCCGCTAAATTATCCGTCCAAAGCCACGCGCCAAAACGGCGAGGATCGTTATAACGCAGCACCTTGCCATTATTCATCACAATATCTAAATGATCGTGTTTATCGATGGGGCTGTCTTGTGGCACAACACGCAATGAGCCTGACATTCCCAAATGCCCTATGATCGCCCCCTTTTCCGTATGAATGATCAGATATTTGGCACGGCGGGAAAGATGGCTCACTTTAACCTGCTTAAACTCACTTAATTGCGGGCTGACTTCCCAGCGTAATTTAGGATTGCGTACCACGATTTTTTCAATGGTAAATCCTGTTAAATAAGGGGAAATCCCATTTTTAGTGGTTTCAACTTCGGGTAATTCAGGCATTTTTTCTCCGTGCGAATGATGTGTAGTTCTAATAAAAATTTCTCTGCGTTACACTATAAATAGGGGCAATCAATAAAAATCCAAGAAAAGCGCCTATAAAAGAACGTAAAAAAACCCGAACAAGTCGGGTTTTTCTAATTCATCAAAGCCAAATTATTTGATTTTAGCTTCTTTGTAAATAACGTGTTTACGCACAACAGGATCAAATTTTTTGATCTCCATTTTTTCTGGCATATTACGTTTATTTTTTGTTGTTGTGTAGAAATGACCGGTTTCAGCTGTTGAAACTAAACGGATTTTTTCACGAGCACCTTTAGCTGCCATTTTTTAGCTCCTTAGATTTTCTCGCCACGAGCACGGATTTCAGCTAACACCGCATCAATGCCCTTTTTATCAATAATACGCATACCTTTCGCTGTTAAGCGTAAAGTTACGAAACGTTTTTCAGACTCAACCCAGAAACGGTGAGTGTGTAAGTTAGGAAGAAAACGACGACGTGTCGCGTTCATTGCGTGTGAGCGGTTGTTACCAACAGCTGGACGCTTGCCTGTTACTTGACAGACTCTAGACATATTAATCTCCAATAAATCAAATATAAGCTCGAGCTTAGGGTTCGGATTACTGCAAACTAGGTTTGCAAGCCACCTCGTCAGGTCGCTGTAACCGACCCGCATACTATATTAAAGGTGGCAAATTATACTCACTTTATTTGCTATACTCAAGCCTAAATCACTTAATTAACGCAATAAATGACAAAAAAATCAGCAATTCCACCGCATCATTCTTGCAGAATGGCTATTATAACCACCCTTTTTCACTAAAAGAAACATAACAGCCTTTGCCGATCACAAAATGATCCAGCACGCGAATTTCTACTAATTCTGCCACTTTTTGGATCTTTTCCGTGATGATCCGATCGGAATTGCTCGGCTCTGCAATGCCTGATGGGTGATTATGAGCCAAAATAATCGCCGCCGCATTACAAAAAAGTGCGCTTTTAACAATTTCTCTGGGATACACTGCGGCTGTGTTGATCGTACCTAAAAACATTTCTTCTTTTTTAATCAGGCGATGCTGATTATCTAAAAAAAGTACCAAAAAAACTTCCCGTTCTTTATGCTCTAGCTCCGTTTGCAAATACATTCTCACCAACTCAGGGCGAGTAAATGCCTGTGTCATTTCCAATTCTTGCAGTAAATAACGCTTTGTCATTTCCGTACTAGCTTGCAGTTGAATAAATTGCGTAATGCCTAAGCCTTTAACGTTACAAAAGGCTTTTTGATCCGCACTGATTAATTGCCGCAACGATCCAAAATGTTCAAGAACCACACGAGATAATTCCATTACCGAACAATTCTTGATTCCCGTGCGTAAAAAAATAGCTAATAATTCGCTATCATCAAGGGCTTCAGCACCAAATTTTAGCAGTTTTTCCCGTGGCATTAAGATGGTCATTTGTGGCGATCATTTCATTTTTAATATCAAATTGCGGATCTTTTTAACATAGACAGCTGTGTTCTGACAGGCTTCTCCACGACTTTTGCGATCCAGATCGAAAAATTGAATTTTTTATTGGGGAAAATTACAGTAAAATTAACCGCACTTTTAATTTGGATTGATTGGAAATAATGCAAGATCTTCAAGGAAAACGTATTGTTGTTGGTATAACAGGCGGGATCGCTGCTTATAAAAGCATTGAGCTAATCCGTTTGCTGCGCAAAAACCAAGCGGAAGTGCGCGTGGTTCTCACCCCTGCTGCGGCAGAATTTGTTACGCCACTCACGTTGCAAGCTATTTCAGGCAATGCGGTGGCGCAGTCATTGCTTGATCCTCAAGCGGAACTGGCAATGGGGCATATTGAACTAGCAAAATGGGCAGATCTCATTGTGATCGCCCCTGCCAGCGCAGATTTTATGGCACGCTTAAATACAGGAATGGCCAATGATCTGCTCACGACTATTTGCCTTGCTACCGCTGCGCCGATTTTGCTTGCGCCAGCGATGAATCAGCAAATGTTCCGCCAACCCATTACCCAACAAAACTTGGCCAGTTTAAAAGCCCGTGGCATTGCAACCATTGGGCCTAACAGTGGTGAACAGGCCTGTGGAGATATGGGCTTTGGGCGAATGTCAGAACCTGCGGAAATTTACACCGCACTTTGTGAAATCTTGTTACCACCACAAGATCTTAGCCACTTAACTATTGCAATCACCGCTGGCCCAACTCGCGAAGCCATTGATCCCGTGCGTTATATTAGCAATCATAGTTCGGGCAAAATGGGCTTTGCTATCGCTGAAGCCTTTGCCAAACGTGGGGCGAAAGTCAAATTAATTGCAGGGCCAGTGGATTTGCCTACGCCTGCTCAAGTGGAACGAATTGATGTGATTTCCGCGCAAGAAATGGCAGACTCCTCTCTTTCCATTGCACCACAAGTGGATATTTTTATTGGTTGCGCTGCAGTGGCGGATTACCGTGTTGCGCAAATTGCTAAGCAAAAAATGAAGAAAACCGCTGATAGCGATACGCTCACCTTAGAATTGGTAAAAAACCCTGATATTATTGCGGCGGTGGCGGCGCTGAACGAAAATCGCCCATTTGTGGTGGGGTTTGCGGCAGAAACGCAAAATGTTGCACAATATGCACAAGACAAATTAGTGCGTAAAAATTTAGATTTGATCTGCGCCAATGATGTGTCTAACGGGCAAGGCTTTAATGGCGATGACAACCAGCTCCAGCTGTTCTGGCGTAATGGCAGCGTGCAATTACCGCGTAGTAGCAAAAAAGATCTGGCGGTGCAACTTGCCCAACAGATTGTAGAACGCTTTCAAGCTCAAGTTTGAACGAAGGAATAAACGAAAAATGAAAAAGATTGACGTAAAAATTTTAGATAGCCGAATTGGCACGGAATTTCCCTTGCCGGCTTATGCCACAAGCGGTTCGGCAGGTTTAGATCTGCGCGCGTTGGTGGAAGAAAGTTTTGAAATTCAACCGGGGGAAACCAAATTAATCCCAACTGGGCTTTCTATTTATATCGCCGATCCTAACCTTGCGGCAGTGATTTTGCCTCGTTCAGGGCTTGGGCATAAAAATGGGATTGTATTGGGCAATTTGGTGGGCTTGATTGATTCCGACTACCAAGGGCCGTTAATGGTATCAATGTGGAACCGTGGCTCGCAGCCTTTTAAAGTGGAAGTAGGCGATCGCATTGCACAGCTAGTTTTCGTACCAGTGGTGCAAGCAGAATTTAATATTGTGAGTGATTTTGAACAAACAGAACGTGGTGAAGGCGGATTTGGCCATTCAGGCAAACAATAGAGGAACTATGGTCGAAGAACAACTGGAAATTGCAGGCATTGAGCCTGCGCCTGAGCAAACTAAGCCAAATAACCCAACTAAGCTCAGCGAAAAAAATACAGAAAAAGCACCGAAAAGCGACAAACGCAGCGTAAAAGAACGCCGTCAGCAAGTGCTAACTGTGCTCACTCATATGCTTCATTCTGAACGTGGAATGGAACGAATGACCACCGCACGCTTAGCTGAAGAAATCGGTGTGTCCGAAGCGGCGTTATATCGTTATTTCCCAAGCAAAACCAAAATGTTTGAGGCTCTCATTGATAATTTAGAAAGCAATTTATTCAGTCGCATTAACCATTCGATCAAAAACGAAACTAACACAATGAACCGCGTGCGCGATATTTTGCAAATGATCTTAGATTTTGCACGCAAAAATCCGGGGCTAACTCGTGTGCTAACAGGCCACGCCTTAATGTTTGAAGATCCCAAATTACAAGCGCGCGTGGCGCAATTTTTCGATCGCCTCGAATTTCAATTTGTGAATATTTTACAAATGCGCAAACTGCGTGAAGGGCGCGCCTTTAACCTTGATGAACGCATTATCGCCAGTTATTTAGTCAATCTCTGCGAAGGGCAGTTTATGCGTTATGTGCGGTCGAATTTTCGCCATAATTCAAACCAAAACTTTGAACAACAGTGGAAACTTATTGCAGTACACTTTGCATAATAGTAATTTTTAGGTAAGATGATGATTATTCCTTGGCAAGATTTAGAAGAAGAAACGCTCATTAATATTGCAGAAAGTTTCATTCTGCGTGAAGGGACGGATTACGGTGAACAGGAGCTTTCTCTGCAACAGAAAACTCAAAACTTGCTGACCAACATACGTCAAGGAAAGGCTGTAATTGTTTGGTCGGAATTACACGAGTCCATTGATATTAAAGATAAAATGGAATTTCTTAATCATAGATGATAAATGTAGGAGGACACCGTGCAAGAACAACAAGGGCAACACACTCCACCAATGGATCCAACCTTAGAATGGTTTTTATCCCATTGCCATATCCATAAATACCCAACCAAAAGCTCAATTATTCACGCAGGTGAAAAAGCGGAAACCCTTTATTATCTCATCAAAGGCTCTGTAGCGATTTTGGTGAAAGATGAAGACGGCAAAGAAATGATCCTAACTTACCTAAATCAAGGGGATTTCTTCGGCGAAGCGGGATTATTTGAAGAAGGTCAGGAACGTTCCGCTTGGGTGAAAACGAAGACGACTTGTGAAGTGGCAGAAATTTCGTACAAAAAATTCCGTCAGCTTATTCAAGTAAATCCTGAAATTTTAATGTATTTATCAGGGCAGCTTGCACGTCGTTTACAAAATACATCAAGACAAGTGCGCAACCTTGCTTTCCTTGATGTTGCTGGTCGCATAGCACAAACCTTGCTAAATCTAGCAAAAATGCCTGACGCAATGACCCACCCTGAAGGAATGCAGATCAAAATTACACGACAAGAGATTGGTCAAATGGTCGGCTGTTCTCGTGAAACCGTAGGGCGAATTTTGAAAATGTTGGAAGATCAGCATCTTATTTCTGCTCACGGCAAAACCATTGTGGTTTATCATTCAAGATAAAAATATCTATTAACGAAAAGAGCGGTGGAAAATTTAGAAATTTTTCACCGCTCTTTGTTTTTTCACTTTCACCACTAGTGCTTGTTTCCAAAAGGTGGTTTGGCGAACCACACTACAATAAACAGCAACATAAACATTATGGCGGACAACCAAAAAATTTCATTGGCACCAATGATAAATCCTTGCGCGGTAATATTTTGTGCTAAGGACATTGATGTTTGTGTATCATTCAAACCAACTTGTGCCATTGTGTCGTAATAGGCTTGTGCATTGGGGTTATAAGGATTAATCGCTTCGGTAAATTGGGTGTGATGCACTGCTTCACGGTTATACCATAAAAAGGTGGTAAGCGATGTACCGATTGAACCTGCAAGGGTACGCAGAAAATTAAATAAACTTGATGCAGACGCCATTTTTTCTGGCGGTAAACCTGATAGCGTAATGGTGGTGAGCGGCATAAAAAAGCACGCTACGGCAATCCCTTGAATCAACTGCGGCAGAGCAACATCAGCAAAAGTCATCGCAGGTTCAAAGGTTACAGCGCGCCAATGGAAAGTTAGCGCATACACCATAAAACTGATTGTAACCAAAATACGCATATCAATTTTGTAGCCAAAACGTCCGATGATTGGCGAAAGCAAAATTGGGAATAAGCCCACTGGCGCAGCTGCAAGCCCTGCCCAAGTGGCGGTGTAGCCGTAGACTTGCTGTAACAATAATGGAATAAGCACCACTGAGCCAAGATAGATGAGAAAGGCAAGGCTAGTACACAAACAACCCACACTGAAATTGCGTGATTTGAACAGTGAAATATCCACCACAGGGTTCTCGTCCGTCAATTCCCAAATAATCAACGCAATTAAGGCAATGGCGGAAACGATTGTTAGCACCACGATTTCAGTGGAATTAAACCAATCCTGCTCGCGCCCTTGATCGAGCATTAATTGCAAACAGCCAACACCTACTACAAGTAAAATTAAGCCCATCATATCAATAGGTTGTTGGAAAGTTTTGGTTTCTCGCTTGCCTAAGATTTTCCAACTGAGAAAAATCACACATAGCCCAATCGGCACATTAATGAAGAAAATCCAGCCCCAGTGCAGGTTATCACTGATCCAACCGCCAAGAATCGGGCCAAAAATTGGTGCAACCACCACAGTCATAGACCAAAATGCCAGCGCCATACTACGTTTTGCAGGGGGATAATTATTAAGCAATAAACTTTGTGAAAGGGGAATAATCGGCCCTGCTGCTAGCCCTTGGAAGATGCGGCACAAAATCAACATTCCTAGGCTATGAGAAATGCCACATAGCCAAGAAGCCAGCACAAATAATCCTGTGGCGATTAAAAACAAGCGCACTTCGCCAAAGCGTTTAGCCAGCCAGCCTGTAATGGGAATAGATACCGCATTTGCCACGCCGAATGAAGTAATCACCCAAGTGCCTTGACTGAACGATGCACCCAAATCCCCTGCAATGGTGGGAATTGCCACATTAGCAATGGTGGAATCCAGCACTTGCATAAAGGTTGCCAAGGATAGGGCAATGGTCATCACCGCAAGGGCTGCGCCCTGAATCGGTTTTTGCATTTTATTCACCTGCATTGGCTTGAATAATTTGTTCGGCTAATTGATGTACAGGGCTTAAATCGTAATCTAGCACCTTGGTTTCATATAGCACTTGGTTTGGACGAGATTCACGCAGCACCTTACCTTGCGTGTCTGCCACATTCACTTCCACCGTAGCAGAAAGCCCTATGCGCAACGGATATTTTTCCACTTGTTCAGGATCGAGATCAATGCGTACTGGCACACGTTGCACCACTTTGATCCAGTTCCCTGTGGCGTTTTGTGCAGGTAAAAGAGAGAATGCACTGCCCGTTCCCATTGAAATGCCGCTGATTTTACCGTCAAACTTCACATCATCACCGTATAAATCAAAGACTAATTTCACAGGCTGACCAATACGCATTTTGCCGAGCTGGGTTTCTTTAAAGTTCGCGTCCACCCACATTTGTTGATTGGACACCACCGCCATTAACGGGCTGCCCACCGCGACTTTTTGCCCCACTTGCACATTACGGCGCGCCACATAACCATCAACAGGGCTGACAATTTGGCTGCGTTGTAAGTTCAACCAAGCAAGGGTTAAAGCACTCACCGCATTTTTCACTGCAGGCTGTTCCCGCAACGGCAAATCTTTTAATAAGGCTTGATTGGCAGCTAATTGATTTTGCGTGGCTTGCAGATCTGCTTGCGCCATATTCACCGCTTCTCTGGCGTGCTGTAAGGTTTCTTTATCAATAGATCCCGTTTTGGCTAATTGCTCACGACGTTGCAAATCACCTTTGGCTTTATTAAGTGCGGTGCTTTTTGCGTTCAAAATGGATTGTAATTGTTTCACCGTAAAACCTAACTGCTCAATTTGGCGCACGCTGCTGGCGAGATTATCTTGCGCCTGTTGGAAATGCAGTTTGAGATCCGTATCATCAAGTTGCAATAACACATCGCCTGCGTGGACAAAATCCATATCGTCCACATTAATTTTGCTCACATTGCCACTCACTTGTGCCGAAATCATCACTTGGTTGCCTGCTACATAGGCATCTTCCGTTTCTTCATAATTTCGCACAAAGAAAAACCAATACACTCCCGTGATAATCGCGATCAGCAACAAAATCGTAATGAAATAGCCAAGGGCTTTTTTACGTTTGGCTTTTGGCGAAGCCGGTTTTTTGTAGTCTGTTTGTTCGGTCATTTTATTTACCCATTAAAGATTTTCTAAATTGCTGAGCAGTTTGAGCAATAATTGTTTTAACTGCTGTTGTTCTTGCTTGTCTAACACGGAAAAAATGTCATCGACTTGTTGCCATTGATTTGGCAACAGTTGCTCCAAAAACTGTACACCTTGCGCCGTGAGTTTTAAGGAAAAAGCACGGCGATCGCCCGCTACTGCCGTGCGTTCTAACCATTCCCGCTTCACCAATTCATCAGCAATGCGTGTGGCATTGGTTTTAGAATAACCAAAAATCTCACTTAATTTGCTTGGCTGCAAAGAATGATTTGGCTGACAATACAACACGGCCAGCGCCATAAATAGGGTGTCATTGAGCTGATATTTTTTTAATAACTGATTGCGTCTTTCCACATAATGGCTGCTGTTGTGTAGCAACAAACGCGCCAGCAAAATTTGCTCCACAGGCATTGCGGGATTATTTTGCGCAGATTGACGAATTAACTTTTCTTGTTCTGAAAACGAAATCGGCATAGACATAATAATAACTAAGTAGAAAATAAACTGCGTAATAGTAACTTAGGTTACTATTTAAGTCAAAAAAAAATACCGCACTTATTTTCCTTGCATAAATAAAGTGCGGTGCTTTTTCTCAATGTTTTTGGCTTGCTTAGTTCAACCTGAATTTATCCTAAAAGATAAGTGAAAACGAGATTAATCCCTAATCCCCCCATAATTAACCAAATCCAAATGATCGCGCCTAATAATAGCGGTTTTGTTCCTGCTTGTTTGAGAGAGTTAATATTGGTGGTAAGTCCTAATGCCGCCATTACCATCATTAATAAAACACTATCAATCTGAACTAAAAAACTCACCACGGCTTGCGGTAATACATTGAAAGAATTAAAAATTGCTACGCCAATAAATAATAACGCAAAATAAGGAATCACAATTTTACCTTGTTGCTCCCCGCTTTCTTTGCGTAAAAAATAGGACAACGCAAGCAAAAGTGGCGCAAGCATCATCACACGCAACATTTTAGAAATCACCGCAGTATCCGCCACTTGTGAACCTATATTCGCGCCAGCTGCATATACTTGCGCTACTTCGTGAATTGTCGATCCAATATAAATACCAAACGCCTGATCAGGCAAATAGGCTTGCAAATAAGGATACAACACAGGGTAAAGAAACATACTCAGCGTGCCGAAAATCACGATCAACGCCACCGCAACGGATACTTTGTAAGATGGTGCTCTTACAATTGGCTCTGTCGCCATAATTGCCGCTGCCCCACAAATACTACAGCCTGCCGCCGTTAGTTGGACGATCTGACGATCGATTTTCAGCCATTTAATCCCCACCCAACAAGTAAGCAAAAAGGTTAAAATCAGCACGGTGGCATCGGCAAACAGCGCACTTAATCCCACTTGGCTAATATCCTGAAAGGTTAAACGAAAGCCAAACAACACAATACCGCAACGCAATAAAATTCCTTTCGCAAACAACACGCCAGCTTTCATTTGCGGCTCAATATAAGGGTAAAACGTATTACCGCCCAAAATCCCCAATACAATGGCTAAGGTCAAGGCGCTAATATGCCACTGCACCGCCAACTGAGTTTGCGCAACCCAGCTCGCCAGCACACTAATTAAAACAGTTAATAATAAACCGGGAATAAGGGGGAGGTGTTTCATTGGTTTCTCCATACAGCAAGGTTAGCGTTATACAGTAACGGATTTTTCTAAGAAGTAAATATCACAAGCAAATAAAAGTGCGGTCAAAAACTCACAAAAATCCCACCGCACTTAAATTATCCATTTTTGAATAGGGCTTGTGATGCTATAATCTTGCACTATTTTTGATCAGCAATTAGGAAAGAATATGATACGAATTGGGCACGGGTTTGATGTACACGCTTTTGGTGGCGAAGGGCCGATTATGATTGGCGGGGTGGCAGTGCCTTATGAGAAAGGTTTGCTAGCACATAGTGATGGTGATGTGGCATTGCACGCGTTGACAGATGCTCTATTGGGGGCGGTGGCATTGGGCGATATTGGTAAATTATTTCCTGATACCGATCCGCAATACAAAGGGGCGGATAGTAAAGTTTTGCTACAAGAGGCTTATCGCCAAGTGCAGCAAAAAGGATACAACGTTGGTAACGTGGACATTACGATCATTGCCCAAGCGCCGAAAATGCGTCCGCACATTGATGCGATGCGGGCTGCCATTGCTCAGGTTTTAGCTTGTAATTTGGAGCAAGTGAATGTGAAAGCCACCACCAGTGAGAAGCTCGGTTTTACAGGACGGGGCGAGGGCATTGCGTGCGAAGCGGTTGCCCTGTTGATTAAGGGGTAATCAATGCTGGAGCTGGCTTATTTGCAATCCCCGCCGACTCAACAAGTCCATTTGAAAGCAGAATGTGCGGATTTTATCGTTAAAGAAAATTTGGGCTATGAGATGACAGGCGAGGGGGAATTTGTTGCCCTGTATGTACGGAAAACCGATGCTAACACCCTTTTCGTGGGGGAAAAATTGGCAGAGTTTGCGGGCATTTCGCCGAGAAATATGAGTTATGCGGGGTTAAAAGATCGCAAAGCAGTTACGGAACAATGGTTCTGTTTGCATATGGCAGGCAAGCCCACGCCCGATTTCAGCCAATTCCATTTGGAGGGGGTAGAGATCCTCAAGGTTACCCGCCATAATCGCAAAATTCGTACAGGCAGCCTAGATGGCAATCATTTTGAGATTTTGCTACGCGGTGCAAGGGAAACAGCCGATCTTAAAGTGCGGTTAGAAAATTTAGCAAATTTTGGCTTTCCCAATTATTTCACCGAACAACGTTTCGGGCGTGATGGGCATAATCTCACCCAAGCAATGCGTTGGGCGCAAGGCGAAATTAAGGTGAAAGATCGCAAAAAACGTAGTTTTTACCTTTCTGCCGCACGCAGTGAAATTTTTAATTTAGTAGTGTCTGATCGCATTCAAGCACAGCTTACACAGCAAATTTTACTGGGCGATATTGTACAGCTCAATGGTTCGCACAGTTGGTTTCAAGTTGATGAAAATGAAGATTTAAACGCTTTAAAAGAGCGGTTAGAAAATCAAGATATTTTGCTCACCGCGCCTTTAGTTGGGGAAAGCATTCAGTCTGCCAATCCGCGCGAAATGACGATTGTGCAGCAACATCAAGATATTTTAAATTTAATGCAAAAAGAACGAATGAAACCAAGTCGCCGCCCGCTCTTAATGCAAGCACAGCATTTGCATTGGGAATTTTTACCCGAAGGGCTGAAACTGTCTTTTTCGCTCCCCGCGGGCAGCTATGCCACCGCGTTAGTTCGCGAATTAGTTACGCTTATTGAATAGGAAACACAATGAATATTTTACTCTCTAATGATGATGGCATTCACGCCGAAGGCATCAAAGCCCTTGCCAAAGAATTGCGTAAAATCGCACAAGTTACGGTGGTCGCCCCCGATCGCAATCGCAGTGCCGCCTCAAGCTCGCTCACTTTGGTTGAGCCTTTACGCCCAATGAAATTGGATAATGGCGATTATTGCATTAATGGCACGCCTGCCGATTGCGTGCATTTAGCCTTGAATGGTTTTCTGTCTGGGCAAGTGGATTTGGTGGTGTCTGGCATTAACGCAGGGGTGAATTTAGGTGATGATGTGCTGTATTCTGGCACGGTTGCAGCTGCCTTTGAAGGTCGTCATCTTGGCTTACCAGCGGTTGCGGTTTCCCTTGATGGTCGTCAACACTATGAAACGGCAGCCCGCATTGTATGTGAATTAATCCCGAAATTGCATAGTCAGCTATTAAAAAGCCGTGAAATTTTGAACATTAACGTGCCAGATTTGCCTTATGAAGAAATTAAAGGCATCAAAGTCTGTCATTTGGGTTATCGTGCGGCTGCCGCTGAGGTGATTAAACAGCAAGATCCCCGTGGCGACACAATCTATTGGATTGGCCCTGCAGGCTTGGCGGAATATGAGCAAGAAGGCACAGATTTTCACGCGGTGAGAAATGGCTATGTTTCCATTACGCCAATCCAAGCAGATATGACCGCTTATCACTCACTTCAATCTTTACAAGATTGGTTAAAAAGTGAATAATGCAATGTTTTACAACAGCTTGAGGATAGTCGATTGAAAATTTTTGGTACGCTGTACGATAAAGTGATGCAATGGTCAACCCACCGCTATGCAACGGGTTGGTTGATTTTTACTAGCTTTATTGAATCCATTTTTTTCCCTGTTCCGACCGATGTAATGTTGATCCCAATGGCGATTTCTCAGCCCAAACGTGCTGTGCGTTTTGGCGTTTATGCAGGCGTCGCTTCCGCAATTGGCGGGATTGTGGGCTACGCATTGGGCTATTATGCCTTTGATAGTATTCAGCATTATCTCGTTAGCCTTGGTTATCAAGCACAATTTGACACCCTGCTCAGTTGGTTTGAACGTTGGGGCATTATGGTGATGTTTCTTGCGGGCTTTACGCCGTTACCCTATAAACTTTTTACTATCTGTGCAGGTGTAATGAATATGGCATTTATGCCTTTTTTGCTCATTTCCCTCGTTTCACGGCTGGCAAGGTTTATCTTGGTGGCGAAATTATCCGCTTGGGGCGGGCAGAAATTTGCCCATCGGCTACGTCAATCCATTGAGTGGATTGGCTGGGCGGTGGTGCTTCTTGCTGTGATTATTTATTTCATTTTTAAATAAAAGTGCGGTCAAAAATGCAGAAATTTTTAATCTTATTTGCTTGCTTTTCTCTGTTAGGGGCTTGTTCATCAGAACCACAACAGCAAGATGAAAATGCCCTTCCACCGGGAATGATGCAGCCTGTGCTTAGCACTGGTGCAACGGAAGATGCCCAATGGCAACCGATTATTGAAAAACAACCTATGCCAGAATCAATGAATTAATAGAGGAACTCCAATGAAAAAATCATTTTTACTTTTACCTATTAGCGTAGCCGTGCTATCCGCTTGTTCATCGAGCGCACCAGCGCCTGTAGAAAGTGCTGATGGCGCATTACCACCAGGCACAATGCAGCCCGTAGATAGCAACGCAGGCAATACTTGGGAACCACAAATTCAACAACAAAGTATGCCTGCGACAATGACTGCACCAACGGCGCAACCAACTTATCAAGCGCCGCAGGTACAAACGCCACAAGTGCAACGACAAACAAATCAGGTGCAACAACAAACAAACCAAGTGGTTCAGCAAACTAAGAAAACTGCGACTAACACGCAAGCCAAAGTACAACAGGTTTCGCAAAATTTTGAGATTCCGCGTAATCCTAAAACCAATGCGCCAGATTACAGCAAAATCGACAAAGGCTTTTATAAAGGGAATACCTATAAAGTGCGAAAAGGCGATACGATGTTCTTAATCGCTTATATTTGTGGCATTGATGTCAAAGAGCTTGCGGCAATGAATAATATGTCTGAGCCTTACACCTTAAGCGTGGGACAAACCTTGAAAGTGTCTAACGAAACCGCACCAACTCCGGTGAAGACCACTAGCGCTGTAAAACCCGCTGAAAAACCAGCTAAACCTGTTGAGCCTGCGGTAACCTATACACCAGGCCCTAACGGCACACAATATGGCTCTGATGGCTCAATTATTGGCCCAGTCAAATCAAATACTGGCACACCAGCACAAGCCACTGCGCAAGCACCTGTAGCGGTAACCCCAACTGCACCAGTTGTGGCAAAACCAGTGCAAACTCAAGCACCAGCTGTATCAAATGTGGCGTGGCAATGGCCAACCAGTGGTAAAATCGTGCAAGGGTTCTCCACTTCAGATGGCGGTAATAAAGGGATCGACATCAGTGGTTCGCGTGGTCAAGCAGTTAATGCAGCCGCAGCGGGTCGTGTTGTTTATGCTGGAAATGCATTGCGCGGTTACGGAAATCTTATCATCATCAAACATAATGATGATTTCCTCAGTGCCTATGCGCATAACGAAAGCATTTTAGTAAAAGATCAGCAAGAAGTACGCGCTGGTCAGCAAATTGCCAAAATGGGCAGCTCTGGCACAAATAGCGTAAAACTTCACTTTGAAATTCGTTACAAAGGTAAATCTGTTGATCCTGTAAACTATTTACCAAGACGCTAAGATGAAAAAACCTATCACGTTATCCTTGCTCAGTACAGCCCTGATAATGGGCTGTACTTCCCCTTCGTCAATGCCTTTAGTAGGTGCAGACCGCGATGAAAGAGGCTGCATTCCTTCTGCGGGCTACACTTGGTCAGAACTCAAACAGCAATGCGTACAACCTTTTACCATTGCCGATATTCGTTTAACTGATCCTGAAAACCCAACCCTTGCGGTATATGTCATTCTTGCTGAAGAACAAGGTAAAGCAGAAGTTTTCTCAGCGAAGTTACTGCAAAATTTAATTTTAGATGCGGTAAAAGGTGGCTATGCGGCAAAAGATAAAAGCCTTTATTTAATCAAAACCCAAACAGGCTGGGAACTGAGAAAACCAACTGGTTATTAGAAAACGTAAAAATAAGTGCGGTGTAAAATCTCCGAATTTTCCACCGCACTTTGTTTTGTCTATTTGTAAATGATTACTTACTCGTTTTATAAATCGCCACAGCCTCTGGCATTAGGCGAAGTAGATTTTGTTGGCGATCTTTATCGCTTGGGTGAGTGGAAGAAAGTGCAGCAAGCACGCTTTGTGAGCCCGATGACGCTTTTTGCATTTTTTCCCATAATCTAGGCGCGGCTTCTGGGTTGTAGCCCGCTTTTGCCATTAATAATAAGCCTACTTCATCGGCTTCTGTTTCGGCACTGCGTGAATAAGGTTTATCGAGCGCCCAGTCTTTGGTTAAGCCTACCACTAAGCCACTGCCATCAGCGCCAATTTGGGTTGAAAGTGCAACGTGTGCAACCTGTGCGATCACTTCGGTAAATACGCCCATATTTACTTTTTTCTTACCGTGTTCTTTGAGTGCGTGCGCCATTTCGTGCCCCATTACGGTAGCGATTTCATCATCACTGAGCTGCAATTTATTCACTAATCCTGTATAAAATGCCATTTTTCCACCTGGCATTGCCCACGCGTTTAGCTCATCGGATTTAATTACCGTAATTTGCCAGTTGAACGGTTGCCCTGTGTGGTTTTCTTGATTCGCATAAGGGTACATTTTGTTAAAGACTTTATGAATGCGTTTTGCGGTGGTGGAAGTGGTATCCACTGCCCCTTGCTGTTGCGCTTGATTCACCGTTTGGCGGTAATTTGCCGCGGCTTGTTGGTTAATGCTCGCGGAATCCGCACAGGCGTTAAGCATTAATGCTAATACAGAAAGTGCGGTGATTTTTTTCAAGGTTTTTAACATTTTCACTCCTTAAGTTTACGCATAGAAAAATACCGCCCTACAAAAAGGCGGTATTAAAAGTAAAAGAAAAATTATTTTTTCGCACGCTCAAAGGATTCTAAAATCTCTTGACGGGCGGCTTCAACACCTTCCCAACCATCAACTTTCACCCATTTACCCGCTTCAAGGGCTTTGTAGCTTTCAAAGAAGTGTTGAATTTGTGCTTTTAATAACGCGGGTAAATCACCTACATCTTTAATGTGATCGTATTCTTTGCTTAATTTTGTGTGCGGCACAGCGATCACTTTCGCATCTTGGCCTGATTCGTCCGTCATTTTTAACACACCCACTGGACGACAACGGATCACAGAACCTGGTTGTAATGGATAAGGCGTTGGTACTAATACATCAACAGGATCGCCATCTAAAGATAAGGTGTGGTTAATGTAACCATAGTTCGCTGGGTAGAACATTGCGGTTGCCATAAAGCGATCAACGAATAATGTCCCTGTTTCTTTATCCACTTCATATTTGATTGGATCTGAATTAGCTGGGATTTCAATAACAACATAAATATCATCAGGAAGTTCTTTTCCTGCTGGAACGATTTCTAAACCCATTTGGTCTTTCCTTCTAGTTAATGAATGGTAATAAAACTCTTGAATTATAGCTTGATTTTTTTGCTTTTGCCAAGCTAAACGGGCAATTTAGCCATTGTATTTTTATTTTGTACTATTATAATAGTTCATCGATACCAATATTAAACTTTAGGTGAATTTATGAAAAAAAATCCTTCCTTATTCGGCGGTGCAATGATTATCGCTGGCGGCACCATTGGTGCAGGAATGTTGGCAAACCCTATTGCCACTTCTGGCGTGTGGTTTATCGGCTCTATTTTGATCCTTTGCTACACTTGGTTTTGTATGACCACATCGGGCTTAATGCTACTTGAAGCCAACTTGCATTATCCCACTGGCGCAAGTTTTGACACTATCGTTAAAGATTTGCTCGGCAAAGGCTGGAACGTGATTAATGGGCTGTCCGTTGCCTTTGTGTTGTACATTCTCACCTATGCCTATATCACCTCTGGCGGTGGTTTAACGGAAAGTTTTCTGAATCAATTAGTTAGCAGCGAACAAAGTGCGGTGGAAATTGGACGTGTTTCTGGCTCGCTGATTTTCTGTGCGGTACTCGCCTTTTTCGTGTGGTTTTCCACCAAAGCCGTGGATCGCTTTAGTACCGTTTTAATCGCGGGAATGGTAGTCGCCTTTTTGCTTTCTGTAACCAATTTATTGGGAATGGTAAACACCGATATTTTGCTTGATAGCCTAGCCACAGAAGATAGCCAATATCTACCATTCGCTCTTGCTGCTTTACCAGTTTGTTTGGTGTCTTTCGGTTTCCATCAAAATGTGCCGAGCTTAGTGAAATATTATGATCGTGATAGCAGCAAAGTGACCAAATCTATTATTTATGGCACATTTATCGCATTAATCATCTATATGCTATGGCAGCTTGCCATTCAGGGTAATTTGCCGCGTAATGAATTTATCCCAGTGATTCAAAAAGGCGGTGACATTGCAGCATTACTTGAAGCCTTGAATAGCCAAATCCAAACGAATTTTGTGGGCTTAATGTTGCGTTTCTTTGCTTATATGGCGATTGCCAGCTCATTCCTTGGCGTAACCCTTGGTTTATTTGATTACATTGCGGATTTATTCAAATTCGACAACAGCAGCGCGGGCAGAACAAAAACCGCATTAATCACCTTCTTACCGCCGTTGATTTTAAGCCTGCTTTTCCCTTATGGCTTTGTGATCGCCATTGGCTACGCAGGACTTGCAGCGACCATTTGGGCGGTGATTATTCCCGCGCTTCTTGCCAAAGCTTGCCGCGCGAAATATCCAAATCAAACCTACCAAGTTTATGGTGGCAACGGAATGATTTACTTCGTTATCCTGTTCGGTCTACTCAATATCTTTATTCAACTGGCTGATCTCTTTGGCTTGTTACCAGTATTTGGCAGATAAACCTAAATCGCTTAAAATAGGCTTAAATTTCAACCATTAGCACGGGAAACCGTGCTAATTTTTTCGCATAACAATAATGAAAACCTCCGTTTACGATAAAGAAAGCTTTTTTGAGCTTTACCAAAAATTACGTCAAAATCCTATTAGCCTGAATGAAATTGTGGAAAAACCCACAATGCTAAGTTTACTGCCTGATTTAACAGGCAAAAAGCTGCTCGATCTGGGTTGTGGAATGGGTGAGCATTTGCAACTTTATTTGCAAAAAGGCGCAGCATTTGTGGTGGGAATGGATTTATCTCAAGCAATGTTGCAGCAGGCGGCAAAAAATCTCGCCGAAAAACAACCGCACTTTGCGTTACATCAGCTTGCAATGGAACAGCTGAATACCTTGCCTGATGACAATTTTGATGTAATTACCAGCTCTTTCGCCTTTCATTATGTGCAGGATTTTCCCCAGCTTCTCGCGGATATTTATGCCAAGCTCAACACTAACGGTACGCTTATTTTTTCACAAGAACACCCCATTGTAACGTGCTATCAAGGTGGCGAGCGTTGGGAAAAAGATCACCATAAACAACAGCTTGCTTATCGTTTAAATTATTATCGTGATGAAGGGGAACGGGATCGAAATTGGTTTAAACAGCCTTTTAAAACCTATCACCGCACCTTGTCCACTATTGTCAACGATCTCATCAATGGAGGCTTTCAAGTGGAAAAAATGCTTGAACCAATGCTAGCGGATCAGCCACAATGGCAGCAAGAATTTAAAGATTTACAACATCGCCCCGTGCTGCTGTTTATTAAAGCGAAAAAAAGCTAAAAATTTGCTTGCATAAAAAAATTTTTTGCGTAAATTAATAAGCAATCAATTTTGGAGAAACTCAAATGAATTTTAATTGCAATACTCATCACCACCATCACCCTGAATAATCTTTCGGGCGATGGCGATTGCTTGGAAGATAAGACTTCCGAGTGAGTACTGCAAATCACAACCCTAAAAACCTCTCGGAAGCCAACTTTCGAGAGGTTTTTTTATAGCTTAATTTTAATAACATTAATAAAGGAAAAACAAATGGCAAACACAACAAGATTACGCATTGCGTTACAAAAAAAAGGTCGCCTAAGCAAAGACTGTGCGGAGTTGCTGAAACAATGCGGGGTAAAAATTAACTGGAACGAACAGCGTTTGATCGCTTATGCGGAAAATATGCCCATTGAAATTTTGCGTGTGCGTGATGACGATATTCCAGGTCTAGTTTTTGATGGCGTGGTGGATCTCGGCATTATTGGCGAAAACGTGTTGGAAGAGGAAGAACTCGGTCGCCTTGCTACAGGCGAAAGCGTAGCTTACAAGAAATTACGTACCTTAGATTTCGGTGGCTGTCGTTTATCCTTAGCCATTGATCGCGATCGGGCTTACAACGGCGTGCAAGACTTTGCCAACTCTCGCATTGCCACCTCCTATCCCAATTTATTAAAACGCTATATGGCGGAGCAAGGCGTGCCATTCAAAAGCACCTTATTGAACGGCTCGGTGGAAGTCGCCCCCTCTGCGGGCTTAGCCGATGCCATTTGCGATTTGGTGTCATCAGGGGCAACTCTTGAAGCCAATGGCTTAAAAGAAGTAGAAGTGATTTATCGCTCGACAGCGTGCTTAATTCAGCGTCAAGAGCCATTAAGCGATGAAAAACAAGCCCTTGTGGATAGGCTCTTAACCCGCATTCAAGGCATTCAACAAGCAGGTGAATCCAAATACATTATGCTACACGCACCGAAAGCCCAACTGGAAACCATTATTTCCCTGCTTCCTGGGGTGGAAAACCCAACCATTTTGCCTCTCGCTCACGATGAAAGCAAAGTGGCACTGCACGCAGTGAGCCAAGAAACCTTATTCTGGGAAACAATGGAAGAATTGAAAGCACAGGGTGCAAGCTCGGTTTTAGTGCTACCCATTGAAAAAATGCTCGCTTAAAGTGCGGTGAAATTTTGCAACAAATTTTAAGGAAGAACACAATGCAAACCCTAATCTGGAAAAACTTAACCCAACAAGAAAAACAACAAGCCTTAATGCGACCTGCCATTTCGGCAGCACAGTCCATTAAAGACGCTGTGGACGCCATTCGTGAAAAAGTGCAAGGTGAAGGCGATAAGGCGTTATTTGAATTAGGCGAAAAATTCGACAAGGTCAAACTAGACAGCCTCGTTATCTCGCAAGCGGAAATTCAAGCGGCAGCGGCTCGCTTACCCGATGAATTAAAAACCGCCATTCAAAATGCCAAAACCAACATTGAACGCTTTCACCAAGCACAAATCCCCCAAGCGGTGGACATTGAAACCCAAGCGGGCGTGCGTTGCCAAGTGGTAACTCGCCCGATTAATCGGGTGGGCTTGTATATCCCCGGTGGCTCTGCCCCACTTTTTTCCACCGTCTTAATGCTTGCTATTCCAGCCAAAATTGCAGGCTGTAAAAAAATCGTACTTTGCTCTCCGCCACCTATCGCTGATGCGATTTTATATGCGGCAGATCTCTGCGGGGTCGAAACCATTTACCCTGTTGGCGGCGCACAAGCTATCGTCGCAATGGCATTCGGCACAGAAACCGTTGCTAAAGTGGATAAAATCTTCGGCCCCGGCAATGCGTTCGTTACCGAAGCCAAGCGTCAAGTGAGCCAAGCGGTGAATGGTGCGACGATCGATATGCAAGCGGGTCCGTCCGAAGTATTGGTGTTAGCTGATGAAAATGCCGATCCCGATTTTGTGGCTAGTGATTTGCTTTCCCAAGCAGAACATGGGGCGGACAGCCAAGTGATTTTGGTTACCCCAAGTGAAACCTTAGCCAAAAACACCGCACTTGCTATTGAACGCCAACTGGCAATGCTCCCGCGTGCAGAAACCGCTCGCCAAGCCCTCAGCCACAGCCGTATTTTTATCGCCGAAAACTTGAGCCAAGCCATTGAAATCAGCAATGAATATGCACCAGAACATTTGGTCGTTCAAGTGGAAAATGCACGTGGCATATTGGATCAACTCGATAATGCTGGATCGATCTTCCTTGGTGCATACAGCCCTGAAAGTATGGGAGACTACGCCAGTGGCACCAACCACGTTCTGCCCACCTATGGCTACACTCGTACCACGTCCAGTTTAGGCTTAGCGGATTTTAGTAAACGAATGACCGTGCAAGAACTCAGCCCACAAGGCTTCCAAGATCTCGCACCAACAGTGATCCAAATGGCCACCGCCGAACAGCTCGATGCCCATAAAAATGCCGTGTTAGTGCGGTTGGAAAAGTTGCAAAAGAAAAATAGCTAACGAGTTGTTGCAAAAAATGCAACATCTCAAAACTGCGGTCAAAAAACAAAAATTTTTAGAGAGAACAAAAATGACAATCACAACATTATCACGCAAAAATATTCAAGCCTTAACCCCTTACCAATCGGCGCGCCGTTTGGGGGGCAAAGGCGATGTGTGGCTTAATGCCAATGAATACCCGCTTTCCCCTGATTTGAATTTACAGCAGCGCCAATTTAATCGTTACCCTGAAGCGCAGCCTGAAAAACTGGTGAATGCTTATGCTGCTTATGCGGGGGTAGCACCTGAAAATGTACTTGTTACACGTGGGGGCGATGAAGGCATTGAGCTGATTATTCGTGCCTTTTGCGAAGCGAACGATCAGGTGCTTTATTGTCCGCCAACTTATGGAATGTATGCCGTGAGCGCAGAAACCTGCGGTATCACAGCAAAAACCGTGCCATTAACGGCAGATTTTCAGTTAGATTTAGCCAATATTGCAAATAATCTTGCCAAGGTGAAAGTGATTTTCGTTTGCAGCCCAAATAACCCCACTGGTAATCTTTTACGCCGTGCGGATTTAATCCAATTATTAGAAATGACCAAAAACCGTGCAATCGTAGTAGTGGACGAAGCCTATATTGAGTTTTGCCCTGAAAGCACGATGGTGCAAATGATAGCAAACTACCCACATCTTGCCATCATTCGCACCCTTTCCAAGGCCTTTGCTTTGGCTGGGTTACGTTGCGGTTTTACGCTTGCCAATCAAGAGCTTATCGGCGTATTACAAAAAGTTATCGCCCCTTATCCAATTCCCGTGCCGGTTTCGGATCTTGCCACGCAAGCCTTGTTTGCACAGGGTTTGAACGAAATGCAAAATAATGTCGCGCAAGTAAAAGCTCAACGCCAATGGCTAATTGAACAATTACAACGCTTACCACAAGTACAAGATATTTTCCCGAGCGAAGCCAATTATATTTTAGTGAAATTTAAAAATGGTAACGCCATATTTCAAACACTTTGGGAACAAGGCATTATTTTACGCAATCAAAATAATGCCTTAGGGCTAGAAAATTGTATCCGAATTACCGTGGGAACGGCCGAGGAAAATTTACAGGTGGTTGAGGCGATTAGCTCGCAAAAATAATGAAAAAAAAACCACCGCACTTATTTATTACAAATAAAAGGAAAACCAAAATGACACAGCAATCAATCTTATTTATCGACCGTGATGGCACATTAATTGACGAACCGAAAACCGATTTTCAAATTGATCGTTTAGAGAAATTAAAATTTGAAAAAAATGTGATTCCTGCACTATTAAAATTGAAAAAGAAATATCGTTTTGTGATGGTTTCAAATCAAGATGGCTTAGGCACAGATTCCTTTCCTAAAGAAGATTTTGATAAACCGCATAATGCAATGCTTGATCTTTTCCGTTCACAAGGCATTGAATTTGATGATATTTTAATTTGTCCGCACAAGCCTGAAGACAACTGTCAATGTCGTAAACCCAAAACGAAATTACTGAAAAAATATATTGAAAAGCAGTTATTTGATCCTGCCACCAGCTTTGTAATTGGCGATCGCGCTACCGATGTGCAACTGGCAGAAAACTTAGGCATTCAAGCCCTGCAATATCACCCAGAAAAACTCAATTGGGATCTGATTGCCGAAAAACTGTTGAACGAGCCTGTAACCAATATTGGCGAGCGCCAACCGCGCTATGCTGAAGTGGTACGCAAAACCAAGGAAACCGACATTAAAGTGCAAGTTTGGCTAGATGAAACAGGCGTAAATGAAATTCAAACAGGCGTGGGATTTTTCGATCATATGCTTGATCAAATTGCCACCCACGGCGGTTTTAGAATGAACGTAAACTGCAAAGGGGATTTACACATTGACGAACACCACACCGTGGAAGACACCGCACTTGCGCTCGGCACGGCGTTGAAACAAGTCATTGGCGACAAACGCGGCATTGCACGCTTTGGTTTCGTGTTACCAATGGACGAATGCAAAGCAGAATGTGCGTTGGATCTTTCAGGGCGTCCTTATTTCAAATTCAAAGCCAAATTTAAACGAGAAAAAGTAGGCGATTTCAGCACGGAAATGACGGAACATTTTTTCCAATCCCTTGCATTTACAATGCTCGCCACCTTACACTTAAAAACCAGTGGCGATAACGATCACCACAAAATCGAAAGCCTGTTTAAAGTGTTCGGACGCACCTTAAGACAAGCCATTCGTATTGAAGGCAATGAAATGCCGAGTAGTAAGGGTCTTCTTTAATTATTATGGATAAAATTGCGACCGCACTGCGGACGTAATTGAATACCGTTTATTACTAGTAAGAAATCGAAAATTTTGAACAAAAACAACAAGAAAGCTAGGAAATTCAGAAAACAATGCAAACCATTACTATCATCAACACAGGCTGTGCTAATCTTTCTTCAGTGAAATTTGCGTTTGAGCGTTTGGGCTATCAGGCGGAAATTACGGACAATCACACCACAATTCAGCAAGCGGAAAAACTGGTTTTACCCGGTGTTGGTACGGCACTGGCGGCAATGCAAAGTATGCAAGCTCGCCAATTAACGGACATTTTAACCCAGCTCAGCCAGCCCGTTTTAGGCATTTGTTTGGGAATGCAATTAATGACCGATTATTCAGCGGAGGGTGAGATCAGCACGCTCAAACTCATTCAGGGAAAGACGGAATTATTGCCAAACAAAGGCTTGCCGCTACCGCATATGGGCTGGAATAAGGTACATTATCAGGATCACCACCCGCTATTTGAGCATATTCCGCAAGACAGCTATTTCTATTTTGTGCATAGTTATGCCGTATTGCCGAATGAAAATACCATTGCCACTAGCGATTATGGCGTGCCATTTTCTGCGGCGATTGCAAGAAATAACTTCTACGGCGTGCAATTTCACCCCGAGCGTTCAGGCAAGGTGGGCGAGCAATTATTGCGGAATTTTATGGAAAATCTGTAATGAATAAAATCAAAAGGGCGGTGAAAAATCTGCTCATTTTTGCCTTATTATTTGGCGCGATCTCTTTCGCAATGGATTATTGGCAGCGACCTAATACCCCAGAAAATGCTTTGCAACAGACTTTGCTTGCATTGAATGAGGAAAGCGTTCAGTTAGCTAAGCTCAGCAAAGAGAAACCTGTCCTACTCTACTTTTGGGGCAGTTGGTGCAGCATTTGCTCGCTCACTTCGCCAAGCATTGCAAGCCTTGCCAACGATGGCGTGCAAGTGGTGAGCGTGGCTTTAAAATCAGGCAATGATCAAGCGGTACAAGACTACCTACAGCAACACCAATATGATTTTTTGACCGTAAATGATCCAAAAGGGACGCTTTCCGCCCAATGGCAAATTCAGGTTACGCCAAGTATTATCATTATTAAAAACGGTAAAATCGTTCACACTACCACAGGCTTAAGCAGCCCATGGGGCTTGAAATTACGTTTATGGCTTAGTTAATAAAAACAAAAGAGAACACAACAATGAAAAAAACATCACAAATTATCCCCGCACTTGATCTGATTGATGGCAAGGTCGTGCGCTTATACCAAGGGGATTACGCACAGCAAACACAATACAGCGACAACCCCATTGCACAATTTCAACATTATTTATCGCAAGGGGCGAAGCAGTTGCATTTGGTGGATTTAACCGGCGCGAAAGATCCAAGCCAACGCCAAACTAAACTTATTGGCGAAATCATTGCCACCACGCAAGCTCATATTCAAGTGGGCGGGGGCATTCGCACAGAGCAAGATGTGGCGGATCTATTGCGTGTTGGGGCAAACCGTGTGGTCATTGGATCAACGGCGGTTAAGCAGCCTGAAATGGTGAAGCAATGGTTTCAAAAATACGGTGCGGAAAAATTCGTTTTAGCCTTAGATATTCATATCGTGGACGGTGAAAAACGCATCGCCATTCACGGCTGGCAAGAAACCAGTCCGCTGACCTTAGAGCAAGTGATTGACGATTTCCGCCAAGTGGGCTTACAACACGTTTTATGCACCGATATTTCTCGTGATGGCACATTGCAAGGCTCAAATGTCGCCTTATACCAAGAAATTTGCGCTGCTTTTCCGAAGATTGAATTTCAATCTTCAGGCGGCATTGGCTCGTTGGCAGACATTGCTGCGTTAAAAAACACGGGCGTGGCTGGCGTGATTGTGGGTCGTGCGTTACTAGAAGGAAAATTTGACGTGGCGGAGGCAATTCAATGTTGGCAAAACGCATAATTCCTTGCTTAGATGTTCGTGATGGACAGGTGGTGAAAGGCGTACAATTTCGCAATCACGAAATTATTGGCGATATTGTTCCCTTGGCGAAACGCTATGCGGAAGAAGGCGCAGACGAACTGGTGTTTTACGACATCACCGCCTCATCAGATGGGCGCACAGTGGATAAAAGCTGGGTGGAACGTGTAGCGAAAGAGATCAATATTCCGTTTTGTGTGGCGGGTGGAATCAAGACCATTGCGGATGCCGAGCAAATTTTTACCTTTGGCGCAGATAAAATTTCGATAAATTCCCCCGCACTTGCCGATCCCGAGTTAATCTCTCGCTTAGCGGATCGCTTTGGCGTGCAAGCGATTGTGGTGGGGATCGACACTTGGTATGATGCCGAACAAGATAAATATTGGGTCAATCAATACACTGGTGATGAAAAACGCACCCGCCAGACCCACTGGCAAACCCTGGATTGGGTGCAAGAAGTGCAAAAACGCGGCGCGGGCGAGATCGTGCTGAATATGATGAACCAAGACGGTGTGCGCCAAGGCTATGATTTAGTGCAGCTTAAAAAAGTGCGTGATGTGTGCAACGTGCCACTCATTGCTTCAGGCGGCGCAGGCGAAATGGCCCATTTCCGCGATGCCTTTATTGAAGCCAAAGTGGACGGTGCGCTGGCAGCGAGTGTGTTTCATAAGCGGATTATTGATATTGGCGAATTAAAACGTTATTTACGCAATGAGAATATTGAAGTGAGATGTGAGGAATAAAATGGCAAATCAAGTATTAACGAATAAAATCAACTGGCAAAAAGTAGGTGGTTTGCTGCCTGTTATTGTGCAAAATGCCCGCACTTGTGAAGTGTTAATGTTGGGCTATATGAATACGGAAGCCCTTGAGAAAACGCTTGCAGAACAACGTGTTACTTTTTATTCACGCACAAAACAACGCTTATGGACAAAGGGGGAAAGCTCGGGGCATTTCCTCAATGTGGTGGATATAAGTTTGGATTGTGATAACGATACGCTATTAATCCTTGCCGATCCTATCGGTGAAACCTGTCATACAGGGGAAGAAAGTTGCTTCCACCAATTTGAAAATAAAAACGAGCCTGATTGGATCTTTTTTAGCAAATTAGAACGCTTGATTGCTAGCCGTAAAGGGGCTAATCCTGAAAGTTCTTACACCGCACATCTCTATGCACGAGGCACAAAACGCATTGCACAGAAAGTGGGGGAAGAAGGCGTGGAAACTGCGCTGGCGGCAACCGTGAAAGATCGCGAAGAAACCATTTGCGAGGCGGCGGATTTGGCTTATCACTTAACCGTGTTATTGCAAGATGCCGACTTGAGCTGGGCGGATATTATCGCTAAGCTGAAAGAACGTCATCAAAAATAAGTCTAAAAAATGGATTTTGAACGTTATCGTGAATTACTCGCTCGCCCTGATTGGCAAACATCAGGGCATTTTGCTGCGCCTGAAATTGCCCAATGGGTGCAACATCAAGGCTCGCTCACGCAGAAATTACAGCAAGCCTGCCAGCAACTTCGCGTAGAAGTGATTCATCAAGGCTGGCAAGAAAATTTAAGCGAAAAAATTTCGCCAAAAAGCACCGCACTTGAGAAAATTTGGTTACGCGAAGTATTGCTGAAAGGCGATGGCACGCCGTGGATTTTTGCG
Organism: Avibacterium volantium; assembly: GCF_049366555.1. GTDB lineage: Bacteria > Pseudomonadota > Gammaproteobacteria > Enterobacterales > Pasteurellaceae > Avibacterium > Avibacterium volantium_A. Next base: position 3,161 of record NZ_JBMMGT010000024.1, on the reverse strand, counting down.
CAAACGACACTTCCTCAAACCACCGTGCAGAATGTGGCGCAATATGTGCTTCAACTGGGTGAACAGCCCATTGGTTTGTGGTTATTTAAACAACCTATGCAGCGTGTTTCGCTATATTGGCGGCAAGATCCTGAAACGGGGCTTTATGCGCGCTATTCTGATTTTGATCTCAAAGGGTATCCTTTACAAATCAAAGAGTTATTTCTCGCAGATTTCCGTTTTCCAACTTGATCTTTCCTTTATATTAAAAAAATCAGTGAAAACGCACCGCACTTTTTTTCACTGATTTTGCATAATTTCGCTGTTCATTTTCGTTACTTTGATTTAGAATTTGTCGATTTTATTTTTACGGGTCGAAATAAGGGGTTACAGATGAAAATTGTTGAAGTCAAACATCCATTAGTCAAACACAAACTCGGTTTAATGCGTGCCGCTGATGTTAGCACCAAAGATTTCCGTGAATTAGCCACGGAAGTGGGTAGCTTGCTTACTTATGAAGCAACGGCAGATTTAGAAACGGAAAAAGTCATCATTGACGGCTGGTGCGGCCCTGTGGAAGTGGATCGCATTAAAGGTAAGAAAGTAACCGTTGTGCCAATTCTGCGTGCAGGTCTAGGAATGATGGACGGCGTGTTAGAGCATATCCCAAGTGCGAGAATTAGCGTGGTGGGTATGTACCGTGATGAAGAAACCCTTCAACCTGTGCCTTACTTCCAAAAATTAGCCAGTGATTTAGAAGAACGCTTAGCAATCGTGGTAGATCCAATGCTGGCAACAGGCGGTTCGATGATTGCAACCATTGATTTGTTAAAAGAAAAAGGCTGTAATCAAATTAAAGTTTTAGTGCTAGTGGCTGCTCCTGAAGGGATTGCGGCGTTAGAAAAAGCGCACCCAGATGTGGAATTATATACCGCTTCTATCGATCAAAAATTAAATGAGCAAGGCTACATTATCCCGGGCTTGGGTGATGCAGGCGATAAGATTTTTGGCACAAAATAACCTTTTTTAGAAACGGCATTTATGCCGTTTTTTTCCGCGCGTTTTATGCAAATAAAGCGTTTTTTTAAAGTTAATTCAGACAGAGAGTTGAAACTTAAAATGACAAAAACCAATCCAAATGCACCTGTCGAGGTGGAAAGTAAAGCGAAGCAAGCTTTTGTCGGCTTGCAAATGTTGTTTGTGGCCTTTGGTGCGTTAGTGCTTGTGCCGTTAATTACCGGGCTAGATGCCAACACCGCCTTATTAACCGCTGGCGTGGGAACATTGCTGTTCCAATTATGCACGGGAAAACAAGTGCCAATTTTTCTGGCATCTTCTTTTGCTTTCATCGCACCAATCCAATATGGCGTTACCACTTGGGGCATTGCGGTAACCATGGGCGGACTTGCCTGCACGGGCTTAGTGTATTTTACACTGAGCACCTTAGTTAAATTAAGAGGTGCCGAAGCGCTGCAAAAAGTGTTTCCTCCTGTGGTGGTTGGCCCTGTGATCATTATTATCGGTATGGGTTTAGCACCTGTGGCGGTGGATATGGCATTGGGCAAAAATTCTGCCTATGAATACAATGATGCAGTGCTTGTTTCAATGGTTACCTTGCTGACTACCCTTTCTGTTGCGGTGTTCGCGAAAGGCATTATGAAATTAATCCCGATTATGTTTGGGATCACCGCAGGTTATGTGCTGTGCTTATTTTTAGGCTTAATCAATTTCCAACCTGTACTAGACGCACCTTGGTTCAGTCTGCCAAATATCACCACACCAGAATTTAAACTGGAAGCGATTTTATATCTTTTACCTATCGCCATTGCTCCTGCGGTTGAACACGTTGGCGGGATTATGGCGATTAGCTCGGTAACAGGTAAAGATTTTCTAAAAAAACCAGGATTACACCGCACTTTGTTGGGTGATGGCGCGGCAACCACTGCGGCTTCATTATTAGGTGGCCCACCAAATACCACTTATGCCGAAGTAACAGGCGCGGTGATGCTCACCCGCAACTTCAATCCAAATATTATGACTTGGGCAGCTGTATGGGCGATTGCCATTTCTTTCTGTGGAAAAGTGGGCGCATTCCTTTCCACCATTCCAACTATCGTGATGGGCGGTATTATGATGTTGGTGTTCGGCTCGATTGCTGTTGTGGGAATGAGTACCTTAATCCGTGGCAAAGTTGATGTTACCGAAGCGCGCAATCTGTGCATTATTTCCGTGGTGATGACCTTTGGTATCGGTGGAATGTTCGTGAACTTCGGCGAAATTTCACTAAAAGGCATTAGTTTATGTGCGGTTGTGGCGATTATTCTTAACTTGATTTTACCGAAAGCGAAAGATCAGGTAGAAATTCAAGAATAAAATTCCACCAAATTCAACGCAGAAAATAGGGGTAGGCTTTATTTATCCCTATTTTTTTTGTATATTCTTACCGCACTTTAGTTTACGAACACATTGGTTATTAGATTTGCAGTTACCGCTTCCCATTCATCAAATTGATGAAGAAACCCTTGAGAATTTTTATGCCGACAATAATTTATTGTTGCTGGACTCCTTGCATAAAAATTTTGCTGATCCGAAACAGCAGTTTTTCTACGTTTGGGGATCGGAAAGTAGCGGAAAAACGCACTTGCTAAAAGCCTGCTCAAATGAATTTTTAGTGCAGCAACGCCCTTCTATTTATGTGCCATTGAGCAAATCGCAATATTTCTCCCCTGAAGTGCTGGAAAATTTAGAACAGCAAGATTTGGTTTGCCTAGATGATATTCAATCGGTAATCGGCAATGATGAATGGGAACTGGCCATTTTTGACCTGATTAACCGTATGCGCGAACAAGGACGAGGCATTTTGCTCATCAGTGCTAATCAATCGCCAAATGCACTGCCAGTGAAATTGCCTGACTTACGATCTCGCTTGTCTTGGGGAGAAAGTTACCAGCTTGCGCCTTTAGATGACGAGCAGAAAATCAAGGTGCTGCAACAAAAAGCCCATTCCCGTGGCATTGAACTGCCTGATGAAACCGCTAACTTTCTGCTTAAACGCCTTGATCGCGATATGCACACCCTATTCCAAGCGTTGGCAGATTTAGACAAAGCGTCTTTACAGGCGCAACGTAAACTCACCATTCCTTTCGTGAAAGAGATTTTGCAGCTATAAAAAAGGGAAGTAA
>NZ_JBMMGT010000023.1:0-43509 GCF_049366555.1 Avibacterium volantium | reverse complement strand
ATGAATTTCAGTTAAGCACTAATTGTTTCTAAATCTTTTAAGTTTTTTTCCAGAATCAACAAGTGCCCACACAGATTGTCTGATTGATTGTTAAAGAGCAAAAAAACAACGACGCGATGTATATCTTTCAACTTCTACAACGTCGCGTCGTTGTGTGCGGCGTATTATAGGCATCTGAAAAATCTTTGCAAGCATTTTTTGACAATTTTTTACAAAAAATTTTAAAAACATTGCAAATGATTATTTAGAAAACAAAGTGCGGTGAAAAATCTTACACTTTTGTTTGTATTCCACCTCAATATGCTACTTATTAATCCTTGATAGGATCAATCGCCCTCATACCCTCTTTAGCAAGCTCAGTATTTAACGCCTCTAATGCTTTTTCCTTTTCCTCTTGTGTTAACATCATAGAATGCTTTTTCAAAGAAGCCGCTTTTAAGTTCCAGAAAAAGCTCAAATTAACACTCACTCCCGTTTTTTTAAGTGCAATATAGCAGTATTCTGCTCCTGCCTTTAAAAAATCATCAAAAGAACGAATTCCAATTTTATTCAGAAGACGTTCGTGTCTAACAGACAGGTTTACTCGTCCTCGAATTAAATCAACTTTTGCCATTTCTTTCTGATTTCTATCTTCTTCTATTTGCTCAATTGACCATAGAACAACAGATTTATATAAATCTTTATTCTCTCTAATCTTATCAGGAAGAAGATAAAAATTTATGCCACAAGAAACTGGCTTTTCAGAATGTTCCATATAAGGTATCGCTCCTTGGCTTTCCAAATATTGTGCTAATTTCCCAACAGCCCTTAGATAAAAATAGTTATCTTGGAATAAACCAAACATTGATTTTTCTTGGAAAATTCCATAACTATTAAAAACGCCTTTTGCTGAGACATCGCCAATAAGTTCACTTAGTTCTTTTCTAATTTCAAACGTTAGAGTGTTAGTAATACTCATCATTGCTCTCCTCCATTTAGCTTACTCATTTAGAAGTGCTTAAAGTTATATCACATAAAATCACTCTTTTTACTTAATATTTTCAAGCAATTATCATTTTTGCGACAGCGATCGTAAATCTACAATGTCATTCCCCTATTAGGGCTTAAAACACGATAAAATGGTTCTCTTTTCCATTATTCATTCAAATAGCACATTCTACTACTTTTGTGGTATTTTTTGCTCAAAATGATAACTATGTGTGAATAGTTTCTAAATTAAAGAAGGTTAGTATCAGAATAGAAGATGTAACGTAAAGGTAGTATTACAATGAAATGAAGAACCATTCACCTCAACTACTTGATTTAGATAAATCTATAAATAAGTGTGAATGGTACACAGATTATTAATTTTACTTATACCTTCAGATTGTCAAGCCAAAAATCGCCCAATAACCTGCCCGCCAACTAAAATCCACGCCATTAGCATTGAAGTAAAGAACACGCCAAGATAAATGTACCCTGTTTTGAGATAGCACCAATGGTTGATAACAATGAATACAATAAATTGTGGAATAATCACGGCGAGCATCATCATCCAGCGTCCACCAAATTGTGGCAAACCAATCAAGTCAAACCCCGGCCCAATTTGCATAAAATCAGGAATAAAGTGGAATAACCATAAAATAAATAAACCGCTGACGGCAAAAATAACGGTTTTTATCGACCAACGCATTAATGTGGCAAAAAATGTTTTCTGTAATGGTTGTTTCATTTGCACGCCAATGATTAATCCATTGAAAGCAAAGAAAAAGAGCAAAATCGGTAACCAATAAACGATAAATAGTTCCGCTCTTTCAAGGGTGAGTGGTTTTAAAAGCGGCCATAGGAAACGCAATTCTACGCCTAACCAAGCGTGTACAAGGCAAGTTAAAATATAAAGATAACCTACGGCAATGGTGCTTAACAATAACGAGCGTAGCACCAATGATTTCAAGCCGATATTTGCGTGATTAAGCACACCAAATTCTTGTAATGAAACGGTTGGGTTGGCTTTTTTCCATAATATAAAAAAGAGCAAATTTATTACCGCACTGACTAAAAGCCAGCTAATAATACCATTTCCCATTTCAAGGGGCATAAACTCAAGTGTTGCAGCAATAGGTTCATTGGCACCGCCCCATTGAGTAAAAATAGGATAAAGTAACATTGTGAGTGCAATATTAATGCCAGCAAAGATCCACCATTTTCTAGTAGATAGTGTAGTTTTCTCAGAAATTTGCTGAGTGATGGCAGAAAAATACGGACGTTTTAATAATCCATTTATTAAAAATAGCGCAGAAAGAATAGCACTAAATAATGCGATCAAGCCTGAGAATTCTTTATACCAATAGGTTTGATCGTCAGGATCAACCCAATCTTGATCTTTTACCCCATTTTGTAAGGCTTGGTTAAACCATAGGATTGCTTCTTTATTACTTTGTTCAGCAATCATTACACCAAGATGCGTGCCATCAACTAATGCAGCACGTCTTGCCGTTCCGTTATCAAAAGAACCATAAGTCTGATCCCATTGCAAGGTTGTATTTTCAGGTAAAGAAAAAGCTTTTAAACGAGCGGGGTGATTGACAAGATCTTTGACGGGAAATGTTTTCTCACGGTAACCGCCAATTTCTTCATATAAACCTTGTGTAAGCAAATAATTATGTAACGCTGGATCGCCGCCATTACTACTTAACCCGTTTACGGCTTTATGATCAGGGTTTAATTTTGCGACACGAATCGCATTTAATGCACCTGTCGAATGTCCAAAAATACCAAGTCGATCTTTATCAACAAAGGGTAAGGTTTTTAAATATTGATAACCATTGTTTGCACCACTAATAGTTTTATTGGAAGCGGGTAATTTGGTGGAATAACCGTGCCCAAAATGATCGATAGCAAGTACCACAAAGCCCCGCTTTGCCAGTTCCAACGCGCCGAAAGTACTGGTGGCTTCTTTATCGCTTTGATAGCCGTGCAGGGCGAGCAACGCAGGTTTTGGCGTTTGTGCGGTAGCGGAAATCGGGCGGTACAGTTTGGCGACCATCGGTTGTTTTTCTTCTGTGGGAATTGTGATTGTTTGTACATCAATACGCCCAAAATCACGCTCAATTTGAAAGCCTACATAAGAAGCCAATAGGGTAATGGCAAGAAATATCAAAGCAATGATATAGCTGGTTTTGGAGTTCATTATTTATTCCTCTATGGTTTAATGATTCTACGTTGTGCTAATAGCCAATGAATGACTTCAGGGCTGTTAAAAACAGCGTCCCAAGTGTTGTGTGGGTTGGCGTTTACAATGCCGTTATCACCTGCTTGTTTCATAGTAAATTCAGTATATTTCACATTTGGTGCATTGAGTTTGTCGCGCAAAATGGCGTAGTTAATCCTTGAGCCACGCACGGGGGAAACTTTGTCTTCTTTGCTATGAAAAAACCAAATATGTTCATTTTTGAGCATTGATAGATTGGCAATATTTGCATTGCCATCTATCCATTCTAATGTGTTCGCTTCTCGTCCACTCATTAATAAAGCCCCAGCAAAAAAGTGCGGTCGTTTTTGCAACAGTTTTAATGCTCCTTCTGCACCACGCGATAGCCCAATTAAATAAATTCGTGAGGGATCAATTTGCGGTTCATTTTTTAAGGTGTGATCAATCATTTTAAGAACTAGATCAAGACGATTATCGGTTTGCCAATGAATACCATCTTGTGGTGCAAAAGGATCAAATACTGTTTGATATTGTGGTGCAAGTACAAATCCTGCTTCATAAGTTAAGGTTGCAATCGCCCCTTTGCTAGACAATAAATGCGCAAGATTGTCTTTTCCAACTTGTCCTGAACCGTGTAGGAATATGGTGAGTGGATAAGTTTGATTGACGTTAAGTTGTGGGCGATAAAAGCGATAAGCTAATTGGTTTTCAGCAGGATTTCCTTTTACCGTTTTGGCAACAAATTCATCTAGATAAGGGGTATGAATCGTTTTTTGCGTGGCTGATTGTTTTATACTTGTTTTAGCTAAGGTTTTGCCATTCGTTAATTTAAGCAAGCCCGTTTGTTCAACCTGATAAATTAATCGATCATTGTAATATTCAGGCACTTTTGTACGTTGAATTTTTTCCACAGAAACAATCTCGCCATTTTTATCTTTTGCCTTAAATGTCATGGGCTGCGTATTTTCTTCACGCAAATTATAAGGAATGGCGTTTTTATCTTGAGTATCTAACTCAATGATGACAAATTTCCCTGCATTTGATTGATGAGATTTTTGCGCTTGATTATTCACATAGGCTTTTAAAACAGTTCGAGAAATCGGTGCTTGTTGATCTAATTGAGTTTGAACTTGATACAGCTGGCGTAAGTTTGATCCCGATAAAATATTGTCTTCATACTCTAAAGCAATACCGCTAATTTTTTGTCCTTGCTCGGTAATTTCGCCAATCAATGTCATCTTTATGGGCTTATTTGGTACTTGGGGCTGATCATTGGCATTGGCGATATTGAGCAAGCATAAAAAACTACAAAATAAAAGACCGCACTTTTTCATATTTCCTCCATTAGAAAAATTCCGTGTATTGAAAACAACACACGGAATTTATTTAAGGTTAAAGTTGTTTATTTTGTCGGTTTACATAAAGTAAGATTCCGCCAAGCACACCTAAAGGTAAAATTAAGTCAAATAACGAACCATCATTACCCCAAATTAGGTTAGCGAAAATCACCATAGAACCGCCAATTGCCCAAGCGATCGTGGTTGGAACAGACCAAACAATCATTTGTTTTTTCACATCGCTAATGCCCATCATACGGTTTACTACCCAGAATAAACTGTCGTTGAAATAACCGAAGAAAAGCGATCCCATTGTTGCAGCTTGAGCGGCAAGTAACATATTTACCCCCGGGATTTGCGCTAAAATAGGGGCAGAAATGGATGCAGCTGTAATCATTGCCACCGTGCCAGAACCTTGAATAAAGCGAACAAGAGTGGAGACGATAAATGGAATTAAAATGGGTGAAATGGGTAAAGATGCCACTTGTTTAGCAAGTTCTGCCCCCGCACCGCTTTCACGCAATACCGCACCTAATGCACCACCTGCACCAGTTACTAATAAAATAATACCTGCAGTTTTCACCCCTTCTTCTAAATGAAGTGCGGTGGTATTTCTGTCCACTTTTGGCAATAACGCATAAACAGAAATCAACACACTAATTGCTAAAGCAATGATTGGGTGACCAAGGAAAATAAAGGCTTGATAAACCACGTTGTGGGATAAATCTGGATTTCCTTTCGCGATTAAATCTAAAATCGCTTTGATAAAAATTAACACGATTGGCAATAAAATTGGCAGCAAAGAAAGCCCTAAACTTGGTAGATTTTTCTTTTCACGACTTTCAATGTAATCATCATATTTTTGTTTCAATTCTTCTTGAGTGAAGACTTGTTGATTAAAGTCAGGGTATTTTTTATCGAGCCATTTTGCATAGAGAACAATACCAATTACAGGAAAGGCTGCCATCGACATTCCCACTAACAACATTGCGCCAATATCTACGTTAAATAATCCCGCAACCCCTAACGGCCCTGGTGTTGGCGGCACGGTATGGTGTGTAACAACTAAACCACCCGCAAGAGCAACGCCAAGTGTTAATAGCGAGCGTTTACCGTTTTTTGCAAGCGCTTTGGCAACGGGATACAAAATCACAAAGGCGGAATCCACAAAAATCGGAATACTCACAACATAACCCGTAATGGCCAATGCCCATTCTTCTTTTTTCTTTCCAAGCATTTTGATAAAGCTATATGCCATTTTTTCGGCAGCGCCTGACACTTCAAGGATACTTCCCATCATAACGCCTAGACCAATAACAATCCCGATTCCTCCTAAGGTGCCACCAAAGCCTTTAGAGATCGCACCTAAGGTTTCTTGCGCGCTCATTCCACCAATCAACCCAGCAATGGAGGAAGCAATGAGCATTGCAATAAATGCGTGAACACGCGTCTTTAAAACTAAATAAACCAGTACAAAAACAGCAATGATTAAGCCGATAATTGGCGTAGGTAAACCAAACATATTGCCCCCTTACATATCATATTGAATAAATTGTTGAATCACGGATTTAAAATCTTCATCCGCTTTGAAACCTAATGCCAAGGCTTTATGGTTATCAATCTGAGCAGGCCAACTGGCGACAATGTCATTGATTTGCGGATCGAATTGGAATTTGACGTGCTGTAAAATGTCGCGTCCTTTTATTTCTGCAAGATCGGCTAACATTTCTTTCACTGAAACGCTAAATCCTGGCAAATTCACAATATGCCAACTACGCGCTGGTAATTTGGCTAATTGCAAGCAATGAATGAAGTTGTTTACTACGGTATTTGGGCTAGAAAGCCATAAACCGAGATCTTCTGATACAGGGCAAATACTGTCTTCACCGTGTAAAGGTTCACGCATAATGCTACTGACAAATGAAGATGCGGCTTTATTTGGTTTGCCTGGGCGAATACAAATGGTTGGTAAACGTACCACCAAACCATCAACAAAGCCTTTACGGCTGTAATCATTAATCAACAGCTCACACATTGCTTTTTGTGAACCATAAGTAGATTGTGGTGTTACCGCTGTGCTGTCTGTAATCACAGGGGGGAGCTCACCGCCAAACACCGCTAAAGAACTGGAGAAAATAAAGCGAATATTCGGATTGGTTCTGCGACAGGCTTCTAATAAATGACGTGTGGCGAGAAAATTAATCTCATAGCCTAAATCAGGATCTTGCTCTGCGTGGCTACTCACAATCGCAGCTAAATGGAAAATGGCAGTGGTTTGCTCGGTGATGATGTCCTCTAAGCCCTGTGGCTGGCGTAAATCCATTTCTACGCAACGCACCCTTGGATCATTGTTTGGCGCAACGGGTTTTACCACATCAATCAGCACGAGTTCTTCAATCGGAAGTGCGGTCTGTTTGAGTAATGTTTTTGCTAAACGTTGTCCAAGGAATCCTTGTCCACCTGTGATGACAATGTTCATTATGATCTCCTTTTCTATGAAAAGTGGATAAATGTAAAATGAAGTTTATGAATTAAGATACAAATAAAGCTCGATATAACAATGCTGCTAAACAAGCCCCAATAATTGGCCCAACAATAGGTACCCAAGCATATTCAAAGCGAGAATGACCTTTGTTTTTAATTGGCATAATGTGATGGACTAATCGCGGCATAAAATCTCGAGCGGGATTAATGGCATAGCCAGTTAATCCACCAAAAGACATCACCCCACCAGCAACAGCGGCAAAGACAAAAAACATCGCCATACCATTAGCAGGAATTTGATGCCCTAACGCGAATAAAATGAACAGCAAAGAGAAAGTGGCAACAGTTTCAGAAAGACAGTTACGCCAGTTGTTTTGATTAGATGCAATGGTTGCGAAAACACCTAATTTACTATTTTGGTTATCTTCTTCATCTAAATGATCTTTGAATAATAGCCAAATTATTAGCGCACCAATAAATGCACCGATTAACTGTGCAATAATATATCCAGCAACTAAATGAGCGGGAAAACGCCCAACAGCCCAAAAACCAATTGTTACCGCAGGATTAACATGAGCGCCCGTGAGTGGGCCGAAAATAACTGCAATAGAAACCATTGCAAGCCCCCAACCACAAGCAGCGACAATACCGCCACTACCATACATTCCAGATTTTTTTAAGGAAATATTGGCACACACGCCCAATCCTAATACCATAAAAAAGGCTGTACCGACCAATTCTCCAAGGTAAAGGTTAAGATTTTCCATAACCATCTCCTTTTGCTAAAAAAATAGATGCACATTTCAGCGCACCTATTCACAGATTATTCAAGCTCAACAATGCAAGTTACTTGGCTAGAATCTAACCCTACAATACGCAATGGCGCGTTGAAAAATTGCACAATATTGGCATTGCGCGGTAATTCTGCGAGATGCATATCTTCAATAACAGTAGTAAAACGACCTGTGTGATAACCTAAAATAGCTTGATGACAATGTTTTGGATTTTCACTGTCTGGTACGCGTGATGATGGAGAGCCTAAAGCAAGGAAATCAATGCCAACCCCTTTTAAATTTGGAAAGTTATCTGAGAGATATTTTCCTGCACTGGTCGCAATATAAGGACCTTCATTTTGGTAAAGTGCGGGGTTTTCTGTACGATATTTTTCAAAACCTGTGCGTAAAAAGGCAAAAGACACTTGCGATAAAATCTCAGCGTAAGGCATTAAATCTTCTTTCGTGATCCCTTCTGCTTCTCCTTTTGGTATTTCAATGAGAGCCACTTTTTTATGGCAAAAATAATCTATTGGTAGTTCATTAATACTCAATCCATCTTTGACAAAATGGCGTGGTGCATCCATATGGGTGCCACAATGATTGGGTATTTCACTAATAAAACTACTAAATGGGCAATCTTCAGTAACATCCGTGCATCTGGTTACTTTCACAACAGGTTCACCGGGCCAAGCAACGTCTTTCGGATCTAAAGGGTGAGATAGAAACATAAACATAATGATTCTCCTTGTTCATCAACGTGGATAAGGGCTTGCTAGAAATTTACCCTAGCAAGCAATGTACTATGCCTTTTTGTAAGGCTCGAACCAATCTAATCCTTCTTCGGTTTTCGCTCTTGGTTTGTATTCACAACCAACATAACCCTCATAACCCATCTCATCTAATTTATTGAAAATATATTGATAGTTAATTTCCCCTTCATCGGGTTCGTGGCGATCAGGAACGGAAGCTATTTGGATATGAGCAAATTTGCCAGCAAGTTTGTCCGTTAAGCAGGATAAATTGCCATCAACATTTTGTGCATGGAAATAATCTAACTGTACAAACACGTTATCACGATCAACTAACTCAACGATTTCTAACGTATCGTATTGGCTTTTAAGCAAATAATTCGGTTTCACTTCAGGGCTAAGGGCTTCAAGTAATACCTTGATGCCGTGAGGTTTAAATTTTTCTGCGGCATAACGGACATTTTCAATAAATGTCGCTTTGTAAGCCTCACGATCTGCCCCCTCAGGAACAACTGCCGCCATCACGTGAACATTTGGGCAATTTAGGGCAAGGGCATATTCCAACGATAAATCAATATCACGGCGAGCATCATCTTCTCGTCCGGGAATCGCGGCAACGCCCCATTCACCTTGACTCACATCTCCTGCTTGCGTGTTAAATAGCACTTGTTTCAAGCCAAATTGATCTAAACGTTGTTTTAACTCTGTGGTGGAATAATCATAAGGCCAAAGATATTCCACATAACGAAATCCCGCCTTAGCCGCTGCTTCAAAGCGATCTAAGAATGGAACTTCGTTAAACATCATTGTAAGATTAGCTGCAAATTTAGGCATAATTATTTCCCCCTGTTTTCTAAATCTTTCACTTCTGCATCTGTGAGATAACGGATATTTTGTTCTTTTAAGATAAAGAACAATTTGGCGGTTTCTTCTAATTCTTCCGTGTTATCCACCGCATCAACCAAGCTTGTTCCCGTAACAACAACACCGTGATTAGCAAGTAAAAAGGCTTTGCCAGATAAAGCACGTTCCCCTAATTCACGAGCAATATTGACATCACCAGGGCGATAGTAAGGAATCATCGGAAGTTGACCGACTCGCATCACATAATAGGGTGTAAAAGCACGCATTGCGTTGTCTGGATTTAAGCCTTCTAAACAAGAAAGAGCGGTTAAATAAGTAGAATGAAGATGAACCACCGCATTGCATTGCGGATTGTTCTGATATAACGCCAAATGAAAAACATATTCTTTAGAAGGTTTATCCCCTGCAAGCCAGTTGCCTTGCATATCCACCACAGATAGTTTTTCAGGTGTAAGCCGTCCTAAAGATGAACCTGTTGGCGTAACCAAAATCCGATTTTCATCTAAACGAACAGATAAATTTCCCGCCCCACCAACACTATAGCCACGTTCATAAAATGAGCGAGCAAGGTTCACCATTTCAATTTTTTGTTCTAGTTCTGTCATACAGCCATTCCTTGTGCAAATTCAAAGAAATCTACTTTGCCGAAATTGCCCGATTTCAAGGCAAGATAAATGGGTTCTTCCACCGCTTTTAACCAAGGCACACCCGGCGCAATTTGTTTACCAATATGGAAACCACTAAAACCAAGTTGCTGTACCACAATGCTAGATGTTTCACCGCCAGCTGTAATAAAATTGGTTACGCCTGCGTTTTTCAATTTTTCCGCTAAACGCGCAAAGGTTTGTTCAATAGCCTGACTGGCGCGTTCTGCACCAAATTCATTTTGAATAGCTTTAAGTTTTTCAGGGGGAACGATGGCATAAATCATTGGTGCTAATGGTGAATCTAAATTTTCCATCGTCCATTGATATAGCTTGTCCGCATAATCAGGATGATTAATGGCTTGTTCTACATCAAGGAATAAGTGCGGTGCTTTTTTCTGATAATTTTCTACTTGTTGATTGGTCATTACCGAACAAGAGCCTGACAACACGACAGTTTTTCCTTTTGTTGGGGTAAACGCATTGTCTCCTTTTTTACCGCCACTTAAACGCGCAGCCATATAAGCCGCAAGTCCAGAACCGCCTGTTACCAATTTGAAATCAGCCACAGCATCAGCTAAAACCGCAAGCTGTTGGTTATCAACGGCATCCACCACGGCATAACGGCAGCCTTGTTGTTTTAATGCTGCGAAACGCGCCTTAACTTGTTCACTACCCTGAATGACATCAGCATAAGCGACTAATCCCGTTTTCCCTTCTGCTTGAGAATCCATTAAACGGAGCAAATTGGCATCTTTCATTGGCGTGATTGGGTGGTTGCGCATTCCAGATTCATTAAGTAGCACATCGCCCACAAACAAATAGCCATTAAAAATCGTTCTACCATTAATCGGTAATGCCGGCGTGATCACCGTGAAATCATCATTTAACGCCTTTAATAACGCATCTGTAACAGGCCCAATATTGCCTTTTTCTGTGCTATCAAAGGTGGAACAATATTTAAAATAAAACTGTGAACAGCCATTTTGCTTTAACCAATCTAACGCTTGTAAAGATTGTTGAACGGCCTCATTTGCTGGATTTGAACGGGATTTCAAACTAATGACAATGGCATCAACACTATCTTGCAAAGGTTGTGTTGGTACACCATTCATTTGAACGGTGCGAAGCCCATTTTCTACAAGGAAACTGGCAATATCACTTGCACCCGTAAAATCATCTGCAATAACACCTAACATCTTAATATCCCTCCTTTTTTGGTAGCTCGATACCACTAAAAATTTTAATCACTGCGCTGTCATCTTCTTTTCCGTAACCTGCATTGCTTGCTTCTGTAAACATTGAATAAGCCGTGCTTGCCAAGTGCAGTGGGAAATGGAGCGATTTTGCCGTGTCATTCACTAAGCCTAAATCTTTAACAAAAATATCAACCATTGAAAGTGGGGTATAATCACCTTCGACAACGTGTTTCATTCGGTTTTCAAACATCCAAGAATTACCTGCCGCATTGGTCACAACGTCATACATCAAATCAAGGGGAATACCTGCTTTAGCCGCTAAAGCCATTGCTTCAGCACCTGCGGCAATATGTACACCAGCCAAGAGTTGATGAATGATTTTCACTGTTGCGCCTAAACCAATTTCTTCACCGATGTTATAAACCTTACCTGCAACGGCAGTTAATACAGGCTGTAATTTCTCAAAAGCTTGTTTTGAACCTGATGCCATTACTGTCATTTCTCCTGCCGCTGCTTTTGCAGCACCACCAGAAACAGGCGCATCTAACATAAGCAAACCTAACTCTGTTAATTTTTGTGAAATTTCTTTCGCATCTTGTGCAGAAATTGTAGAAGAAACCATTACTGCTGTATCTGGTTTTAAGTGCTGTGCTAAGCCATTTTCGCCAAACAACACCGCCTTAACTTGCGCGGCATTGACTACCAATAACACCACTGCATCTAATTCTTGTGCAAAATCTACCGCACTTTTTCCAACGGCTTTTGCCCCGTGATCTTTTAGGGTTTGTAGTGCAACTGGGTTTAGATCAACGCCATAGGTATCCAAGCCAGCATTTACGCAAGATTTTGCAGCGCCCATACCCATTGCGCCTAAACCAATAACGGCAACTGAATAATTTTTCATACCCATTCTCCTTTGTAATAATGATTAAGATGTAACTCATTTTATCTATTTTGAAATAAAAAACTGCGATAAAGATCACAATATTTAACATTTATTGTGAAATATTGTTAATTTTTAAGATGGGATTTTCCCGTGAAAGACTTTATAATAGAGAAAATTAATCCTTTCGGAGTATGTGATGATTCCTGCAGAGCGACAAAAACAGCTACTTAATCTTATTCGGCAGCATAATATTATTAGTATCACTCAGTTAGTCGAAGTGCTTGGCGTATCTCATATGACAATCCGCCGAGATATTCAAAAATTAGAACAAGAAGGGCGTGTAGTTTCTGTTTCTGGTGGTGTGAAATTATTAGAGCATTTATCAGACGAACTTACCCATAACGCAAAATCTTTGTTATCCACGTTACAAAAAGAAAATATCGGTATTTGTGCTGCACAATCCATTCCACAAAATACAACCGTTTATTTAGATGCTGGCACCACAACCCTTGAAATCGCCCATCGAATTGCAGATAGAGAAGATCTCTTGGTGGTAACCAATGATTTTATTATCGCAGATTTTCTAATGAAAAATGGACAATGCGAATTAGTACATTGTGGCGGAACGGTAAATAAATCTAATTATTCTTCAGTGGGAGAGCTAGCTGCTCAACTCTTAAGACAACTTGCTATTGATATAGCCTTTATTTCCACATCTTCTTGGAATTTAAAAGGACTTACTACACCTGATGAAAATAAGCTGCCTGTGAAACGTGCTATTTTGCAATCTAGCCAAAGAAAAATTTTGGTTTCAGATTCGTCTAAATACGGAAAAAGCGCAACGTTTCATATTTGTGCGCTAGATGAATTTGATCGAATTATTTCCGATCAGGATTTATTAGATAATGCGCAAGTCGCCATTCGAGAAATGAAGATTGATCTAACTTTAGTATAAAAAATGCGGTAAAAAACCACCGCACTTTTTATTCTACCCCACTCGGCTTACGGCGTTTGCCGATGTTTTTTGTGTCTTTATGGCGGAGTTTGGTTTTTTTCTGCTGTTCTGATTTTTTCTTTTCTGCCCGTTTTTGTTTAATACGCGCTTTTTGTTTTTTACTGACGCTTTTGACTTCGCCGTCTTTCGGTGCTTTGGTACGCGGTTCTAAGCCTTCGATAATGCGTGGTTTGAGCAACTCTTCGGTGTAACGCTTAATTTTGCCGAGCAGTTTATAATCGTGGGCTTCTACGAAAGACACCGCCACCCCTTTTTTGCCTGCGCGCGCGGTGCGTCCGATGCGGTGTAAATAAGTGTCTGCGCTGTAAGGCAAATCCATATTCATCACGTGGCTGATGTCATCAATATCAATCCCACGCGCTGCCACATCGGTGGCAACTAGCACGGTTACCACACCATTTTTGAGTTTATCAATGGCATTATTGCGTTGCGTTTGCGCCATTTCCCCTTCTAAATAGGTACTGCGAATGCCACGTTTGCGCAAGGTGTCGGAAAGCTCTCGCACAGTTTCACGGCGGCGAACGAAAATAATGCCCTTGCTTACCTTTTCCTGCTCAATAAAACGAGCGAGCAATTTCACTTTATGCTCATCGCTGTCTGCGTGATAGTACCATTGTTGGATTTTTTTACGCTCACGGCGACTTGGCTCCGCATCAATTTTTACAGGGTCATTGAGTAGCCGCCCTGCAAAATCCATTAGCAATTCCCCTTCTAACGTAGCAGAAAACAGCAAGGTTTGCTTACGCCAGCGGGTTTCTGCCGCGATTTTTTCTGCGTCTTGCCCAAAGCCCATTTGCAGCATACGATCCGCTTCGTCAAAAATCAGAATTTCTACCGCCCGACAATCAAAATTTTCTTCTTGAATATATTGCAGCAAACGCCCCGGCGTGGCGACCACCAAATCTTGGTTGCTGTTAAACACTTCGCCGTGGTTTTGATACGCCACACCGCCTGTGATGGTGGTAATATCAAGGTTGGTAAATTGCGCTAATTGCTCCGCTTGCTCTGCCACTTGCATCGCCAACTCTCGAGTTGGGGTGAGAACCAACACCCTTGGCGTACCAGGTTTACGGCGTGGATTATCTAGCAGATGTTGCAAGGCGGGCAATAAGAAAGCGGCGGTTTTCCCCGTGCCTGTTGGGGCTGAGCCTAGCACATCTCGCTCCGCCATTGCCGCTGGAATACTTTCCAACTGAATAGCAGTGGGGCGTTGGTAGCCTTTTTTCGCTAAGGCTTTTAATAATTCTGGGGCGAGATCCAATTCTTCAAATTGTGCTAAGTTCATATTTATTGTTACTATTAGGAAAAAATTGGTGCTGATTATACCGCACTTTGGGAGCAAAGTGCGGTCAATTTTTGGGAAGTTTATGGCAACGAAAAATCAAGGCTTTCGCTTTAAGCAGTTTCAGGTTAATCATCATCGCTGTGCAATGAAAGTGGGAACAGACGGCATTTTGCTTGGTGCTTGGGCGGATATTCAAGGGGCAAAAAACCTTTTGGATCTCGGCACAGGCACGGGGTTAATTGCGTTAATGTTGGCACAACGCACGGCACAAGATTGCCATATTAGTGCGGTGGAACTTGATAATGCCGCGGCAGAGCAGGCGCAGGAAAATATTCAGGCTTCCCCTTGGGCTGAGAAAATCTCGCTATATCAAATGGATATTGCAAAATTCGCACAAAATCCACCGCACTTTTTTGATTTAATTGTGGCTAATCCGCCCTATTTTGAACCTGCACAGGCTTGCAAAAACGCACAACGTGATCTTGCGCGCTACACTCTTGAACAAAGCCATAATGACTGGCTCAATGTGGCAGCGCAATGCTTAAATGAACAGGGGAAAATTCAATTTATCCTGCCCTATGAAGCAGGAAAAATCTTACAAAAAAGCACCGCACTTTATTGCACAGAACAATGTGATGTGATCACCAAAATCGGCAAGCCCGCACAACGCCTGCTGCTCACATTCCGCAAACAGCCCGCGCCAATGCAACATTCACAACTGATTATTTATGACGAAAATAATCAATACCACCCTGACTTTGTGGCGCTAACGAAAGGGTTTTATTTGAGGTTTTGAATAAAAAACCTAGCACAAACGTGCTAGGTTGATGAGATTACTCCGCAAATTCGTCCAACATATCTAAGGTTGGGACGAAGAAAAGCGTGCCGGTGCGGGTACGGCTGAAATCAAGCAAGCGGTCGTAATTGCCAGCGGGGTTGCCGATAAACATATTGTTTAACATTGCTTGCACGGTGCTGAAGGTGTTGGCATAAGCAATGAAATAAGTTCCCACTTCGCCGTTAGCAGAAAAGGGCATATTGTCGCGAATGACTTTACGATCATCGCCCACGTTAGCTAATGCGCTGTGGCTGTTAGCTGGTTTTGTGTCATCCTCCATTTCAATGTCATCTGCTTTAGAGCGGCCGAACACTTTTTCTTGCTCACTTAATGGCAGCGCGCGCCACGCTTGCATATCGTGAACATATTTTTGTACGAATAAATAGCTACCGCCTTGGTAAGCTGGGTCTTCTTCCCCTACGGTGCCGAATAAGATGCGATCTTCTGGATCGTGCGGGTTTTCTGTGCCGTCCACAAAACCAAGAATACTGCGTCCGTCCCAATAGCGGAAGCCTTGAATATCCACCACGCATTTTGCCACATCGTGTAATACATCGGTGATATTTTGTGCAATATCAAAGCAATAGCTTGGTTGATCACAACGGATATGGAAATGCAAATCGCCACGGGTTGCCACGGCAGTATATTTTGCACCTTTAATTGGCTCAAAAGGGACAAGCTCTTTTGGCAACGGCTGTGGTAAATCAAGGCGTAACCACGCATCGTGTCCAATGCCCATTACGACGCTGGCTTTGGCATCAGGAAAACGGGTTTTCGCCGAATTATTAAGATTGCCAATTAATCCGCAAAGTTGTTGGAACGCGGGTTTTACGTCCACATCATCGTGAAAATTCCACACCATAAAAATGGTGTTTTTGTTTGGTTCATCAAGAACATTTTGTAAAGCAGCCATAATATTTCCTTTCGTTAGAGGCACTTTAATAAGTGCGGTTGTTTTTTATTTCGTTTTTAAATATTGCAAACCGTCAATTTGCATTATTTTACCTGCTGGTGCACCAATGGCGTTCGGCAAGTTATGAATAAGTGAATTGGCAAAATCACCTGTATATAATTTCGCCCCTTGGTGAGTGAGGTTAGATTGGCAATCAATATAAACTTTACCGCCCATTTTACGCCATAAATAGCAAAATCCGTAATCTTCAGAAAGATAGCGGTTGGTCTGCGGGTCGATCATTACGTCAAAAAAACGATAATGTAGCCCTAAATCTTGGTAGCCAATGCTATCTGGCACATATTGCAATTCTGGATAATGCGCCATCATTTTTTCAAATACTTCGCGTTTAATGCACATAAACCCTGTTGGCGCTTCGTCCATTTCCATAAAGCCGTCTGGTTGAATGGCTAATTGCACCTTATCGCCTTCTACACGCCCTGTGTTTACCGTATATCTCGTGCTGGCAGATTCAAATTCTTGCTTTGTCATTCCAGCAGGAATTTCACTTGGAAATTGTTCGTATTTTAGAGGATAAACCCCTGCGGCAATGTCATAATCTGACAATAATAAACGCAAAGCAGCATCAACGGAGAAGCCAATATCGGAATCAATCCAAAATAAATGTGTCCATTGTTTATTGGCTAAAAATTCTGCAACGGCATTATTTCTTGCTCGTGTAATTAGGCTTTCACCACGCTGTAAAGACACCTGTAAACGCAAACCAAGATTACTTGCTGCACTAGTGAAATTTAATAATGAAATCACATAGTTATGAAAATATTTCCCATCGTGGCTTGGCGTCATTATAACGGGGCGCATAGTTTTTAATGCATCGAAATTTAACATTGAGTTTCCTTATTATTCGATTAACCCTGATTTTACAAGAAAATTGTACACGCCGTCTTCTTCAATATGATCCGTAACGTGATTAGCGAGAGCTTTTAAGGTATCGTGTCCGTTTCCCATTGCCACGCCAACACCCACCAAGCTAAGCATTTCGATGTCATTTAAACCATCACCAAACGCCATCACATTTTCCATTGAAAAACCAAGATGACGTGCAATCGCGGCAATGCCTCTTGCTTTTGAGCCTTCAGCATCAAAAATATCCACTGAGTTTTCGTGCCAACGTACCGTTTTCAGATCGTCTAAAATATGTGCTTGTGCAACCAATTCATCTTTATCTTCGGCATAAAAGGCGAGCACTTGGTACACATCATTTTGTTGATAATAGGTTTTATCAACTTGATAATCTGTGGTGATCGGATCAAGCGCGTACTTTAACATTGGTGTAATTTCAGAAACACGAATTTTATCATTAGAAACAAAGGCATAGGCAATATTATGAAGCTCAAAGAAATCCACTAACCGCTGAACTTTTTCTGTTGGAATCGGGTGCTTTTCAATCACCTCATCATTATGTACGGCAAATTGTCCATTGGTAGTAACAAAGGTGCGAATGCCTTCTTGCTCTACCATTTCATTAATTTTAGCTGGAAAGCTGCAACGTGCACGCCCAGTTGCAATGCCAACCAAAATGCCATTCGCTTGCAATTTTTGAATAGCAAGTCTAGCGCTTTCTGGAAAATGTACTTTATTTTTCACAAATAAAGTTTCATCAATATCAAAAAAAACCGCTTTAATTTGCTTACGATAATTCGGTACTATCATTTTTATCCTCTTCTTATCTAAATTTTGAGCAAATTTTACCATTTTTTGCGATCAAGATCGGAAAATTGATCAGAAAAAGTTTTTTTATCAAAAAAATCAATTATAGTGAGTTCAACCAAAAGAGAAGTGCGGTGGAAAATTGGTGAATTTTTTCGGTTTTCGTTGTGTATTATGCCAACAAGTTTTATCACAAGAGAAACAGGGTATATGCACAACTTGCAATAAAGCAATGAAATGTTACATCTATTGTGGTTGTTGCGGAATGCCAACCCCAAGTTACGTTAAACATTGTGGACATTGCACAACTGTTACTCCTCTTTGGGATCAAATAGTCATCATAAGCAAATATGATCCCCCTATATCGGAATTAATTCAACAATTCAAATTCCACCATCTCTTTTGGTTAGACAAAACCTTAGCACGCTTGCTTCTATTAGCGCTTTATGAAGCAAGACGACAGCATTCCCTACACTTTCCACAAGCGATTTTTCCTGTGCCACTGCACCATTTTCGTCAATGGAGGCGAGGTTATAATCAATCTGATTTAGTCGCTAAACATTTATCCAAATGGCTGAATATTCCTTGTCATTCGCAATTTATTCAACGGATAAAACAAACACCGCCTCAGCTTGGTTTAAACGCTAAGGCGCGCAGGCAAAATTTAAAACACGCCTTTAAGTTTGCTAATCAAGAGATAAATTATCGTTCCATTGCGTTGGTTGATGATGTGATCACCACAGGTTCAACCTTAAACGAAATCGCTAAACATTTTCGTCAATTAGGGGTGGAAAATATTCAAGTTTGGGGGCTCGCTCGGGCTTTCCATACTTAGCAATTCCTTGATTATAGAAAACACCAAATAAAAGAAAAGGTGGAAAAAAAGTCTATCTAGCGGTATGATGCCTGACTATCTAGCTCAAGTATTACTGAGGAATAAATAATGCAACAAATTACGATTTCTGACGCGGCGCAAGCGCATTTTCGCCGTTTATTAGATCAGCAAGAAGAAGGCGCAAATATCCGCATTTTTGTGGTGAATCCCGGCACGCCAAGTGCGGAATGTGGGGTGTCTTACTGCCCACCAAACAGCGTGGAAGCCACCGATACAGAAATGAAATATGATACGTTCTCCGCCTTTGTTGATGAAGTGAGCTTACCATTTTTGGAAGACGCGGAAATTGATTATGTTACGGAAGAATTAGGCTCGCAACTTACCCTTAAGGCGCCGAATGCGAAAATGCGTAAAGTGGCAGACGATGCCCCTTTAATTGAACGCGTGGAATATGTCATTCAAACCCAAATTAATCCGCAACTAGCAGGCCACGGTGGACATATCACCTTAATTGATCTGACTGAAGATGGTTATGCAATTTTACAATTTGGCGGTGGCTGTAACGGTTGTTCAATGGTCGATGTGACGCTAAAAGATGGTATTGAAAAACAACTGGTGAGTTTGTTCCCTGGTGAATTAAAAGGGGCGAAAGACGTAACCGAACATCAACGCGGTGAGCATTCTTATTATTAATCGTAAAACAAACAAAAAGGCGCGGATTCTCCCGTGCCTTATTTGTTATAACTCAGAGTCAAAATTAATCGCCCCTGCATAATTAAGTTGTCGCCACGCTTCATAAACAGCCACAGCAACAGAATTGGATAAATTCATACTACGGCTATTTTCTGTCATTGGAATGCGAATTTTCTGTTCCATTGGCATTTCGTCTAAAATCGCCATTGGAATACCGCGGGTTTCAGGGCCAAACATCAAATAATCCCCTGCTTGAAAGGAAACTTGGCTATGTGCTAGCCGCCCTTTGGTTGTCATCGCAAACAAGCGTTTAGGCTGTTCTGCCGCAAGAAAATCGGCAAAGGTTTTGTGCTTTTTAATTTCTGCAAATTCGTGATAATCCAATCCTGAACGGCGTAACCGTTTGTCGTCCCAAGTAAAGCCAAGTGGCTCAATTAAATGTAAACGAAAGCCAGTATTCGCACAAAGACGGATAATATTCCCTGTATTTTGCGGAATTTCTGGCTCATATAGCACAATATCTAACATAATTTTTTCTCATTCAATTTCGGTGTGCGAATTTTACCGCTGAATAATGAAAGATCAAAATAATAAAAAAACCACCGCACTTTAAAATTAAGCCCTCACAACGGAGGGCTTGGAAATTAGGCGGAAACTTTTTTTGCTTTAAACAAGGTGCATAACACAACCATTAGCAATGTTGGCAGTAACCAGGTTAAGCCCTCTTGATGTAATGGCACTTTTTCTAATAGGCTTTGAATAAAGTGCGGTAATAATTCCATATTTTTTAGGCTATCTGTAATACTAAACAAGGCGGTAATGCCAATAATTAAGTTGTAACCTGTGCGGCTAATGCCTAATTTTTCGCGTACCAGCTGCATTGCAACGAGCATAATGGCGATAGGGTAGATCAGCAATAACGCAGGAATTGTAACGCGTAATAAGGTGTTTAGCCCTGTTTCAGAAATAATAATGGTGCTGATGGTAAATAACACCACAAAGAACGTGTAATTTAAACGTGGGTGGAATTTTGAGAAATAGTCCGCACAAGCACTGGTTACGCCCACAAGGGTGGTTAAATTGGCTAAAAGCACGATACCACTCATAATCCAAGAGCCCTCACGCCCAAACAATACGTTCACATATTGAGCGAAAAGCTGTCCGCCATTGCTTGAGGTTTTTGCAACTTGCTCCCCTGTTGCACCTAAATAGAATAAGCACAAATAAAGCAAACTGAGTAGCACAACGGAAACCGTGCCTGCAATCAGCGTGTAGCGCACAATCGCTTTTTTATCTGACACGCCTTTCACTGCCAAAGCACGCGCCACAATACCACCAAATGCCATTGCAGAAAGTACGTCCATTGTTTGATAACCACCGATCAAACCTGTGGCAACTGCTGAATGATCTTGATAAGCGCCACTTGGCTCAACGATCGGAGAAAGCGGATAATTGACCACTTCAAAGGCAACAATCACCAATAAAACAAGCAAAGCTGGCGCCATAAATTTCCCAATACTGGAAATCATTGTGCTGCGCCCAAGCATAAATCCCATACCAATTAAATTAAAAATCGTTACAAAAATAATATGGGAATATTCGCCAGAGAATAAATTCAACGGCTGCCAAGCCATTTCATAAGCCACATTGGTTACCCTTGGCATTGCAAAAGTTGAACCAATCACTAAATACAAAATTGTCCAGAATGTAACGTGCGCCCATTTTGGCAAATCAACCGATAGCGCCTCACCACGCCCTTTTAAGGTAACAACAATCAAGGTGATGAAAGGCATTAACACACCGGTTAATAGAAAACCTAACGCGCCCCAAAACCATACATTCCCTGCGTGATAGCCTTCCATTGGTGGAAAAATAATGTTTCCTGCCCCTAAAAATAGGGAGAAAATCATCATTCCCAAAACAGCAATATCTTTTCCAGATAACATTTTATTAACCTCTAAAAATCAAGTATTTAATTTTATATGAATGAATAAACCAAATGATTTTTCACTAGAAAACCGAGAAGTTATAGGGTTTTATGATTTTTTTGTCAAGGTAGATTTAATTTTTTCAGGAATTATCGCAGAAAATCTGAAAATCACTTAAAAATAAGGGGAAAAATTGGACAATATTTAAAAATTTATCCATCACACAAGAAAAGTAAAAAAGGAATTATGTTTAACCATAATTCCTTTACTGAATAGAAAATATCAAAGGGTTTTCACAAATTTCTTCAAATAAGCACGAAACTCACTGCCCAGTTTAGGGTGATTTACTCCATATTCCACAAAGGCTTGCATATAGCCTAATTTGTCCCCGCAATCAAAATTGCCGCCTGTTTGATAGAAGGCTTCAACGGTTTCTTTTTCAATTAACATATCAATGGCATCGGTGAGCTGAATTTCATCGCCCACGCCCACTGGCGTTTTTGCCAATAAATCCCAAATGCTTGCGGAGAACACATAGCGCCCCACTACAGCAAGATTAGATGGCGCATCTTCCACCGCTGGTTTTTCTACGATGCGTTTAATCTTCGCACTTTCGCCTGGGTTAAACTGCACGCCCTCACAATCGACAATACCATAACTACTGATGTCTTGCTCAGAAACTGGCTCAACCAAGATTTGGCTGGCATTGGTTTCTTTAAAGCGTTTGATCATTGCCGCCAAATTTTCTTTACGCTGATCAGCGCTGAAATCGGTGAGTAATACATCAGGCAGCACCACCGCAAAAGGCTCTTTACCCACAACAGGCAAGGCACATAACACCGCGTGCCCTAAACCTTTGGCATTACCTTGACGAACGTGCATAATGGTTACGTCTTTCGGGCAAATAGAACGCACTTCTTCTAATAATTGGCGTTTTACCCGCTTTTCCAACATTGTTTCCAATTCAAAAGACGTGTCAAAATGGTTTTCAATGGCATTTTTTGAAGAGTGGGTAACAAGGACAATTTCTTTTACCCCTGCTGCCGCGCACTCATTCACCACATACTGGATCAATGGCTTATCCACAAGGGTTAGCATTTCTTTAGGAATGGCTTTTGTCGCAGGTAACATTCGCGTCCCAAGACCTGCAACAGGAATAATGACTTTCATTGGTTTTCCTTTTGTAAAAATTTCTAAAAAAACAACCGCACTTTAATAATGGGGTCGTTGCAAAAATAGCAAAGCGGCTATCTCAGATAGCCACTTTGATAAGCGATGCCGCAAACAAAAGTGCGGTGCTTTTTTCGCAAATTATTGACGTAATAATGCCAGAATTTCTTCTGTTTTTTCCGCCATTAACTCTTTATCGCCACGCGTTTCAAGGTTTAAACGTACCACAGGTTCAGTGTTTGATGTACGCAAATTGAAACGCCAATTTGGATATTCAATACTGATACCATCAATTTCATCTACTGAAATAGCCTCTTTTTCATAGGCGGCACGAACGCGCGCAATCGCCGCTTTGGCATCGGTTAATTTACTATTAATTTCGCCCGGAGATGGGAAAGTATTAATACTTTCATTAACTAATTCGCCTAATGATTTGCCTGTGGTGCAAACTAATTCCATCACTAATAACCAAGGGATCATTCCACTGTCGCAGTAGAAGAAATCACGGAAATAGTGGTGTGCGCTCATTTCCCCACCATAAATGGCATCAACGGCACGCATTTTTTCTTTAATGAAAGAGTGGCCTGATTTCGACATTACTGCCTCACCGCCATTTTCTTCCACCAATTTAACCGTATTCCAAATTAAGCGTGGATCATAAATGATTTTCGCCCCTTTATTTTTTTGCAAGAAGGCTTGACCAAGTAATCCAACAATGTAGTAACCCTCAATAAAGTTACCGTTTTCATCGAATAAGAAACAGCGGTCAAAATCACCGTCAAAGGCAATGCCCATATCCGCTTTATGCTCAAGCACGGCATCAATGGTATCTTGACGATTTTCGTGCAAGATCGGGTTTGGAATCCCATTTGGGAATGTACCATCTGGATTGTTATGCACTTTAATAAATTCCACCGGCACACGTTTTGCCCGGAATTGCGCTTCAATGGCATCAATAACGTGCCCTGCTGCGCCATTTCCTGAGTTAATCACCAATTTCATTGGTTTTAAATTATCTAAATTGATATAAGATAATAAATGCTCAACGTAATCACCTAATACGGAAAGTTGCTTATATTCACCACGTTGCGTAACAGGTGGAAAATTATTTTCCTCTGCTAAGCGTTGAATATCAGCAAGCCCAGTATCCGCACTAATTGGACGTGAACCCTCACGCACCAATTTTAAGCCATTGTAATCCATCGGATTATGGCTTGCGGTTACTTCAATTCCGCCATCGGCTTTAAGAAAAGAAGTGGCGAAGTAAACTTCCTCGGTTCCCGTTTCGCCTAAATCAATCACGTTTACCCCAGAGTCTAATAGACCGTTTGTTACGGCACTTTTTAATTCTTTACTGGTTAAACGCACATCACCACCAACAACGATAGTTTTAGGCTTTAAAAACTGTCCAAATGCTCGACCAATGCGATAGACAATATCCACATTCAATTCATCGCCCAAACGACCACGAATATCATACGCTTTAAAACAAGTTAATTTACCCATAACATCCACTTCCTTTTCTTAATTAAGATGATTGCTCATCTTTTGCTTCTCTAATACGTTGGTAAATTTCTTCTCGATAGACAGACACTTCTTTTGGGGCATTCACACCCACTTTGATCTGATTACCACGAACACTTAATATCGTAATAGAAATCTCATCACCAATGAGTAAGCTTTCGCCAACTTTTCTGGTTAAGATTAGCATACAACCTCCTCATTTCCTTTATTCGACATCCCTATCGATCATTTACCCCTTATATCCAAGGGTACATCACCCCTAAATATTACCGTACTTATGCTCACAACGTGATGACTGAAATGCAAAGTTGTGAGCTACGGCACAAAATTTTTATTTTATAAGTGAGAATTTAACCAGTCAGCGCAAACGGCAAGGGCTTTTTCGACATTCTCAGGTTGTGAACCGCCTGCCATTGCCATATCAGGACGACCACCGCCTTTTCCGCCTACTTGCTGAGCCATCAGATTAACAAGCTCACCTGCTTTGACTTTTGCAGTTAAATCAGCAGTTACGCCTACCACTAAATTTACTTTACCTTCAAATACAGAAACAAAGGCAATCACTGCAGAGCCAAGTTGATTTTTCAAATCATCAACCATCACACGCAGCGATTTTGTTTCCACACCGTCAAGTTGCTGTAATACCACGGAAACACCGTTAATTTTCACCGCACTTTTTGCAATATCCGATCCAGCTTGCATCGCAGCTTTCTCTTTGAGTTGTTGCAATTCTTTTTCTGCTTTCTTCGCTTTGTCTTGTAATTGTTGGATTTTATCCGTCAGCGAAGAAACATCAGATTTTAATAAGTCTGCGCTTTGATTTAACACGCCAAGCTGTTGGTGAAGCCAATCAATGGCAGTTTCGCCCGTTACCGCCTCAATACGGCGAATACCCGCCGCAATGGCACTTTCACTGATGATTTTGAACAAACCAATCTCACCCGTATATTGGGCGTGAATTCCGCCACAAAGTTCAATAGAAAAGTCGCCCATTGTTAAAACTCGCACCTGTTCGGCGTATTTTTCACCAAATAATGCCATTGCGCCTTTTGCTTTCGCTGCATCTAAATCCATAATTTCTGTTTGAATAGGGTGATTAGCACGCACTTGTTGGTTAACTAATTTTTCCACTTCAAACAACTGTTCTTTAGAAATGGCTTCAGGTTGTGCAAAGTCAAAACGCAATAAATTGTCTGATACCAACGAACCTTTTTGCGCAACGTGTTTACCTAACACTTGGCGTAATGCGGCGTGTAATAAGTGCGTTGCGCTGTGGTTTAAGGAAATTTGTTTACGGCGTGCCACATCAACAACGGCATTCACCGATTGTCCAACGCTTAATGTGCCTTCTGCAAGCGCACCAATATGCCCAAATACTTGACCATATTTTTGCGTATCAGTAACGTTAAATAAGAAATCTTGCCCTTCTAAACGCCCTGTATCGCCCACTTGACCACCAGATTCCGCATAAAATGGCGTATTTTCCAAAATTACCACCGCACTTTGTCCTGCGCTGATTTGTTCTACCGGTTTGCCCTCGTAGAAAAGTGCGGTGATTTTTGCGATACTTTCTGACTCGCTATAACCTTCAAATGCGGTTGAACCGTCCACACGAATGACGTTGTTATAATCCATACCAAACTGGCTGGCTGATTGCGCGCGCTGGCGTTGCGCTTCCATTTCACGCTCAAAGCCTGCTTCATCGATAGTGATGCCACGTTCACGGCACACATCGGCAGTAAGATCCAGTGGGAAACCAAAGGTATCATAAAGTTTGAATGCCACTTCGCCAGAAAGCACGCCGTCTTTCACTTGGCTTAAGGCGTCATCTAATAGCGCTAAACCACGCTCTAAAGTGCGCGCAAATTGCTCTTCTTCTAAGCGTAAGATTTTTTCAATATGCGCTTGGTTTTCTTTGATCTCTTGACCAGCTTCCGCCATCACTTCTGCAAGGGTTGGCACAAGTTTGTAGAAAAAGGCCTCTTTCGCACCAAGTAAATGTCCGTGGCGTACGGCACGGCGGATAATACGGCGCAATACATAACCGCGCCCTTCGTTAGATGGCAATACGCCGTCTGCGATCAAATAGGCACAGGAACGAATATGGTCTGCAATTACACGCAAAGATTTATTGCCTAAATCTTTCTCGCCTGTTAATTCTGCTGCTTTTGCGATAAGTGTTTTAAAAATATCAATATCGTAGTTGGAATTAACGTGCTGTAACACAGCGGTGATACGCTCTAAGCCCATTCCCGTATCCACAGACGGTTTTGGTAATTTTTCCATTGTGCCATCTGCTTGGCGGTTGAACTGCATAAATACGATATTCCAGATCTCAATATAGCGATCGCCATCTTCTTCAGGTGAACCCGGTGGGCCGCCCCAAATATGATCGCCGTGATCATAGAAAATTTCGGTACAAGGACCACACGGGCCAGTATCACCCATTTGCCAGAAATTATCTGACGCATAAGGCGCGCCTTTATTATCGCCAATGCGAATAATGCGTTCTGCTGGCACGCCAACTTGGTTGTGCCAAATATCGTAGGCTTCATCATCGGTTTCATACACCGTTACCCAAAGTTTCTCTTTTGGTAAACCTAACCACGCATCGGATGTGAGATATTCCCACGCAAAATGAATGGCGTCTTGTTTAAAATAATCACCAAAGCTGAAATTTCCTAGCATTTCAAAGAAGGTGTGATGACGCGCGGTATAGCCCACGTTTTCTAAATCGTTATGTTTTCCGCCTGCACGTACACAGCGTTGTGCGGTTGTCGCACGGCTGTAAGGGCGCTTGTCTAAACCAAGAAATACATCTTTAAATTGGTTCATTCCCGCGTTGGTGAACAATAATGTTGGATCATTTTCAGGAACAAGCGAACTGCTTGGGACAATTTGGTGTCCTTTACTATGGAAAAAATCGAGAAAAGATTTTCTAATTTCTGCGGTTGTTTTCATTAAATTTTGCCTTATTCTATCTTCATTAAATTCGTTGTGAATTGTGCTATTTTGGCACATTTTTTGCAATTTAGAAAAAACATTTTTCAATCCTAAAAACAAAAAGGACCTGCACTTTTAGTGATGAAATTCTTCATCGCCAAAGTACAGATCACAAGTGAGAATAAATCAGCTAAATTACTATTCTTCGCGTAATGGAACAACTAACATATCAACATTAATAGTATTCATTACTTGGCGAGTAGAAGACATCAATTTGCTCCAGAAATCTTGGTGATGACCGGTTACTAATAAATCCACATCATATTTATCAATAGCGTCAGCCAAAACCTGTCCTAAATCACCGCTACCACTTAATTTCTCTGAAACAGGATAACTAGATTGCTCCGCTAATTGCACCAACGCTTGGTGAGTTTCAGTGGAAATACGGTCTTGCATTGAAGACATATTCACATCAATTAACCCCGTATAAAGATCAGAGAAATTTACATCAACGTGGATAATGGATAATCTTGCCTCATTGCGTTTTGCAACACCCGCCGCTTTTTCCACCAAGAATGCACTTTCTTCAGAAAGATCAACAGCAACTAAAATGTGTTTGTACATAACTAACTCCTTATCTTTTTGAGAGGTTAATCAACTTCTTTTGTGGTAATACTAACACTAGTGCTATAAAAAAAATATGCACTGGATCACGTTTTAGAAAAAACATTTATTTTTATTTGTAAAAAAATAGCAATCCGCTATAAATTTTTACTCAAGCCCGCTAAACATTGTGCTATTATCGCCCCACTTCTTGCACGCCAACCGCAACAAATAAAGGATCAAAATGAACCATTCTATTCAAGATTTTGTACAACTCATTGCCAAACTACGCGATCCAAATGGAGGCTGCCCTTGGGATCTAGAGCAAACTTATCAATCAATGATCCCTTGCTTATTAGAAGAAAGCTATGAAGTGGTAGAAGCCATTGAACAACAAAATACAGCAAATTTACGCGAAGAACTGGGCGATTTACTGCTCCAAGTGGTCTTTTTCAGCCAACTTGCCAAAGAAGATAAGTTGTTCACCTTTGATGATGTGGTTAATGAAGTGGCAGAAAAAATTCTGCGCCGCCACCCACACGTTTTTGGTGAAGAAAAAGCACACAACGAACAAGAAGCGCTCAGCCATTGGAATAAAATCAAAGCACAAGAAAATAAAAACAAAGCTTACCAATCTATTTTGGATAATATTCCGCAATCTTTTCCAGCCCTAATGCGCGCAGAAAAATTACAAAAACGCTGTGCCAAAGTAGGGTTTGATTGGGATAACGTACAACCAGTGATCGCTAAAGTACAAGAAGAATTACAAGAAGTACAAGCCGAGCTTGCTCGCCCACAACAAGATCAGGCAAAAATTGAAGAAGAAATCGGTGATTTGCTTTTTTCTGTCGTTAATTTAAGCCGCCATTTAAAAACTGCGCCAGAAGAAGCCTTACGCAAAGCCAATCAAAAATTTGAACGCCGTTTTCGTCAACTAGAAACCTTAGCAAAACAGCAGGGCAAATCTTTACAAAACAGCACACTAGCAGAACTTGATCTATTGTGGGACGAAGTGAAAAAACAAGAAAACGGGTAAAAATTCCACCGCACTTTAATTTTTCCTCGTTCTTCTTTAATCTCCCGCTAACTTCTCTTTACAAAAACGGGAGATTATTTCTTTATTGCATCAATCCATAAACCATAAAAATAAAAAACGGCGTGTTGTTTAAACACACCGTTTATTTCAAACGCAATTCTTAAAGAAATTAGAAGCCGGCTTGTTTTTCTAATTGTTCAACTAAAGCATCATCAAGATTTAACGCCGTGGCAAGATTAGCAAGAAAAACAATTTCTTTACGATCTAACTCACCGCACACCACACGAGCTGCCAAATAAACTTGTGAAGCCAAAGCAGTGTCGTTGCCTACTTGTTGTGCAATTTGTGAGATAGAAATAGGTTGCTCAATTTGTTGCTGCAACCAGTGATAGACTTCAGGATCATTGCCCGCTTCAGTGATGATGAGTTGTTTTTCCTCATCAGTAATCGCTCCATCAGCGGCAGCCGCTGCAATCATCGTTTGCAAAATTAACTGCCCTGATGTTGCTTTTTCTGCGGTATCCACAAAGGTTTCTTCGCTAAGCGTGGAATCAAGTGCGGTAGAATTTTGTGAATTTTTTTGCTGATATTGTTGATAAGCCTGATAGGCTAAGCTACCTAGTGCCGCAAGAGAACCTAACTTTGTCAGGCTTGCTCCACCGTTACGTCCAAAAATCATTGAAAGCAAGCCTATCGCTGCCGCACCACCACCTACTTTGGTAATTTTATCCGCGGTGGAATTACCGTTCATTGTTTTGCCAAACTGATCTTTAGTCACGTTGAATACTTGATTTAAAATTTGGTTAAAATCCATAGAAGTTTCCTCTCGTTATCATCTTTCCTAATATTGTCAATTTATTCGCCAATTAGTTCATTTTATTTTGCCCATTAGAGAAAGTGCGGTGCATTTTTTGCAAATTTTTTACCAACAAAAAAGCCAGCATCATAGCTGGCTTTCTATTTAAAACAAGTGATTAACCTTGTGAAGAAATGCGTTTCATATCTGTCATATAACCACGCAATTCTTGACCGATTAGCTCAATTGGGTAGTTACGGATTGCGTCATTCACATCGCGTAAGGTGATGTTGTCGATTTCCACGGTTGGTGTTGGCTCTCCCAAATCACCACGTTGTAAATGTTGCATTACCGTTTTAGCTAAAATTGGGGTTGCTACATTGGCGAATAAATAGTTACCGTATTCCGCTGTGTCTGAAATCACCACGTTCATTTCGTATAAGCGTTTACGCGCAATAGTGTTAGCGATTAATGGTAATTCGTGTAAGGATTCATAATAAGCAGATTCTTCAAAAATACCTGCAGAAACCATTGTATCGAACGCCAATTCCACGCCAGCTTTTACCATTGCCACCATTAATACGCCGTTATCAAAATATTCTTGTTCGCTGATTTTGATTCCGTCCGCTTTTGGTGCATTTTCAAAGCCAGTTTTGCCGGTTTCTTCACGCCATTTTAATAGGTTTGCATCGCCGTTTGCCCAGTCTTCCATCATCACACGAGAAAACTCGCCGCTGATAATGTCGTCCATATGTTTTTTGAATAAGAAGTCTAATTCTTGCTTAATTTCTTCCGCAAGTCCAAAGGCACGCAATTTTGCACTGTTAGACAGGCGATCCATCATTAAGGTGATGCCGCCTTGTTTTAGCGCTTCAGTGATAGTTTCCCAACCGAATTGCACCAATTTTCCAGCATAAGCAGGATCTTTGCCGTCCGCCACTAATTTGTCATAGCAAAGGATTGAACCTGCTTGCAACATACCACAAAGAATGGTTTGCTCACCCATTAAGTCAGATTTTACTTCCGCCACGAATGAAGATTCTAACACACCGGCACGGTGTCCGCCTGTGGCTGCCGCCCAAGCCTTAGCAATCGCCATACCTTCGCCTTTCGGGTCATTTTCAGGGTGAACCGCGATAAGCGTTGGCACACCAAAACCACGTTTATATTCTTCACGCACTTCTGTCCCTGGACATTTTGGCGCAACCATCACAACGGTAATATCAGGACGAATTTGCTCCCCCACTTCCACAATGTTCAAACCGTGTGAATAACCTAACGCCGCGCCTTCTTTCATTAAACCCATTACATCTGCAATCACTTTGCTGTGCTGTTTATCTGGAGTCAGATTAATCACTAAATCCGCAGTAGGGATTAATTCTTGATAAGTGCCCACTTTGAAACCATTTTCAGTGGCTCGTTGGAAAGAAGCACGTTTTTCCGCAATGGCTTCAGGGCGTAGCGCATAGCTGATGTCTAAGCCTGAATCACGCATATTTAAACCTTGGTTTAATCCCTGAGCTCCACAGCCCACAATCACAATTTTTTTGCCTTTTAAGAAATTCGCTTCATCAGAAAACTCTTCACGATCCATAAAACGACAGCGACCTAATTGGTCTAACTGTTGGCGTAAATTTAATGTATTGAAATAATTAGCCATTTTTTTATCCTTTTGGTTAAGTTGGTTTACAAAATAATCAATGACAGATTATACCTTTATAAAGATTGCGTAAATTGATATTATTGGAACTTAATGTTGCAGTTTTTGCAATATATAGTTAGTAAATTAATGTTGTTGATCATTCCCCGTGTAAATTGCCTGAGCAAAAATAAAATTTTTAGAAAAGTAACGCCTGAACGCAGCGTAGCGAGTATGGGCTTACTTTTCGTTAAGAAAATTTTATTGGTGCGAAGAACAGCAATTTAGTCGGGGTTCCTTTTTCTTTGCTTACTTTCTTTTGGGAAAGCAAAAGAAAGTAAGGCGCCAACGGCGAAATCCGTTATTCATATAAAAGGAAAAAACCAATGAACTTCCAAGATCTCAAACTCTTCATCGATCTCGCGGAAAACAAAAATTTCGCTAAAACTGCCGGGCAGCATTATATGTCGCCTTCCACCCTTTCACGGCAAATTAAACGGCTTGAAGAAGAACTGGGTGAACCGTTATTATTGCGTGATAACCGCAAGGTTTCGCTCACTCCCGCAGGCGAGCTATTTTTG
This sequence comes from Avibacterium volantium, assembly GCF_049366555.1. Lineage (GTDB taxonomy): Bacteria > Pseudomonadota > Gammaproteobacteria > Enterobacterales > Pasteurellaceae > Avibacterium > Avibacterium volantium_A. The sequence goes on along the minus strand of NZ_JBMMGT010000023.1, from coordinate 11,871 downwards.
CAATTTGCTTATCCGCAATGGCAACAATGGCTATCTTTAAAACAGCAATTTCGTTCTAATCAGCAGGAATTGCAAGGGGAGCTACGCCTATTTTGCTCGGTTACTGCCGCATACAGCCACCTGCCACCAATGTTAGAAAAATTCCGCTCACACTATCCGAAGGTAGAAATTCAGCTAACCACTGGCGATCCTGCGATGGCACTTGACTTTATTCAGCGTCAGCAAGTTGATTTAGCCCTAGCTGGACGCCCCGCGCACTTGCCACAAAATGTAATATTTCATCATATTGATGATATAACCCTTTCCCTCATTGCGCCACGCGTTGCCTGTGCCACCACGCAATTATTGCAACAAACACCCATTGATTGGCAAAAAATCCCCTTTATTTTGCCAGTGGAAGGGCCTGCTCGACAGCGGATTGATCAGTGGTTTCAACAGAAAAAAATCAAACACCCGAAAATTTACGCCACCGTATCAGGACACGAAGGGATCGTGTCAATGGTGGCGCTTGGTTGCGGCGTGGCGTTATTGCCTGATATTGTGATCCAAAATAGCCCGCTTAATTTGCAGGTTTCTACTTTAGAGATTGATATTCCTGTACAACCATTCGATTTAGGGATTTGCGTACAAAAGAACTTACTCAATTTGCCCTTAGTTCGTGCATTTTGGCAAATGTTGGGGTAAAGTGCGGTAAGAATTTGGTGAATTTTAGGTGGATTATGGTAAAAGGTATCGGTTTTTCTCTTTTGGCCTCAATGTTGTTTGGCTATATTTATTATTTTTCCACATTATTATTGCCATTAAGCGGCGAAGATATTTTTGGCTATCGTGTTGTTTTTACAGCACCTTTTGTGATTGCCGCCGTGTTCATTTTCCGCCAAAAATATATGTTGATCGCTCACCTAAAACGCATCAAAGCACAGCCTTGGTTATTACTGGTTTTTTTGTTTAACGGTAGCATTATGGGCTTTCAAATGTGGCTTTTTTTATGGGCACCAAACAACGGCGGTGCATTGAGCGTTTCTCTTGGTTATTTGCTACTGCCCCTCGTTTTAGTGGCAGCAGGGCGAATTTTCTTTAAAGAACGCATTTCCCCGCTGAAATTTCTTGCCATCATCATCGCTGCCATTGGCATCGCCTTTAACATTAGCGCAAAGGGCGGACTTTCTTGGGAAAGCATTGCCGTTTGCACTTACGCCGTTTATTTTATGGTTCGCAAATGGTTCGGCTTTAACGACATCACCAGCTTTGCCATTGAAATGGTATTGACCTTGCCCGTGTGTATCTATTTCGCCGCGCAAGTAAACATTGCAGAAGTGCGGTTGGTTAATCCGAATATTTTATCGTTATTATTTCTGCTCGGCTTACTCAGCGGCATTGCCTTTAATGCTTACATCGTTGCCAGCAGCCTATTGCCGATCAACGTGCTAGGATTACTCGGCTACGCTGAACCCATAATGATGCTCGCCGTTTCCCTATTCATCGGAGAAAATATTGACGCCGAAAATTACCCGCTCTTTTTATCTTTAATGATCGGTATGGGGCTGATCATCATTGATGGATTGCGAGCAATGCAACGAAAAACAGTTCCCCCCATTTCCTAAACGCCCTCATATTTTCCATACAAAAGGAAATATAAAGTGCGGTGGGATTTTGCGGAGTTTTTATCGCAACAGGCTACCTTTAATAGAAAGAAACAAAAAGGTAAATCATTCGCCCCAAAAAATCCTAAAAAAGCACCGCACTTTTGTTTTAGCTGCCTAATATCATTTCAATCTCTTCCTGCGCGGCAAACCATTCCATTTCGACTTCGTCTAGCTGTTTTTTGTATTCCGCTTGGTCTTTTAAAAGTGCGGTGAGATTTTCTTTCATTTCTGCTTGGTACAGATCACCGTTGGCGAGTTGTTGCTCAATATCTGCCAGTTTTTGTGATAGGGTTTCCATTTTGCTTTCCCATTGTGCAAGGGATTTTCGCAGTGGAGCAAGTTGTTGGCGAAGCTCGGCTTCTTTGCGCTTTTGTTCTTTGCGATTTATGAGAGAATTGTCGCTTTCCGTTTTTGTCGCGTCTTTCTCTGTTGACTGAGGTTGGCTATTTTGCTCGTTAAGCCATTTTTGATAATCCGCTAAATCGCCTTTAAATTCTTCCACTTGCCCATCGTGAACCAAATAAAACTCATCAACGGTATTGCGTAATAAATGGCGGTCGTGGGAAACAATTACTAATGAACCTTGATAATCCACCAAGGCTTCAGTTAGCGCTTGGCGCATATCTAAATCTAAATGGTTGGTCGGTTCATCTAATAACAATAAATTTGGTCGCTGCCAAACGATTAATGCCAACACCAAACGTGCCTTTTCGCCACCTGAAAAGGTGGCAACAGACTCATTCACTTTATCGCCGTGAAAGGCGAAACTGCCGAGATAGGTGCGTAATTGTTGCTCCGTTTGTTGTGGAGCGAGATGCTGCATATGCCAAAGAGCGCTTTCTTCCGCGCGCAAGGTATCCAACTGATGTTGTGCGAAATAACCAAGTTGTACGCCTTTTGCGAGCTGAATATTGCCAGCAAGTGCGGTGATTTCTCCCGCTAATAATTTGATCAGTGTGGATTTTCCTGCGCCATTCTTACCGAGCAACCCAATGCGTGAACCAGGAACAAGATTTAATTTGATTTGTTTCAGAATTTCCGTGGTTTGCCCATTATTTTCATAACCCGCACTGACTTTCTCCATTGAAAGCAACGGATTAGGCAATGCCAACGGCTCGCGAAATTCAAAGGTAAATGGATTATCCACATAAGCGGGGGCGATAAGCTCCATTCGGGCTAGGGCTTTCATTCGGCTTTGGGCTTGTTTCGCTTTAGTGGCTTTGGCTTTAAAGCGGTCGATGTATTTTTGCAAATGAGCCACTTTTTGCTGTTGTTGGCGGTATAACGCGGTTTGTTGGGCGAGTTTTTCTGCCCGTTGCTTTTCAAAAGAGGAATAATCGCCGGTGTATTCGTTGATTTTTTGATTTTCGATATGCAGAATTTTATCCACAACAGGATCGAGAAAATCACGATCGTGAGAAATCAGCACCAATGTGCCTTGATATTGTTGCAACCAGCGTTCCAGCCAAATTACCGCGTCTAAATCTAAATGGTTGGTTGGCTCATCAAGCAAGAGCAAATCGGAGGGGCATAATAAGGCTTGGGCTAAATTTAACCGCATTCGCCAGCCACCAGAAAAGGCACTCACGGGCTGGCTTAATTCTGCTTGGCTAAAGCCTAAGCCGTTTAATAATGACGCGGCACGGGATTGAATCGTCCACGCGTCAATGGTATCTAATTGTTCGTGAATGCGCGCAATGGCATTGCCATCATTGTTTTGATTGGCTTGCTCTAACTGTTGCTGTAATGCCATATATTGGCGATCGCCTAAAATCACATAATCCAAGGCAGAAATGGCAAGAGATGGGGTCTCTTGATTCACCCAAGCCAGTTGCCAGTTTGCGGGGTAACTCACTTCGCCACCCTCTGCACTGATTTCTTTTTTTAATAAGGCGAGTAGCGAAGATTTACCACAGCCATTTTTGCCCACTAAGCCCACTTTTTGCTTAGGATTAATGGTGGCATTGGCATTTTCTAGTAAGGTCGTTTGTCCACGTTTTAGCGAAAGATTGGTAAATAAAATCATTAAATTTCGGTTTATCTCTGATCAACAAAGGGGTTATTTTCCACGTTTTTATAAAAATTGCCAATCATTCCAAATTTTTATTGGAAATTTTTCAAAAATCATTTTCAACAATGTGATCTAGTTCAATTTTTTTATAACCTAAACAGGATATGATATGAAACGCTGTTTTACATCTTTGAGGTATAAAAATGACAAACGCTGAACTTATGCAAGAGGGCATTAACCTAATGTTTTCGGGAATGGGGTTCGTGCTGGTTTTCTTGTTAATCCTAATTTTTGCCATTGGATTAATGTCGAAACTAGTAAACCGCTTTTTTCCTGAGCCTGTTCTCACCCCGCCTGCACCGATAAAAGCACAATCCACTCAAACAGATGATTTAGAAAGATTACGCCCTATTATTGTGGCAGCGATTGCTCATCATCGCCGTAATCAAGGGCTTTAAATTGATTAATTTGGAGAAAATACAATGACTGTTGAAAAGAAAAAAATTGCTGTAACTGATGTTGTGTTGCGTGATGCGCACCAATCCCTTTTTGCGACCCGTTTACGCCTTGATGATATGTTACCTATTGCTGCTGAACTTGATGAAATTGGCTATTGGTCGCTTGAAGCTTGGGGCGGTGCAACCTTTGACGCTTGTATTCGTTTTTTAGGGGAAGATCCTTGGGTGCGTTTGCGTGAACTCAAAAAAGCAATGCCAAAAACCCCATTACAAATGTTATTACGCGGACAAAATTTGCTAGGTTATCGTCATTATGCTGATGATGTGGTAGATCGCTTTGTAGAACGTGCCGTGCATAATGGAATGAGCGTGTTCCGTGTGTTTGACGCAATGAATGATCCGCGCAATATGCAACAAGCGCTGAAAGCGGTGCGTAAAAATGGCGGACACGCGCAAGGAACATTAAGTTACACCACAAGCCCCGTGCATACTTTACAAACTTGGCTTGATACCACAGAACAACTGTTAGAAATTGGTATTGATTCCCTTGTAATCAAAGATATGTCGGGTATTCTCACACCAAACGAAGCCTATCACTTAGTTAGCGAAATCAAAAAACGCTTTGATGTGCAACTTCATCTGCATTGCCACGCCACCACGGGAATGGCAGAAATGGCCTTATTGAAAGCGATTGAAGCGGGCGTGGACGGCGTAGATACTGCCATTTCTTCAATGAGTGGCACATACGGCCACCCAGCCACAGAAGCCTTAGTCGCCACCTTAAAAGGTACACCTTACGATACAGGCTTAGATATTCAAAAATTAGAGAAAATTGCCGCTTATTTCCGTAATGTGCGGAAAAAATACCATAAATTTGAAGGACAATTAAAAGGCGTAGATAGCCGTATTTTAGTGGCACAAGTACCGGGCGGAATGCTTACCAACCTTGAAAGCCAATTAAAACAGCAAAATGCTTCTGACAAATTGGATTTAGTGTTACAAGAAATTCCAAAAGTGCGGGAAGATTTGGGCTATATTCCATTAGTGACGCCAACTTCACAAATTGTTGGAACGCAAGCGGTGATCAACGTATTAATGGGTGAACGCTACAAAACCATTGCCAAAGAAACCGCTGGGATTTTAAAAGGCGAATATGGCCGCACGCCAGCGCCAGTAAACGCAGAATTGCAAGCGCGTGTGTTAGAGGGTGCAGAACCAATCACTTCACGCCCTGCAGATCACCTTGAGCCAGAAATGGAGAAACTCACGCTCGAAATCAAACAACAAGCCAAAGAGAAAGGCATCAAACTGTCTGACAATGAAATTGATGATGTGCTTATTGTGGCATTATTCCCACAAGTGGGACTGAAATTCCTTGAAAATCGTGGCAACCCTGATGCCTTTGAGCCTGCACCAACGGTGAAACAAGCGCCAGAAAAAACTTCGCAAAAAACCACCGCACCTGTAAAACAATCTGCCGGTGGCGCAGCGGTTTATACTGTGGAATTAGAGGGCAAAGCCTTTGTGGTTAAAGTAAGCGAGGGTGGCGATATTAATCAAATCACCCCAGCTGCAACACCACCAGCTCAACCTGCACAAACCGCACCACAGCCTGCCGCGCCGCAAGCCACACCGCAAGCAGCAAATGGTACGCCAGTGAATGCGCCAATGGCAGGCACCATTTGGAAAGTGGTGGCAACCGAGGGGCAACAAGTGGCAGAGGGTGATGTATTGCTCATTCTTGAAGCAATGAAAATGGAAACCGAAATCCGTGCTTCGCAAGCGGGAACGGTGCAAAATATCAGCGTGAAAGCCGGTGATGCCGTTGCCGTGGGCGATACCTTATTAACAATTGCATAAGTGCGGGGTAAAAATGGAAAGTATTTTGTCTTTACTGCGTGGAATGGGCATTATGCACCTAGAGTGGGGACAGGCGGTAATGATTGCCGTCAGCCTGCTACTCTTGTGGCTTGCCATCGCACGAAAATTTGAACCCCTGTTATTGCTCCCCATTGGCTTTGGTGGATTGCTCTCTAATATCCCTGAAGCAGGCTTAGCAATGACCGCATTGGATAACCTTTTGCATAACGGCACCAGCGAGCAACTTGCCATTGTAGCAAGCAAACTCGGTACCATTGCTGATCCTGCGTCCATTAAGACCGCACTTAACAATGCGCTGCATTCTGTACAAAATGAATTGGAAGTAATGGCTGGGGATATGGGCTATTCCGCAGGCGTGTTGGCGTTGTTCTATAAAGTAGCGATTGGCTATGGCGTTGCACCGCTAATTATCTTTATGGGCGTAGGGGCAATGACCGATTTCGGCCCATTGCTCGCCAACCCACGCACGCTCTTATTGGGCGCTGCGGCACAGTTTGGCATTTTTGCTACGGTGTTAGGTGCGTTAGGTTTAAACTGGCTAGGTATTATCGACTTCACCCTGCCACAAGCTGCCGCAATCGGCATTATTGGTGGAGCAGACGGCCCAACCGCTATTTATCTTGCGAGCAAACTCGCCCCTGAATTATTAGGTGCGATCGCCGTGGCAGCCTATTCTTATATGGCGCTCGTGCCATTAATTCAGCCGCCGATTATGAAAGCGCTCACTTCACAGCAAGAACGCAAAATCCGAATGGTGCAACTGCGTACCGTAAGCAACCGCGAAAAAATTCTTTTCCCGATTGTGCTATTAGTGCTAGTGGCATTGCTCTTACCTGATGCTGCGCCATTATTAGGAATGTTCTGCTTTGGTAATTTAATGCGCGTCAGTGGCGTGGTGGAGCGCTTAAACGACACCGCACAAAATGCGCTGATCAACATCGTTACCATTTTCCTCGGGCTTTCCGTTGGTGCAAAATTGGTGGCGGATAAATTCCTCCAACCACAAACCCTCGGGATTTTATTATTAGGAATGATCGCCTTTGCTATCGGCACCGCATCTGGCGTATTAATGGCGAAATTAATGAACCGCTTTAGCAAAAATCCAATTAACCCATTAATTGGCGCAGCGGGGGTTTCTGCCGTACCAATGGCCGCGCGCGTTGCCAATAAAATTGGTTTAGAAGCCGATCACCAGAACTTCCTATTAATGCACGCAATGGGGCCAAATGTCGCAGGCGTTATTGGATCTGCCATCGCAGCTGGGGTAATGTTGAAATATATTTCAGCAATGATGTGATAAATGTAACCTATAAAAAGGCCACCGCAAAGGTGGCTTTTTTATTCTTTTTTCTCTAAAGAATAATGTTTCTTCGCAAAGCGGAGAATTTTAGTATAAAAGAAGCTCAATATTACACCTAAAATAATAAAATAGATTAGGGCTAAAGACGTATCCAAACTATATTTTTTACTCCAAAAATAGCAGAGATAAAAAATCATTAAACAACAGGCAAAATAAAACAAAAGTACATTACGGCCTTTTACATTTAAGCCATTAAATGGATTATTCGGTTTAATGGTATTTTTATTAATATATAAGGTAGAAAAGTAAACAATAGAAAGTAAAATAATGAGCGATAAAAGCACAAACTCAAGCTCATAGCCTGATACCCAGCCTGATTTTTCAACACGCCTAATCATCATACCACTAAATCCTATTATCATCATATTTAAACATTTTAAGAGTTTTTTCATTGGGTTACCTTAATAATATTTGAAGGAAAAATTCAGCAAAATCGCACCGCACTTTATTTTAGCAAAATAAATTTTTACATTCTATTTTGAGCGATATAACGCTCATCAAATCCTAAAAAAATAACCCACAAAAACGTGGGTTATTTCTATTATTTTTACGGCAATAAACTTTCTAGCTGCCATAATTCAGGATAGGTTTCACGGCGTTTGATAAGATGCGCTTGATCACCGTCCACCATCACTTCAATGGCTCTTGGGCGTGAGTTGTAAGTGGACGCCATACTTGCACCATAAGCCCCCGCTGAACGTTGGGCGATGAGATCCCCTTGGGCGATCGCCAGTTCACGCTGTTTGCCTAAGAAATCAGAGGTTTCGCAAATGGGGCCGACCACATCATAAACTTTTGTTTCGCGCGGCAGGCTGCGATCCACTTCGATAATGTTCATATAAGCTTGATACAACGCGGGGCGGATCATATCGTTCATCCCCGTGTCCACAATGGCGAAATTACGGCTTTCATTGCTTTTTAGGTATTCCACTTTAGTCAGTAAAATCCCAGCATTTGCGGTGATCGCACGCCCCGGTTCGAGGATAATTTCAAGATTTGGGTAATCCTTTAATTTTTCCAATAAGGCTTTGGCATATTCGCTAGGGTGTGGGGCTTCTTCGTTTTTGTAGGTTACACCTAAGCCGCCGCCTAAATCTAAATGCGTAAGCTCAATGCCGTCTTGCTCTAATTGTTTCATTAGCACAATCAGGCGATCGGTAGCATCAAGGAACGGCTGAATTTCCGTGAGTTGTGAGCCGATATGGCAATCCATTCCCGTAATTTTAATGTGTGGTAGCTGGCTTGCGATGCGATACACTTCGCGGGCTTCATCAACATTCACGCCGAATTTATTTTCTTTCAAGCCTGTGGAAATGTAAGGGTGGGTGTGTGCGTCCACATCGGGGTTTACACGCAAAGAAATGGGTGCGATTTTGTTTAAACGTCCTGCTACCTCATTAATGCGATAAAGCTCCGCAAGGCTTTCTACATTGAAACAACGAATGCCCACGTTTAACGCACGTTCAATTTCTTGTTCCGATTTTGCTACGCCAGAAAACACCACTTTGCTCGCGTCGCCACCTGCTGCAAGGACGCGTTCTAATTCCCCTTGCGACACAATATCAAAGCCCGATCCTAGCTTCGCCATAATGTTCAAAATGGCTAAATTTGGGTTGGATTTCACCGCAAAGCAAATGAGGTGAGGGTGATCGCCTAAAGCGTTATCAAAAGCGTGCCAGTGGCGTTCAAGGGTCGCACGGGAATAAATATAAGCGGGTGTGCCGAATTGCTGGGCGATTTCAGCCACGGGCACTTGTTCTGCCATTAATTGATCGTCTTTATACTGAAAAAAATCCATTACCAATCCTTTATTGTTGTTGTGTTTGTGCGTTGTCTTTTTCTGGGAAATACAGTGGGCCTTTCACGCCGCAGCCCGTGGCAGCGAGGGTGATCACCCCTAAAGTTAAACATAAAATCAGTTTTTTCATTGGTGTTTCTCTTGGTTTTTGTGCTTAGATGATAAATCTTATGTATAGTAACGATATTTAGAGAAATTTCTATTCTTTTTTGCACTTTGTATAAATAGCAAAAACTCTCTATAATTCCGCCTTACCTATTTCGCTTATGGAAAAATTATGAACGTTACAGAATTTCATCAAAATATTGAGCAAATTTGGCTCAGCATTGAAGAACAATTAGAAGAGCAAGATTGCGATGTGGATTGCGATACGCAAGGTTCGGTGTTTACTATCACCTTCCCTGATCGCAGCCAAGTGGTGGTAAACAAGCAAGAGCCATTGCTTGAACTCTGGCTTGCCAGCAAAGCAGGCGGTTTTCACTTTGCGTTTAAAGACGGACAATGGATCGCCAATGATGGCAAATTATTCTGGCAATGCTTGGAAGAAGCCTGTCGCGTACACGGCGAGCAAGTGCATTTCGCCTAATGGCTCATTTCATAAATAAACAAAGTGCGGTGCGTTTTTAACCAGTTTTTCGCAAAAATAATGAAAAAAAACACCGCACTTAAGGTTCTGAACGAGGTTTTTGGTTATCAATCTTTCCGCAGCGGACAGGAAGAAGTGATCCAAGCTGCCCTTTCGCAACGGGATAGCCTCGTGATTATGGCAACGGGAAACGGCAAATCCCTGTGCTATCAAATCCCTGCACTTTGTTTTTCGGGCTTAACCCTTGTTATTTCTCCGCTGATTTCGTTAATGAAAGATCAGGTGGACCAACTGCTTGCCAACGGTATTGAAGTGGATTATCTCAATTCCACACAAACCTTTGAGCAACAGCAAATTGTGCAGAATAAGGCGATTTCAGGGCAGCTCAAATTGCTTTATATTTCGCCCGAAAAGGCGATGACCACCAGTTTTTTCCAATTTATTTCTCATTGCCAAGTGAGCTTTATTGCCATTGATGAAGCCCATTGTATTTCTCAATGGGGACACGATTTTCGCCCTGAATACACCCAGCTAGGCGGACTGAAACGCTGTTTTCCTAATGCCCCGATAATGGCACTCACTGCCACCGCCGACAGTGCCACTAGGCAAGACATTCTGCACCATTTGCAACTGAATGACCCGCATATTTACATCGGCAGTTTTGATCGCCCCAATATTCGTTATACCCTTGTGGAAAAATTCAAGCCAATGGAACAGCTCAGCCACTTTGTGCTAGGGCAAAAGGGCAAAAGCGGAATTGTATATTGCAACAGTCGTAATAAAGTTGAACGCATTGCGGAAAGTTTGCGTAAAAAAGGCGTGGCAGCCCAAGCCTATCACGCAGGAATGGAAGCGAGCCAGCGGGAGCAAGTGCAACGTGCTTTTCAGCGGGACAATGTACAAGTGGTGGTGGCGACCATCGCTTTTGGAATGGGGATTAACAAATCCAACGTGCGATTTGTCGCCCATTTTGATTTACCGCGTAGCATTGAAGCCTATTACCAAGAAACAGGACGAGCAGGACGTGATGACTTGCCTGCCGAAGCGGTGCTGTTTTACGAACCTGCCGATTATGCGTGGCTACAAAAAATATTGTTGGAAAAGCCAGAAAGCCCGCAACGACAAATCGAACAACACAAATTAGAAGCCATTGGCGAATTTGCCGAAAGCCAAACTTGTCGCCGTTTAGTGTTGCTCAATTATTTTGGCGAACATCGTCAAACCCCTTGCGGAAACTGCGATATTTGCCTTGATCCGCCGAAAAAATATGACGGCTTAATTGACGCTCAGAAAGTGATGTCCACCATTTATCGCGTAGGGCAAATGTTCGGCGTGCATTATGTGATCGGCGTGCTGCGCGGAATGCAAAACCAAAAAATTAAGGATAACCAGCACGATCAGCTCAGCGTGTACGGCATCGGCAAAGACAAAAGCAAAGAATATTGGCAGTCCGTGATCCGCCAGCTTATTCATCTTGGGTTGGTGCAACAAGTGATAAATCAATTTCATTCCGTGTTACAGCTTACGGAAAACGCACGCCCCATTTTGCGAGGCGAAAAGCCGTTACAACTCGCCACGCCAAGGGTTTCTTCTATTATGACCGCACAAAGCACGCAAAAAAGTGCGGTGCAAAATTACGACAAAGATCTCTTTGCCCGCCTGCGTTTCTTACGCAAACAAATCGCCGACAAAGAAAACATTCCACCTTACATCGTATTCAACGATGCTACCTTGCAGGAAATGGCACAATATCAACCCACCAGCAAGCGTGAAATGCTACAAATCAACGGCGTGGGTGCAACCAAATTAGAGCGCTTCGGACAGGCATTCCTGCATATTATCCAAGAGCATAAATCACTCAGCGCAAAAAACAGCCAACCACTTAAATTATCTAACGAAAAATAACCGCACTTTGTTTTCCCCCTGTTTTCTTCCTTAGCTCCTCTCTTTTTTGTGAACCTGATCACAAAAACGAAACGTATGTAATCAAAATGTTAAAAAATAGTTGACACAAAAAACAGAATTAATAACTATACATAATATTAATAACAATTCTCATTTGTATTACTATTACAATGAAAATACTCACACATATAAAATCTTTCTTTTTCTATATAGGAGTATATATTTT